>NZ_SZWR01000021.1:168040-199141 GCF_005280875.1 Citrobacter sp. wls827
GTATTTAGTAGCTGCGTTGTCCAGACGCTGGTTAGCGCGAGCTGCGTCATCTTTAGCAGCCTGAACGTCGGAACGCATTGCGTTCACGTCGTTGCTCAGCTGGTCAACTTTAGCGTTCAGAGTCTGAACGTCAGAAGACAGCTGATCGATTTTAGCGTTGCTGGAGCAACCTGCCAGCAGAGTAGAACCCAGGATTACCGCGCCCAGTACCAGTTTAGTACGATTCATTATTAATACCCTCTAGATTGAGTTAATCTCCATGTAGCGTTACAAGTATTACACAAAGTTTTTTATGTTGAGAATATTTTTTTGATGGGAATGCACTTATTTTTGATCGTTCGCTCAAAGAAGCATCGAATTGTGCAAAAACAGCTAAAAACTCGTGAGAAAACAGAAAGCTTCCATCGGATTCATCTTAGATAATCTCGGATTGGATAGTGAAATCCGATTTGATTTTTTATTAATCGTGGCTATCAAGAAAATAAAAAAGCGCCGCAAGGGCGCTTTTTAAGCAAATTAATTCGCGATGGAATTATTACAGCACGTGAACAGATGCTGTATTGGTGGTGCCGCTCGGAACCAGCGCACCGGAAACCATCACCACAACGTCACCTTTCTGTGCCAGACCGCTTTCCAGAGCAACTTCTTTACCCAGGCGATAGAAATCATCGGTAGAGCTGATTTCTTTAACCACCTGTGCAACAACGCCTTTGCTCAGCACCAGCTGACGCGCGGTAGTTTCGTTGGTGGTCAGCGCCAGGATGGTGGCATCCGGGAAGTATTTACGTACTGCGCGAGCAGATTTACCGCCCTGGGTTGCGACGACGATCAGCGGAGCATCCAGTTTTTCTGCAGTTTCAACCGCGCCACGGCAAACGGCTTCGGTGATGCGCAGTTTGCGGCTGTCGTTGTTGAAGTCCAGACGGCTGGTCATCACGCGGTCAGTACGCTCACAGATGGTCGCCATGATGGTAACGGCTTCCAGCGGGTATTTACCTTTTGCAGACTCACCAGACAGCATGACTGCGTCGGTACCGTCGAGGATGGCGTTAGCAACGTCACCAGCTTCAGCACGGGTCGGACGCGGGTTTTTGATCATGGAGTCCAGCATCTGGGTCGCAGTGATAACGACTTTACGTGCGCGGATACATTTTTCGATGATCATTTTCTGCGCGAAGATAACTTCTTCAACCGGGATCTCAACGCCCATATCGCCACGAGCAACCATGATGCCGTCAGACGCTTCGAGGATTTCGTCGAAGTTGTTCAGGCCTTCCTGGTTTTCGATTTTGGAGATGATCTGGATGTTTTCGCCGCCGTGCGCTTTCAGGTGCTCGCGGATTTCAACGACGTCAGAACGTTTACGGATAAAGGAGGCTGCAACGAAGTCAACGCCTTGTTCGCAACCGAAGATCAGGTCTTGTTTGTCTTTTTCAGCCAGTGCTGGCAGGGCAATGGAAACGCCCGGCAGGTTAACGCCTTTGTTTTCGCCCAGGTCGCCGTTGTTCAGCACTTTACAAATAACTTTGTTACCTTCGATAGCGGTAACTTCCATGCCGATCAAACCATCGTCGACCAGAACGGTGTTACCGACGGACAGGTCTTTAGTGAAGCCTTCATAGGTAACAGCAACGATTTCATTGTTGCCCACAACAGATTTGTCGGTAGTGAAAGTGAAGGTCTGGCCCGCTTTCAGAGAAACGTCGTTGCCGCCTTCCAGCTTAATGGTACGGATTTCCGGACCTTTGGTGTCGAGCAGAATAGCGGCTTTTTTACCGGTTTTGCTCATGACGTTGCGCAAATTCTTGATGCGCTGACCGTGTTCTGCGTAATCACCGTGGGAGAAGTTCAGACGCATGACGTTCATGCCCGCGTCCAGCATTTTGGTTAACATCTCTTCGGATTCGGTTTTCGGACCGATGGTGCAAACAATTTTCGTCTTTTTCATGACAGTCTTAGTCTTTAAGTTGAGAAGGATATGGAAATCTGGCTTCCATCGCGCACGGATGGAAAGCTAAACCTGAGTTACGAAAGTTGTGATGCCTCGCTCTAAGAATAGGTGACATCGATAAAGCGTGCAGAGGAATGTGTGCTTGCGTTTCAGCCCAACGGGATGGTGAGTTTTGTAGTCGTTGAGTTTTACAGGTCAATGTGCTGAAACCATTCAAGAGACAATTGGCGCGCATTATACGCTGAAAATTATCAAAAAGGAAAATGGAAACAGCGTTTCAAAAGAGTTCTGTGCAGTTTCACAAGAAATATTCACTAATTTGTTCATAGGTATGGATAAAGAGGTTGTCCACCGTCGAGGTTTGTTGCGCAACAACCTGCATTTGTCCTCTCAGATGAGGGTTATCCTGTCATCCCGGCTCGAATGTCTTCATATTTCTAAAAGTTATATCAAATTCTTTTTAATTCATTTTAAAAGTCAATCTCGCTGATTACACTCATTTGGACATCCATACTGCTAAACAGCCAAAAGCACTAGCAGGATAACAATAAGCAGCAGCGGATACCCAAACGACATGATTGTCCTGAAAAATATTTCGAAAGTGTTTACGCCAGGCAGGCTTTCTATTACCGCTGTCGATGATGTCAACCTGACGGTTGAGCAGGGGCAGATTTACGGGATCATTGGTTACAGCGGGGCGGGAAAAAGCACCTTAATACGTTTGCTCAATGGTCTGGAAAAACCGTCCTCCGGTAGCGTGACGATTAACGGTCAGGATATTTCCGCCGCCCGCGGGGAATCGTTGCGTCAGGCACGGTTGAAAATCAGCATGGTGTTTCAGCACTTTAATTTACTGTGGTCACGCACCGTCAGTGAAAATATCGCTTTCTCTATGCAAATTGCCGGTGCGCCGAAAGCGATGATTAAGGCGCGAGTGGCCGAGCTGATTACCCTTGTCGGTCTGAGCGGTCGCGAAAATGCGTATCCATCGCAGCTCAGTGGCGGCCAAAAGCAGCGCGTAGGGATCGCCCGCGCGCTGGCGAATAATCCTGATGTACTGCTCTGTGACGAGGCTACGTCAGCCCTGGATCCGCAAACTACCGATCAGATTCTGGAGTTACTGCTCGATATTAACCGTCGCTTCAAATTAACCATCGTGCTGATCACCCATGAAATGCACGTGGTACGCAAGATCTGCGATCGCGTCGCGGTAATGGAAAACGGCAGGGTGGTTGAAGAGGGCGATGTACTTACTGTCTTTACCCATCCACAGCAACCGATCACCCGACAGTTCGTTCGTCAGGTGAGTCAATATGCCGAGGAAGACGAATTCAACCCGCAGCTGGCCAGCGAACTTGGCGGCGTGGTGATCAGGCTTACATTTACCGGGCAACGTACGCATCGGCCAGTGGTTGGCGAATTGACCTTACGCTATGGCCTGCCGTTTAACATTTTGCACGGCAAGATGACGCAAACCGCGCACGGTGTGTTTGGTCAGCTCTGGGTGCACGTTGTGGCCTCTGAGGAACAATTGAACAATATTTTGGCCGACCTGCGCCAGAGCGACATTGAAGGCGAGGTGATTCAACATGCCTGAAGATCTGTTTCCCCATCTGAAGTGGGACCAACTGCTGGCAGCAACCCAGGAAACGCTCTATATGACGGCACTTTCTGGTGCGGCAACGTTTGTCCTTGGGATTGCACTCGGGCTGGCGCTGTTCCTGACCGCTCGCGGTGGACTATTCCAGAACCGCGCCTTGTATAGCGCGATCTCGCTGGTGGTCAATATTTTCCGCTCGATCCCGTTCATCATTCTGATCGTATTGCTAATACCGTTTACCAAAACGATCGTTGGCACCATTCTCGGCGCCAATGCCGCGTTGCCCGCGTTGATTGTGGGGGCTGCACCTTTTTACGCACGCCTGGTCGAAATCGCCCTGCGTGAAGTCGATAAAGGCGTTATTGAAGCGACGCGCTCGATGGGCGCACGTCTGACGACGCTTGTTTTTCGGGTTTTACTGCCGGAATCCTCACCCGCTCTGGTGTCCGGGATCACCGTGACGCTGATTGCACTGGTTAGCTACAGCGCGATGGCTGGGGTGATTGGTGCCGGTGGTTTAGGGAACCTGGCTTATCTGGAAGGATTCCAGCGCAACCACAGCGACGTCACGCTGGTGGCGACGGTAACGATTCTGCTCATCGTCTTCATCATTCAGCTTTGCGGCGATGTGATCACCTCTCTGTTAGATAAACGCTAATAAAATACGGAAACCATCATCATGAAAAAATCACTGACATTACTCGCAGCTGCAACCTTAAGCGCCCTGAGCTTTGCCTCGTGGGCAGATACGCTGACCGTTGGCGCGTCCAACGTGCCGCATGCAGAGATCCTCGAGCAGGCTAAGCCTATACTGGCGAAGCAAGGGATAGACCTGGAGATTAAACCATTCCAGGACTACATTCTGCCGAACACCGCGCTGGCGGGTCGTGAGATTGACGCTAACTACTTCCAGCATATCCCGTACCTGAATAGCGTGATTAAAGATCATGCTGGCGACAAATCCTATGATTTCGTCAGCGCAGGGGCGATTCATATTGAGCCGATTGGTATCTATTCGAAAAAGGTGAAGTCACTGAAGGATCTGCCGGAAGGTGGCAAGGTGATCATGCGTGATGCGGTATCTGAAGAAGGTCGTATTCTGTCGATTTTTGAAAAAGAGGGTGTGATCAAGCTGAAGCCGGGTGTGGATAAAGTGACGGCGCGCATTAGCGACATCGTAGAGAACCCGAAAAAGTTGAAGTTCTTACCTAACGTGGAAGCGGCGCTGTTACCGCAGATGTATAACAATGAAGAAGGGGATGCGGTGGTGATTAACGCCAACTACGCAATCGACGCCGGACTGGATCCAGTGAAAGATCCGATTGCCGTAGAAAGCGGTGAAAACAACCCGTATGCCAATATCATTACCGTGCATCGCGGTGACGAGAAGAAAAAGGATATCGTGGCGCTGGTTGATGTGCTGCACTCCAAAGAGATCCAGGACTGGATCCGTACCAAATATAAAGGCGCGGTGATCCCGGTTAATAACTGATCCGCTTTTTGCTGAGTGGCGGCAGTGCCTTATCCGGCCTACGACGTCTTGTAGGCCGGGTAAAATGCGTTCGCGCAGAGCTATACTCGTTCAATTCTCGCTGGCAACCCCTGACGCACAGCGGCTCCTGAAACCCAATCCAGCCAGGTGTTGGCAACCTTTCGTGTCGGATCCGCAAAGCCCAGATCGTTGATATTGATTCCCGACTTTATCTTTTTATCAAATGGCATCGGCTCACCGTCGAGCGTATGCTGCGCAGCGCCCATTTCTTTATGTCCATAGCCATGCTCAATTGCGATTACCCCAGGCATCACGCCCTGCAGTAAGCTGATTTGCGCTTCAACCTGCCCGCCCGGCGTGGTGATGCGAACGGTATCGCCGTGTGCTAAACCATACCGCTGACCATCCTGTGGATTGAGCGCCACCAGATTAACCGGCTTCAGATGATGCAGTCGCGGGATCACGGCCGACGCGCTGGACATGGTATTCGATTTAAAGGAAATCAGTTTCAACGGCCACTCTTGTTCCGGGAACAACTCCTCAACCGCACGTCCATCAGAGAGGCGCGAAGGATACCACGCCGGACAGCCGCTGTAGCGCTCGCCGGTAATCGCATGACGGTGTGCAGCGACATCCGCATTCCATATTTGCAGCGGTTTTTCCCACGCATTGCCGACGCGGTTATCGACCCGACCACTGTTATCTGGCGCAAAACGGCCACCGCGCGAATAGATAAACGCCACGCGACTCACCTCATCGGTTTTTAACGTTTGGGTCATCACCGGCAAGATTCGTTGCACCCCGGTCAGCGCGATATCCTCTTCCCGTGCCTCCGCCACAGGCGTTTTGCCCATAAAAGCAATGTTGGCGGCCAGCCGCAGATAATAATCTTCGGCGCGGTTGAGCGGATACTGATTGCCCTGCGGGTCGGCAATGGCATTGTCACCAAAGCCGGGGAGACCAATTCGTTTTGCCACCGCGATGCAGAAAGCCTCCATTGAGACTGGTTGACCGTCAGCTGTCTGGCGGGTAGCGGGCCTGACCACGGGCCAGCGGGCGGTGGTGGCTTTACTGGCGACACCGGCCCATGGGGCGCTGAATCCCCAGCTTTCAAAGTTATGCGTGTCCGGTACGATGTAATCCGCCAGCGCGGTTGTTTCGTTCATGAACGCATCAATCGCGATAAACAGCGGCAAACGTGCAGGATCTTTTAGCTTTTCTTCTGCCACACCGCGTAAGCCCGCAATCCCATAAAACGGGTTGGTCATGTTGGAGATCCAGGCCTTTAGCGGATACGGATAACCTTCCAGTGCTGAAACCAGCAATTCGGTAAGCTGGCCTGCGACAAACGGATACCAGGGCGCTTTGGCCGGGAAGGGCGATTGCCCGGCGGCGACTTTGTTGCGGTACTCTTCGGAAGACTCATAGGCTGTCTTGCTGCGGGCGATGCTCAGACCTTTAGGTTTCACCTTCCCGGCAAAACTGTCCATATTGTAGCGCGGGCCGTCAGTTGCGCCGTTGAACTTACCGCCGCCGACGAACACGCCGCCTTCGAGGCTCAGGTTCCCGATCAACGCATTGAGCATCATTACCGACCAGGCATTATAAAAACCGTTACCCGCCATCATCCCACCGTGCGTGATCACTGCTGCTTTTCGTCCGTGACGGGTGAAAGCATCGGCCAGCGCGCCAATGTCTGCCTCAGAAACACCACACTGCTGGCTGTATTGCGCCATTGACAGTTTCTCAGCGGATTCTTTCAGACACTGGAAGCCACTTTTTACCGTGACCGTTTGCCCCCCGGCCAGCGTGACTTCACGGGAGATAAACAGTTGGGCACGTTGGCAACTGCTGGCGGCGACGATCTCACCGGCTTCGTTAATGACTGTTGGTTCGTTGGCGGCGTCTGCGCGTAAATGCGCCAGCGTTAAATGCTGACCGGCGAGCGTTGGAATTTCATCGGTAATGACCAGATGGGTGGCGTTGGTCCAGCTTTTTTCCCCGGCCTGCTTCATGGCCTGTACGTCTGGAATAGCCAGGTAATCAGCGTTATAGCGCTGCTTTTCAATTATCCAGCGGATCATCCCCATCGCCAGAGCGGAGTCCGTCCCTGGGCGTACGGGCTGCCAGTGCCCACGATCGTCGGCAAGCACTGTCGTTAGCGGTAGGGCTGGTGCAACCACAACATAGCGGAAGTCATCACGTAAACGGGCACTGGCGAGTTGCCGTGCCTGGCGTTTAAACGGGTTGCCGGATTGTGCTGGAGACGTCCCCATAAACAACGCAAATTCGACATTATCCCAGTCGGGTTTTACGTGGGTATTTTTATCCAGATCGCCCATCAACGCGCCAGATCCGGCACGATAGGCCAGACCACAGTATGCGCCATGGGCACCGAAGTTTTTGCTGCCGAAACTGTTCAGGGCAAAGCGACGCAAAAATGTATCACGTCCTTCATCACTGGTATTGGTGACCAGTAGCTGATTGGATTTTGGGCCGAAACCGGGGTGTCGGGCATCAATCGGCGTATCGGGATCGTGGATCGCCCGCAGACCGTCAACGTGGCCTTCGCCAAACAGATCGCCGCCTTCCACCACTTCTTTGATCAGTTGCTCAAAGCTGATGCGCTGCCATTTGCCTTCCCCACGTTTACCCACGCGTTTCATTGGCTCCAGAATACGCAGTGGGCTGTACAGGCCTTCAAGTAACGTTGCACCGCGAGCGCAAGCGGTGGAGCGGGCATCAAGGCCGGTTTCGCCCGCCAGTTGTTCCATCGCGGCGGCAAAGGGAACAGAGGAGTCAATGTGGTGTTCGTGAGATAGCGGATGGTACGGGTTGCCCGCAATACGCAACACTTTGCCTTGTTCGTTATCAACACGGACACGCACGCCACATTGCGTCCAGCAGCCGAAACACTGCGTCATGGAGATCACCTGTTGCGGGTTCTGTTGCCAGCGCGTTTGGGCATGTGCTTCGGGGATGAGTGCATTACCAAAGATACGGTCACGGGTTATTTTTCCTGATGTTCCGTCAAGCAAACCATCAATCGCACGCTTTGCCACGTCCCGATAACTCAGGCCGAAGGTCACCATGCCCCCGACGGCTAGACCAACTTTAAGCCACTGACGACGAGTTAAATTAGCCATGTTGCATTCTCCTTGCGATCGCGTTCAGGGCTTCACGAACCATAATGATCAGTGCGACCCACAGGCCAAAAGTGCCAAGAATAGCCAGCCAGCCATCTGTGCCACCGGGCAGGATATAGGGATTAAACTGGGCGTTAAATTTCGGTACGGTCTGTACCTGAATGAGTAATGTCCAGCGCATTAGCCAGCACAATGCCATTGCACTTATTGCCAGCGAAATACGTAATGGCAGTGATAACGGATGGCGTAACACCAGGGCGCAAACGCCCAGTGAGGTAACCCAAAGTGCAATCCAGCCGATGGCGTAATGTCGCGCGGAAGCCGCCACATCCAGCCACTGGCGAATTGCTGACCCCGATAGCGTGTTGCCACTAGCCCATATCACCACCACGATAGCCAGCGCGCACAGCGTGGCTATCTGTCCCCATGCCAGTTTGCGCGGTAATGTTGTCCCTGCGTTTTTCACCGTGGCGATAAGCAGGGCAAGAAACGTTTGCAGGGCACTGAGGAACATCGCTACCGGGAAGGCGTAGCTGAACCAGATCGGACGCGCCTCGACAATCGAGACCTCGCGACCTGTATAGACCAACAGTCCAATCGCCGATAGCGCACTTCCCACGGCCAACCATTTAGTGACGCTGTAACTTTTTGCGGTTAATCGCTTAACCTGTTGTGCGATAAACCACAGCCCTAAAAACCCGGTGAATAGCGGTAAAAACAGCGCGCCCCACGGCATCCACGACCATGGCGTCGGAAAGGCGTAGAAATGCCAGACACGAGCGGTCTGGTGTAAATCAGCGGTCAGCGCCAGCGGCGCGGTAATCGCGCAGGTCAGGGCGATTAACAGCGTCAGGTTTTCCAGTTCCGGCGTCTCTTGTTTGCGCCAGTGGATCACGCAGGCAAACAGTGCGGCGCAGGCGGCAATGCCGATAAAAAAGAAATATTGCACAGCCCAGGGTAACCAGCTTACGTCCTGTGGATGCGTCAGAACCTCTTCGATAATCAAGGTAGGGTTCATTTAAACCTCCTGCCAGAGCGCGGGCTGGGCACGCCCCATTAATGGTGTCACAAAGGCCTCATCCAGGCCCAGATAGAACACGTGCGGCGAGGTGCCACTTTCCGGTTTCAGGACCTTGATGGCGTCATGATGTTGTTGCAGCATTTGAGAAATCCGGCTGTGTGGATCCTTGATATCACCGATGATGCGCGCGCCGCCAACACACGACTCTACGCAGGCCGGGAGCAGGCCCGCTTCCAGTCGATGAACGCAAAAAGTGCATTTATCGGCGGTTTGCGTTTCATGGTTGATAAACCGTGCATCGTATGGGCAGGCCTGCACACAGTAGGCGCAGCCAACACAGCGTGTGTTGTCGACAACCACAATGCCATCTTCGCGCTGGAAGGTGGCCTGCACCGGACACACCGGCACGCAAGGGGGGTTATCACAATGGTTGCACAGGCGCGGCAGCAGGACGTTGGTGACGCTTTGCTGGCCTTCAAGTTGCACCTGATATTGATTAACGTTGGTACGAAACTCACCTTGCGGCGTCTGGTTTTCAATCGCGCAACTCACGGTGCAGGCCTGGCAGCCGATACATCGACGCAGATCGACCAGCATGCCGTAGCGATGCTGGGGCGATCCTTCATGCCGTTCAGGCGAAAAGGGAAACTGGGCCTGTGCGAGGGGAACCAGTGATGCGCCAGCGGTCAGGACGCCCAGTTGCTGGAGAAACTGCCGTTTACTGCTGTCCATATTTTCTCCCGTCACGATGCAACAACGAAACATTGGTCACGCCGTTGATTTGCGTATGATGAATAAAGAATCTCAATGATTTACAGTGTAAAAATCGTGGCGGGGGCAGCTCTATTGTGGTTAACCACATACCCGGCTTGTTGTTGATCTAAAACAACATAATTGACAGGGATAATTCAGTGGGATGTAACGTCGTTCGATGTCTGACGCTATTGGCCTCCGTGTGGATGCTCGGCAGCGTGGCGTGGGCAGGTTCGTGGAATGTGGGTGTTTTGGCGATGCGTGGCGAGGTCTCTACACGTGCCCACTGGCAACCGCTGGAAACCCTGTTAAATCAGCAAATTCCGGGTGAACAGTTTCATATTCAACCGCTGGATCTGCAGCAGATGCAGGAGGCGGTTAACCGTGGAACCGTCCAGTTTGTGGTCACCAATCCGGCGCAATTCGTGCAGTTAAACAGCCATGCAGCGCTTCGCTGGCTGGCATCATTACGCTCCACTCGTGGCGGAAAGGCAACCAGCAACGTGATTGGCAGTGCGGTCCTCGTCAGGCGCGACAGTGGGATTGTGAATGCACATGATCTGATTGGTAAAACGGTAGGTGCCATTGATGCTCAGGCATTTGGCGGTTATTTGCTGGGATACAAAGCGCTCAGCGATGCGGGATTGCGCCCTGAACGTGATTTACATCTGACGTTTACCGGCTTTCCTGCCGATGCCTTGCTGTATTTATTACGTGAAAAAGCGGTTCAGGCGGTGATTGTGCCTGTGTGTCTGCTGGAAAAAATGGATGAAGAAGGGCTAATCCGCAAAGCGGACTTTAGGGCCGTGATTAGCTATCCAACGTCAATTCCTTGCGTAACCAGCACGCCGCTCTATCCTGACTGGTCGTTTGCTGCCTTGCCCGCGGTCAGTGATGAACTGGCCGATCGTGTCACGCGGGTACTGTTTAACGCGCCACAAAACGCTGTCTTTCGTTGGGGCGCGCCGGCCTCAACCCGCGAAGTAGAAGCTTTGCTGCGCGATGTCCGCCAGCACCCACAGCAGCGTCAATTGTGGCTGGATGTCAAAAGCTGGTTTATTCAACATCGTCTGGCCATGGGGGCGGCGGGTATCGTCCTGTTGTTGCTGACGCTGAATTACATCTGGGTCATGCTGCTGGTCCGCCGACGTGGAAGACTGCTTGAGCGTAATAATGTGCTGTTGCGTAAACAGGAACAGGCGCTGGAAACCGCGCGTCAAATGAGCGTGCTGGGCGAGATGACGTCCGGATTCGCTCATGAACTTAACCAGCCGCTTTCGGCTATCCGCCACTATGCACAGGGTTGTCTGATTCGTCTGCGCGGCCAGGATCAGCAGCATCCGTTGTTACCCGCCCTTGAACAGATTGACGTGCAGGCGCAGCGGGGCGCCGATACGCTACGCAATTTACGTCAGTGGGTCAGTCAGGCGCAGGGAAATCCGGTGATGACTGACGACTGGGAGCCCATTAACATTCATGATGCGATCCATCATGTCTGGCAGTTATTACGCATGGCACAGCAATTCCCGACGGTAGCGTTACAAACGCAGGTCGATAATTCGCTCACGGTTACACTGCCGACCGTTTTGCTGGAGCAGGTTCTGGCTAATCTGGTACTAAACGCGGCCCAGGCGGGGGCAAAAACGGTGTGGTTCTCAGCGTGCAGTGAGGAGCATGGTGTGCGTATCCTGGTGCAGGATAACGCCGGAGGGATCGACGATGCGCAGTTATATCAGGCATTCCAGCCCTTTATGACCACCCGTAAGGAAGGGATGGGACTCGGGCTGGCCATTTGTCAGCGACTGGTTCGCTATGCAAATGGCGACATTAGCATCAAAAATCACCCAGCGTCTGACGGTCTGGCGGGCGTAGCGGTGACATTACATTTTAAGCAAACACAGGAAGGAGGGCGTCGTGGCAATAATTCATCTGTTGGATGACGATGTAGCGGTTACTCAGGCCTGTGCATTTTTACTGGAAAGTATGGGGTATGAGGTACGCTGCTGGGAGCAGGGTGAAACATTTTTGGCTCAGGCCGATCTGCATCAGGTCGGCGTATTACTGCTGGATATGCGCATGCCGGTACTGGATGGACATGCCGTGCATGAAGCAATGCGTCAGCGCGAGAGCACCCTGGCGGTGGTATTTCTTACCGGGCATGGTGATGTGCCCATGGCGGTTGAACAAATGAAGCGCGGAGCCGTCGATTTCTTACAGAAGCCGGTTTCAGCCGCGCCGCTACAGACTGCGCTGGAAAATGCTGTGCAGGCCTCGGTAGCGGCTTTTTCGCGACAGGAAATCGTTGCTTGCTATCAGCAACTTACCCCGAAGGAGCGAGAACTGGCGAATCTGGTTGCAAAGGGGTTGATAAATCGGGAAATCGCCGATGCCATGAATATTGCCGTTCGCACGGTTGAAGTGCATCGGGCGCGGGTGATGGAAAAAATGCGGGCCGGAAGCCTCGCCGAGCTGGTAAATCGACTTCAGCGGATCCAGTAAAATTTTGACATTTATTTGATTTTCATTGGATTTTGTCTAATTTGTCAGAGTGATATATGCTGTGGGTTTGAGTTAATGACGAGCGGGTGAATATGGGAAATCAGACCAAAGACGACGAGCTGTACCGCGAGATGTGCAGAGTAGTCGGTAAAGTAGTGCTGGAAATGCGCGATCTGGGGCAAGAGCCTAAGCATATCGTCATTGCTGGCGTACTGAGAACAACCCTCGCCAATCAGCGTGTGAAGCGCAGTGAGTTAGAAAAACAGGCCATGGAGACGGTGATTAAAGCGTTGGCCGGTTAATCCATAAAAGAGGGCGGTAGAATTATTCTGCCGTCCTCTTATTTTATTCTTCGTTATCTTCCAATAAATATAATTTAGTTCGGTCACTAAAATTACGCATTGCGCTATATATTTAATTATATATCGAATGGTGTGTAACACAATATTTGTGATTGCACTCCCAAATATTTTCATGCATATGAAATGTTATTTCAATCTCGCTTAATGATAATAAATATCACTCCACATTAATTATTTTCCTTCCGATTTTTAATTGATAACGATCAAGGTTACAGGGGGGGAATAACCACATTATTTATCTGCCTAACCCTAAAGGATTATACCCGAGTTTAGGGTATGGATTGATTCAGTTTAACCACCGTCATCTGTGCGATCAGGTTAGGGCAAAAATTCACGTGTTGTTGGCAACATTTATGGCCGATTTGACCTGATCTGCATTCATTAAAATTAGCCTGGATCTGTTGCTACTACAGCGTTTGCGAAGAGGATGCGAAATAAATGAACCAGGTTGATCGTCCATTTTTAGATTGTGGTTTAACGCGGCTTGAGTTTCTGCGTATATCAGGGAAGGGTCTGGCAGGATTAACGATTGCCCCCGCTCTGCTATCCCTTTTTGGTTGCAAGCAGGAAGATATCGATAGCGGCACCGTCGGACTTATCAATACGCCGAAAGGGGTGCTGGTGACTCAACGAGCCCGCTGTACTGGCTGCCACCGCTGTGAAATTTCCTGTACTAATTATAACGATGGCGCTGTTGGCACCTTCTTTTCCCGCATCAAAATTCATCGTAACTACTTCTTTGGCGATGATGGTGTTGGGTCCGGTGGCGGGTTGTACGGCGATTTAAACTACACCGCAGACACCTGCCGTCAGTGTAAAGATCCCCAGTGCATGAAAGTTTGCCCGATTGGCGCAATTACCTGGAAACAGGAAGACGGTTGCATTGCCGTAGATCATAAACGCTGTATTGGCTGCAGTGCCTGTACCACGGCCTGCCCATGGATGATGGCGACCGTTAATACCGTAACGAAGAAATCCTCAAAATGTGTTTTATGCGGGGAATGCGCTAATGCTTGTCCGACAGGGGCATTAAAAATTATTGAGTGGAAAGATATTACTGTTTGATGGATAGCAGGGCTGCCTGATACGCGTCATTTAATGCCGGAAAATTGCAGTTTTTGAATAAAAGAACTGCCTGAAAGGTGGCGAGTATATCTATCGGACCTTCTTGCAAAGGAAAACATGATGGCTAATGGTTGGACAGGTAATATTTTACGGGTCAATCTCACCACGGGTAATATCACCGTTGAAGATTCCAGTAAATTTAAGAAATTTGTCGGTGGGATGGGCTTTGGCTATAAAATTATGTACGACGAAGTCCAGCCAGGCACCAAACCTTTTGATGAAGGAAATAAGCTGGTTTTCGCGACCGGGCCGCTAACCGGTTCGGGCGCGCCCTGCAGTTCTCGCGTTAATATCACCTCATTATCGACATTTACCAAAGGCAATTTAGTGGTCGATGCCCATATGGGCGGTTTCTTTGCCGCACAAATGAAATTCGCGGGTTACGACGCCATTATTATCGAAGGGAAATCACCTTCTCCGGTCTGGATCAACATCAAAGACGATAAGGTCAGCATCGAAAAAGCGGACTTCATATGGGGTAAGGGTACGCGCGCAACCACTGAAGAAATTTGCCGTATCACCAGCCCGGAAACGTGCGTTGCAGCTATTGGTCAGGCGGGTGAAAACCTTGTTCCGCTTTCCTGCATGATTAATAGCCGTAACCACAGCGGCGGAGCCGGCACTGGCGCAGTCATGGGGTCGAAAAACCTGAAGGCCATTGCGGTAGAAGGGACCCAGGGGGTCAATATTGCCGATCGCAAAGAGATGAAGCGGCTTAATGACTACATGATGACCGAGCTAATCGGCGCCAACAACAACCATGTTGTGCCGAGCACGCCGCAGGCCTGGGCTGAATACTCTTCACCTAATTCGCGCTGGACGGCTCGCAAAGGGTTGTTCTGGGGCGCTGCGGAAGGAGGGCCAATCGAAACGGGGGAAATTCCACCGGGAAACCAGAATACGGTCGGTTTTCGTACCCATAAATCCGTGTTTGATCTCGGCCCGGCCGCTGAGAAGTACACCGTCAAAATGAGTGGCTGCCATTCATGTCCAATTCGCTGTATGTCGCAACTCAATGTTCCCCGTGTGAAAGATTTTGGTGTGCCAAGTACCGGCGGGAATACCTGCGTGGCGAACTTTGTACACACCACTATTTTCCCGAATGGGCCGAAAGATTTCGACGATAAAGACGATGGGCGCGTCGTAGGAAACCTGGTTGGCCTGAACCTGTTTGACGATTATGGCATCTGGTGTAACTACGGGCAGTTGCACCGTGACTTTACTTACTGCTACTCCAAAGGCGTCTTTAAGCGAGTGTTACCTGCGGCAGAGTATGCAGAGATCCGTTGGGATCAACTGGAAGCAGGCGATCCGAACTTTATCAAAGATTTCTACTATCGACTGGCGCATCGCGTGGGTGAACTCAGCCACCTGGCAGATGGTTCCTACGCGATTGCAGAACGCTGGAATCTGGGCGAAGAGTACTGGGGTTACGCGAAGAACAAACTATGGTCGCCGTTTGGTTTCCCTGTTCACCATGCGAACGAAGCCTCGGCGCAGGTGGGGGCGATCACCAACTGTATGTTCAACCGCGACTGTATGACGCATACCCATATCAACTTTATCGGCTCCGGTTTACCGCTGGCGCTACAGCGTGAAGTAGCGGGCGAACTGTTTGGCTCACAGGATGCCTACGATGAAACCAAAAACTATACCCCGATTAATGCCGCCAAAATCAAATACGCCAAATGGACGCTGCTGAAAGTCTGTCTGCACAATGCGGTTACGCTGTGTAACTGGGTCTGGCCAATGACGGTTTCGCCATTGAAGAGTCGAAACTATCGTGGAGACCTCGATCTGGAAGCGAAATTCTTCCAGGCCGTAACGGGGGATGAAACAACTCAGGCGAGTCTGGATTTGGCCGCGGAGCGCATTTTTACCCTGCACCGTGCTTATACAGTCAAGTTGATGCAAACCATGGATATGCGTAATGAGCACGACCTGATCTGCTCCTGGGTGTTTGATAAAGATCCGAAGATCCCAGTCTTTACCGAAGGGACCGACAAGATGGACCGGGAAGATATGCGTCAGTCGCTAACGATGTTCTATCAGGAAATGGGCTGGGACCCGGCGTTGGGCTGCCCAACTCGCGACACCCTTCACCGCCTCGGCCTTGAGGATGTGGCAGCCGACCTGGCTGCACACAATCTGTTGCCGGCGTAAGGAACGCAGATGACGTACGTGAGTAACGACCTGGCCGCTGCAGAGGATGTGCATGGTGATGACGTGGATAGCCAAAAGAGACAGTGGCTGCACGCGTTACACCAGCCTGTCGCACACCAGAGTTCGTCATTAATCCAGGAACCCACCAGTCCGGAGTCGATAGTGGCGGATTTTATCCGCCAGCATTCTGCTTCAGGTCAACTGGTGGCACACAGCGTGTTTCTGTTGCCACCTTATTCGGTTCCTGAAAGTGACCTGGCTACGCTGCTGGACGCGATGTGTCAGCATGCATCCGACGCAGATATTCTCTGTATCCAGGGCTCAGAGGATACCTACTTCTACTCGACGCAAACCATGACGGCAAACTACGCCGAGATGTGTGTGCAGGTGGTGGAAAATGATATCTGCCGTGCCATTGCAGAAGCGGTACGTTTTGACTGCCAAACGTATCCTCGCCCCTATAAGGTCGCCATGCTGGCGCAACCGCCATACCACTTTGAACCTGAGCAGGTTACGGCGGCGCTCACGGCAATGGAAACGCATCCTGATTATGCAGACATACGTGCTGTGGAATCGTCGAATGCGGAACCTTATCTGTTTAGCGAGCGCTTTATGAGTTACGGCAAAGCGTATGGCCTGTGCGAATGGCTTGAGGTTGAGCAGTATCAGAACCCCTGAATTTTTCAGGTTGATGTCATGGAACGTGTGGACGATCACTGTCACAGTATTAGAGGATAACCCGATGTCCTTCACCCGACGAAAATTTGTCATTGGCATGGGGACGGTGTTTTTTTTCACCGGCCCAGGCCAAAACCTGTTAGCGAGTACGAAGAGTACTAAAAACGTTCGTTATGTCATGATCCACGACGAATCATTGTGCAACGGATGTAATAT
Organism: Citrobacter sp. wls827; assembly: GCF_005280875.1. Classification (NCBI taxonomy): domain Bacteria; kingdom Pseudomonadati; phylum Pseudomonadota; class Gammaproteobacteria; order Enterobacterales; family Enterobacteriaceae; genus Citrobacter; species Citrobacter sp. wls827. The sequence goes on from NZ_SZWR01000021.1 coordinate 185,047, forward strand.
TTGCGCCCGAGCGTGCAGGAAAACGAATCATGTTCCTGTTCAGGGGAGTCGTTTATCAATAGCCCATATCCCGGTAACGGATAACGATAACGAAACGCTGTATCACTATTTTCGTCAGTCCTGTCAGCATTGTGACGATGCCCCCTGCATTGAGGTGTGTCCGACCGGTGCTTCCTGGCGAGATGAAAACGAGATTGTGCGAGTCGATACCTCCCGTTGTATCGGCTGCAGTTACTGCATTGGCGCATGTCCGTATCAGGTACGCTATCTCAACCCACAAACCAAAGTGGCGGATAAATGCGACTTCTGCGCCGAATCACGTCTGGCGAAAGGTTTCCCGCCAATTTGCGTCAATTCTTGTCCAGAACACGCGTTGATTTTTGGCCGTGAGGACAGCCCGGAAATTCAGACCTGGTTGCGGGAAAACAAGTACTACGAATATCAACTTGCAGGCGCCGGGAAGCCCCATCTGTATCGTCGGTTCGGTCAACATTTGATTAAAAAGGATAATGTATGAACGCGTCGCAGAATGCCGAACAGTTTCACGCACAGCTTGCGCAGTACGTCCCAATGTTTTCGCCGGATTACTGGCCTGTCTGGTTGGTTTTCGCCGGGTTAATGCTGGTGGGGATGTGGCTGGTGCTGGCACTCCACGCAATGTTGCGCTTTCGTTCAGCGAATAAAGCGTCTGCAGGACACGGAGAGAAGGTCTATTTATACTCGAAAGCTGTCCGTTTGTGGCACTGGTCGAATGCGCTGTTATTTCTGTTGCTGCTGGCCAGCGGCCTGCTAAATCATTTCACTGCGGTCAGTGCCCCAGTGATGAAAAGCCTGCTGACTGTGCATGAGGTATGTGGCTTTTTGCTGCTTGCCTGCTGGATTGGTTTTGTCCTGATTAACCTGATTGGGGGGAACGGGCATCACTATATTATTCAGCGTCAGGGCTGGATCGGCCGGGCGCAGAGGCAGACGCGATTTTACCTGTTTGGCATTATGCAGGGCGAAGCGCATCCATTCCCGGCATCAACGCGTTCGAAATTCAATCCGTTACAGCAGGCGGCGTATGTCGGCGTGATGTACGGTTTGCTGCCGCTACTGCTGATCTCCGGGTTGCTATCCCTGTACCCACAGGCTGTGGGCGATCTGTTCCCTGGCGTACGTTACTGGTTGCTGCAGGCGCACTTTGCGCTGGCTGTCGTGAGCGTGTTTTTCATTTTTGGACATCTTTATCTCTGCACCACAGGACGCACACCGGGCGAAACCTTTAAGTGCATGGTGGATGGCTATCACCGGCATTAAGAGATGATGATTACGCGTGGTGACTTACGGGCCTGGCGCGTCGGGCCCGTGATGTATCGCTGGTTTCTGCGTGCGTTTCCTGAAGGAGGCAGCTATGCGGAGGTGCACCGTGCACTCCAGCAGGAAGGGTATAGTGACTGGGCAGATAGCCTCGTGGAATACGGCTGGTCAAGATGGCAGGATGAAGAGAATTTTGTCCAGCAGGATATCAGTGCGATGGGCCGTGTTGTCTGTCCGCAGACGGCAGACGACAACGGTAAACAATTGGCGAGCGCGGCTGATGGCGACAGTCTCGGTAGCGCGGGCGATAACATTAAAATCGTCAGCGCCGGGTACGCCGCGCAGATTGCCAGTGCAGGTTACAGCGCACGTATTGGCTGCGTGGGTTATAACGCTCATGTTGCCAGCTCCGGTGAGCGTGGCCGTATTGCCATCGCGGGAAACTCCACACGAGTCAGTAGTGTGGGAGGCGGTACACGAATGGCCAGCACGGGTATGCGGGTGCGCATCAGTTCGCTGGGTGACAGAAGTCGTATTGCCAGCAGCGGTGATTTAACCCAGATAGCCAGTTTTGGCGCAGAGTCGAAAATCGCCAACTGCGCGGACAACGTGCAGATCATGGCCAACGGAGAAAACACTGTTATTGCCAGTACTGGCGTGGTCGATTCAATAATTCTCGGCCCCGGCGGATGCGCGGCTCTTGCCTATCACGACGGTAAGAGAATGCGCTTTGCGGTGGCTATTGAGGGTGAAAATAACATTCGCGCAGGGGTGAAGTATCGGCTCAACGAAGACCATCAATTTGTGGCATGTTGAGCCGTGTTGCTATTTCAACGCGAACCGACGCTGAGTGATCTTCTCCAGGCTAAAGCACAGCAGGTAATAGACCAGTCCGGTAAAGACAAAAATGGCCGCCGGGTAAATTTGTACCCGGTTGTTAACCTGACCCGCAACCGTCGTGAGTTCAGGCACGTTGACGATAAATGCCAGCGACGTGTCCTTGAGTAGCCCGATAAAAATCCCCGTTAGCGAGGGCAGTACGTTGCGCAGAACCTGTGGCAACAGAATTAACCCGAGCGCCTGGAGCGGACGAAACCCCTGAACGATGGCCGCATCATACTGACCGCCTGGCAGCGCAGTGATACCCGCGTACACAGAATGCATCACCGAGGCGGCGGTAAACCAGGCCAATGCCAGCGTGACGGTTATGGCTCCCGGTAAATCACTGCCTGTGAGCATGGGCAACAGATACCACATCCAGAAAATCACGAAGATTAACGGAATACCGCGAATAAACTCTGCCCAGATAAACAGCCCCTTACGTATCGCCCCAGGAAAACGCCAGGCACAGCAGGCGAGTGCGATCCCAGCGGGAAGCGCCAGTGCCGCTGCGCCAATCGCCATCAACAGCGTGAGCAGAACGCCCCCCGGTTGCCCCTCTGTGACCCGCCCCCACAGGAGGTAGTCCAGATTGTCGGTAATAACCGAAATATTAGCGATCATGCAGTAGGCTCCTGAAACGGAATATGCGTGTTTTACGTGCCAACGGTTTACCTGCTGCAGACACAGGACCAAGACGGGTTAACAACATCCCCAGTACAATGCCGGTCAGCAGGTAGAGTGCCGTGCCGACGGCAAAGGCTTCCAACGCATGGGCGTTATAGCTTTCAATTTGCCGTACCTGGTATGTCAGTTCTGCAAAGCCAATGCCGCTGGCCAATGAAGACAGCTTCATCAGATTAAGATATTGCCCCACGATCGGCTGCCAGGCATTTGCCAGCCCCTGAGGGAGCAGGATGTGACGAAACGTCGCCCATGACGAAAACCCCTGTGCTATGGCTGCCTCGCGCTGCCCGCCAGACACAGCCTGTAAACCGGAGGCGACCTCTTCGACCAGAAAGGCCGAGGTAAAGACACCCAGCCCCCATGCGGAGCAGAGAAACTCCGGCGTTAACCACCAGACATCCCCAGGCAGAATGGACCAGGAGTGTTCCGCATTAATGAAGGTAATCACGTCGCGAGGAAGGAGATTCCATGCAGCGAAGTACCAGAACATCAGTTGGACGAGTAAAGGAGTATTGCGAAAAACAGAGACCCACACGCTGACCATGGTGGTCGCAAAGCGCTGTCCTGTCAGGCGCAGGCTGAGCAGAAAGATGGCAAACACCGTGGCGAGTACCACGCCGGCTAGCGTGACCCAAAGTGTGGTCAGAAAACCGGAGATTATCCATTGCAGAGGTTGCCCGCTCAGCACCCCCTGCCAGTCCATTGCATGCATTATAACGATGACTCCTGGTGTAACGGGTCGAGCACTTTTTTCAGAAAACGTTGGGTCCTGGGGTGCTGAGGGCGAGTGAAAAACGCCTCAGGAGGTGCGACTTCGAGAATATCGCCGCCATCAATAAACACCACACGATCGGCAATCTCCCTGGCGAAATGCATTTCATGGGTCACGACAATCATGGTAATACCGCTATGAGCCAGACGCTTCATGACCTGCAACACTTCGCCAATCATTTCTGGATCCAGCGCGGAGGTGGGTTCATCAAACAGGATGATTTGCGGCGAGGAGGCCAGCGCGCGGGCGATAGCAACACGTTGTTGCTGCCCGCCGGAAAGTTGGGCGGCATACGCATCGGCTTTCTCAGCTAATCCTACCTGTTCCAGCAGTTCAAGTGCCCGTTGCTCAGCATCCGTTTTTTTCCAACCGTGAACATATTCCAGCGCCAACGTGATGTTCTGCTGTGCCGTCAGGTGGGTGTAGAGATTGAATTGCTGGAACACGAAACCAATCCGGCTGCGAAGCTGACGCAATGTGGGGCCGCGCAGCTGACCGATTGGTTTGTCATCAATAAAAATATCGCCGCCGCTCAGTGACTCCAGTTGGTTTATCAGGCGAATAAGCGTCGACTTTCCTGAGCCAGAAGGCCCGAGAATAGTGACGACTTCGCCCGGTTCAACCGACAGGCTGACGCCGTTAAGCACGGTATGATTGTCATAGTGTTTTATGACATTACGCAGTTCAACACGCGCCTGGCGCAGATGCGTAAAATCCGCAGCCGAAGCTGCGGGACGATGAAAAAGGCCTGAGAGCATATTACTTCGCTTCTATTTTGAAGGCGCGGGGCTGTGGATTTTTGGTTTGCGGACCAAACCAGACATCATAAATTTTGGCTGCCTGCCCGGTTGACTCGAGCTTTAATAGTTCGTCGTTCACGGCCTTCAACAGCGCAGGTTCACCTTTTTTCACACCCACACCAATTTCTTCTTTGCTCAACAGGTCGGGCAAAATTTTGAAATCTGCTTTATCCGGCGCACCGCCTAACAACCCTGCCAGAATGGTGCTGTCCTGGGTGATCGCCTGGACATTACCATTACGCAGTGCGGTTAATGCCAGCGGAATATCGTCATAGGCCAGCACACGTGATTGTGGAAAACGCTGATGCAACGCCTGCTCACCTGTCGTCCCTTTCACCGCACCGATACGGGCCTTACTGTAGTCATCAAGCTTATCCGGCGATTTTGCCGGAACGAGGAATTGCTGTCCGGTAACGAAGTAAGGGGCGGAAAAATCGATAACCTGTGCACGCTCAGGTGTAATCGTGATATCCGCTACGATTAAATCGGCCTTACCGGACTGCAATAACGGTATACGGTTAGCCGGATTGGTGGCGACCAGTTCCAGTTTAACGCCAAGTGATTTAGCCAGCGCTTCAGCGAAATCAACGTCGTAGCCGACAATTTTATGTGTTTTTGCATCAATAGAGCCGAACGGTGGATTGGCGTCAAAGGTGGCGATTTTTACCACGCCTGCGGCTTTGATATCGGCCAGTTGATCGGCCTGAGCGTATGACGCGGCAATGCCTGACGCCAGCAGGACACTGAGTGCCAGCCATGTTTTTTTTGTGCTGTGAATCGTCGTTGCCATCATTTTCTTTGAATCCCTGTTGTTTTGGTTTGTGCTTTTTACGCTCCCATAACTTGCGGCGGTGACCAAATAAGAAAAAATTCTTATCTATATACAAAATGGTATTAGTGAAAAGGGTGTTAATTGCGGGTGAAAATAATGAAAAACTGAAATGCAAAATAGCGCACAACGTTGGCAAAAATTCGCATTTCATTTTTTACGCATTCTGCGCTGGAATAAGTTGAGCCCAACAGACAGCGGAGGCGGAGAAGATGAACGGGGTTAAATATCTTTGGTTGCGTATAAAGAATCGACATCCACAGACTCCACAACATAGTGCGGAACGAAATCTTCAGCGTGTTGTGGAGTCTGTTCTTCCTGCCGCCAGCCTGTATGGGGTGGATATCGCCAACATTGATCCGGAGTGGTTCCGTGATAAAACAACACGCTGAACTTCGCCTGACGCGCGAAATGTACTGGAATGAAGTGTGCAAAATGAGCAGAAATACTACTGAATCTCAATTCTGATCTGTAACATACGTCAAAACAGGTCTGGATTGGGAACAAGCATGCTGCGTGATAATTTTAACGATCTCTATTATCTCATTGTCGTTGCCCGTGAACGCAGTTTTACCCGCGCCGCAGCGAAGTTAGGGGTCTCGCAGTCAGCATTAAGCCATGCCATTCGCGGGCTTGAGGAGCGACTGGATGTCAGATTGCTGACCCGTACCACGCGAAGCGTCGCGCCAACCGAAGCCGGAGAACGGCTTATCAACAGTATCAGTCCGCGTTTCGATGACATTGAGTCGGAGCTACTGGCATTAACCGATATTCGCCAGCGCGTGGCGGGGAATATCCGTCTGACGCTCGGGGAACATGCGTTGCAATCGACCGTCTGGCCTGCACTACAGCCGTTTTTGCAGGCGTATCCTGATGTAAATGTGGAAATGACCATCGACAACAGCCTGACGGATATCGTGACGGGACGCTATGATGCCGGTATCAGGCTTGGCGAGCAGGTGGCCAAAGATATGGTTGCTGTCAGGATCGGTCCCGACTGGCGCATGGTTGTGGTGGGATCCCCCGCCTATTTTGCCCGCCATGGCAAACCGCAAACCCCGCATGATTTACAGAATCATAACTGTATCAATATGCGCATGCCGACCCTGGGCGGGCTGTATGCCTGGGAGTTTGCCAAAAATGGGCAGGATCTCCGCGTGCGGGTAGAAGGGCAGCTTATTTTTAACAATCTTCCACCGCGTATCAGTGCGGCGATTTCGGGCATGGGCCTGGCATTTGTACCGGAAGACACCGTCGAGCAGGCGGTAGCAGAGGGAGCGCTGGAAAAAGTGCTGGAAGACTGGTGTGAACCTTTTCCCGGTTATTACCTGTACTATCCCAGCCGTAGACAACATACCGCAGCCTTTGCACAGCTGATTGAGGCGTTGCGTTATACGGCGTGAAGCGCAGGCTGACTATAAAAAAACCGGCATTGAGCCGGTTCAGAAATTAGATTTTGCAGGCATCGCCGCAGTCGTTATCAGCAATCATTTCCTGCGCTTTTTTGTCCGCATCTTCCAGACGTTCAGCATTACGCTCTTGCGCTTCTTCCAGCCCATCAAAGACCAGATTATCGAGATCAATTTCCATCATTCACCTGCCAGGTTCAGCGTTTAACATCATTCCATTATATTGCAAAAATGTTGCTGAACAGCAGCGATTATTGCTACTAAGCACGTTCTTATACCAGGTCAGCGTATTTTTCCGGCAGCGTATCCCACAGATGGCGGTTCGCTTCCAGCAGCAGACGGTGCTGCTCAACGGCGTGCGCGTTTTCCCGTGCCCCGCGCGACATCAGCGTCCAGGCCTCCAACGCTGAAAACCTCTCGTCACTCACTCGTCATGTTAATTAAGTGTTATTAAATCGAGTCGAGCACTTGTTTATTCAGGAACGTGATGTGCGATTTGTTTTAACAAATATGCGACAAAATCACTATACATATAACTTAATATCTTTTATACATTAATTGTTCAACCCTGCGACTATTCCACAAAAGAGAAAGCAATATGGAACAGACTCCTGATAAGAAAAACGATAATTTTCAAAAAGATGGCAAAGAACAGTTCAACCGCTCGATCGGGCTTATTTCAAATTTTGCGTTGGGTTTTACCTACCTGTCACCGCTCACCGCTGTTTATTCGCTGTTCGCGTTGGCAGTGACGCTGGCGGGACCACCCGCGGTGTGGTGGATTTTAATCGTCGCGTGTGGGCAGTTGTTAGTCGCCCTGGTGTTTGGTGAGGTTGCGTCTCAATATCCGATCACCGGGGGGCTGTATCCCTGGGCGAGAAGGTTGTGGGGTAAGAAATATGCGTGGATCGCCGCCTGGATCTACCTGTGGGCGCTGGTGGTGACGATTACCTCGATCGCGGAATATACATCAACATTTGTTGAATCACTCTTTCATTATGGGCAGACACCCGCCACCATGCTGGTGACCTCCGTCTTGCTGCTGCTTTTGATGATGGCCGTCAATATGTCCGGGACCAGGAATCTGGCCAGGGTCGCCAAAATTGGTTTCTGGTGTGAAATCGTCAGCGTGATTGCGCTGGGTATTTATCTGCTGATTTTCCACCGTTCACAGCCTTTCTCCGTCATCTTTGATTCGATGGGGGTACTGGCGCATGACGGAAGTTATTCCACCGCCTTTATGTCTGCCGCGCTGATGGGCCTGTTTATGTTCTTTGGCTTCGAGGCGTGCGGTAACGTTGCAGAGGAAGTGCAAAATCCAAGCAAAAAAATTCCGGTAGCCATGATTTTAAGTATCGTGTTTGGCGCGATCTCCGCCATTATCTCCGTCATGGGCTATCTGCTGGCGTCACCGAACCTGGTGAGTATCGTGAATGGCAAAACCGCCGATCCGATCCCGGCAATCCTCAATGAAGCACTGGGGGAAACCGGTGCGACGGTCTTTATCGTTGTCGCTATTATCGCGATGCTGTCGTGCATTCTGTCTCTGCAAGCGGCGTTAAGTCGTCTTATCTTTTCTTTCTCCCGCGACAGAATGCTGCCGGGCAGCGAGTGGATGGCCAAAATTTCCAAAAATGGTGTCCCGGATAATGCCATGGTCGTCAGCTGCGTGTTGCCGGTTATCATTTGTGTCTGGGTCTATTTCCAGCCAGATAACTTATCGCGTATCACCGCATTTGCTGTGATCGGTATTTATATTTCATTCCAGATGGTGGTACTGGCCGCGCTGCGTCAACGTCTGAAAGGCTGGAAACCCGCCGGAGAGTGGACGATTGGTGGTTGGGGCGTGATTGTAAACGTGCTGGCATTAGCTTACGGCCTGTGTGGGATCTGGTTACTGGCGCAGCCAGCTGACAGCAGTGATTTCATTGACCGTTGGACAGTACTGTTTGGCCTGGCGATTGTGGTAGGTTCAGGATTGATCTACATGTTCCTTACCCGACCTTTTGGCCGCTCGGCTGCACCGGAAAACGATGCTATTGCCTATGCCACGAAGCTCAATATAGGGCAGGATAACTAAAACTAAGGGCCTTCGGGCCCTTAATTTCGAACGCTTTGCGCGCCGGATACAACGCTGGCATCCTTATCCGGTAACGCTCAGCCTTGAATGGACTATTTCTGGTAGTGATAAAGGATAAAGTAGTCGCTTTGATACACCACCGTGCTGTGGGCTGGTGACAATAATTCACCGACGCGAAAGCGCGGCCAACTGGAAAAGATGATCCGGTTTTCCAGATTGGTCAGAATGACATAATCAGGGTGAGGGCAGGAGAGCAGTTCGGCTTCTATCTGACTGACCAGCAGATCGACGGCGGCGACGCCGAGGAACTGATCATGATAGTAAACCGGAACCGCTGAGGTTAGGGTATAGGAGATGTTACAGATATAGTCGACATACGGGCCATGGATGTACGCTTCACCTGCCGGAGGCGAATGCTTAAACCACTCAAAGGTTCTGAAATCCAGTCGCTGTTGCGTCGCCTGATCCAAATCCAGATGTGCCTGACTCAATCCATTATCTTTCTTATACCACCATTCCAGCAGCCAATATTCTTTGGTGGTTTCTGTACTCTCAATATGGCTGGCGAAACCTGCGCCCGAACAGTAGTGATTGTTGTTCAGTGTGCTCTTGATGTGTTGCTGAACCGTTGATCTGACAGCGGGGTCGAGGACAACTTCGGCGGAGCCTTTTTGCACACCGGCAATGGCCTCGTGAATGCTCCTCGCCAGCGCAACGGTAGACTCTACGGTAGAGACGGTAATATCATCAATTTTACGGATTAATGCGCTTAAGGATGTCGAAGAGCTCATGGTCTGTCCTGCCTTCACTGATTGTCAGTTCGAGTTATATTTCAGCTTTTTTTCAATAAGGTAATAGGTAAACGTATCGATGATCTGCGTGGCGTACTGGACTGATCCGGTCTCGTTATGGGCGGCTAGCGCGTCGGCCAGCGCCGAATAAAGCGCGATAATTTCCGCATGAATATTGTCGGCGCGATAGAGTATTGCCACCAGTGATGCCCACTCGGCCTGGACCTGAAGCTCCTGGTTGGCCAGCCGTGCTGAATGAGAGCTGGCCGCAATTGCCAGCAAACAACGCATATCGGCCTGAGTCATCAGTTCCGGTGAGTCGGCTTTCCTCAGCACGTCTACAAACTCGCGAAATTTGGCAATATCCGCCGCGGTCATGCGTCTGGAGGCTAACCTGGCGCTGTGGCTGATAATGGCGCAATGCATTTCGCCTAAATCCGAAAGGTAATCGGTACTGATCGATTTAAACGGATGCAGGGCGCTATTTTTGCCATCAATATTCTCGCAAACGAAGCTCCCGCCATTACGGCCACGAACCGTATGGATAAGATTATTAGCCCGAAGCGTGTTGAGCGCTTCTCTGATAGTAATATGTGAGACACCCATCATCTTTGCCAAATCGGTTTCATTGGGCAGCTGTTCTTTTGGCTCCAGCAACCCGGTAATAATGGCATTTGACAGGCGCTGCACTATCTGGTCTGAACGACTGACCTGCCCGATAGGCGCAAATATGACCGCATGAGTAATCATAATCTTTTCTGCACTCAATTCCCTGAAACAACGACCATTTTTAACACATGCCCGCGGGGCACGAAAGGTCAGAATGGCCGCGTTATTTTACATGCCCACGCGCAACATCGCTGCACAGGCGGATGTGTGTCCCGATAGCGTCAAAGCGCACTGTACGCTGACGATGAAAAACCTTACTCTGAAAATGTAAAATTTAAGTTAAAAGTGCGAGGTTTATCATAGTGTCAATGTTGCGCATTTGAAAAATTTTTACAATATATATATTACATAAGCTTCTTTATGTATTAATTGGCGGGAGACAGGCATGAGAACCCTGAAGCATTTTATAAATGGGCAATATGTAGCGGGTAACACAGAAGACACGTTTGAACTGGTGAGTCCGGTTGACGGTGAAACGTACGCGTTATCGCCTAATGCCGGTGCGACTGAGGTGGATCTTGCCTACTCGGCGGCCGCGGCGGCATTTAACATGTGGAAAAAATCGACACCAGCCCAGCGGCAAAAAGCACTGCTGCAACTGGCGGATGAGATAGAAAAAAATGTTGAACGACTGGTCAACGCGCAAAGCTAGGAAACCGGTCAATTGCGTCATTTTATCGAAAAAGAAGAGATTGCAGCCTCGTGCGATGCGATCCGTTTTTTTGCCGGCGCAGCGCGTTGTCTGGAAGGGAAGGCCGCCGGAGAATATTCCGCCGGGTTCACCTCAACGATTCGTCGTGAGCCGTTGGGCATTGTGGGACAAGTCACACCGTGGAACTACCCGTTTATGATGGCGGTGTGGAAGATTGCACCGGCGCTGGCCGCAGGCAATACGGTAGTTTTAAAACCGAGCGATACCACCCCGGTGAGTACGCTGCTCCTGGCTGAACTGGCGGCACCCTTATTTCCGCGCGGGGCGTTTAACGTTGTGTTGGGCAAGGCCAGTACTGGCTCACTGGTGGTTTCTAACCCGACGGCTTCATTGGTGTCGATTACCGGTTCGGTACGCGCTGGTCTGCAGGTTGCGGCATCAGCAGCAGCTAACCTGACAAAGGCCCATCTTGAACTGGGTGGCAAAGCACCCGCCGTCGTGTTTGCTGATGCAGATATGGACAAGGCGATTACTGCCATCACTACCGCAGGATTTTTCAATGGCGGACAGGATTGTACTGCCGCCACGCGCATCCTGGTGGAAGATTCTGTCTATGCGACGTTCCTGGAAAAACTGATCCAAAAAACGAAAAGTATCAAGTTTGGTCCTCCGCAGGATCAGGATGCGTTATATGGCGCGCTGAATAGCAAAAACCAGCTTGAGCAGGTGAAGGGGTTTATTGAGCGTTTACCTGCACATGCGAAAATTGAAACCGGTGGTCATGCGGGGCCTGGACCGGGTTTCTACTTTGAGCCAACGATAATTTCTGGCCTGCATCAACATGATGAAGCCATCCAACACGAAGTGTTTGGCCCGGTAATGACCATTCAGTCGTTTTCTGGTGATGAAGACGCGTTGCGCAAAGCGAATGATGTGGAATATGGCCTGGCCGCGAGCGTCTGGACCTGCAATCACAGTCGCGCTCAGCGTTTCAGTATTGATCTCGATTTCGGCACAGTATGGATTAACAGTCATATTCCTCTGTGCGCCGAAATGCCGCACGGTGGATTCAAAAAATCCGGCTACGGAAAAGATCTCTCCTCTTATTCGCTCGATGAGTATACCCGGGTGAAACATATCATGTGTGATATTTCCGAATAACAGGTAATACGATGAAAACATTAAAAATAGCCGCACTTTCATTGGTGATGTTCTCAGGATTAAGTCTGGCAGAAAGCTCACCGCTGAACACGGTTAAAGCATATATGGCAGCATGGAATGCGCATAATGCGCCGCTGGCTGCCCAGTACCTGGCGGACGATGCCGTTTATTACGATGCCGCCGCAGGAGAGCCGGTAACCGGCCGGAAAAAAGCTGAAAAAGACGTGATTGGTGCATTTATTAAGGCGGTCCCGGATCTGACCTGGAAAATGGTCGGTAAACCTGTCGCGGATGAAGATACTGTGGCATTTCGTTGGGAATTCTCGGGTAAAAATAGCGGCGAATGGGCGGGAAGTCCGCCGACAAATAATCCGATCAAATTTGAAGGTGTCAGCTATATTCATGTTAAGGCAGGAAAAATCACCTGGCAGGGTGATTATTATGACGCTAAAAAACTGGATGAAGAGCTGAAGCCAGTGAAGTAGTCGGCGGTATCCTCCTTGTATCTGCGAGGGGGAACCTCTCATTTGTAGTGTTTTTTAGGACAATGTGTCAGTGGCAAAAGGACAAAGTTAATGGCAATTACCCGACGTGATTTTCTCAACGGCGTGGCGGTGACTATCGCTGCGGGACTGACCCCTCTGGATCTGGTCAGAGCGGCAGGAAAGGGGCACGAATTTATTGATGGAAGTTATTATCCGCCTGCGTTAACGGGGCTACGCGGTAACCATCCGGGTTCGTTTGAAATGGCCCATGCGTTAGGCCGTGAACATAAGCACTTTGATTTAAGCGCTCTGCCCATCGAGGAAGAGTACGATCTGGTGATTGTGGGCGGCGGTATCAGCGGACTGGCCGCGGGTTGTTTCTGGCATGAACTGGTCGGAAAAAACAGCAAGGTGCTGATCCTCGATAACCATGATGATTTTGGTGGTCACGCCAAACGCAACGAATTCACCTCCGCAGGCAAAAAACTTATCGGATATGGCGGGAGTGAAGCCTTTCAGTCACCCGCGCATAATTTCAGCCCCGAAGTGAATAAGCTGATGGAAACCGTCGGCGTGAGCGTCACGCGGTTGAAAAAGAGTTTTGACGTTAATTTCTACCCCGACTGGCAACTAAGTCGTGGCGTCTTCTTCGATAAAAAGAATTTTGGTGAGACGAAAATAGTCAGCGGCGATCCGGGGCGTGCGGTATCCGATGATATTCCGCCGGATCGGCTCAATGGCCGTAATATCGAAGACTTTATCAATGACTTCCCCTTGAGTGAGGAAGATCGTAAAGCCCTGATCGATTTGCATGTGCGTCCGGTTGATTATCTTCCTGGGATGACGGTTGATGAAAAAACGGAATGGCTGGATACCCACAGCTATAGTGAGTTTCTTTCCACCAGGGTTGGTTTAAGCAAAATGGCGCTGCTCTATTTCCAGCAGCGTTCCAACGATTTCTTTGCCATCGGTATTGAAGGCATTTCCGGTAGTGATGCTCGTGCGTGCGCATTGCCGGGAATGGAAGCGTTAGGGCTGCCGCCGCTGGACGGTGAATCGCTTGCCGACCTCGAAGAGCCATATGTCTATCATTTCCCGGATGGCAATGCGGGTCTGGCACGGTTGCTGGTCAGACACATGCTGCCGGACGCGCTGCCTGGCAATACCATGGAAGATTCTGTCCTCGCCAGACTGGATTATGAAAAGCTCGACTTGCCGGAAAACACCACGCGTTTACGCCTGAACAGCACGGTGATTAATGCGGCGAACGTGGAGGGTGGCGTTGCCGTCACGTGGCTACGCGATGGCAAAATGCATCGCGTGCGCGGTAAGAATGCCATCATGGCGGGCTATAACATGATGATCCCATATCTGGTACCGGAAACACCAGAGCAGCAGCAGGCTGATCTCAAACTAAACGTGAAGGCGCCGCTGGTGTACACCAATGTGGTGGTCAAAAACTGGCAAGCGTTTAAGCAACTGGGGGTTCATGAGTTTTATTCACCGGCCGCGCCTTACAGCCGAATCAAGCTCGACTATCCGGTCAGTATCGGCGGATATCAACACCCGGCCTCGCCGGACG
>NZ_SZWR01000021.1:199214-215172 GCF_005280875.1 Citrobacter sp. wls827
TGCCCACGTATCCTGGCAGTAATCTGTCCGCGAGGGAGCAGTTCCGTTTGGGGCGTGCTTATCTGCTGGGGACCACGTTTGCCGCACATGAAGAGATGATCCGTTCTCAGTTGCAGGAAATGTTTGGCTCAACCGGTTTTGACAACCAACGGGATATTGCGGCCATTACCGTTAACCGCTGGGCGCATGGTTATGCGTATTACGCTAATTCACTGTTCGATGATATGGAAAAAATGCCGGAGATTATTGAGCGGGCGCGTAAACCTATCGGACGTATTGCCATCGCTAACTCTGATGCTGACTGGAGCGCTTATGCTCATGCTGCGATCGATCAGGCATGGCGCGCGGTTAATGAACTCAAGGATATGGGGTGATTTATGCGTAATGTAACCGTTTTAATCGCCTGCCTGTTTACCGCTTCTGTCTCTGCCGCTGAATCTAACGGTGAGTACATCGCGAGGATCTCAGACTGCGTGGCATGCCATACCGCGGAAGGCGGCGCGGCGATGGCGGGAGGTAAGAGGTTCCCCACGCCGGTTGGTGATATCTATTCGACGAATATTACCCCGGATAAGACGCACGGTATCGGCAACTATTCTTACGACGATTTTGAGAAGGCCGTGCGCCAGGGGATTGCCAAAGACGGTCATCCGCTGTACCCGGCGATGCCTTATCCTTCTTACTCGAAACTGTCCGACGCAGATGTTCAGGCGCTGTATAGCTACTTCATGCATGATGTTAAGCCGTCAGCAGAACCCAATAAAGAGAATGCTATTCCCTGGCTGATTTCGGCCCGCTGGCCGCTGCATATCTGGAATTGGTTGTTTACCGATGCGCCGACTGCCGCTGTTGAAGGCAACAAAGCGGATGATACGGCAGCGCGGGTAAAACGGGGGGCTTATCTGGTTGAAGGTCCGGGTCACTGCGGGTCATGCCACACTCCGAGAGGGATGGCGATGAACGAAAAAGCCTATACCAATGCCGATGCTGAGTACCTGAGCGGGGCGATGATCGACGGCTGGTATGCGCCATCGCTGCGGGGAACCGGGATGTCTGAGCAGGCGTTAACGTCATTGCTGCTGACGGGGAAAAGCAAACATGCTGCAGTATCGGGATCGATGTCTGAAGTCGTCAGCCAGAGCACACAGTACCTGACGGACGAAGATGCCACGGCGATTGCGCAGTATCTGTTGAGCCTGAAAAGCACGAAGACGGAACCGACGCGTACGAAAGCCGCTACGGCCTCCTGGTCGAATTCCCCTGAAGCGGGTAAAGTGACCTACAACCGCTACTGCTCGACCTGTCATGGTCTGGAAGGCAAAGGGACCGATGATAATGCACCTTCGCTTATTCACAACCCGTTAGTGATGGTAGACGACCCAACGCCGTTGTTCAGGGTGATTGCCCACGGCGCAGAAACACCGACGACGCGGGGGAATGTCTCCTTTAAGATGCCAGCCTATGGCAGGTTGTTCAGCGACAGCGAAATGCGTGATGTGATCAATTACGTGCGTAAAAGCTGGGGTGAAGGAAATGGTGAGGTAAGCCAGGAAGATCTGTCCGGGATTAAAAAAGCCTCACATTAATCTGCGCAATGATGCCGGATGGCGCTGCGCTTATCCGGCCTACAAAAAGCGTACTTCGTAGGCCGGATAAGGTGCTTACTCGGTGTTTATCCTGATAATATCCGCAAGTCGGGTAAACGCCGCAGCCATCTCATGTTCTTCAATACTGGCAAAGCCCAGCAGCAGACCGCTGCGTTTTTCTTCTTTCACGTAGTACCGCGAAAGTGGGCGAACCAGAAGACCTTGTGCGTTGGCCTGTTGGGCAATTGCGCTATCATCAGTACCCACAGGCAGCTGTAAAATCAGATGTAGTCCGGCGTTGCTGCTGTAAGGTCCCAGATAATCCTCACCAAGCTGGCTGATGATGAGCTCTACCAACGTATGGCGTCGGCGGCTATATAACTGGCGCATTTTACGGATGTGCGCCGCATAGTAACCCTCACGAATAAACTCAGCCAGCGCCGCCTGAATCAGGAGATGCCCACCACGATAGAGATCGTTATGTACCTTCATCAGTGGGGCGGCAAGCGGTTTGGGTATCACAACGTACCCGAGCCGCAGTGCCGGATAGAGGGTCTTGCTGAAGGTGCCGATATAGATTACCGGAGCATCTTCTTCCAGTCCCTGCAATGACGGGATGGGTTGGCCGGAAAAACGAAACTCGCTGTCGTAGTCATCTTCCACAATCCAGCTGTGCGTTTCACGTGCCTGATAGAGTAGCTGCCGTCGTCGACCAAGGCTCATTACCGGGCCAAGCGGATATTGATGTGACGGTGTCACAAAAATAAGTTTCGGCGCCGGTTCGACGCAAGCAGGCGCAAGCATGCCTTGTTCATCAACCGGGATGGCCGAAAAGTTGACGGCATTGATGCGCAGAATGTTTTTTATTCCCCAGTAACCGGGTTCTTCAATCCACGTATTATCGCCAGGATTACACAACGAGCGGGTTACCAGATCCAACGCCTGGTGAATGCCCTCGGTAATCAATATTTGATCTGGCGTACAGCGCACGCCGCGTGCGGTGCGCAGATAGTCCGCCAGCGCTTCTTTCAGTTCAATCAAACCACCAGTGGCATCGTAGGTGAGAAACTCCGGGCGTAGCCGCCTTGCCAGCCGATCCTGAATCTTTTTCAGTGTGCGATGCGGGAAAGAATGCACGTCCGGTACACCAGGAATAAAAGCTCCCCACTGGCGAGGGCTGGCGCTGGCATGCCCAAGCAGTTCAAGGCTACGGACGGACAAACTGGTGTGGTCTTCACGTGTCGCAGGTGAAACCGGAGGTTTATTAGGGGCCAGACCGAGATTGTCCAGCACGCTGTCGGTCACAAATGTACCGCTGCTGGTGCGCGCGGAGATATAGCCTTCGGCCTGCAACTGCTCGTAAACCCGCAGGACAGTATTCCGTGATAACGCCAGCTCACTCGCCAGGTCGCGTGAAGGTGGCATGCGGGTAGCGGGTTTCAGGCTCCCCTCAAGGATGCAGCTACAGATGGCGGCATACAGGCGACGATGCAGCTTCTCGTCAGTCTGCTGGCTAAATGCATGCTTGATCACATCTCCGGCAAGTGAACGCATTTGGATCCTTAAAATAAAACGATTTGGCTCTCGATTAAAGTACCAGATGGCGTCTAAATTTAAAGGGTAATTCAACCAATTGTGTTTATGGACAAGGTGTAGAGAATGAACAATAAAAACCTGCAACAACGTCGTCTGGATGCCACCCCACGTGGCGTAGGTGTGATGTGTGATTTTTATGCCCAGTCGGCTGAAAACAGCACGATTACCGATATTGAAGGCAATCAGTATATTGATTTCGCCGCCGGGATTGCCGTGCTGAACACCGGGCACCGCCATCCGCGTCTGGTGCAGGCCGTTGAGGCGCAACTGCAAGCCTTTACCCATACGGCTTATCAGATTGTTCCCTACGAAAGTTATGTATCGCTGGCGGAGAAAATCAACGCGGTGGCGCCAATTGACGGTAAGCGTAAAACGACATTCTTTACCACCGGGGCTGAGGCCGTGGAAAATGCGGTTAAAATTGCCCGCGCTCACACCGGTCGCCCTGGCGTTATCGCCTTTGGCGGTGGTTTCCATGGGCGGACATACATGACGATGGCGTTAACCGGCAAAGTGGCGCCATACAAAAAAGGCTTCGGTCCGTTCCCGGGGTCCGTTTACCATGCGCCATATCCTTCTGCGCTGCAGGGGGTTTCAACTGCAGACTCGATTAAAGCGATAGAACGTTTGTTTAAAGCGGATATCGATCCGAGCCAGGTCGCTGCGATTATCTTCGAACCCGTCCAGGGGGAAGGCGGCTTTGTTGTCGCTCCGGCGGAGTTTGTCGCGGCAATTCGCCGTATCTGCGATGAGCATGGCATCGTGATGATTGCCGATGAGGTGCAAAGTGGTTTTGCCCGTACCGGGGAGCTGTTTGCGATGGATCACTATGCTGATAAAGCAGACCTGATGACCATGGCAAAAAGCCTTGCGGGTGGGATGCCGTTGTCGGGTGTCGTAGGCAAAGCCGATATTATGGATGCGCCCGCGCCGGGTGGACTGGGGGGGACTTACGCCGGGAACCCGCTATCGATTGCGGCAGCTCATGCGGTACTGGATATTATCCGTGATGAAAAGCTGTGCCAGCGTGCGGCAGCGCTTGGCGAGCAACTGCGTGCTGTGCTGACCGATGCGCGTGCAGCATGTCCTGAACTTGCCGAAGTGCGGGGATTAGGCTCGATGATTGCCGCTGAATTCTGCGATGCGGCCACGGGTGAACCCAGCGCCACCGCCGCGCAGCGCGTGCAGAAAAAAGCGCTTGAGCAGGGGCTGCTGCTGTTAACCTGCGGCCAGTATGGCAACGTGATCCGCTTCCTTTACCCACTGACTATCCCGCAGGATCAGTTTGCAAAAGCGTTAGAGATAATCAAAACGTCGATGAAGTAATCTCGTTCAATTCAGATCGTGTGTAAAGCCGGCAGTAGTCATTACCGTCGGCTTTTTTGTTGTAACCATTTCGCCAATCCTCTCTCGTTATATATTTACATATATATCGATTAAGCCTATTCTATTCATCATACAAATATAATAAACGTGCCCCGCAAGAGAAGGCGCTTGTGTTATCGACCGCCAGTCTTTCTATCTAACGAATTGAATCAACAAATGTTAAATTGCAAAATCACCCCAATTGCCTCCGGGTTGCTGACTTTTTCTTGTCTTGCCGCCTCCCTGTCGGCCCATTCTGATGACACCATTACCGTTACTGCTTCCGCGCCTGCTCAATCTTCGTTTCCCGAGCAGGAGCCCGCGGCCGCTGAAAAAAAGGCGACGATCGGTAGCCTGGGGCAGCGAGAGTTAATTGATGTTCCGTGGTCGGTACAAACACTGTCGAAAAAAGTGATTGATCAGCAACAAATCAAAGATGTTAAGGATGTTTATCGCTACATACCGTCCGTTCAGGGAGAGGGGGTTCGACCACAAACCCGTGGCATGCAAGGGAGCGTGGTGCAAAACCATATGATTGATGGGCTGAATGCCGTTTCCACCACCGAATATCCGACAGAGCAGTTCCAGAATATAGACGTGCTGAGTGGTATCGCGGGTTCACTGTACGGGCCAGCCAACCCGGCGGGGATGTTTAATCTGGTCTCGAAACGCCCTCTGGATACGCTACTGCATCGGGTTACCGTAGGGCAAGGTACAGGGTCAGGAACGCTGGCATCAATGGATTTCAGCGGGCCTGTCGACGCGGGAGACAGAGTGAAGTACCGCCTCAACCTGATGAATGATGAAGGGCACAGTTACACCACCGATAGTCATGTTCGTCGGCAGTACGCGGGGTTGGGCCTGGATTTTCAGCTGACCGATAAAACCGTGCTGGAGAGTAATTTCAGCTATTACCACTATTATGAAAAAGGCATGCCAGGCAGCTTTGCGCTGGCAAAAGGCGTGCAGTTTCCTTCGGCATTCGATCCGACGAACAGTAAATATGGTCAGTCATATGCAGGTCATGATGATGAAACGACCACTGCGGACATGCACATCAAGCATGATTTTGACGGCAACTGGATGCTGGATCTGGGGGCCTTACACCAGGTTGCTGACCGTGAATCGACGGCAGTAACCAACACCCTGACGGATAATCGGGGTCACTACACCACCACGACCTCGAATTCAGCGGCCAGTCGCTTTACGATCAACAGCTATTTAGCGAACCTGACCGGCAGCATTGATTCTGGCTGGTTGACGCAGGATATCGCGACCGGAATGCGCGGATTTGTATGGAAAAACTATAACCCGAGAAATGGGGGAACCTTTACGCTGGGGCATTCTTCACTTGATCAACATCCCGACTATCCGCGCCCGCCTTATCCTGACTTTACTAATCGCTATCATTCGGCGACCACTACGCAGCATGCATTTCTGTTAAGCGATACGCTGCATTTCACTCCGCAATGGAGTTTGTTGCTGTCTGGCAGCGAAAACTTGTTTACCGTCAGCAACTATAACAAATCCGGTCATGAAACCAGTCGCCAAAAGGATAACGGCATGAGCGGCTCCGCCAGCCTGATGTATAAACCGGTTGAGAACGTCACGCTGTACACCACCTGGGCTGACAGTTTGCAGCAGGGCGATACCGCACCTGCCGGGGCCAGCAATGCAGGACATGTGCTGGATCCGTACCGCAGCCATCAGGTGGAGGTGGGGGCAAAATATGCGCCCGTCAAAGATCTGCTGCTCACCGCGGCGCTATTTGAAGCAAAACGTCCCTTTGCTTATACCAACGACAACGGCGAATTTGCTCAGGACGGTACGCAGAAAAACCGTGGGCTGGAACTGATGGCTGATGGGTATATCACGGAAAATTTACGGGTGTTAGGGGGAGCCGCCTGGTTGGACCCCATGCTGCACAACACTGCCGCCAATAATGCAGATGGTAAGCAGGTTGTCGGCTTGCCACGCTTTACCTCGAATGTGCTGGCAGTCTATAGCATTGAACAGGTTCAGGGACTGGATGTGGATGCCAACGTGCATTACGTCGGCGTCGGGCTACCGATAACGCGAATGATACCTGGGTAGGCAGTTATACCACAGTGGATATTGGTAGCCGTTATGCCACCAGACTGTGGAACACACCCACAACTTTCCGGTTTGATATCACTAACCTGACTGACCGCCGCTACTGGACCAACATTGTCCCCGGCGCGTTGACGGGTTATACGGGGGCCGGGGCGGCCAGTGCGCAACTTGGCGCCCCACGTCAGGCGCAGATTTCCGTTCAGGTTGATTTTTAAGGATTGCTGATGAAAACGTGCCACACATGGTTGCTCTGTGTGTGGCTGGCGTTTCCCGCCCTGGCCACGCGTCAGGTTGTGGATGATGCCGGTCACACTGTAACCGTCCCCACACAAGTTCAACGTATTGCGGATAGCTGGTTTGCCCATCACTCGGTGTTGATGACGCTGGGGGCGGGACGTCAGATTGTCGCCACCGTCAACCATCCACAGAGCCAGCCGTGGATGTTCAAAATAAACCCATCGCTGAATCAGGCCTTACAAATTCACGGGACGTCATTCAATAGCGAGGCCCTGCTGGCTCTGCATACCGATGTTCTGTTTGTCGCAAAGGGCAAGGGGGATGCGCAGAGTTACAACCAGGCGGGTATCCCGACGCTGGAAATGGCATTTACTGATTATCCTTCGATGGAAAAGTCAGTCACGACCACGGCGGACGTGTTAGGCACGGATCAGGCCCGTGCCAGGGCGGTGGCATATAATCAATTTTTAACCCGCACTATTGCGGATATTCGCGCGAAAACGGCGACGTTAGCGGAAAATCAGCGCCCGCGGGTTCTGCACATTCAGTCGCTGAACCCACTGAAAGTCGACGGTAGAAACACGTTGATTGATACCTGGATTGCGCTCTCTGGTGGGCGGAACGTCGCCGGGGAAGTGGACGGTAACATGAAAGAAGTCTCACCCGAGCGGGTGCTGTATTGGCAGCCGGAGGTGATTATTCTCGGGGCGGGATGTGGCGATATTGCCAGTTCACCTTATGCAGCGTTGTTCAAAGAGCTTAACGCGGTGAAACAGGGCAAAGTCTGGCGCAATCCGGCGGGCGTCTTCCCCTGGGATCGCTATGGAACCGAAAGCGCGTTGCAGTTGCAGTGGGCCGCGTCAAAGCTGCATCCAGCACTGTTTGGCGGCCTGGATATGGTTAACGTAACCCGCGATTTTTACCGCCAGTTTTTTGATTATTCGCTTAGCGAGGCGCAGGCGAAGCGGATTTTAGCCGGGCTACCCCCACAGGGGTAAAGCGGGAAGCGCTGACGGGCAAATGCAGGCCAGTTCAGGGTTACACGCTGTATTTGCCGTGACGAACCGCGTGGCGGTATACCGTGTCTGGCGATAATGGGTTGCCAGCTATCACGTTATATAATTTAATGCATATCGAATTTTTCCCAGTCCAGATGGTATCTATGTTAACTCTTCGCTCTTTTGTGCTGGTTTGCGCCAGCATGTTTTTTGCCTTTTCCGCACAGGCGGATCGCACTATCACCGATCAGCTTGGGCGTCAGGTTACAATCCCTGACCATGTCGATAAGGTGGTTGTGCTGCAACACCAGACGCTGAATATTCTGGTGCAACTGGATGCTGCGCAGGATATCGTCGGCGTGATGTCGAGCTGGAAAAAACAGCTTGGGCCTGAGTTTGCCCGGTTTATGCCGACAATAACTACGCTGCCTACGCCTGGCGATCTCACCAGCGTGAATATCGAAAGTTTGCTGGCGATTCATCCGCAGGTAGTGTTTGTCGCCAACTATGCGCCCGCTGAGATGATCCAGCAGATTCAGAATGCCGGTATCCCGGTGGTGGCTATCTCGTTACGTCAGGATATTGCCGGGCAACAGAATAAAATGAACCCGACGATGGCTGATGAAGAGCAGGTCTACAACGAAGGCTTAAAGCAGGGGATCCGCCTGATTGCGGATGTGGTCGGGCGTAAAACGCAGGCGGAAACGCTGATCAATTACGTCTTTACGGCGCGAGCAAAATTCAATGCGCCAGTTGCGGCCATACCGGAAGCGCAAAAGGTTCGCATTTATATGGCAAATCCTGACCTTATGACCTACGGTTCCGGGAAATACACTGGCCTGATGATGCAACATGCGGGTGGGTTAAATGTGGCGGCGGCCAGCGTGAAAGGCGCGCGTCAGGTGGCGCTTGAGCAGGTGCTGGCGTGGAACCCGCAGGTGATTTTTGTTCAGGACCGATATCCGCAGGTGGTCAAAGAGATCCAAAACGATCCTAACTGGCAGGGAATTGACGCGGTGAAAAATCATCGTGTCTGGCTGATGCCTGAATATGCCAAAGCCTGGGGTTATCCGATGCCGGAAGCATTGGCAATAGGTGAGTTGTGGATGGCCAAAAAACTTTACCCGGATGCCTATAAAAATGTCGATGTGGATGCGCAGGCGCAGGATTACTATCAACGTTTTTATCGTGTGAACTGGCAGTCAGATGCTGCTAAGTAAACGGGATTTCCCCTTGCAATCATTACTGATAGCAGGGGTGTTGGTGCTGGGGGTCAGTTCGCTGTGTCTTGGACAATATCCGCTGTCACTTCGTGAAGTGTTTTATCAACTCACCCATTTTGGCGATGCGCAGGGTATTGCCAGTCAGGTGATATGGACAGTCAGACTACCGCGTATTCTGATGGCGTTGCTGGCGGGTGGCGCGCTGGGATTGTGCGGCGCTACCTTGCAAGGGGTGTTTCACAACCCATTGGTCGACCCGCACATTATAGGCGTAACCTCGGGGGCGGCCTTCGGCGGGACGCTGGCGATTCTGTTGGGTCTTGAGCCGTGGCTGATGATGGGGTCAACCTTCTTCTTCGGTCTGGCAGCGCTCATTCTGGTATATGCCATTGCGGCCTTACAAGGGCTGGAAAATACGCTGGTGCTGATCTTATCTGGCATTATTTTAAGTGGTTTTTTTGCCGCGCTGGTGAGCCTGATTCAATACCAGGCCGATACGGAAGAAACCTTGCCGAACATCGTATTCTGGCTGCTGGGCAGTTTTGCCACGGCTAACTGGCATAAAGTCCTGCTGCTTGCGATCCCGGTATCCATTGCGGCGACGATGTTGTACCAGTTGCGCTGGCGGATAAATCTGTTATCGCTCAATGATAAAGATGCTAAAGCGCTGGGCGTGGCGGTGGTTCCGCTGCGGCGTAGCGTGCTGGTGTGCTGCGCGTTTTTAGTTGCCGCTCAGGTGGCGGTCAGTGGCAGCATTGCCTGGGTTGGGCTGGTTATTCCCCATCTTGCGCGGTTGCTGGTGGGGGTTGATCATCGTCGCTTGCTCCCGTGTGCTTTTTGGATGGGAGGTGGTTTTATGATTGCGGTCGATGATATCGCCCGCACTCTGATGCATGCGGAAATACCGCTTGGGATCATCACCGCGTTGCTCGGCGCACCGCTGTTTGCCTTCTTGCTCATTCGTACCAGTCGTCGGGGGAAACAATGACATCTATTGCGCTCAGCGTGAATCAGCTTAGCTATGGCTATCGCTCTCCACTGTTTGACCCCCTCACTTTTCAGTGTCAGAAAGGCCAGATCTGGGCGGTGCTTGGGCGAAACGGTCTGGGTAAGAGCACGCTGCTGGATACGCTCACGGGCACGCGACCCGCGCTGGGCGGGAGTATTGATGTTCATGGGGGGATAGGCATTGTGGCCCAGCATTGCCATCTGCCGTTTCCCTATACGGTGAGCGACGTGGTGTTGATGGGGCGGGCGCAGCACGTAAAATTGTTTGCTCAGCCCAGCCGCCAGGATCAACAACGGGCGGAGCAGGCGCTGGAACAGCTAAACATTGCGCATCTCGCCGCCACATCGTTTAGCTCACTTTCTGGCGGTCAGCAGCAACTGGTGATGATTGCCCGTGCTCTGGTTACAGAATGCCAGACGCTGTTGCTTGATGAGCCATGTTCAGCGCTGGATCTTGCCAATCAGCAGGTCGTGCTGCAGCTCATCAGCGATTTAGCACACCGGCAGGGGTGTAGCGTGCTTTTCTCGACGCATGATCCGTTGCACGCCTTACAGATTGCAACTCATACGCTGCTGTTGCTTCCTGAGGGAAAATGGCTGGCAGGGCCGACGGACGGCGTGGTGACAGAAGATTATCTGTTCCAGGCCTATGGCTTGCCATTGCGAAAATTCAGTGTGGAAAACTATCAGACACCGTTTATTGCGCCGCTGTTTGCTATCCACCGCTAACAGGCAAGAAACCGGCGGCGGTCAGCAACGCCTGACCGTCGTGGGCAAGCATAAATTTAACCAGTCTCATCACCTCTTCAGAAGCATCGAGCACCGCCAGTTGGTATTCACACAAGATGTTCTGTTCCGCAGGAATAGCAACGTAGCGAACATCGGACGGTGAACCGAGTGCTTTTGCATAATGTGCGTAACCAATAAACAGATCGGCCAACCCCTGGCGAAGAAGCCAACTGCTTGCCAATTCTCCTGGCGGGATGCTGAGCGTATCGCGGCCACCAACCAGTGGCAGGGCGCGTGCACGAAGCTGTCGTCCAAGTCCCGGTTCCAGTGCATCCATGTTATCGAAAAATGTCCAGGTATAATCACCGGAAGGGTCGCAGCCCGGTGTGGATGTGCCAATACGCAGCACCGGGTCGCGTAGTAAATCCAGCCATTCACCGCGCCGGTTGGTAACCAGGCCCAGTTGATTCCAGCACAGTGTATGTGTGGAAACGGCCCGGTGTGTGTCCAGTAGTCGTTGTGGATGTGCCCGATTTGCACTGGCGAACAGAGCACACGGTTCCCCGGCTTCAATACGCTCGCGCAGCAAACCTGCCGGGCCATAGCCAACGTTGACCTCAATGCCGCTAAGGCGGGTGAACTGATTGAGTAGTGGGGTAAATGCCAGTCGTAAACTTCCCGCAGCAAGGAGGGTGATTGAAGAGGGCATGATATCTGATCTCTGGGCTATGGCGGTTATGCGAAGAAGGTGAATGATACGCCCTGCACAAGGGACTTTGAAGGCATCTGATGATGCCATTTCGCTTACATCATTTGATGTTGTAGTCGCTTTCAAAGGGTTATTTGATCCAGCGTGCGGTGGGATGCTGACGCTGTCTTTTTTTGTTCTATGCTTTGACCGTAATAAAAGATCCTGAACGGAAGAGAGCATACGTGCAGGGGGAAGACAAATGACAATCTTGTGTAAGACCTGCGGAACGTCCTATGACGATACGCATGGGGCTATAACGCATTGCAAAATCTGCGAAGATGAGCGCCAGTATGTTCCCGTTACCGGACAATCATGGATCGATCCAGCCGCGCTTCACGCGACGCATACGAATAAATGGCTGCAGCATGAGCGTTCGCTACTGAGTATTCAGACCGTGCCACGGTTTGCCATTAACCAACGGGCATTTTTGCTACGCACCCCGCAGGGGAATGTGCTCTGGGATTGTATTGCGAATCTGGACCCGGCCACGCAGACGCTCATCACCGCGCTGGGTGGGTTGAGTGCCATTGCCATTTCGCATCCTCACTACTACTCCACGATGCAGGATTGGGCGGCAGCATTCGATGCACCAATCTATCTGCATGCCGACGATCGCCAGTGGATTATGCGTGACAGCCCCTCTATTCGGCTATGGGAAGGCGATGTGCATAAATTACTCCCTACCGTGACGTTGTTACGCCTGGGCGGACATTTTGCGGGGGGGAGTATTATGCATATTGATGATGGGGAGGGGATAATCCTTGTGGGCGATATTTTGCAGGTCACTCCCGGTGCGGATGCTGTGTCGTTTATGTGGAGCTACCCCAATATGCTGCCATTGCCGGCAAGCGCGGTTATCCACATTATGCACGCGTTGCAGGATGTCAGATTCGACCGACTCTATGGCGCGTTTGAAGGTCAGGATATTAAATCCAACGCCAGACAGATTGTGGTGCGATCGGTGCAGAAGTATCTTGCTTGTCTGCGCAAAGAATAGAATGGGTTTCAGGAGAACGTTTGAGAATTTAGCACCAAATCAAAGGGATATGATTTGGTGCGTCCGAGTGGACTCGAACCACCGACCCCCACCATGTCAAGGTGGTGCTCTAACCAACTGAGCTACGGACGCAAATGGTGCGTTCAATTGGACTCGAACCAACGACCCCCACCATGTCAAGGTGGTGCTCTAACCAACTGAGCTATGAACGCAACGTTGTAGGTGACAACGGGGACGAATATTAGCGGCACAGACCGAATGAGGCAAGAGGGAATTAGCATTTTTCTGCATGTTTTCACGCGATTGCAGAGTAATTAAGCAAGTTGACTATATTTTGTTGATTTTGCAGCGTGTTTTTTATTCAGACAGCGAACTGGAGCATACCAGGGTCGGTTTGAATGGCAGGGGTGCTCAGACTTTACGCGCTGTAAGGATAGTAGTTTCTATTTTCTCTGGGGTAGTGAAAGGGGTAAAACGCTTGAGCGGCTTGCTGTCACGCCTATCGGGAAGCCCACACTGTAGTTGATGTGACAGGCTTCGCTGCGTACGCGACAGTGGATTGGACAGAAAACTGATTCAAGAGGCGATGAACTTTTGCGAAGAACAGAAATTCTCTGCGGTTCAGTTATGGACATTCCATAATTTATATTAACCAACCTGACGAGTGTTCCATTCGTCACGCGTGATTTCCCAAAGTTCAGAATCCAGCAAACCGCTGACATACTCTTTCTTTTCCGTCTTGATAAGTCGCATGCCGCTACTGTCTGAAATACGTTTGGAACGGATATTGAGAGATGCTTTCGGCGCACGCAATACCGTCTTATTTAACGTATTAAACCAGTAATCCGTAGCGATATTACTGGCCTCACGCATAAAACCCTGACCCTGATATTCCGGATCTAACCAAAATCCACGGTTATTATCCTCAACGTCATAAAGGCAAATTAAACCTATGAGAGCGTCAGGGGCCTCACGGAGTCTGATAGTCCAGATCCACGCAATCCCTTTTTCCATATCAGGCAGGGCAACGTTATTGACGTAATTCTCCGCACCGTTATCAGGATAGGGCCAGGGTACTGAGGAAACCATATAGCGAACTATCTCCCAGCGTGGATAAAGCAACTGAATCTGCGAGGCATCTTCGGCTTCTAATGGTTTTAACAGCAAGCGTTCCGTATGGAGTTTTGGTATTTTCATATGCGCTTTTCCTACAAGAGTAAGATAAGAGAATCAATGTGGGGAGGATTTTGAAAAAATATTAATAACCAGAACCCCAGCACAAATAAGAAGCATGCCTGCGATCGCCGGAAAATCAAGTTTTTGCCCACTTACCAACCAGCTCAAAAGGCTGATTAATACGATTCCAGCACCTGACCAAATTGCGTACGCAATACCCGTTGGAATGGTCGACAGAGTCTGGGAGAGAAGATAAAAGGCTGTGCAGTAGCACACAATAGTTGCTACCGATGGCCATAGGCGTGTGAATCCGTCAGAGAACTTCATCAGGGTTGTACCTATGACCTCAGCTACAATAGCTCCTGCAAGGAAAATGTATGAATTCAAAATCTGATCCCATGTGACAATCTAAAGCAAATATCGTATCACAAAGGGTTGGGTGAGTTTGAACGCAGCCCAAACTACTTTTTCGTGTAGTGATTAATAATCACCACGATATTGATTATTTTACGGCGCTGACCGCATGAAGAATTACACTTGCCACGGCATCTGGCTGAGAAATATGTGGGGCATGACTGGTGTTCAGGGTAGTCACCGTCGCGTGAATTTTCTTCGCCATCGCTTTCTGTAAGTCAGTGTCGAGCATATGATCCTGTTCGCTGACAATATACCTGGAAGGTTTATTTTCCCATGCCGCGTCTTTCACTTTTTCGCCAAATACTGCGCCGTTAGTTGGGCCCTGAGTGGCGTAGATAAGTCTCGCTTGTTCCGTAGTAACATCCTGCGCCAGGTGCTTAGAAACGCCTTCAGAAGTGAGCTTCAGATAACCCGCATCATCAGCATCAATATGGCTGAAACCTGATGGCGTAGGATAATCTTTTGTTAAATCACCGACAGACTCTCCGGCCGATGGTGCAAAAGCGGCAACATAAACCAATGCTTTGACGTTCTCATTTTTTGCACCGGCCTCTGTAATGACTGCTCCACCATAGGAATGGCCGACCAGCACAACAGGACCTTTTACTCGTGCCAGTGCGCGACGTGTTGTGGCGGTATCTTCAGCAAAGGAGGTGAGTGGGTTTTGTACGGCAACGACATTAAGCCCTTTAGCCTCAAGCAAAGGAATGACCTTATTCCAGGTTGAACCATCTGAAAATGCACCATGCACAAGCACAACCGTGGGTTTAGCCGCTTTAACATCAGCTGCAGATGCCAGCGCTGAACAGCTCATGGAGGCCGCCATCAGTAAGGAAAGAGAGAGATTTTTCATATCAAGAATGCCTTTGTTAGTGATCGGATGCTCACGGTTAAGCGAGCTAAGTTGACTGGCAATGTACATTGAAAACGTAATGCGATAAATTTACGTAAATAACCATCACCTGGAACATTTCATTTCAAATGGATCGTTTAACCTGCATGCAGACATTCATTAGGGTGGTCGAGTCAGGCTCCATTTCTGCCGCAGCGGGTGAACTGGATCAGTCCTCTCAACTGACGGGTAAGCAGTTACGCATGCTTGAGCAAAATCTTGGCATTCAACTGATCAACCGTACGACCCGGAGCCAGAGCCTGACGGACAGCGGCCGTCTCTTTTATGAAAGAGCGAAAAATATTCTGGCTGAAATGGAAGAAGCGGAAGCCGTGATTGCTGAAACCCGTGCGATCCCCCGTGGTAATCTCAGGATCAGCGCTCCCATTACCTTTGGCAGTCAGCTGCTAGCCTCAAAACTGCCGGAATATCTCAAACAAAATCCCGAAGTCTCGCTCGAACTCTGTTTGTCGAATCGCACTGTCGATCTGGTTGAAGAGCGCTTTGATGCCGTTTTTCGTACGGGAGAACTGGCGGACAGCCAGCTACTGGCAAGAGCGCTTGCTCCCTATCAGATGGTTATTTGTGCTGCACCGGCTTATCTTGAAGAGGCTGGAACGCCCTCTGTGCCGCAGGATTTGACGAGGCACCAGTGCCTGATCTTTACCCATACATCAATGCGGACGGAATGGAAATTTGAAGGCCCTGGCGGACAAGTCTCGGTACCTGTAACCGGCAGGTTTAAAACGGACAACAGCGAAGCCCTGCTTGCTGCCGCCCTCTCAGGGCTGGGAATCATTATGCAACCGCTTCCGCTGATGAGCGCGGACATCGCCGCCGGGCGGCTGGTGCGGGTTCTGCCCGATTATGAACTGCCCGGTCGGCCCGT
>NZ_SZWR01000021.1:215219-216408 GCF_005280875.1 Citrobacter sp. wls827
TGCTTTATGCCCAGGACAGAAGAATGACTCCACGATTACGAAGTTTTATCGATTTCTGCATCACCCATTTTGGCTCTTAGATACCCGTGAAGACGGCTTACTTCGGATCGCCGAGAACCTTTTTCAACTCCTCGATATCCTCTTCAACCGCTGTTTTAAGACCGCGGCGTTCCAGCCAGTTTCTGCCCCATATGCTTAGATCCAGAACCAGTTTGTTCAGCTCCCGTCCTTCGTCACTCAACGAGTATTCAACCTTTGGTGGAACAACGGGATAAACCTGGCGAATAATCAGGCCATCCTCTTCAAGTTCACGCAGTTGCTTCGTCAGTAAACGCTGATTGATGCTGGTTAAAAACCGCTGGAGTTCGCTAAACCGAAGCGTACCGTCCTTAAATAAATGATAGAGGATCACCCCTTTCCATTTCCCACCCATGATATGCAGTGCTGCTTCCATTGAACAACCTGGTGCCGAATCGTAGTTACGTAATTTCTTCATAAAAACATCATGGTTACCTTTTGGTAAGTATGTGCATTTTTTTAGCGTATAAACGAATTATCATCGTATGGTACTTTTAGCGGGCTAAATATCAATCACTTTCTGGAGTAGAAATGTCAGCTTTGCTTTTTGAACCCATCACAATCAACGGCGTTGAATTCCGCAACCGTATTGCCATGTCCCCGATGTGCATGCACTCGGCATCTGACGACGGCAAGATTAATGACTTTCATGTTATCCACTACGGCGCGCGTGCCCTGGGCGGAGCAGGTCTTATCATGCTGGAAACGGCCTCTGTATTACCGAATGGTCCAATCGGTCCTGGAGACATCGGTATCTGGGGTGATAGCCATATTGAAGGTTTGTCCCGCGTGACAGATGCCATTCACCGTTTTGGCGCGAAAGCCGGCGCACAGATTGGACATGCTGGTCGCCAACTGGGAATTGACCTGCCCTCTATCGCGCCGTCAGCTATTCCGTTCACACCTGAGTCCCGCGTACCACAGGCGATGAGTATTGAGCAAATTAACGAAGTCGTAGAGGCGTTCCGTCAAGGTGCTCGCCGTGCGCGTGAAGCCGGTTTTGACGTTATTGAAATCCACGGTGCCCACGGCTATCTGTTGAATCAGTTCCTGTCGCCGCTAGCGAACAAACGCACCGATGAATACGGCGGTAGCCACGAGAATCGTTACC
>NZ_SZWR01000021.1:216463-236500 GCF_005280875.1 Citrobacter sp. wls827
GTCATTGACGTCGTGCGCAGCGAGTGGAAAGGCCCATTGTTTCTGCGTATCTCTTCAACCGATTATGTTGAAGGCGGAAACCGTCCGGAAGACTTCTTGATCTACGGCAACTGGATGAAAGAACAAGGTATTGATCTGATTGACTGTTCAAGCGGCGGAATTGCGATGGTACAGGTAAACACTTACCCAAATTATCAGGTCCCTGCAGCCGAGCTACTACGAAGGGAGTTGGATATTAAAACCGGGGCTGTAGGTCTGATCGAAACAGGTCGTCAGGCAGAAGAAATTTTGCAGAATGGCCGAGCAGATATCATTCTTGTTGGCCGGGATATGCTGAAGGATCCGTTCTGGGCGCGTACTGCAGCAGACGATTTGAACGTTGTACTCCCCGTTCCTGCACAGTACACCCGCTATGGTTCTGGCTGGCAGCGTTCTCAGCCGCGACTGCCGGCAGCTGACCTGGCAAGCACTGTAGAGCAATAATAACAGCTACTTCATCGGCCCTGCACGGTTGTAATGCTGTATCTGTACCAATAGACCCTTTGTTGTAACCCTCATAGTTAAAAAAACAGAAGTGCTTTCCTATTGCCCCTGCATGCTGACGCAGGGGTTTTTTTATTGAGAACATCTGATTTTGTATTGCGGATGGTAAAAACCTTAAAAATCAAAGATAAAATTAATTCCATAAATATACTCATCAAATCATATCAACGTCCGCTCCTGGCTGTGAGTCAAAACACCGAAGCACAGTGCTGTGACTCCTCAACGTTATCCCTGTGCTGATTTCTTACTCTGTGTTCGATCGGATGAAATAACAATGGCTATGCCAGCCAGAACGATCAGTGTGCAAACCAGAATTCTCAAATCAGGCAATTCGCCAAGAAATAGCACTCCACCTACCGCAGCAATACAGGGCACGCTCAACTGCAGCGTGCTGGCGGTTGCTGAAGACATAGTGGCAACAAGTTGGTACCAAAGTACGTAAGCCACACCAGAAGCCAGTCCGCCGGAGAGCAGGGCAAGGATGACGCCGTTGGCGTCAGTATGCACGGGCTCCTGTCGTACCAAACTCAGGATGAAAATAACCGGAAGGCTCAGAATGAAATTTCCTGCAGTCGTCCCGGCAGGAGAGAGGATATTTTTCCCACGCACAGAGTAAGCTCCCCATGCCATGCCTGAAACAACCATCGTCAGGGCGGGTATCAAAGGGGGAGCTGTTGCGCCGGGGAGCAGCAGCATAATGATCCCCCCGATGGCAATAACGATCCCGGTGGCTTTGTATCCGCTAAGTGTTTCACCTTTTATTAATCCCCAGCCAATCATGCAGATCTGCACTGCGCCAAACAGCAGTAATGCGCCTGTTGCGGTATTGAGCTGCACATACGCGATTGAGAAAAATAATACATAGGCACACAGCAACAGGGCATCGATGATTTTCCAGCGTATTTCTTTCAGTTTACCCCGGGCTATATGCCAGAAAAACAGCATTACTGCACCACCGAGTAATCTCAGCACGCTGAACGTTTCAGGATCTGAATACCCATTCTTTAAGGCGATACGACAGAGGATAGAATTGGCTGCAAATGCAGTTAGCACCAGGAGAACCAGCAACAGCTTTTTCATACCCATCCTTAATGTTGACGATCTGTTGCAGAGTATAGAGTGCGTACATCAGGACAGACATGCTAACGATGCTTTTGTTTATAATCCAACACGATAACGTTGCACAGGGGCTGGCGCTATCCCTAAATGATGCTCAGGAAAGTGAGAATGGAAAGAACTGATACACGGCCACCATAGCGGAGGTACTTAATATCACACTGATGATGAAGTAAGTTTTGAAGGGCTGCTTTTGTGTTTTATGGTGAAAGAGTTGTTGGCCGACAATGGCTCCAGCCCATCCGCCCACAGCGCCAAATACCAGCAACGTGGATTCCGGCACTCTGCGCCAGGCCTTACGCGCTGCCATTTTGTCCACGCCGTAAATCGCCAGCGTCAATATGTTGGCGAGCAGGCCCCATATCAGCAACGGATGTGGGGCAAAAAGGCTACTGACCGCAGCGCAGACCAGTAGCAAATAACAATAGCGATTGAGATTCATCTCATTAACCACAGCCGGAACGGAGAGGCGATTATCTTAACCCAGAACCGACACCGATAAATGGATATGTAGATTCCTGGAAGCCAGGGTTATCCAGATTTTGATACAGAAAATGTCGGGGTCGCATGTCCAGTCTATAAAATAGAACATTATGAAAAGTAATGATATTGTTCTACCAGCCACGCTCATAACGAGGTTTTATGAAAATCAGAAGGTTCAAGAATGGAGATGAGATTTCGTTACTCAGCGTTTTCTTATCTTCTGTACATACCCTCGCATCCCACTATTACACACATGAACAAATAGATGCCTGGGCCCCGTCAGATATCGACCCGGATCACTGGACTAATCGCATGAGGGCACTACGTCCCTTTGTTGTTGAAGTGGATGGTGAAATAGCTGGATATGCGGATGTTCAGCCAAATGGGTACATTGACCATTTCTATGTCTCGGGAGTCTACCCGAGACAGGGCGTAGGGACGCTACTGATGGACCGCATTCATGAAGAAGCCAGACAACGTGGAATGGGTGAACTTACTTCAAATGTCAGTAAGGCTGCGGAAGCGTTCTTTCTACGACACGGCTTTCATGTCGTGGAACGAGGTTTCCCTGTGTGTCGTGGCGTGACACTACAAAATGCACTGATGCGTAAATATTTGGCGAAACAGATGAAAAGAAAAAGAGTCGTGTCTGGATAGTTAAATCAGAGTGTCATCATCATTTCATGCCAGGCCATACCACCGTGGTCTGACTCTGACGGTTTCATATACTGGTAACCAAAATGAGCATACAGATCGACGTGGCGATCTTTACACAACAGGTGGATTGTTTTTTTGTTCATTGCTTTCATATGCGCCACGAATTCACGCATCAGCAACGACGAGTATCCTTTGCCCTGATAATCCGGGTGAACTACGACAGACATAATCACGGCATTAGGTGCATCCGGATCGTGTCCAACCAGTTCTTTAAATTCTTCATCAGACATCACGACTTCCCATGCGCAGCCTGCATTGATGAAACCAATAACGTCGCCGTTCAGCTCCATACACAGGAAACCTTCCGGATAGCGGTTAATACGGGTAGCTATTTTCTCGCGCGTTGCGGCTTCATCCCCTTCGTAGGATGTGATTTCAATATCATAGCAACGATCGACATCGGCGGCAGTGGCCTGACGGAATACAGGGGTAGACATAGTTTTGCCTCTTCAGAATCATTTTGTTGGAAATATACTATCTTTTTTCAATCATGCTTTCGCTGCATTTTATGCAAAAATAAAATGTACAATATTCATTAATCACTATTTTCAAATTTCACCCGGAAAAAAGAACCATGGTGTCGACGTTGCGCAAGACCGATCTGAATTTATTGCTTATCTTCGATTCTCTTTATCGGCATGGGAGCGTAACGGAGGCCGCTAATGAAATGGCGCTAAGTCCGTCGGCGCTGAGTCATGCGCTCAATCGCTTACGTGCCTCACTGGATGATCCCTTATTTGTGCGCACTGGCGGACGCATGGTGCCAACGTCAAAAGCAGAGAGCATTGCCGCCAACGTTTCCGCCGCTCTGAACAGTCTCTCGACTTGCCTACATGAGCCTGAACACTTTGAGCCGGAAAAAAGCCGGGAGACGTTTACTTTTGCCGCCACGGACTACACGGCCGCTGTGATCCTGCCAGGCCTGATCGCGAGAGTTAACAGCCTCGCGCCGGGTATTACCATTAAGCTTATCTACTCACGCGATTTTAACGCCGATGAAGATCTGCTTTCGGGCAAAGTTGATTTTGCTCTTGGTTTTGAAGAAGAGCAGAAAAATCCCCGGCGCGGTATTGAGTCCATTACCTGCTTTACTGATGATTACGTGGTTGCGGTGCGACGTGGTCACCCTGAAATTTATGATTCCCTTACCCATGAGCGCTATCTTAACGCCGGACACGTGGTGGTACGCCCATGGCTGGAATCCCGGGGGGCTATTGACCGTTATCTGGAAAGTCAGCAGGTACGCCGCCGAATTGTTGTTGAATTACCAAGTCTGATGATTGCCCCGCTCATTGT
The DNA here is from genome assembly GCF_005280875.1 of Citrobacter sp. wls827. NCBI lineage: Bacteria > Pseudomonadati > Pseudomonadota > Gammaproteobacteria > Enterobacterales > Enterobacteriaceae > Citrobacter > Citrobacter sp. wls827. The sequence continues at coordinate 220,619 of NZ_SZWR01000021.1, forward strand.
TTCAAATACTGATCTGGTCATCACGCTGCCCAAGCGGGGCATCTCATCTGTTTTTGATATGAAAAATCTTGTGGTGTTTACTCCTCCATTCCCAACACCCCAGTATATTCTGAAGGCTTATTACAGCCCACAGCTCAGTAACTCCCCTGGACATTTATGGATGAAAGAGCAAATTTTACAGGTTTGCGAGCCGCAAAACCCGATTACGTCAATGAATGCAGCCGATCAAACCCCTGACCCAGATCGGTGATCAGGTCATCCGGATTTTCCAGGCCAATCTGGAGCCGAAGGGGTTCTCCCTTCTTGTGCCAGGTTGTCGCAGTTCGATATTCCCGGCAGCCGAAAGGAATAATCAGGCTTTCAAAACCGCCCCAGGAATACCCCATTCCGAACAGCTGCATGTCATTTAGCATGCGTGTACGGGATCAAGCACCATAGAGAACAGCCCTGACGATCCCGTAGGGTCTCGCTCCCATATTTCATGTCCCGGACAATCCGGCATTGCGGGGTGGAGTACCGTTTTGACTTCAGGTTGTTCTGCAAGCCAGTGAGCAATTGCCAGTGCTTCCGCTTCTTTCAGCGAATATGCAACGTTCTTAAACCATGTAAGGCAAAGAAACAGTCTTCTGCACCCGGTAACATGGCAAGTATGCCCAAAATCATGCCCGTTGATGTTGGGCTTTAGATACTTTTTACATCAACGTAACCCGCTTCCAGATAGCAGACAAAACTGGGTCAGAAAGTTAATTTATCCTGCTTTTTTGCCCGCAACTCGTTAACAATACCTACAAACGCAAGACCGACGGGAACAAGGGCCCCCCACAGGACGGAGTTCCAGCCGTAGAGGCTGAGTAGAGCACCTGAAGAAAATGACCCTACAATCATAACCCCAAATACCACAAAATCGTTCAGGGACTGGACCTGGGTTTTCTCTTCTGGACGATGATATTCAATGATCTTCGCCGATGCGCCGGTGAAGCCAAAATTCCAGCCGAGACCCAGCAAAATCAGCGACAACCAGTAGTGAAAAATATCGGTTCCACCGAGTCCGGCGAGGACAGAGCATGCAGTGATAAGCAAACCCGCAGCAGCGATACGCATGGCTCCAAAGCGGTTAATTAATTTGCCAGTGAAGAAACCCGGACCGTACATGGCAATAACGTGCCACTGGATACCGAGATTGGACGCCTGTTGAGAGATGCCGTGCATGTGCATCGAGAGTGGTGCAGCCGTCATCAGGAAGTTCATCACCATATAGGTTACCGCACCGCTGAATACGGTTCTGGCAAACCCTGGCTGACGGGCAATTTCGCGTAAAGGCCGCCCACCCGTTTTTATCGCACAGGTAGGTTCTGCGGTTTTTACGCCTTTAAGTATGAATGCCGAAATAACGGCCACGAGCGCCTGCGCGAGGAACGTGACGGCGAAGGTATGAGGCGGCCAGAGGTGCATCGTGCCTGAAACCAGCATCGGGCCAATCACGCCGGCAACCACGCCGCCTCCCATCACCAGCGACAGGGCCCGGGCGCGACGTTCTGGCGTGACGCCGTCGGTTGCCGCAAAACGAAAGCTGAGCGCAACGGCTGCATAGGCTCCGCCCATGAAGGCGGCAATGCAGAACAATATAAATGAGCCAATCACGACGGCCAGGGCGGCGGTCAGTCCAGTCAAGACACCCGCCCCGGTTCCGACCATAAATGCGCTTTTACGGCCATTTTTACGCGCTAATGAGCCTAACGGCAGGATACAGCCTGCCATCCCCAGAACAAACATGGTGATGGGAAGTGTAGCCAGCGAGCTGCCGGGAGCGAGGGCGTTACCCACAATTGCGCCAGTGGCATAAAAGACGACAGAGTTGGCACCCGCGAGGGCCTGCGCGGCCGACAGGCGAATGATATTATTTCTCTGGTCTGCAACGTGCAGGAAATGTTCTGCGGACATGTGATTAATTATCCTGATTCATGGTGAGCACTATCCTGTATCGCGCCAGACCTTGCTTAAGTCTGTTGAGCGCCTCATTTGCCCGTTCAAATGGCAACATCTCTGTGATGGGCAACGTCTGAAAGAGGTGGCTGAACTGCAGTGCGCGCTCGGTTTGCGCCGGTGTGCCGACGAAGGAGCCTGTCAAGGTGCGTTCAGCGCCGATCATCATACCCGGCGAGACCTGCAGCGGCTTTTGTCCTGTACCCAGCAAGATTGTTTTACCCTGGGGGGAGAGGGCGGACAAGAGGGCTGAAACCGTTTCTGAAGCCGGTGCAGTTGCCACGATAAAATCCACACCGCCGTCATTTTTCAGGCGTTCTGATGCATTTTCCTCAAGTGTATTGATGTAGTGATGCGCACCCAGCTTAAAGGCCGCGCGTTCTTTTTCGCTACCCCGTGCAATCACAGTCACCTCAAAACCCATTTTACGGGCGTACTGAACAGCCATGTGGCCAAGCCCACCCACTCCGAGAACAGCCACTCTGTCGCCCGCTCTTGCGCCTGAATTACGCAGTGCGTTGAAGGTAGCGGTACCGGCGCAAAGGATCGGGGCTGCATGCACGGAAGAGAGCGCGGAGGGAATTGCTATCAGCGCGGTATGTCGCATGACAACGTACTCTGCGTAGCCGCCATCGCAGCTGAGGCCCGGCGTCAGTTGATTTTCACAGAGATGAAAAAGCCCTCTGCGGCAAGGTTTGCAGTGCTGACAATACCCACCCAGTCGGCCGACGCCTACGCGCTGACCGCATTGCCAGATATCGGGTACCCTGTTCCCCTTGCGGGCAATAAACCCGACGATTTCATGTCCCGGTATACGGCCGGGTTGGCCCTCCTGCGGCGCTCTTTCCGCGTCCCGGAGATCGGCACCGCATACTCCGCATGCTTCAATTTTGATAAGCACCTCATCCGGGCCGGGAGCGCGTATCGGCCGCTTTGTCATTTCCAGCACACCGGGGGCAACGATCTGCATCGCGCGGTATTTTTTATTCATAAATGGCACCGATATAATAGGGATTATCAGATGGCAAGTGCGAGATCTTTAGCCCTGGCTTCCTGAACAAAGACGGCCGTCATACAGGCATTAAACGCAGCGAGCATTAATTCCCGCGGATCAGGAGCCAGTCCCTCGCCACCCAGCGAAACCGGTTCATCGGAATCGATAACATGGTTTTGAAGTGCCAACGGAGCGGAACCTCCGGAATACGGCTGGCAGAGCGTCCGGCGCGGTCTTCAGGCGTTACGGCCAGCCATCACACCGCCATCAATATCCCAGATAGCGCCGGTGACCCAGCCAGTTTTTTCAGAAAGCAGGAAAGCCACAGTTTCCGCGATGTCGACTGGCGTACCCACGCGTCCGATCGGATGGAAGCTGTCAAAGCTGTTCATCACATCTTTTACGTCGTCTTTCGGAATGAAGCCTTCGTAAATAGGAGTGTGAACAACGGCCGGAGAAACCGCATTCACGCGGATCCCTTTTTCACCCAGCTCAATGGCCAGGTTTTTAGTCAGCGCGTGCAGACCGGCTTTGGCCATCGAATAGGCTGAAGACGGCGTGGCACCAATCGCCTGCTGTGCCCACATGGAGCCGATATTCACGATGGAGCCTTTAATCCCAGCATCAACCATATTGCGCACCACGTCACGGGTAATAAAGAACGTTGCGCGGTTAATGCTCATATACATGTCATAGTCTGACGCTTCATGTTCGGTGAAGGGTTTTGGGAAAAACACGCCAGCCGCATTGACCAGCAGGCTGATATCTTTGTGTTCGGCATTAATGGTGTCTACCACATGCTGCATCCCTTCTTCTTTCATCAGGTCGGCAACGATGATAGAAACCTGACCATCCGCAGCCAGCGCCTGGCGGGCCTGCCCGGCTTTGTCCTGACGATTGCCAACAAGCACAACGCTGCCGCCGTTTTTCAGAACCAGCTTCGCCGTTTCGAAGCCCATACCGCTTGTACCACCGACCACTAACAGTTTTTTACCGGCAAAAGATGCGTTCATCGCTAACCTCTTTGAATTCATATGGTTGTTATTGATGAAAAGCCGTACTCCTCATCGTGTGAAATCAGAATGCCACCCGGACGCCTGATTGACGACTGAGAAGAAATTGCGACTCAGGAAAGAAAATCTTTCTCGCTGGCGTATACTGAGAAAAATAATGAATCAGGATTTCCACAATGCGATCGCTAAACCGACTTAAATGGCTGCACGCTTTTGAAGCCACCGCCAGGCACGGCAGCTTTACCGGCGCGGCACAGGAGCTTGGCGTTACGCCCGCTGCAGTAGGCCAACTGGTTCGCTCGCTGGAAGACTGGGTCGGACACCCGCTTCTTCACCGCACCCGCTCCGGAAAAGAGCGGCTGACGTTGGTTGACGAAGCGGAGGAGGCGCTACAGGACATCACGCAGGGACTGGACAAACTCGAAACCGGGTTAAACAAGCTTCGCGGTCGCCGCTCGCGTTCGGTGGTGGTGGTGACAGCATCGCAGGTGCTGATGATGAACTGGCTGATGGATCGCCTGAACCGGTTTTCGGAAACGCACGAAAATATCAATCTGCGGCTTAACGTCACGGAAAAACTGATGGATGTGTCGCACGGCGAGGCGGACATCGGTATTCGCTGCGGACAGGGCGACTGGCCAGGCGTGCATAAAACCTGGCTGATGGATGAAGAAGCGGTGCTGGTCTGCAGTCCGCGCCTGGTGCCGCCCGGGAAAATGGCCTGCCGTGAATGGCTCGCCACGCAAAAACTCATTCACGATGACACGCCGCATCCTGGGGCGGATTTTCCGTCATGGGATGCTGTCCTGATGGCGGTCGGTGCACCCGAAGCGCTGGATAGCGGGCTGCATATTAACTCCACCTCAGCGGTCATCCTGTCGGCCCTGAGCGGCAGGGGCGTGGCCATCGTTCGTTACGCTTTGGTGAAGCAGCTTATCGAAACCGGTCAGTTGGTTCAGCTGCACCCCGATCGCCGTTGGCCGCTCAAATGGTCCTATTATCTGGTCACCCCGCAACAAAAAGTTATGCGTGATGAAGTCAACGTTTTCCATGACTGGCTTCTTCAGGATGTCGTCTCAGACCGTTCATAAACTGCCCCCTCAGGCATTACGCTGCCCCGGCAATCACGTCGGGTGCGTAGTGCTTATACCACGACAATTCACGACATAGAATTTCTTTTCTGCTTCGCAAGATTATCTGATTTGTTGAAGCTGTCTGGCTTTCTGATAATCGCCCTCAACGAAAGGTAATACAGACCGGTTTTTTAAACGGGCGTATTACTTCAACCCTGAACGAAGGAGAGAACGATGGCTTATCTGCAAATCACCCTGAATATCAGTAATGAAAACCGTGCGGCAGCCGCTGAGGTATACCAGAAATACAAAACTCCGTTTCTGACCACCATTGAGGGTGCCACCTCTAAAGAGCTGCTTGTCCGCGACGAAGACGTCCAGGTGCTGCACGGTTTTACGACCGTTGCGCAGGCGCAGGCATACCTTAACAGCCTGCTGTTTACGCAGGATGTCGTTGCCGGATTAAAACCGTATTTAAACAGTGCGCCTGACGTGCGTATTTTCGACGTCATTTAATAACTTTTCTGAGACAAACAACAACCGGAGTTTTGAATGTTCTTAAACTGGAATGAATATCGCAGTGGCCTGCTCGCCACCATCGACAAATTTGCCAAACTGCAGCCTGAGTTTATGAAAGGCTTTCAGCAGATGGATAAAGGTGCGTCAGAAAGCAAGCACCTCGATCCCAAAACCCATGAACTGATTGCGCTGGCCGTGGCCGTAACCACCCGCTGCGACGGTTGCCTGGCCGTTCATGTGGATGCTGCTGTTAAGTACGGTGCCACGCGCGAAGAGATCGCCGAAGCGCTGGCGGTTGCCATAAACCTGAACACCGGCGCCGCGCTGACGTATACCGCGCGCGCACTGGATGTGTACGATAATCTGCCGAACAAATAGGCCTGCACACGGCTCCGCGTGGGGCCGTCTAATCACTGATTATGATGTTACTGAATTATGATTTTTCGCAGCGCGTGATCATTACCCCGGATGATTATCAATGGATATTTTCACCCTAGCCCTGGGTTGAGCGCATGATGCTTGACCGGATTGGTCGCAAGCAGGTACGCGCAACCCTTCTCGTCAAGCTGCGCCAGATGTCTGCCGATGCACGCCAGCCGCTCAGGTTATATACGCAGAAGGCGGCTAACTGGCATGGTCAGCCGCAAAGACAAGTCTTCGCTTTATTCTCTGGCACCTCAGAAACAGTGCTGCTTCAGAAGCTTGCCCCAGACGCGCGGATTTTCTGTGCGCCGCATGTTGGCGGAGCAGAGATCCACGACGTATCCGAGCCAGATTCGGGTAAAACGGCGATTTTTGGTTTTACTGGCGTACTTGCAAAATCGAGATGAACTGTCAGCGATGCTGTTCTCAAAAGCCTTTGTCGGGAGCCGCTCGTACGCTTATTTGGGCAGGATGCGGTAGAGCCCGAAGCTGAGTATATAAAAGACTGGGCGGCCGATCCGTTTCTGCAACGGAATTTGATCTCCAGCAGGAAGTCAGTCACGTAATACCTGAGCAACTTTCCGCCAGGGGAGAATTGTCCGGTGAGATAACAGGTATTGCCAGTGAATGGTCGCCGCAGTTCCCGGGCTATCTGACAGGCGCAATTGACTCTGCATTAACGGGCGTTCAGCGCTGGCTACAACAGAAATAACCCGCGAAAATGGGGGCTACCATCCGAGCAGGAGATGGGTTGTTGAAAACAGAGTATCCGGTTCGATAATGCGTCAGCTTTTAAAAAGAGCTGGCTTCTGAAGCGTCCGCTCCTGGCACAATGCGGACAAGCTGACTTAGCTGAAGGTCCGCTGAGAGCGAAGAGCGGACATTCAGCATGAATAACCATGGTTCATTGCTTCATCCTTTTGCCGGCTATAAATCATGAGAATTTTGAAGTCTGAAAATATTTCGCGGGCGTTGTCCCAAAGAGGCAACGGAATGCGTAAACGAAGCTGGATGCGGACTCATAACCAACGTCAAATGCAACATTCGCTATGCTTTCCCCATATGCCAGTCTCTCAACCGCACATATCAGACGATAGCGCGTACGCCACGCCCTGAAACTCATCATTGTCTGCGTCTTAAAAATCCGCTCAATGGTACGTGAACTGGCCCCGGCGTGAAGGGCTAGTTCCCGAAGAGATAGTTTGTTGCCGGGGTCTTTTTGCAGGATCTCCACCACCCGCAGCGCCCGCATATCGGCGGGCATTGGAATATTTACAGGAGCGGAACCAAGAACCTGCAATTGGTCGACGAGGCATTGTCCAAGCCGGTTTTCGGCGGAGTCAGCTGGTCTATTCCAGGGAAAAGCAGCACAGGCAAGAATAAGTTCTCTGACCAGTGGTGTCACCTCTAGCGCCAGACATTCGCTTTTTCCAGGAAATGGATAAGCAGCGGGATCAATATAGAGAGTCCTGATTTGTGCTGGCCTTTTCACCTCTGAAGAATGTGATACCCCTGCTTTGATCCATAACGCCCGGCTGGGTGGTAAGACCCATTCACCAGCATGCGTTGTGATATGTAAAACACCAGATATAGCGTAGCTAAGTTGATGTCTTTCATGGCAGTGCTGATGAACGCTCTCCGGCTCTGAAAAATCAACTCGACCAACTACTGGGGGGAAGTTATCCACCTCACTACCAATTGGTCTAAACAGTTCCACCATGGCTTTTACCTTACTGAATCGGGTAAGAGGATATTTAAAAAAGGCAATTAAGAACAATCCACATATCGTTGAAAAACATAGTTTTTTATCCTTACAGATAAATAATTCCATTACTCCTTATTTAAACTGGCATAAACAGAAGGCACCATAAAAATAGTTAAAAAAGTCAGGACTCCGAGAAGAATAAGACAGAATTCCAGTCCGATATAATGTGAGATATAGCCTATCAGCGCTGGCCCCATGAGGATTCCCATGTATCCAAGCGTACTGGTTGCAGCAATTGCAACAGTTGCTGGCATCGTTTTTTGCTGTCCTGAAAGTGTCAGGAGGATCGGAACAACATTCCCTGCTGCAAGACCAGCTATTGCAATCCCCCCGAAAATAGCAACAAATTGCGTTGCGATTGTCGCAACGATTATCCCTATGGCTGTAAGAAAAATACCTGCAATGAGCACAATCCGACTGCTGAGTCGGGCAACAAGCATATCCCCGACAAGTCTGCTGACTGTTAAAGCCAAAGCAAAGATGGTGTAGCCAGCGCCAGAAAGGGATACATCAACTCCTTTGATCTGGGTCAGAAGGATGCCTCCCCAGTCCAGTATTGCACCTTCAGCCATAAAAATGGCAAACAAGAGCAAACCAATCGTGATGACGATCCCCCGTGGAATAACAATAACAGGATGATGAACATCCGTAGTGATAGTAAGAAATCCGGATGCCGCAAGAATGACCGCAATCAGGATCAAGCCAGAAGCGATACATGCGGCCATAGTGACACTCAGGCCCGCAGCAATTGCCAGAGTCATCCCGCTGGCTCCGCACAACCCTCCAATACTGTAAAGACCATGAAATCCCGACATCAAGGGGGTCCCTGCTGCACTCTGTACCTCTGTACCATGGATATTTGCTGCAACATCCACGGCACCAACGGACGCGCCAAGAAGCAACAAACTTAGAGCCATAGCCCAGGGACTCGCCACGCTCGCAAGCAGTGGCAAGGAGATAATTAGTCCAATAGCCCCTGAGATGACCGCAACCCCTGGGCCTTTTCTTGCAACTAGCCCGCCACATGCTGGCATGCCAACTAATGCACCAAGCCCGAGACAAAGAAGTATGCTTCCCAGCAAAGAAGAATCGGCCTGGAGTCGCTGTTGAGCGAATGGAACCATGGGAGCCCAGCTTGCTATACCAAATCCCCCGATGAAGAATGCAAGTCGGGTCGACAATTTAGCTCTGGACAACAGAGGATTATTCTCATCCTGTACAGTTACGTCAGATGAAGAATGCCGGGTCATGCCTTTTGTTTTATCCTGGTCAACGGAAAACGTCATTGGAAATGCCTCAAAACAGATTAGAAGTACCTATTTTGCGGTTAATCAGGTTGTCATCCAATCGATGCAACGACAATCTATATCGATAATGCGCCAGAGCATTGCTCTCACATTTTATATGTTTGCATACGCAAAAAACGATTTATATGGCATTGGTTAAACCCCGGAAAGATAAGTTCTCTTTAGCCGGGGTCTGTATAGCATTGAGGGAGTGTTTTTTTAAATGACATCAGAATGGTTTATTACCTTCCAGGATATCATCAATGATTTTAAGCACTCCACTTTGTGTATTGGGAGGAATTATATATCCAGAAACACTCTTAACCGCACTTGTTGCATTCTCCATCGCGAATGAATATTTCGTCATTGCCAGCATTTCAATATCGTTCCCACTGTCTCCGAAAGCAGCAACCTCATCATGGTGCACATTCCATTTATTTAGAAGTCGCTGAATACCACTTGCTTTGTGAGTGCCTGGAATAATCAAATCCATGAACCCATGCCCACTGGTTACCGGAGTCATAGTCCCTCCGAGTTGGGCTGCCAGGCTCTTGAAAAGTGCAGGAATAGCTTCATCATCAAGGCTAAGCGCATACTTGAAAATAACATCGTCTATTTCATCATAGTTATCTACGATCTCAAGGCAATGGTAATACTTTCTCATTACCTGGAGAAATGTCTCTGATGCACCTTTTTTTACCCATGCACTTCTCAACCCGCAGACAACAAAATCAATACCGTCATAGTTTTCCAGTATCCGATTTATTTTTTTAACGCTTTCGGCATCCAGCTCCCCATTGAATATTTTCGCTCCGGCTTCGAGTACAAACGCCCCATTTTCTGCTACAAATGAAATTTCGTCGCAGATATCCGGAAAAAAAGAAGCAAGTTGATAATACTGATTCCCGCTTGCCACAACGAACCGAATACCACGTTTCTTTAGCTCGTTGTACTGTTTCTGAAAGCGAACTCGATCGTACTCACTGTTGTTATCGAGAAAAGTTCCGTCCATGTCTACAGCAATGACTTTGATACTCATTATGCTTCCTCACACAAATATTGGGGTGGATGTACAGAAAATTAATTATTCATAACTGGTTCAACAGGCTGATGTAGAACCCTTGCAAGCAGAATCGGGAAAATAAGCATGCTAACAACAAGGAGCATGGACATTCTCAAACCAGCATGTTCGCCAATAAATCCAAGTAGAGGTGGGCCAACAAGAAACGCGGTATACCCTACGGTGGCAAGAATGCTGACTCTTATTGCTGGATAATTGCCACTTGCCGCTCCGGCTGACATAGCGACAGGGAATCCCAGTGCGGCCCCCATCGCCCAAAAAATAACGGCCACACCAGCAATCCAAAGATTAGGAGAAAAAATAACGCCCAGAATCCCCAGGGCACCGATGATGCCGCATGTACGAATGACGATAGCAGGTCCATAGCGGTCCAGAATTGCGGTACCGGAGAAACGACCAATAGTCATGGTTAAGGCGAAGGCAACAAAAATCAGAGAACCCATTTGTTCCGGGACTGAATGTGTATCTACGATCAGCAGGGGAAGCCAGTCATTAGCCGCCCCTTCCGCCAGTGCCACTGAAAGTACAATTAGTCCTGCCAGCAGGATTCGAGGGTCGGAACGTACGAGTGACATGACGCTAATACGTTTAGTGTCGGAGTCTTCAAAGGTGCCGGCAGAAGTTTGTACTGAAGCGTAGACATAAAATACTGCGGGCAGGAGGATTATGCTGGTCACGAGCATGTGCCAGCCAACGGGTACCTGCCAGCCAACAAGACCAAGACCACACACAGCCCCGGCCGCAGTTCCCAGACTGTAGCAGCCATGCAGTGTGGGCAGCACTGGTTTTTTCAGGCCTCTTTCAACCTGCACGCCCTGAATATTCACGGCTACCTCAGACATAGCCATACCAAACCCCACCATGCCAAGTCCGCATCCAGCAATCCAGGACGAAAGCTGAACAGTTCCTCCAGCTAAAACAGCCAGTCCCCCAAGGGCCAGTAGCAGGCCTGATAAAATCGTTCTTGGTGTTCCTATGCGCCATGCCACATTTCCCGCCATAAGAATGCCGGTCATTGAACCCACAGAAAAACCAAAAAGGATCAGACCCATCTCCCCGGTTGATGCATTTAGCACATCACGTATTGAAGGTGTTCTTACAATCCATGACGCCATAGAAAATCCGAGGATCAGAAAACAACAAAACAGACCTCTTCGGATCCGATACAGCTCTTTCATGTCTACTCCATGTCTGGTGATTTACCGATACGTACGATTGTACATAACGATGTGTACGTTTGTACATATTGCTATGTACAATCGTACATAGCAATATGTATTGCATTGCTTTTGAGGAATAAAGATGAAACCGAAACGCGCAGCACGCCGCTTTGATCCAGACAGACGTGAGAGAATTCTTGATATTGCACTTGATGTTATCGCCGAATACGGAGTTGCTGAAACATCATTGCGAAGAGTTGCCGCAGCGGCAGATGTTCCTCTGGGATCTATGACCTATCACTTCACAGATCGAACAACATTTCTTTGCGAATCCTTCGCCAAATTTGCCGATGAAATGTTTATTTGTTTTGCCGAAAAAATGGACCTTTGTACAAGCCGTGAAGATGCCGTAAAAGCGGTTGTTGATCATATTTGTGGTGAAGGATGGGCTTCCCGGCGCAACCTTTTGCTTTGCTATGAGCTGTATGCATTTTCTGGCCGCGGTGGTGATCCGGGAAGGATATTGCTGAACTGGCTGGAGCAGGTAAGAGAAAGGTTACTGGTATTTTTTGACAAGCGCACTGCTGATGGGCTTGATGCGCTGCTTGAGGGGTACAGTATCCACTGCTCAGTCGATCAATCACCACCTTCCAGAGAAGATATTGAATACATCGTCATGAAAATAACGCAATAATTTTTGTATTTGTAAGCTGGCCATAGGGATGTCACTACTGATTTTTTCGCTGTCCGCTTCTGGCACAGAGCGGACATTCTAAAACAAGTTGATGGACGATGAGCATTGCTCATCGCAAGCATTCAGAGCCAGGCAGAAGGACACTGCGGTACAGTTCCCGTTTCGTTTAGCCGAGGTTTACTGCATACGACCTGTACAATCTACCTCACCACACACATTGGTCTGCCAGATATCGGCTCGGGATGGATCTCCGTTTCCACGCTGAATACGCTTCTCAGCAATCCAGGATTCATCACTGCTTCGGGTGTGCCTTGTGCCATCACATGTCCGTTGGCCATGACCACCAGATGATCGCAGTATCGGCTTGCCTGATTAAGGTCGTGCAGCACTGCGACTACCGTTTTCCCCTGGGCTCGGAGTGCGCCCATCAACCGCATCAGTTCCACCTGATGATTGATATCGAGATAGGTCGTTGGCTCATCGAGCAGGACAACGGGCGTATCCTGCGCCAGGACCATCGCCAGAAATGCGCGCTGGCGCTGGCCGCCAGAAAGATCGGTTAACCGTCTGTCGGCAAGATGATGGATTTGGGTCTGGCTCATGGCGAGATTGACCCGCGCATTGTCTTGCGCACAAAGACGCCCCCAAAGTGGTAACCACGGGTTGCGGCCGTAGGAAACCAGCTCCTGGACGGTGATCCCCTCTGGCGTTAAATGATGCTGCGGCAGCAGCGCCAGCCGGCGGGCAAGCTGGCGCGATGAGAACGTATTGATGGGATTGTCGTCAAGAAATACGGTGCCGGACTGCGGCATTAACAGCCGTGAAAAACAGTTTAACAGCGTCGATTTCCCACAACCGTTAGGGCCAAGTAGCGCAGTAATCTTGCCCGTAGGCAGTGCGAGTGATACGCCGTCAAGCACCTTGTTTGTCCCGTAACAGACCGTCAGATTTTCAGTTCGTAATGTCATTTATCGCATTCTCACAAGCAGCCAGACAAACCACGGCGCACCGATAATGGCGGTCAGCACGCCAGCCGGAAGCTCCAGCGGGGGATGAATAATTCGCGCCAGCAGGTCGGCCGCCACCAGCAGCAATGCACCCGTCATGGCCGAAACGGGCAGCAGCCAGCGGTGACGCCCACCGGTAATGGTGCGCACCATATGCGGTACCACGAGTCCAATAAAGCTAATCGGGCCGCAGACGGCCACGCCGGTTGACGTCATGGCAACCGCCAGTAGTAAAGCCTGAAACCGTGTACGCGGCACCGACACCCCGAGCGTGGTGGCACGCGCATCGCCCAATGCCAGGAGGTCGAGATCTCGGCAAAAAACCAGGCTCAGCGGCAGAAACAACATCAGCAGCGGGGCGGCAACCTTCACAAAACTCCAGTCACGTCCCCATAAGCTGCCGGTCAGCCACAGCAGGGCGCTGTTGACATCCTGTGGGCGCGAAAGCATCAGGTAATCCGTCAGGCTGGCCCAGCAGGCAGAAAGCGCGACACCCGTGAGCGCGAGCTTCATCGGCTGGCTGGTGTTCGCCAGCATTTTCAGCAGAATCAAGCCTGCCATGCCACCGGCAAAGGCCAGCAGCGGCAGGGCAATTACCGGTAGTGACGGCAAGAGCAACAGCGCGCCCACAGAGGCCAGGCTTGCGGCATGATTTACGCCGAGAATATCCGGCGATGCCAGAGGGTTACGCACGATCCCTTGAACCAGAACGCCTGCCACCGCGAGGGCTGCGCCGACCAGCAGCGCCAGCAGCAATCGCGGCAGGCGGTACGCCGTTAATACGTAATGATACTCGCGCCCGGTGTGCCAGTCGGTCAGCAGGGCGCGCCAGGGAACGGCGATCACCCCCATTTGCAGAGACAGAACCGAAAATCCCGTCAATGCGAGGGCGATGAAAATGACTAACGCAATTTTCATCCACGCCTCCTGACCAGCCAGACAAAGCAGGGCGCGCCAATCAGCGCCACTACTGCCCCGGCAGGCAATTCGCCAGGAAAAGCCAGCGCTCGGGCCAGAAGATCTGCCAGCAGCAGCAGCGTAGCGCCCATCAGCATGCTCATCGGTAAAACCTTGCGCTGATCGAATCCCACCCAGAAGCGAGCCAGATGCGGCATCAGCAGGCCGATAAACGCCACCGGGCCAGCCACGCTGACGCAGGCACCGACCAGAAGCAGCACCAGAATATTGATGATCAAACGTAGCTTTGGCAGATTCACCCCCAGCGTGCGGGCAGTGCTGTCACTGACGTTAAGCAGGTTCAGTTGATTAGCCAGCAGCAACACCACCGGCAGGGCAACCGCCACCATCGGGAAAAGCTGCCAGAACTCCTGCCAGCGTGCGTGGGATACGCCTCCCGCGAGCCAGTATAAAATGCCGTAAGCGTGATCTTCCGTCAGCAGCAGGGTGATGCGGGTCAGGGCCATGCAAAACGCCGAGAACGCGATGCCCGCGAGGATCAATTTGTTTCGGTCCTGGGTGTGGCGAAATCCGCCGCCAGCGGTCATCACCAGCAGCCAGCTTACGCCGCCACCGCAGGCGGCGATAAAGGCGATGGAGTAACCTGCAACGGGCACGGGGCTGAGAGCGCTGGTCAGCGCCATCGCCAGCGTCGCGCCGCTGTTAATACCAAGCAGCGAAGGGGATGCCATTGAATTATGCGTCAGGGTTTGCAGCAGCGTTCCCGCGAGAGCCAGACTCGCGCCGATCAGAATGGCGACCAGGCTTCGCGGCAAACGAAGGTTTTGCACCAGCGCTTGTGCAAGCGTGGGCGTATGGCCCGGCAGCAGAGCGTGAATGGCGTCAACGTCAGAAACAGGAATGGCCGAGTAGCAAAACAGACTCAGCCAGAAGAGAGTGATAAGCGCGGCAAGGGGAAGACCCCACAGCAGAGCTGGATGTCTGAGAACCGTCATTTCACATCGGATAAAGGCTGGTGATGGAAGATTTTTACCGTGTCACTGGCAATGCGTTCGGCCGCGAAAATGCCGCGCATCCGCGCCCAGGCGTTACTGTCGACCGACGCCGTCTGCTGTTTTTGCACCGCAGTTAACATCTGCCACAGCGGGTCCTGCTGCCAGCGTTTGACGATGCTCTCTTCGCGGTAGTGGGCGACCAGCAGCCATGAAGGATTGAGCGCCAGCAACTGCTCCAAGCCGATAGACGGCATAGACGCACCGGATATTGCCGCCGGCACCGTCAGCCCCAGAGCGGTCAATACGCTCCCGGTCCAGGTCTCCTGCGTGTGAAGGTTAAACTGCTGCTCCCGGGACGTACCAAATAACACCAGCGTGCCTTTCGGCAACTGGCTTGCCCACGCTGACATCTGTTGTTGGTGTTGCGCCAGACGTGACTGCATCTGTGTCTTTTTGCCCACAACTTCGCCGATGATGGCCGCAGATTGCAGATTTTCAGCGTAGGTTTCATTGCGGGACTTAAGCAGCAGCACCGGTGCGATTTGCTGCAAGGCGCTGTAGATACCCGCATGACGGCTGCTGTCGGCTATGATCAGATCCGGTTTCAGCGCGCTGATGGCTTCTAAGCTCGGCTGCGCGCGCGTACCGACAGACTGCCAGGGTTTAAGATGGGCGCGAACTTCTGGAAGAATTCGCGTGGCGTCGTTATCGTCGGCAATGCCGACTGGACTAACATCGACGGCTGCCAGTGCGTCCGCGAACGACAGTTCCAGCACCACGATCCGCTGTGGCGTTTTATCAAGCGTAAAGGTGCCATGTTCGTCAAGAACCGTGGCGGCAAAAGCGTTGCCGGTGAGCAGCAGCAGAGCGGCGAATAGCGTGCGTAGTGATGTGAACATGTGAATGGCCTGTGTCGAGTGGCGCGTCGTTTACCCGGCCGACAAAAACAGCATGCAGGCCGGGTAAACGGG
>NZ_SZWR01000021.1:236547-256773 GCF_005280875.1 Citrobacter sp. wls827
ATTTAGAACTTCAACGACCCCTGCATATACAGCGTGCGCGGCTGGCCGGCGTAAATGCCTTTATTGTTGTCGTCGTAGGAGCGGGTGAAATATTCTTGGTCGAAGATATTTTTCACACCGAACGCCAGGTTCAGGTCTGCCATCTGCGGACCGAAGTCATAGGCTACGCGTGCGCCCCAGAGCATGAAACCTGGGATACGGCCAGTGCTGCCGTCGGCGCTCTCTTTGACGGTGTTGGCGTTATCCGCAAACTGGCTGGACTGGAAATCGCTATTCAGGTTGAAGGTCCAGTTGCCCGGCTTATAGTCCACGCCCAATGTGCCTTTGTGTTTCGGCGAGAACGGCACCTGGTTGCCGTAGGTGTCGCCTTTCTCACGAATCTCGGCGTCCACGTACGCATAGCTTGCGTAGACTGAAACGTTGTCGAGCGTTGGCGTCAGCGTGCCGAGGTCATAGCGGGCCTGGGTTTCCAGCCCGGTATGGCGCGTTTTACCGCGTGCTGTAACGGTGTCGTTGGTCTGGTTGGAGTCGTACTGATTATTAAAGTTAATCAGGAACAACCCCATTTCCGCGGTCAGCGCGCCATCGTCGTATCGGGTGCCGAGCTCCCAGGTTCGCGCTTTTTCCGGTTCCACATTGCCGCTTTGCACAGCCTTGCCAATTTGGCTGTACTGTACGGTGCCGAACGAGCCTTCGGTGTTTGCATAAAGATTCCAGCTGTCAGTCAGGTGATAAAGCACGTTTAGCGCCGGAAGCGGGGCGTTATAGCTCACTTCCTCATGTGTGCCTTTGATGGCGTTGTTCTGGTATGACTCGATATGTTCAAAGCGCATACCCGGAGTGATAGTCCAGTTGCCAATATCGATTTTGTCATCCAGATACCAGGCGTGCGCTTCGGTACCGGAACGGGTGTCGCGATCGTAAGGGCTGGCGCTGGTCGGCAGTTGCCCGCTGCTGGTGGCGGTGTAGTAGCGCATTTCATGCGTCGACTCGCTCACATAGCGGTATCCCACCCCCACTTCGTGCGCGGAAGGGCCCACCATAAAGCTTTGGCTGTAGCGTGGCTCAATGCCGCGTACCCAATAGTTACGCGGTGAAAGCGTGGTGCGTTTGCCCTGTTCCAGGTAGCCGCTGCGCAGGGTTTCGGTGTAGAAGCCCTGAATATTGAATTTATGCTGGCTGTCCGGCTGGAACTGATAGCCAAGGCTTGCCAGCTTGCGACGCCCCCAGAAGCGATCGTTCGGACGCGTAGATTGCCAGCGGTCGGCGTTGTAATCCGCGCGCGACAGGCCACCGGGCATATCGGCTTCACCGTCGTAGTATTGCAGAAGACTATTGAAGGTATGCACGTCGTTCGGCGC
The DNA here is from genome assembly GCF_005280875.1 of Citrobacter sp. wls827. Taxonomy (NCBI): domain Bacteria; kingdom Pseudomonadati; phylum Pseudomonadota; class Gammaproteobacteria; order Enterobacterales; family Enterobacteriaceae; genus Citrobacter; species Citrobacter sp. wls827. The sequence goes on from NZ_SZWR01000021.1 coordinate 237,909, forward strand.
ATATTTGCTTTTCAGCATCAGGTCATCGATGCGCGTCGCGCTGTGCTCGCGCCAGTCGCTGCCGCGCGTGCCGGAGTAAAGCAGGGCGGTGCCAAAACCGTTATCCGCTGTGCCGCCCACCATCAGGTTGTGCGTCTCTTTTGGATTATTTTGTGAGGACGTTGGGCTGAGCTGGCCTTCCATGCCGGCTTCGATCCCGAAGTCTTGCGGAATGGCGCGGGTGACAAAGTTCACCACGCCGCCCACGCTCTGCGGTCCGTAACGTACGGCACCGCCGCCGCGCACCACATCAATGGCGTCCATATTTCCGAGCGAAACGGGTGCCAGGGAAAGCTGCGGCTGGCCGTAAGGGGCAAACGGCACCGGAATACCGTCCATCAGCACCGTTGAACGGCTGGCAAGGCGCGGGTTCAGGCCGCGAATACCAAAGTTCATCGCCAGATCGTGGCTACCGGTACCGTTGTTTTCCGGGGCGGTAACGCCAGGAATACGATTCAGCACCTCGCGCATGGTCGTCGCGCCGGTTTTGGCGAAATCCTCACGGCGGATAACGTCACGCGCGCCGGCATGTTCGAATACGTCGTTTTCGCGCGCATCGCCCAGCCAGTCGCCCACAACCGTGAGCGCATCTTCCTGTGGTGCTGGAACGTGTTCGAGCGTCCAGCTGTTATTCCCTAACGGCTTCACCTGCAGGCCACTGCCCAGGAGCAACTGCTGCAAACCACTCTCAACATCGTAATCGCCGTGCAAACCGTTGCTGTGCTTGCCGCGCGTCAGGCTGGCATCAACAGACAGGGTAATTCCGCTGTGTGCGGCATATTGGTTTAGCGCTTTATCGAGTGAGCCTGGTGCAATATCAACCTGCGCTGCGAAAGCGGATAACGAGAGCCCAGCCAGCGGCAGCAGGCTCAGGCGAATGGCGTTAACCAAAGGTGTTGTTTTGCTAAAAACGCGTAAAGGCGTCATACCTTCTCCATCATCATTTTTGTTGTGTTCAGCTATGAGTCGAATGAGAAGGGGAAAAAGGACAATGAAAATGAGAATTATTTTTCTTACAGTGCCGAAATATTTACCCAGTATCGCGTAACAGTCTGAATTTTAACTGGAAGTGTCTGGGCAATAACATCCAGAATCGCATCGGTATTTTTCAGCGGGAACGTGCCACTCAGGCGCAGCCCGGCCACTGCCGGATCGCAACGCAGCACGCCGTTGCGATAACGGCCCAGTGTGGCAATGACCTCACCCAGCGGTTTATCGCTGAAACTCAGAACACCCTGGGTCCAGGTTGCGCTTTCATCATCCGATGTGGTGATTTCAGCAAATTCAGACGCGCTAAACTGCAGGCTCTCGCCAACGTTGACGATACGTTTTTCCTGCAGATGATTTGCCAGGCGGACTTCAACAGCGTGCTGCTGTACGGCTACGCGCGTGATGTTATCGTGCTGAAAGACGGTAAATTCTGTGCCTAACGCGGTGAGGTGACCCTGGCGTGTCATCACACGGAAAGGCCTCTGCTGCGCATCTTTTGCGGTGGTAATCGCAATTTCGCCATACCAGAGGTGGACAGCGCGCTGATGCGTATCAAAACGAACATCAGCGGCGCTTTGTGTGTTGAGCGTCAGCAGTGAGCCATCCTCCAGCCGCTGATGGCTGACCACGCCTTTAGCGGTGCGGTAGTCGGCACGTAGACCTTCTCCGGCCTCAGATTGCCAGAGCTGCCAGCCGCTACCCACGCCAAGCAGTAGCAACAACCCTTTCATGACGTGACGACGAGTTAGGCGCGTATCGTGCAGCGCCCGGCTGGCGACATCGCCCGGAACGCTGCTGAGCTGGCTGCGCAGGTTTTCAACCTGTTGCCATGCCCACTGATTGTCCTGGTCCTGTTCATACCATTGTTGCCAGCGAGCTTCCTGCTGTGGGCTGACACGCTCGCCGCTCAATACCGCATACCAGTGTGATGCCGAGCGCAAAGCCTGACGGCGAGAATCGGTGATAGAAGCGTTCACAGGCCGTGCTCCAGACGAAACAGCAGACAATGTTCGATAGCCTTTGCCACATACTTTTTCACCGAGCTGACGGAGACGCCGAGCTTAAGCGCGATCTCGCTGTATTTGAGCCCCTCCAGTTGCGAAAGCAAAAACGCTTCGCGTGTGTTTCCGTTCAGGCCGTCAAGCATGCTGTCGATGAGTTGCAGGGTTTCGAGCTGGCTCTCACGTTCCTCGGGCGAAGGCGCGAGATTTTCCGGCATCAGCGCCAGCATCTCCAGATAGGCTTTTTCCAGCGCGTTTCGGCGAAACAGGTCGACCATTACCCGTTTGGCGATAGTGCACAGGAAGGAACGAGGGTCGCGGACAGTCTTGAGCGAGTCACTGCCCATTACCCGTAAAAATGTGTCCTGGGCAATATCATCAGCATCAAAGGCAGACTGGAGCTTGCGCGTCAGCCAGCTTTTCAGCCAGCCGTGATGTGTGCCATAAAGCGACTCGAACGTGAAGCAAGCGGTAGTAGTGGCGCGGTCAGACATGCGGATTGCATCAAAAGTTAATTATCACGCGGCTACATTAACATGAGAATGGTTATCATTACAATTGGAAATGAAATGAGATAAAAATGACATTTTAAAGGGGTTATGATTTTGGCATTAATAGCATCCCTTATTGCCCGCGCTTGCGCTCCCCATCTTTCCTGAGAGTCATAGATCCCATTGGCGATGGTTTAATTGCCTGCACGTTCGCAGGCAATAGCACAATAAAATTACGCCAACGGGATGTCTTCAAGGCGGAAATAAACGGTGAGTCCATGCTTATGTGCGACATCGATGTCCATATCAGCACCTTTAGAAGCGCCTTTAATACGGTAAATCGCATCACATTTGGTGATAAGTCGATGGGCAACAGGGTAGATCATAGATTCGCCGATTTCATCGTCAATAGCCGTAGAACCGGCAGCTTTTGCCAGTGGTAGTGCCAGCCATTCGCCAATTACAGGAATGTGTCCTCTTTGATATATCGCTAACGCTGCATCTTCCAGGCGAGCAAGATTCGCATCGATAAGATTTTGTTTTCCATCCGTACCGCTACGGTAGGGGCCAGCAATGAGAATAAGTTGTTTCACAAAGAGAACCTCATAGAATGTTTTTCAGCGCGACGTGGTAAAGCAACATAATGGTTTTGCCATCGACGATAAGACCACTTTCAATTGCGGCAAGTGCGCTTGCAAGCGGCCACTCAAGCACTTCGATATCTTCTCCTTCAGCCGCAATTCCACCACCGGCACTTGTCTTGTCGGCAGCATCATATTCCGCGATGTAAAAATAGAGCTTCTCCGTGACCGAGCCTGGGCTCATGTACGCCTCGAAAACCTTCTGTACGCTGGATACACGAAAACCGGTTTCTTCTTCAACTTCGGCTTTGATCCGTTTTTCAGGAGCCATGTTGTCAAGAAGACCTGCTGCTGTTTCAATGAGATAGCCATCGTGACCATTTATAAATACCGGAAAACGAAACTGACGAGTTAAGATCACTGTTTTCCTGTCACGGTTATAGAGCAGAATCGTGGCTCCGTTGCCGCGATCGTAAACTTCACGACTTTGGCGCTGCCAATCACCGTTTCTTCGTTGAATATCAAAAGTGTATTTTTTTAAACAATACCAGTCATCGGATAATGTTAGGTTATCGACGATGCGTATTTCTGCACGCTTAGGTTGCATGAAGACTCCTTGATCCGTAGAGTTGATATCATAATCAGCATTATCGTGCAAATACAAGTATAAACATGCATAAACAGGAACGGTCACATGCTCGCTCATCAACGTAAACACCTTATTCTTGAACAACTGCAGGTTGAAGGGCAGGTCCAATCGAAAAATCTGAGTGATCGATTTGGCGTTTCAGAAGACACCATTCGACGGGATTTACGTGAGCTTGCCGCAGAAGGGCGATTGCAGCGCGTTCATGGTGGTGCTTTGCCATCGTCTTCAGCTGTTGCGACATTTTCCGAGCGTAAATCATTAAAAACAGATGTGAAAATGAAGATCGCGCGCAAAGGCACTGAACTCATTTCTTCGGGACAAGTTGTTATTGTGGATGGCGGCACGACCACATCAGAGCTGATTGCCTGTCTGCCGGACGATCTGCATATTACCGTGGTGACACACAGTCCCAGCATTGCACTGGGGTTGGTCGATAAACCCGAGGTTGACGTTATTTTGATCGGTGGCCGACTGTACAAGCACTCCATTGTCAGTGTAGGGGCGGCCGCTATTGAAGGCATCGGCAATATTCATGCGGATATTTTCTTCATGGGGGTAACGGGTATTCATCCTGAAGCGGGATTAACCACGGGTGATTATGAAGAAGCGTGCATCAAACGTGCATTTTCCGGCAGAGCGGCGGAAACGGTCGTACTGGTGTCGCCGGAGAAGGTCAACGCTGCGTCATCGTTTGTTATCGGTGAGGTAGGGCTAATCAATACTATCGTGGTTGATAGTGAAACCGATGATAATTGGTTAAGGAGTATTGAAGGAAAGGGCATCACCATTATCAAAGCGTGATTCTCTGTTAATCGAACATGAGAAATCGCATAAAAAACAGATACAGCCATGCCAGTACACTCTGGCCGTTCAGCAATTGTCGCAGATAGCCCAGCACTGTAAAAATCACGCTTTCCATCGTTTGTTCGTGAGATGGCACATATTTGTAAAGTCGGAGGGAAAGGGCAATGAATAGGGGATCTTTGGTAAGGATCTTACTGACTATGGCATTAGTTGGGGATGGGGTAGGACTAGCGACCGCTTTGAGCGAGAAGCGGAAGTTCACCCATACCATAAATAATCATATGTCATAAGTGCCTTGAACGGCGCTTATGACAATTAAATGGCTTACAGCTCTCAACTTTCCTCTATATGCACATTAATGGCAGTTCATTCAATTTTTAGTGCTGCGGCAATGTGAGGGCCGAGATTTCTTTAAGTTGCATGTAGTACAGCCAATTGTAAAAATAGTTTGGCGTGAAAAATTTTCTGACTGACTCTATCTGTGAGGGGACTTGTGGAATTTATTGAAAGTGAGGTGTTTGGGAGGGTATTTGCTCCAAACAGTATTTCTCAAATTCTGGAAATTGTTGGCGGTTCGCCTGAGAGACCAAAATCAGAGAGTATTTTCATGTGGCGGGGTCAAGGGGATATTAACTGGGCCATTCATAGCGCTGGTTACAGACGTTTGGCTGGCTCTAATGCCAGCAGGAAGCCTGATGAGCAGGACATGCGTGATTATGAAAGAAGCCTGCTCAGTGAAGCCCGACATCAGGGCTACGGTTTCGAAGCGGGACGTAAACTCAGTGATTTCGAATTGTTGGCGAAGTTGCAACATCACGGTGCCTCGACAAGGCTTATCGATGTGTCAAGAAATATGCTGGTCGCCTTGTGGTTTGCCTGTAACTCAAGGCCTGAAAGCACCGGTATGTTGTTTGGCATTTCTGCCGGGGCAATTTTGGGTCTGGAGGGGGCATATGGATATGAGAACGGTGATTATGTTAAAAACTTCCCTCACACTGTTTCTAAAAATGAGGAAACATTTGATTTCCCAATTGTTTGGCAGCCTCCCGTTGTGACAAAAAGAATTGCAGCTCAGAGTGCGCAATTCATTTACAGCAAAGTGTCACACAATAAGATGGGTAGCCTTATCCTTGACGGGGCAATCAGGCATGACGGTGTTATCGCTCTTGCAATCACCGCGAAAATGAAGAAAAAATTTCTGATGGTACTGGAGCGTACTTTTGATATAAGACTTCTAACTCTGTTTCCAGATTTTGACGGCTTTTGTCGAGCTAACAGTGAGGTATTTAGCCCTCTTAACAATAATCGGTGGTAGAAAATAACGTTTATATCTTTCGATGAAACATCCAGCGAGCCGTTCCCGTTTCCGCTCTTGGAACTGTTACTCGGGTATAGGTTAATCTGTATGTGGCCCAACCAGACTAACTACGGGCTTTTAGATATCTGACGTGCCTTTACTTTCACAATGTCCGCTCCTGGCACCAGGCAGACATTTCAATTGACAATAATACCTAGATTTCAAGTGCAGCAAGGATGATGGTTTCCATTTTCTCCGGGGTAGTGAACGGCGCAAAACGCTTTAGCGGCTTGCCATCGCGTCCGATCAGGAATTTTGTGAAATTCCATTTTATCCGTCCCCCCAGCATGCCGGGCAACTCGTCTTTTAGATAACGGAATACCGGATGCGTAGCGGCACCGTTAACCTCCACTTTTTCAAACATTGGGAAGCTTACACCGTAGTTGATGTGGCAGGTCTGCGCGATTTCGTCGGCGTCGCCGGGTTCCTGCTTACCAAACTGGTTGCAGGGAAAACCAAGCACCACCAGTCCACGAGATGCGTACTTTTTGTACAGTACTTCCAGACCTGCATATTGTGGCGTGAAGCCACAATGGCTGGCGGTATTTACCACCAGAACCAGCTTGCCAGCATAGTCAGCCATAGGGATACGCTGGCCGTCCAGGCTGGTGGCTGTTAGTTGATAAAAGGTGGTCATAGCGAACTCCTCAGAGCAGGACCTGTCAGACATCGGCATAGCCATACAGCATGGTGCTGCCGGGGCAAGTGAGGAGCGGAGGTGAGTCCGCTCGGTTTAGTGCTGCCAGATTCAGTCCCTAATGCTCCAAATCTTCGCGAGTGGGTCCTTGAAAGTAAAGGGTACTAATATGGCAACTACGCGGTTGAGTCAGCACAAAATGAATTGTTTCCCAGACAGAACGCCCATTCATTAGATGTTCTCCCATTCTGGATTGAGTGTCGACAAGAGGATCTAACCCGGTCAATTCAAAATCCGGTGGGTATAACCCGGTTACCCGTATATTTTCTTTGGATAACTGTTCCGACAGTTTAGTTGTAAAACCACTCATCCCGTGTTTACTGGCAAAAAAAGCGGGATGGGCAATTGAATCCGTAAAATTCGGAATGCCGCATACAGATATAATCGAAACAATGTCAGCACTGTCTGAGCGCCTTAATCCTGGAAGCAATGCCTGTGTTAGTAGAATTGAACCTGTCAGGCCTGAGCTGACGGTATTGTAGATTTCTGAGTCCGGTTGTTCGTCTATAGTCCCTGATAACCACTGAGCAGCATTGAGGATTAGAATGTCGATGGACCTGTCTATATCTAAGAGTTGTGAAGCAAACTGAGAAATAGATTCAGGCTGGGTTAAATCACACAGATACCCTTTTGCAACACCACCTTCAGCGGCGATGATGCTGCAGGTTTTGTGAATATCCTCAACCCGCCGGGCAGAAAAATCCACGTTGACGCCTTCTCGAGCCAACCAAACGCACAACGCCTGACCAAATCCTCCGCCGCCGCCGGTGATAACGGCTCTTTTACCTTTCAACATAACGATGCTTCCCTTTCGTGATGAGTTTGTGTCGCTGGATATATAGCATGGTGATACGGGGTCACATCTTCCCGTTAGTGCCATTTACGGCGGGATATAAATAGCGGTTTGCATGCGTTATATCGTTCTCAAAATGGGCTCAACTCAGATTTAAGCAAAATGCACACCGACGGGGGGATGCATGATGGGACGTCAATCAAGATTAAAATACCGACAATCCCAATCCTTGTTTTACTTCTCTTAGCGTTTGCTGTGTGATGTCGTAGGCCTGCGCGCTGCCTTTTTTAAGCATCGCCATCAGCATACCTTTATCCTGAATATAGGTTGCCCGACGCTCACGCATGGGCGCGATGAGTTCTTGCAGGCACATCTCCAGCTCATTTTTGCATGCCCGATCACCCAATCCTCCTTGCTGATAATTCGCTTTCATTTTTGCGACTTTGGCCTTATCCGGGTGAAAAGCATCCAGATAGGTGAACACGACATTACCCTCAATTTGCCCCGGATCGGACACTTTTAGGTGGTTAGGATCAGTGTACATTGCACTGACGGCGCGATGGATAGTCTCTTCACTTGCCGACAGGAGCAGCGTATTACCGAGTGATTTCGACATCTTGGCGTTGCCGTCAATACCTGGAAGACGGCTGGTTTCGCTTAACATAGCTTTACAGTGATGCAGAACGGGGGTCGGTAACAGGCTATTCATCTTATGCACGATTTCATTAGTCTGTTCGATCATCGGCAACTGATCGTCGCCGACGGGCACCAGGCTGGCTTTGAACGCCGTAATATCTGCTGCCTGGCTGATGGGGTAAACCAGGAAACCGACCGGAAGCGAACGGGCGAAACCTTTTTGCGCAATTTCATTTTTGACCGTTGGGTTACGCTCGACGCGAGCCACGGTAACGAGATTCATATACAGCGCGGTGAGTTCGGCAAGGGCAGGTAGTGCTGATTGTAAACAAAGGGTGGTGAGTGAGGGATCAATACCTGCAGCGAGATAATCGGCCAACACTTCGGGTATGTTATTTTGGATCTTTTGTGGATCGCTGCTGTTATCGGTCAGACCTTGCAGGTCTGCGACCAGAACAAACTGCTGATAGTCGTGTTGCAGTATCGCGCGTTGGCGCAGGGAACCGACATAGTGGCCAAGATGCAGTGGCCCAGTAGGGCGGTCGCCGGTAAGGATGATGGATTTGTTGTTCATAGAAGACTCCTTAAGCATAAAACCGAAAGGGGTCTCAAAATGCAAATAACCGCCTTTCGGCGGTTATTTAAAAATGGATAAACACATTCTGACCGCCTTTAAGAAGGCAGCCACCAACGCTTGTGGTTAAAACCGTTGCAATCGTGTTTTATATTCATCGGGTCAACATATCACTACCAGGGGTAGAGGTAAAGTAATGCTCCGCCCGCTCGGGGGGATATTTTAGGAAGTACCCGTCTGGGCTTACGCACCGCTTTTTAGCTCGCTTCCAGCATCCCAAAGCTCACTATACGCGAACGCCCCAGCTCTTTTGCGCGATACAGTGCGACATCCGCAGCACGTAACAGGTTATCGCTCTGGGCGTGCTGCGGGTAGCTGGCGACACCAATAGACACATCAACATGACCGATGTCAGAGACGCCAAAGCTGAGCGTCAACTCGCGTACCCCGTTGTAAATGTCCGTCGCAAAGCGATTGGCCGCTTCTTCATCCATACCGGCAAGCAGAACCAGAAACTCTTCACCACCGTAGCGGAAGGCCATTCCGTGGTCGTGAACAACGCGCTGAATAATTGCTGCGATACTTTTTATCACCCCATCACCAGCCTCATGACCAAATCGGTCGTTGATGTTTTTGAAGTGATCGATATCGATCATCAGGCAACTGATCGGTTCCTGGTTGTGGACAGCCTGACTCATTTGGGTGCGCAGAGTGTCTTCAAGGTGATGGCGATTGCGCAGACCGGTCAGTGGGTCGTAAAGCGCTTTTTCCAGTAATGCATCGCGCAGACGTTGGTTGGCTAATGCCAGTCCAAGTGCCTCGGCCATCAGCTCCAGATAAGCACGGGAAGGGGCGGAATTGTCACTGAGATTCTGGAATGAGAGCAGGCCGATGGCTTCCCCCTGGGCGATCAACGGTACGCACAGGGTATGATCCTGACACGACTCAGGCAGGTGGTAGCAGGCGATATCAGGCTCACCTTGCACGGGAGGATGACTTTGCCCACGGCGCACTGCCCAGCAGTCATCCAGATGGAAAGGGTCTGTTTTGCCTTGCGGCGAAAGCCACTCGGCGGCACAGCGCATGTGCCAGGCTTGCCGATCAAGAATGTAGAGCCGTCCGGCAACGCCAGGGGCAATGTTCGGGGCAAAAAGCTGCGCAACATTGATAACATCGGCAAAGTTTTCGCAGCCCTGTAAACGCTGGGTCATACGAGCCAACAGTTCACGGATCGCCCAGTCGGCGTCCCGCTCTTTCTCCAGCCGCTGCCGCACCAGGCCGTTCTCACGAAAGATGCGAATGGCTTGCGCCATATCGCCAATCTCATCAATCTGATTAAAGTTAGGCGTTTCTACGGCATAATCCTGCGATGCGAGACGGTGAACCACGTCGCTCAGACGCACAACCGGACGCAGTACGCGGCGTTTCAAAATAAAGCCGAGGACAAACAAAAACAGCAGCGCGGTTAAACCGACCATAACTTCGGAGAGCGTACGCAGTATGCGGGAAGTCCTGGTGGCATCGTCAATGCTGTTACGTACACGGTTATCGAGCAACTGCCGGAAATGATCTATCCGCACCTGCGCCCGTTCCAGTTCCTGTTCATAGGCTTTGCCGTAGAGCAGGGCGATTGCCTGTGACGTTTCTCCGCGGGCCATACTGGCGAGCGCGGCTGCTTGCTCTTCCTGCAGCGCATCGACAATTTGTAATCCTTCATGCAGCAGCGCCAGCTCTTCACCTGTCGCGCCGAAGTCTTTTAATTTTGTTAACCGCAGCTCAATCGCTTTTAGTGATGACGCCTTTTGGCGATAGGCATTCAGTGCTTCTGGATCTTTGGCGATCACGTACTCGCGAGCTAAATCTGACAATGACCAGGCATCGAGCTCCACCTCTTCGGTTAGCTGATCAAATTTATACCGCTGCTCTACCACCTGACGTTCAGTATTGTCTGCTCCGGATGCCATCAGCATAACAACGCCGGAGGCAATGGTCAGGCATACCGTCGCACTGTAGGCCCAGTTGGTGATTGTGGCTATTCGCACTTTTTCGTTCCTTCTGCGACGATTAATGAATAAGCATGATTGAAATTATAGGAAACGTATGATTTTGCGTGAAAACAAAAGGCGACCCGCGGTCGCCCCTTGTTATCGTCATGCCATCATAAATCTGGAGGGTTTTTTCCTTCTTCCATGAAGGCTTCATCGATACCTTCTACGTTGCCCTCATGGTCACGTCCGGAGAACAGATTCCAGCTCGCCAAAAACAGTGCAGCGATTAGCGGGCCAATCACAAAGCCATTGATACCGTAAATCTCCATCCCACCGAGGGTGGTAATCAATATCAGGTAGTCCGGCATTTTTGTGTCTTTTCCTACCAGTAGTGGGCGCAGGATATTGTCCACCAGTCCGACAATAATGACGAAGAATCCGACAATAAACAGCCCTTGCCACAGTTGGTGGGTGGCAAAGAGGAAAATAGCCGCCGGGACCCAGACTATCGCCGAGCCAACCGCAGGCACCAGCGAGAGGAATGCCATTAGTGCGCCCCACAAAACGCTGCCGTCGATGTCGACAATGGCGAAAGCAATGCCGCCCAGCGTGCCCTGTACGACAGCGACAACCGCCGTGCCTTTGACTGTCGCCCGCGTGACACCCACGAATTTGGCAAACAAGTGCTGCTTGGCAAAATCAGACAGCGGTAAGGAATCCAGAATCTGACGCACCAGATACGGTCCATCCTTCAACAGGAAAAATAGCAGGTACAGCATGATGCCAAAGCTGATGGCGAAGCCGAAGGTCCCTTTACCAATCAGGAAAGCACTGCCTGCGAGGTACTGTCCGCCCTGCAGCGCAATGTCGGAGAGTTTTTTCTGGATCTGCGCGACATTATCCAGATTGTGTTCTGCGAGGAATCCTCTGGCCCAGTCAGGAAGATAAGAAAGAATAGAACTGACCACTTCCGGAAACTGCGTATCGTTTTGCTGCAACTTGGTGTAAACCACATTCAGTTCGATTGCCAACGATGACAGGATCACCATCAGAGGAATAAAGACAATTAAGCAAATAATACCAATAGTGATTAACGATGCCAGACCGTTACGTTCGCCAAGCGCACTGCGCAGTTTGTTTTTTACCGGATTAAAGATAGTCGTCAGAATTGCGGCCCACAAGATTGCGGAGAAGTAGGGGGACAATACGTCGAAAAACGCCCAGGTCACGAGGGCAAGAATGAAAATGAAGAAACCTTTAGTCAGTCCGTTAAATCGCATTAGTGAATCCTGTAACTGAGAAGCAGTCTCGACTATAGAACTGTTCAGCAGAATTACCAACTGTGGATGTTGATTCCGGCTTAACGCCGCCTTGATGAGCAAACAGTGAACTCAGAGCAAAAAATTGCCGCGTGTTCCTGTCTCCGTAAGGGGTGAGCGAATGATCTATCTACTCGCCGAGAAAGGGGGCAACGTGTCTGGAAAGCCAAAAATTCTCCGTCGTTTACTGTCCACCATGAAGCGAGTTGATTCGCCAGCCGGTTGAAAATTCGTTATGATCTATCCCCACTTTTTAGTCTGGTTGTCTGATGTCTACGATTCTCGATACCTTTGTTGCTCCGCCGTGCCATGACGAAATAGAAATCCTTTACCAGGATGAACATCTGCTGCTTATCAATAAACCCAGTGGGTTGCTGAGTCTGTCGGGGAAAAATCCGCAAAATCTTGATTCGGTTCACTATCGTCTGGTACAGATATACCCGGGCTGCACGCTGGTACATCGGCTTGATTTTGGTACTTCGGGTCTGATGGTCGTTGCACGCAATAAAGCGATCAATGCAGCGCTCTGTCAGCAGTTCAGCCAGCGCGCGGTGACTAAGGTGTACAGCGCATTGTTATGTGGACACCTGAAACAGGATGACGGTGTGATTGATGCCGCCATTGTCAAAGATCCAGCACTGTTTCCGTTGATGTCGATTAGTGCTATTAGCGGTAAACCTGCGCGTTCCCGTTTTCGGGTGATTGAGCGCTTCAATCAGCTACTGAAGGATGGACGGTCACTGCCCCTGACACGGGTGCAACTGATGCCGGAGACCGGACGAACCCATCAGCTACGTCTTCACTGTCAGCATTTGGGTCATCCGATCTGGGGCTGCGATCTTTATGGTGGACGCGAGTGGCCTGGCACGGAGCAGACGTCGCGGCTGATGTTACACGCCAGCGAACTGCGCCTGGTACATCCCATCAGCCATGAACAAATCAACGTCTGCCATGCCAGCCCATTTTAATCCGGCGGCTATTACGGTGTTATCGTGCTGCACGCTGCAGAATGACGGCTGACGGCTGGCGTTGCAGAAAACGCATCCGCAGCATCATCAGCACCGCGGCAGAGGTCAGGCCAATAATAAAGCCCATCCAGAAGCCCGCTGGCCCCATGCGGTCGACGACCAGATCGGTGAGCGCAAGAATATATCCACTTGGCAAACCCAGCACCCAGTACGCCGTGAAGGTGATAAAGAAAATGGAACGCGTATCTTTATAACCACGCAGGATCCCGCTGCCAATAACCTGAATGGAGTCCGAAATCTGGTACACGGCAGCCAGCAACATCAGCTGTGCAGCCAGTGTGACAACTTCAGGATTATTGTTGTAGAGCAGGGCGATGTGCTCGCGCAAAGTGACGGTGAAAATGGCGGTCATCATCGCCATACATACGCCGACACCTAAGCCAGTTCTGGCAGCGGTCTGTGCATCCAACGTTGATCCCTGACCCAGGCGGTATCCCACACGAATGGTGACGGCAGCCGCCAAAGACATCGGCAGGACAAACATTAATGAGCTGAAGTTCAGCGCGATCTGGTGTCCGGCCACGTCGACAATCCCCAGCGGGGAGACCAACAGCGCCACCACGGCAAACAGCGTGACTTCAAAAAATAATGCCAGCGCAATTGGCAAACCCAGCTGTACCAGGCGTTTCATCACCGCGGTGTCAGGTTTCTGGAAGCCACGCTCATTACGGATATCACGCATTGATCGGGCGTGTTTTACGTAAGAAAGCATGGCGGCAAACATCACCCAATACACCGCCGCCGTTGCCACACCGCAGCCTACGCCACCCAGTTCTGGCATACCCAAATGGCCATAGATGAAAACATAGTTAACCGGAATGTTCACCAGCAGGCCGAGAAAACCCATTACCATTGCCGGTTTGGTCTTGGCCAGGCCTTCGCACTGATTACGGGCAACCTGGAAGAACAAATATCCGGGCGCACCCCATAGCAGCGCGCGCAGATATCCCACGGCTTTGTCGGCCAGTGCAGGGTCAATGTTATGCATAGAGCGGATAATGTATCCCGCATTCCAAAGCACAATCATAATCAGAACGGATACGATCCCCGCCAGCCAGAAACCCTGACGTATTTGATGAGCAATACGATCGCGGCGCCCGGAACCGTTAAGTTGCGCAATCACTGGCGTCAGCGCCAGCAACAGCCCGTGACCAAACAGAATTGCGGGTAGCCAGATGGACGTACCGATAGCAACGGCTGCCATGTCCGTCGCGCTATATCCGCCGGCCATCACGGTATCGACGAATCCCATTGCGGTTTGAGCGATTTGCGCAAGAATCACCGGAATTGCCAGAGCTAATAACTGACGCGCTTCACTTACATACTTTTGCACGTGTACACCACTATATTGTTGTTATTTGAGAGACTAAAAAAGCCGCCTTATATGGCAGCAAGGAGAAAATGCAGGGGGAATTTCAGTCTATTGTAGCGAGGAATCCGTATTTCTCCAGTGAAAAAATAGGCGAGAGCGGCGCATTGCTGGCAACCTGATTTTCCACCTGCTATTGTGCACAGCAGAGATGTCTTAATTGAGTTCAGGAGTTACAGGTATGTTTACGGGTATTGTGCAGGGCACCGCGAAACTGGTGTCGATTGATGAAAAACCGAATTTTCGCACACATGTAGTGGAGTTACCTGAATACATGTTGGATGGGCTGGAGACCGGCGCATCGGTAGCACACAACGGCTGTTGTCTGACAGTGACCGAAATTAACGGTAACCAGATAAGCTTCGATCTGATGAAAGAGACGCTGCGAATCACCAATCTGGGTGACCTGAAGGTCGGCGATTTGGTCAACGTTGAGCGCGCAGCAAAATTCAGCGATGAAATTGGCGGACATTTAATGTCAGGCCATATTATGACTACCGCCGAGGTATCGAAAATTCTGACCTCAGAAAACAACCGCCAGGTGTGGTTTAAAGTTCAGGATCCGTTGCTGATGAAATATATCCTGTACAAAGGATTTATCGGTATTGACGGTATTAGCCTGACGGTTGGCGAAGTCACACCGACACGCTTTTGCGTGCATTTGATTCCGGAAACCCTGGAACGTACAACGCTGGGCAAGAAAAAACTGGGTGCGCGAGTCAATATCGAAATCGACCCGCAAACACAGGCTGTTGTTGATACGGTTGAACGTGTATTGGCCGCGCGTGAAAGCGCTATGAGCAACGTTACTGGCGAAGCGGGCGTTTAAGTCGGAATAAAAAGCCCCCGGTAGTTCGGGGGCGATGCTGTCTAACGGGGAACGCGGAGCCCGTGTTCAACGCCACGAGAGAACACAACCTGCCACAGCTGGATGTCGCGCGCGCGAAATGCGCCAGCACACGCATTCAGGTAATAACTGAACATCCGTTTAAAGCGTTCACTATAGTTGGCGGCAATTTCTGGCCAGGCGGTTATGAAACGATCGTGCCAGGCCATCAGGGTAGTATCGTAATCCGCACCAAAGTTATGCCAGTCTTCCATCACGAAATGTGGCTCGCTGGCGTTGGCTATCTGGCGAACTGACGGTAAACAGCCGTTCGGGAAGATATATTTATTGATCCACGGATCAACATTATTGTCGGTTTTTTTAGAGCCGATGGTATGCAGCAAAAAAAGACCGTCTTGCTTTAAATTACGGTCAACAACGTCAAAATAGGTGTTGTAGTTTTTCGGCCCCACATGCTCAAACATACCGACGGAAACGATACGGTCAAACCGGTCATTCAGGTCACGGTAGTCCTGCAGCAAAATCGTGACATCCAGCCCTTCACAGCGCGTCTGCGCCATTTTTTGCTGTTCTGCTGAAATAGTCACGCCAGTCACGCTCACCCCGTATTGTGACGCCATGAACTGGGACAAGCCTCCCCAGCCGCAGCCAATATCGAGAACGCGCATACCTGGTTTCAATTGCAATTTATCGGCAATCATTTTTAGCTTCGCCTGCTGGGCTGATTCCAGGGTATCGGCATCTTTCCAGTAGGCGCAGGAATATTGCATGTAGGGATCAAGCATGCGGCTAAAGAGATCGTTGCCAAGATCGTAGTGTTCTTTGCCAACGACCCACGCACGTTTTTTGGTTTGTAAATTAAACAGACGGGCCGTTGCGATACGTAGCGTATCTCTGAAGTGGCGGGGAAGTTGGCTTTCAAGACCTGCACGCAGGACTTTGCTAAAAAACATATCCAGCCGATCGCATTCCCACCAGCCGTCCATATAACTTTCACCTAAACCCAACGACCCTTCCTGCAACACGCGTTTGAAAAAGTCGGGGTTTTTAACGCGAATATCTGCCGGTGCCGGGCCATTAATAGTAATGCCTGCACGGCTCAATAGCTCATTGGTGATTCGGTACCAGTCATCATCCGGTACGCTGACGTCTTCTATACATGATGAACTCATAGCTTCTCCATCACTGGTCGGTGATCAGAACCTTAAAACAGCGTAGACGCTTTTTTGGGCTTTGTGAGAAATCTCACGGAATTAATCCGCGAATCTATAATCCGACGTAGAACAGAGGAAGGGAGGAACCCTTGCCGAAAAGGCCATCCATGGAAGAACGGGAACCTGCTTGTTCCCGTTACTCTATAAATCTTATCGTTTTATTAACAACCGAAAATCAGTATAGGCCTGAATTTTTGGCTATTCAACCGAAAATTGTTAGCGGGCTAACTAAATGCCCGCAACAATGATTAATGTGACTCACCGTGTGCAACTTGCGCGCTCTCATCCGGCAAGGATGTGTTCTCAGCCTGTGACTGCATTTTGTAACCTAACGCGGCCAGCAACACTGTCGTCAGCATAACGCTGGTGGTCGTGAGCAGCGGCGTGCTGATTAACCACGAAACGACCAGGCTTGCCAGGAAGCATAACCCCAGTTGCAGCGTATTCTGCAACGCAGCGGCGCGCCCTGTTGCCTGAGGGAATGGGCGCAGCGCCTGAGCGACAACGATAGGGTAGATTGCCCCGTTCGCAATGGCCATCACGCAGAATGGGATCAGGATTTCAGCCAACGCAACGTGGTGAATAAAGCCTGTAGCCCACGTGCCGATAACGCTAATGGCGTACAGGATAAGCAACCATGGCAGAAGCTGGCGACCCTGCCATTTTTGCAGTGCCGCGCGGCAGCCGTAACCCCCGATCAAAAATGCAATAGTTTGCGGGACATAGCTCAGACCAATCACAGCCGGGCTATAGCCCATTTCGCTAAGGATAAATGGTGAACCCGTCAGCCATGCGAAGAAACTTGCAGAACATGCTGCGTAAATCAGTACATTTCCACGGTATGCTTTGGAGCGCAGCAGCGTAGCGAACGTCAGTTTATCCTGGCTGTCGTCGCGCGCTTTTGCCGTTGGTTTTAAGCGCAGGGCCGGCAGCATCAGGATCAGGGTAATCGCAAAAAGGGTAGCAAAAATGGCCTGCCAGGAAAAATGTACCAGGATCCAACTGCCTAATAACGGTGCAAGTGCAGGGGATAATCCAACCAGCGGCATAATGGTGGCAAAAATGCGGTTTACTTTTTGTGAAGGATAATAATCGGTAACCAGCGCCTGCCAGATAACCGAAGCCGCACAGACACCAACGGCCTGAATAAAGCGTAGCACCAGTAAGCCGGTGGCGTTTTCTACCCACAACATGCCCAGGCTGCCCAGCGCGAAGATGGATAAGCCCAGCAGCAAAATAGGTTTGCGACCATAGTGGTCAGAGAGTGGCCCCCACAAAAGTTGTGCGACGGCAAATCCCGCTAAGAACAAGCTAAGGCTGGCACTCACGGCAGAGGCGGGCGTCTGTAAATCGGACTGAATAGCCGCAAAGGCGGGCAAATACATATCCGTTGCCAGAAAACCCAGCACGCTAAGACCTGCCAGCCAGACTAAAAACCCTTTTCCCGGTTGCATTATCGTTTCTCTTTTTAGCAATAGAACATTGCCGCTGAGTGTAGTGAGTGTAATTCTCGCTGTGAAACGCTAATATTTGCTTACTGATTTCAAATTTTTTGCAGGCAGAATATGTGGTCGGAATATTCACTTGAGGTGGTTGATGCGGTGGCGCGTAACGGTAGCTTTAGTTCTGCTGCTCAGGAGTTGCACCGCGTACCTTCGGCGGTAAGCTACACAGTGCGTCAACTGGAAGAGTGGCTGGCTGTGCCACTTTTTGAACGTCGTCATCGGGACGTGGAATTAACGCCTGCTGGCGCGTGGTTTTTAAAAGAAGGCCGATCTGTTATCAAAAAAATGCAGATCACCCGTCAGCAATGTCAGCAAATTGCCAACGGCTGGCGCGGGCAGTTGGCGATTGCAGTCGATAACATTGTCCGCCCGGATCGTACCCGCCAGATGATCGTGGATTTCTACCGCCATTTCGATGATGTGGAACTTCTGGTCTTTCAGGAGGTGTTTAACGGCGTCTGGGACGCGCTTTCAGATGGTCGGGTGGAGTTAGCTATCGGAGCAACGCAGGCCATTCCGGTAGGGGGGCGCTATACGTTCCGGGATATGGGAATGCTGAGCTGGAGTTGCGTGGTGGCCAGTCATCATCCGTTGGCGGCAATGCCGGGACCGCTCAGTGACGATACGTTGCGCAACTGGCCATCGCTGGTACGCGAAGACACGTCCCGTACGCTGCCAAAGCGTATTACCTGGCTACTGGACAACCAAAAACGCGTCGTGGTGCCTGACTGGGAATCATCGGCCACCTGCTTGTCAGCCGGACTCTGTGTCGGGATGGTACCGACGCATTTTGCCAAACCGTGGATCGATAGCGGAAAATGGGTGGCGTTACAGCTGGAAAATCCGTTCCCGGATGCCGCATGCTGTCTGACATGGCAACAGAACGATACGTCGCCGGCATTGAGCTGGCTGCTGGACTATTTAGGGGATAGCGAAACGCTGAACAAGGAGTGGCTGCGGGAGCCGGATGAGGCTCCCGCACA
>NZ_SZWR01000021.1:256837-266330 GCF_005280875.1 Citrobacter sp. wls827
GCGGAACGGGCCGTCGGCCACGGAGCGACGCTCTACCAGGCGTGGGTGTACCTCGATGGACTGCGATTCTTCACGTTTATTCACGATTCGGTCTAACAGCATGTTGAAGGCCGTTTCACCAAGTGAATCTTTTGGCTGATGGATGGTTGTCAGCGCAGGGGTGAAGTAACGGGCGTTGCGCACGTTGTCGTAACCGATAACTGAGATATCCTGCGGCACGCGCAGTCCCATCTCATCTGCGGCACACAGCGCACCCATCGCCATAATATCGCCACCACAGAATACGGCGGTTGGGCGATGTGACTGGGAGATGATTTGCTGCATAGCGCGGTAGCCGGATTCAGGCTCAAAATCACCCTGGACAATCCAGTTGTCAGGCACTTTAATCAGCGCTTCTTCCATCGCTTTCATGAAGCCAGCCAGGCGGCCTGCGCCGGTATTACGCTCCATAGGTCCTGGGATCACGCCGATCTCACGATGACCGCGTTCAATCAGATACCGGCCTGCCATGTAACCGCCTTCGAAAGCGTTATCAATGACGGTATCGGTAAAGTCGGCTTTTGCTTCGCCCCAGTCCATAACCACCATGGGAATATGGCGATACTCTTCGAGCATGGAAAGCAGTGATTCCGGATATTCTGAACACATTACCAGCAAGCCATCTACGCGCTTTTGCGCCATCATAGACAGATAAGCCTGCTGTTTTTCGAGACTGTTCCAGGCGTTGCCCAAAATCAGGGTGTAGCCTTTCTGGAAACAATTTTTCTCAACGGCCTCGATAATTTCGGCGAAATAGGCCGCTTCGCTGCTGGTTGCCAACAAACCGATCGATTTGGTGTGATTCACCTTCAGGCTACGTGCAACTGCGCTAGGGGAGTAGTGCAGCTCTTTGATCGCTGCCCAGACAGCGTTGCGCGTTTCTTCAGCGACAAAGCGTGTTTTGTTAATTACGTGTGATACGGTTGTAGTGGAAACGTTTGCTCGCTTCGCTACATCTTTAATAGTTGCCATTACATCTCACTCCAGACCATATCCTAAGCTCCTGAGAATACTCCAGGTAAACGTTTGCCTTCACACACCCTCAACGCAACGTCAGGGTTGCGGCACGCCGGGAAAACGACACGGAACGTCAGGAAGGGGTCAATGGCCGGTACGCTAATCAAGTAAGCGTGGAATTTTGTCTGATCTTAACGAAAAGGGGAAGAGTTAAAAGCAGTTATCAATATAAATCGTGAGAGATTTTTGCTTTCAAGTGTGTAAAAATGCGCAATATCACTTTTTGTGTGGGAATAAAAAGGAGAAAACTTGATGAGCACCGATCTGAAATTTTCGTTAGTAACGACCATAATTGTTCTGGGCCTGATTGTCGCGGGTGGCCTGACTGCAGCACTGCACTGATTTCCCCCGAGGGAGTTCGCTCTCCCTCATCCTTTCTGCTTGCCTTTTCCGTCCTATTTTTTGCAAATAAGCAAAAGTCTTTTGCAGTTTTGTTAACTTTATTAATTTTGCGATCAATGTCATGCTTTTGACTCTTATGATGTGTCGTGCCAAGGCTCGACGTTACGGAGTCGATAGATGAAACTCAATTATCCTTTACTGGCGCTGGCGATAGGTGCGTTTGGCATTGGAACGACCGAATTTTCTCCCATGGGGTTGCTACCCGTCATTGCCAAAGGCGTGGATGTATCCATTCCGGCCGCAGGGATGTTAATCAGCGCGTATGCGGTAGGCGTGATGGTTGGCGCCCCGCTGATGACATTACTGCTGTCCCATCGTGCGCGTCGCAATGCGCTTATCTTCCTGATGGCCATTTTTACGTTGGGTAATGTACTTTCGGCGATATCTCCGGATTACACGACGCTGATGCTGTCGCGCATTTTGACCAGTCTTAACCACGGGGCATTTTTCGGCCTTGGCTCTGTGGTTGCCGCAAGCGTGGTGCCCAAACACAAACAGGCCAGCGCCGTAGCAACTATGTTTATGGGGTTAACAATTGCCAATATTGGCGGTGTTCCCGCAGCAACCTGGCTTGGGGAAACCATCGGCTGGCGTATGTCCTTTATGGCGACGGCGGGACTGGGTGTTATCGCCATGGTCAGCCTGTTCTTCTCATTACCCAAAGGTGGGGCAGGAGAGCGCCCGGATGTCCGCAGCGAACTGGCGGTACTCATGCGTCCGCAGGTGTTGTCGGCTCTGCTGACGACCGTTCTGGGGGCCGGGGCGATGTTTACGCTTTATACCTACATCTCACCCGTGCTGCATAGCATTACTCATGCTACACCGGCGTTTGTCACCGCTATGCTGGTGCTGATTGGCGTTGGGTTCTCTATCGGTAACTATCTGGGGGGTAAACTGGCTGACCGTTCGGTTAACGGTACGCTGAAAGGCTTTTTACTGCTGCTGATGATTATTATGCTGGCGATACCTTTCCTTGCGCGTAATGAGCTGGGTGCGGCCGTGAGTATGGTGGTGTGGGGTGCAGCAACGTTTGCGGTGGTTCCGCCGCTGCAGATGCGTGTGATGCGCGTTGCCAGCGAGGCGCCTGGATTGTCATCGTCAGTTAATATTGGCGCGTTTAATCTGGGGAATGCCCTGGGAGCGGCGGCTGGTGGGGCGGTAATTTCCGGAGGGTTGGGCTACAGTTTCGTACCGGTAATGGGGGCGATTGTGGCGGGACTTGCGCTACTGCTGGTCTTTGTCTCGGCAAGGAAACAAGCGGAAGAAGTCTGCAACGCAACGAATTAAAAACAAAAACGCAGAAGGGAAACCCTTCTGCGTTGTCATCTTATGCTGCGAAGTTTTTCGCAACAAATTCCCAGTTCACCAGTGCCCAGAAGTGTTCCAGGTAGCCAGGACGGGCATTACGATAATCGATGTAGTAAGCATGTTCCCACACGTCAACGGTCATCAGCGGCGTCGCGTCAGTCGTCAGCGGTGTACCTGCGTTGGAGGTGGACACGATAGCCAGTTTGCCATCCGTTTCTTTGACCAGCCAGGTCCAGCCAGAACCGAAATTCTTGATAGCGGCATCGGTGAATTGTGCTTTGAAGTCTGCAAAGCTGCCAAAGGAGGCGGCAATCGCTTCGGCCAGTTTACCGGTCGGCTCGCCACCTGCGTTCGGGGCCAGGCAGTTCCAGTAGAACGTGTGGTTCCAGACCTGGGCTGCGTTATTGAATACACCACCTTCAGAGCTACGTACGATCTCTTCCAGTGATTTACCTTCAAACGCCGTGCCTTTAATCAGGTTATTCAGGTTAGTAACGTAAGTCTGGTGATGTTTGCCATAGTGGTATTCCAGCGTTTCGGCAGAAATGTGCGGTGCCAGAGCATCTTTGGCATACGGTAATGCAGGTAATTCGAACGACATTGCTTCTCTCCTTATTATTTATATTGAGTACACACAATAGCCTCATTGTGAGTAAGGATAGGGTAGCAAATTGAAAGGTTATGCAAAAGAAGAACTTACCCTACAGCATATTCTGTAGGGTAAGTTTTTAGCGAATTGTTTTCGGCGTCATTACACGGCGAGCGCCCACGTAGTGGCGTTGCCAGTAATCTTCGCTCAGAGAGGTTATTTGAATTTCCTGACCGCTGCGTGGAGACTGGATAAATTTACCATTGCCGACATAGACGCCAACGTGGTCGGCGGTACCGCGACCTTGCGTGCGGAAGAAGACCAGATCACCGTTTTTCAGTTCGCCACGTTCAATCGGCGCAGCGTCGCGCAGGTGATACATTTCATTGGCGGTACGCGGAATGCGGAACTTGACCAGATCTTTGTATGCGTAATAAACCAGCCCGCTGCAATCAAAACCGGTTCTGGGTGAGGTGCCCCCCCAACGGTAAGGTTTGCCGATTTGGTTCATGAGGGTAGACATGGCGGTTTTGGTTGCTTTCTGTACTTTCACTTTATGTACATCAGCAACGGCTGTTGGCGCAGTCGTCTTCACTTTTACACAACGTGGCTTATGACCTTTGCGCGGGGTACATTTTTCAGTCCAGGTGACGGCGGGGGATTGTATTGCCGCTGTTTTACTACGACGGTTTGCTGTTTTCGTCGATTTTGCCGGAGTCGCTGTGCGTTTTTTGGAGGAGGAAGCCGTTTTCGTACTGGTTTTACTGGTGTTTTTTGTCGCCGTTTTCTTGTTGGTTTTTGTTGCTTTTTGACTGGCTGTTGCGCTTTTCTTTTTATCTACCGTCTTGACGGTGTGGGAAGCGGTAGGTGTCGCCCTGGCCTGCTTGGAAGCATGAGCCATAGGCGTAAAAGGCAGTGTGGTAAAAAGTAAAGCACAGAGCGTGATCGAGATTCGGTTTATCCGCGCCACTGAGCAGTCCTCTGGTAAGGCAGGTCTATCGTGCCTGCGTGTGATTTTCAAAACTTGACGATTCTAATCTATAGAAAGAGGGAAAGTTAATAGCTTTTTTCGTTTAAAACTACGTTTCGTAACCGACCGCAAAAAAAAACAGCAATTCAGGGCGTAATTGGTGAACAGATAATCAAATCCACAGGCTTCATGCGGATAAATGAGATTGTGAATGCAACTTTTAACGACAGGCGATAAAATAATATCGCGTAATGAAAATGTTATTTTCCGTTACCTGCCTGACCCGCTACAATGTCAGACTACTGCCGTAAAAGAAGTTTAAGGAAGCAAGATAATGAGCACCACTATCGAAAAAATCCAGCGCCAGATCGCTGAAAACCCGATTCTCCTGTACATGAAAGGTTCCCCAAAACTGCCAAGCTGCGGTTTCTCTGCTCAGGCTGTGCAAGCGTTGTCCGCCTGTGGTGAACGTTTTGCTTATGTTGATATTCTGCAGAACCCGGATATTCGCGCCGAGCTGCCGAAATATGCCAACTGGCCGACTTTCCCACAGCTGTGGGTTGATGGTGAACTGGTAGGCGGCTGTGACATTTTAATTGAAATGTACCAGCGCGGGGAGTTGCAGCAGTTGATTAAAGAAACTGCGGCGAAATACAAAACCGAAGAGCCAGACGCTGAGTAATTTTAGCAGAAGTAAAAAAGCGACCTGTGATGGTCGCTTTTTTTACGTCGCCGTTACGCTTCTTCAGGCACGGGAAGAGGCCAACCGCCGAGACGTTTCCAGCGGTTAACGATTTCGCAAAACAGAACGGCTGTCCGTTCTGTGTCATACAGTGCCGAGTGTGCCTGATTCCCGTCAAACTCCATTCCCGCCGCCAGGCACGCTTTTGACAACACAGTCTGCCCCAGAGACAGGCCGCTTAATGCTGCCGTATCAAAGGTGACGAAGGGGTGAAACGGATTACGTTTCAGTGAAGCGCGTTCTGCTGCAGCCATCATAAAACTGTGGTCGAACGTAGCGTTATGCGCCACCATGATAGCCCGATTACAGCCGCTATCTTTGATACCTTTACGCACCATTTTGAAGATGGCATGCAGCGCGTCGTACTCGCTGACCGCGCCACGCAGCGGGTTGCTCGGGTCGATACCGTTAAATGCCAGCGCTTCGGGTTGTAAATTCGCCCCTTCAAACGGTTCAACGTGGAAATGTAACGTCGTGTCCGGCATCAGCCAGCCTTGTTCATCCATTTTCAGTGTGATGGCGGCAATTTCAAGCAGCGCATCGGTTTTGGCGTTAAATCCTGCTGTTTCGACATCAATGACGACAGGATAAAAACCACGAAAACGGTCACACAGACCGGAAAGTTGAGCGTTATCGGACATCTGGGTCTCTTAATACGGGAAAATTGCAGCGCGTATTATGGCAAAATGATGAGTATAAAACTACGGGCACAGACGATCTGCGCCCGAGGGGGGGTTAGTCGCCCAGACCGCGGCCGGCGTCTTTTTCTTCGATCAGCTCAATTTTATAGCCGTCCGGATCTTCAACAAACGCGATCACTGTTGTGCCGCCTTTTACCGGACCCGCTTCACGCGTTACGTTACCGCCGTTTTGACGAATACGTTCACAGGCCTCTGCCGCGTTATCTACGCTCAGGGCGATATGACCGTAGGCTGTGCCCAGCTCATACTTATCGACACCCCAGTTATAAGTCAGTTCGATCACCGCTTCGCTGGTTTCCGGGCCGTAGCCGACAAAGGCCAGAGAGTACTTGTATTCAGGGTTTTCGCTGGTACGCAGCAGCTTCATGCCCAACACGTTAGTATAAAACTCGATGGAACGCTGCAGGTCACCCACGCGCAGCATGGTATGAAGTAAACGCATCTTTTTCCCCTTCGAAAATGGCTAATACATTCAAAATGTTGTTTTAGTATAGCGGCGTTGTTACGCCGCTATCAATGGCAGAACTGAGTTTGTGAGGTTACAGGGTAGGATAATCGGTATAGCCTTCAGCACCGCCGCCGTAGAAACTTTCCGCACGCTGTGGATTGAGCTCGGCTTTACGCTGCAGACGTGCAACCAGATCCGGGTTAGCAATGTAAGCACGACCAAAGGCAACAGCATCGATCAGACCTTTCTCGATCAGTGATTCGGCTTTCTCTGGCGTATAGGCGCCCGCACCAATAATCGGACCGTGGAAACGGGCGCGAACTTTCTCGCGAAACGCGTCTGAATACGGTTCGCCACCAGCCCAGTCTGGCTCGGACATGTGCAGATAAGCAATGCCGCGCTTGCCCAGTTGTTCAATCAGGTACAGAGCATCAGCCTCTTCATTCGGACCGTTGTCGACGTTCTGGAACGAGCCGATAGGGGAAACACGGATACCAATGCGATCGGCACCCCATTCTTTAATACCTGCATCGACGACTTCCAGTACCAGACGAGCACGGTTTTCAACACTACCGCCGTATTGATCGGTACGCTGGTTAGACGTTGGTGACAGGAATTGATGCAGCAGGTAGCCGTGAGCGGAATGCAGTTCAACCATGTCGAAACCCGCTTCGCGTGCGTTGGCAATCGCCTGACGGAAGTCATTTACGATGCCAGGGATTTCTTCGGTTTCCAGCGCACGCGGCATTGAGGTATCGACACGTGTTGCCTGGCCATTTTCATCGCGCAGTGAGGTGCGGGTACCGGCGCTAATCGCAGAAGGCGCAACCGGTGCCTGACCATTTGGCTGCAGACTGGCGTGAGAAATGCGCCCGGTGTGCCACAACTGAACAGCAATATGACCTTGCTCAGCATGTACGGCCGCAGTGATTTTTTTCCATGCGGCAATCTGTGCTTCGCTGTGTAGCCCCGGCGCCCCTGCGTAGCCTTTCGCCTGGGCGGAGATCTGCGTCGCTTCGCTGATAATAAGACCTGCGCTGGCGCGTTGACGGTAATACTCGGCCATCAGCGGAGTAGGGATGTCGCCCGGCTCGATGCTGCGCAGACGCGTCAGTGGCGCCATGAATATGCGGTTCGCTGCCGTAATGGCGCCCACTTTCAGTGGGGAAAACAGTTTTTCAGATGACATGTGGCACTCCTGAATAGACCGGTCGTCTAGTAATAAAAGAAATAAAAACGCCTGTTAAACGGCAGGCGTTGTAATGATGGTTTTAACGTGCGCCAGCGCATTTTCCAACGGAGTGGCGCTACGAGAAATCTTGGCCTGGAGGTTGGCGCCCAGCCACAATGCATACAGCACCTGTGCCTGCTGTAACGGCTCGCCAACAAAGGACAGACAGTGATTGCCCCGGCCTTTCTCCAGCGCCTGCGCTAACAGCGCAATAATGTGCCGTGCACCTTTATCCATCGCTGTGCGCATATCCTCTGACAGATCGCACACTTCGGCAGACAGCTTAACGGTTAAACAGCCGCTGATAATCCCGTGCTGGCTAAACTGTTTCAGGGTTTCCTGATAGTAGGCCAGGATACGGTCGCGGTAATTCCCCGCCCCTGTAGCAAAATGCGTAGCCAGTCGCTGATGATAGGCCGCATAGTGGCGTTCCAGCATCGCGACACCGAACGCTTCTTTAGAGCGAAAATAGTGATAAAACGAACCTTTAGGAACTTCAGCGGTTTTCAGTAGTTCGCTTAAGCCCATGCCGGTGAAGCCGCGCTGCATACACAGCAGTTCGCCGGTCGCCAGCAGATGTTCGCGTGTATCGTGTTCAGTGACTTTGTTCATAGGAAGAAGTGTAATAGACCAGTCGGTCTAATGCAATAGCCCTTGCGAGAAATTCAGTTAACGTCTTCAATAGGTATATCAATCTCACTAAAGGAGGGGATGTGGCCGAACAGCTGGAGTTTTTCCCTGTCCAGAGCCCATGCCGTGGAATATGTCAGTCTGACGAACGCGGATTTTGCCGTGGCTGTTTTCGCAGTCGGGATGAGCGTTTTAACTGGCAGAAAATGAGCGATGCCCAAAAGCAGGAGGTACTGCGGCTTTGTCGCCAGCGCCTGATGCGTAAATTACGCGCAAACAAATCCAACCCGCCGGAAGAACCGCAACAACCTTCACTCTTTTAAAAGCGTAATTGCGTATACTCGATGCACATACACTTATAAGGAAGCTGCTATGGTTCAGCGTATTACTATTGCGCCGCAAGGCCCGGAATTTTCGCGCTTTGTGATGGGGTACTGGCGCCTGATGGACTGGAATATGTCCGCACGTCAGCTAGTCAGCTTTATTGAGGAACATCTCGATCTGGGTGTCACGACTGTCGATCACGCGGATATTTATGGCGGATACCAGTGTGAAGCGGCGTTTGGCGAGGCGATGAAACTGGCTCCGCATTTGCGTGAAAAAATGCAGATTGTGACCAAATGCGGTATTGCCACGACGGCGCGCGCGGAAAATGCGCTGGGCCATTACATCACCGACAGCGCGCATATTATTGCCAGTGCGGAAGAATCGCTGAAGCTGCTGGCGACCGATCATATTGATCTGTTGCTGATTCACCGTCCCGATCCGCTTATGGATGCTGACGACGTCGCCGACGCTTTCAAAAAATTGCACCACAGTGGCAAAGTGCGTCACTTTGGTGTCTCTAATTTCACCCCGGCACAGTTCTCGTTGTTGCAATCGCGTCTACCGTTTACGCTGGCAACCAACCAGGTTGAGATCTCTCCGGTACATCAGCCGCTCCTGCTGGATGGTACTTTAGATCAACTGCAGCAACTGCGTATTCGTCCAATGGCCTGGTCCTGCCTCGGCGGCGGTCGCTTGTTTAATGACGATGCGTTCCAGCCATTACGAAATGAACTTGCCGTGATAGCAGAAGAACTGAATGCACAGTCCATAGAACAAGTGGTGTATGCGTGGATCCTGCGTCTGCCGTCGCAGCCACTGCCGATTATTGGCTCGGGTAAAATCGAACGTGTGCGTGCTGCAATTGAATCAGAGTCATTGAACATGTCTCGCCAGCAGTGGTTCCGTATTCGTAAAGCGGCGCTCGGTTACGACGTGCCTTAATCACGTATTCAGCGTTCCGTCGTTCAAATTTGTGTCACTGGATTACACTTATCAGTCAGACACCTGGATGACGGAGGTTGTATGAAACGTTTGAGTTTAGCCATCATCACGTTATTGGCCTGTGCAGGTGCACAGGCTGCCAGTGAG
>NZ_SZWR01000021.1:266379-276714 GCF_005280875.1 Citrobacter sp. wls827
GTGATGAATCTGGTGACGTCGCAGGGCGTTGGCCAGGAGATTGGTACGGTCACTATTGCCGAATCCGCAAAAGGGCTGGAGTTTACGCCTGATCTTAAAGCACTGCCACCGGGCGAACATGGTTTTCATGTGCATGCTAACGGCAGTTGCCAACCCGCTATCAAAGAGGGTAAAGCCTCAGCAGCAGAATCGGCTGGCGGTCATTATGATCCGCATAAAACTGGCAAGCATGAAGGTCCGGAAGACGCAGGTCACATGGGTGACCTGCCATTGCTGGTGGTAAATAACGAAGGGAATGCGACAACGCCGGTTGTTGCGCCGCGGCTCAAAACGCTCGACGAGGTAAAAGGTAAGGCGCTGATGATCCATGTGGGTGGCGATAATATGTCCGATCAACCGAAACCACTTGGCGGCGGAGGTGCGCGCTACGCCTGTGGTGTTATCAAGTAATCAGCGACTCAGCGTGCCCGGTGGCGGCGCTTGCTCAAGTTGTGAAAGTGAGCAGTGTAGTCGCCAGATAAGGGCCGATAACTCCTGCGCTGCGGGCTGATGATGATGGGCCAGTGCATCACAGATGCGCTGGAGTTCGTTAAGCGTGGCATTCAGCGGACGTTGCTGCACGCCACGTTCACTCATCACATCGCGTAACAGTGATATACACACATCCCTGACGCGCGCCAACGGATCTGATCGTGCCTCCCAGACGCGAAGTTGCCATACCACGTGTGAGCAGTTCAGTAGCACCACTCCCCAGCGTAGTAACCAACGTCGCGCCAGTGCATCCTGGCTGTTGCTGAGCTGGCTGACATGATGATAGGTCAGTGACTCAAACTCATTTTCACTGAGTGACGGATGGCGGCTAAGTTGATCAACAAAGTTACGCCGTAACGCGCGAATATGACGGCGGCTCTTTCTCGCATCAGAACCTGGCCGCAGAATGGCAAAAGCCAGCCACGACAGAGCGACGCCCGTGATCTTCGCCGTATTGTCATTCAAAAAAACTGCAAAATCATAGACGGGAGGATTGGTCACCGCGATGAACGATCCCATAAAGACGATCAGCTGTCCCCAAAGCCCCGCCAGTTTCGGCATCTGTAATTTTAACAACTGCATGGTGGCAAGCAGTGGGAAGAGAAACAGAATGAACTGCCAGAGATCGGTAATTTGTACCATCAGACCGAATTTCACCACAAAACTGAACAGCGACAGCAGGACCAGCGTGCGCATCAGCAAAGAGAGTGATTTGAAGGGGGCTGCTACGGCGGAATACAACACGCAGCTGATGGCGGCAAGTGTCAGAGCCCCGGAGCCTGATTCCCATTGTGCGCCAATGCTCCACGCGCCGATTGCCATCAGCGTAATGAAGGTACGCAATCCGCTCCAGAGAGCCTCCGCGTTATCGGTATGACGGGCAAGACCCGGCGTGCGCTCAATATTGATATTATCGACCGTAACCCCCTTTTCCAGTAAGCGCAGATAATGGCTGCTTTTCAGATAGATACGGCAAAAATAGCGCAGACGCTGCCAGAAGGCGACGTGCCGATAGTCATGCTGATCGACGGGGCACAGCGGGGCGATAATCCGCGCGACGGCGTAGCTGTCGGTATCGGGTTTTACCAATGCGTTCAGCAACTGCTCAATGACATTCCGGGTATTTGCCGGGGGATTGGGCCAGTTCAGTAGCATCCGCCGCAGACTGGAAATTACGCTGGTCAACCGCAACTGCTGGTGTAACAACGCATTGAGCAAGGTATTTTGACGGCGAAAACGGTAGTGGCTCCAGAACGCCTGAATACGTAGCAGATTCATGGTCAGGATTTGGCCGATCACCCCTTCATGGGCGGTGCGGATAGCATCTGTGGTTTCTGGCTGCCAGAGTAAACTGGCATGCTCCAGCAAACGTGCATGCATATTTTTCAATGCGGTCAACAGCGTGGTGCCATCGGATGTACTGGGCAGGATCATCATCATCAAGCCGCCACACAGGATCCCGACAATGACTTCGCACACACGTGCCTGGGCGATATCCCACAGTTGTGTAACCTCTGTAATATGCACCATTGGAAACGCAATAATCGCCGCGGTATAGCCTGCCAGTTGAAAAGCGTAGGCCACGTTGTTGGTGAAATGCGCGCACGCCCAGGTACAAAAACCGATCCAGACTGACATGCTCAACAGAAACAGCCACGGTTCATTGAGTGTATGACCGGCTATAATCAATGCGGCCGTTGCACCAAGTAAACTGCCCGCGATACGCCCCAGACTTTTGCTGATCACGCCACCAACGGTTGGAAAACTGACTACCGCTGCTGATGTCATCGCCCAGTAGGGTTCGTCCAGATTGAGGTAATAGGCGAAGGTTAGCGCCAGACACATCGCAATAGTATTACGCAGCGCGTAACGCCATTGTCCGCTCGTGGCTTTAAACCACGGCAGAATGGCTGGTGTCAGGCGGGGCAGTTTCATTTTTGCTGGCCGATGGACACGCTACAGGTTGTCCCCGAAACCAGCGTAACATCGTGCGGAAGGGTATCAAATTCGATACGAACAGGAACCCGCTGCGCCAGACGGACCCACGGAACGTTTGGTTTGATGTCAGGAACCAGACCGGAATTGCTTTCCACGCTCTGATCATAAATAGCGCGACCAATGCTGGAAACGTGACCCTGTAACTTAATGTTGCCGCTGTAGAGAGTGATTAGAGCAGGTGCCCCGTCTTGAATATGGCGTAGCTTGGTTTCTTCGAAATAGCCCATGACATAAAAAGAATGACTGTCGACCAGAGCAAACAGCGGTTTACCCGTTGAGGCGTAGTCTCCGGTACGGGTTGATAGATTGGTGACCCAGCCTGTGACCGGGGCTTTGACTACCGTTTGCGCCAATTGCCACTGAGCATGGCGCAAGCTGGCCTGGGCTGCGGCAACGGTCGCCTGCATGGCTTTTACATTGAGCAGTGCACTGTCCAAATCTTCTGCCGAGATGAAATTTTGCGACAAATTGCGGCGACGTCTGGCTTCATTATCGGCTTTGGTCAGATCGGACTGCGCTTTGGCCAGTTGAGCCTGTGCATTCAGCTCAGCTATTTGGAAAGGGGTCTTGTCGATAACAAAAAGAATATCGCCTTTGTTAACCAGTTGATTATCTTTAATGTTGAGTTCACTAATGCTGCCAGAGATTTGCGGTGTGATGCTGACCTGTTCAGCGCGGACTTTTCCGTCACGCGTCCATGGAGATTGCATATAGTAATTCCACATCCACCACCCGGCGAGGACGGCGATGACAGCGACTATAATAGTGGAGAAGTATTTAATGGTTTTAAGCGACATAATCACCACGCAATCAACATGACAAAGGCCAGACACACGCAAAGCGTAAAGAGGGACAGATCCATTAACAGGGGATGCCAGATTTCGCCAGAATAGATCCAGTCGCGTAGCAGGCGATGAACAACTAGCCAGAGGATAAATCCTGCAACAAACGCCTTGAAAATAGGGGGGAAGTAGACAGATGCTCCGATCATTAAATCTTGTAGGGGCAATCCTGTTGCATTAAACATAAACTTCACGGGCAAAATCCTTGGCGAAAAGAGCGTTGCTATAGGTTTAGCAAAAAAAGGGACAATGTGTCTCTGTAACGCATAATGTCTGAAAAAATGTCATCCGGTAAGCAAATTTGGCAATACATTTGTTTTGGGAATACAAATGCTGCACACTATTCTAAAATCAGCACAATAACTTAGCAAGCTAATTATAAGGAGATGAAATTGGAATCGCCATTAGGTTCTGATCTGGCACGGTTGGTGCGCATTTGGCGTGCTCTGATTGACCATCGCCTGAAACCTCTGGAGTTGACGCAGACGCATTGGGTTACGCTGCACAACATTCATCAGTTGCCACCGGATCAATCACAGATTCAACTGGCTAAAGCGATTGGTATTGAGCAGCCTTCATTGGTGCGTACACTCGACCAGTTAGAAGAAAAGGGACTCATTTCACGACAGACTTGCGCCAGCGATCGTCGGGCAAAGAGAATTAAATTAACGGAGAAGGCCGAACCGCTGATTGCTGATATGGAAGCGGTTATCAATAAAACGCGCGGCGAAATTCTGGAAGGGATTTCCGCTGAGGAAATTGATCTGCTGATAAAACTGGTCGCCAGACTGGAACACAATATCATTGAACTGCAGTCGCAGGGCTAAAGCGATCAAAACGACGTGTGGCCAGAGGCTGACCACACGTGAATTCGATTAACGTGGAGACACGGTAACCTGGCTACCATTGTTAGCCATAACAACGCGCTGACCCGCAGAGAATTTGGTCGCACCCTGCTTCTGAACCACCATAATGGTATTACCGTCATCCTTACGAATTTCCAGTTCTACGCCCTGGGTTTTATTCATCGCGCCTTGTACGCCCTGGCCTGCTACGCCACCAGCAACCGCACCTGCAGCTGTCGCTAATGAACGACCGGTACCGCCGCCTACGGTGTTACCGAGGAACCCACCCAGCACAGCACCACCAATAGCGCCAATCACGTTTGCGTCGTCACCACCCTGGATTTGCACCGGACGAACATGAACAATCGTACCGTAGGTAACGTTCTGAACTTGTTTCGCTTCGGATGCGGTATACACGTCACCGGAAAGGCTATCATTGTTAACGCAGCCCGCTAAAGATACGCCCATTAATGAAACAATCAGCACACGTTTAATCATTTACAAATCTCCTTTGTCACCACGAAACGCTAATAAAGCACTCCTCATGGCTAAATTATATGGCATTTGTGAGTCTAAGGTCACATGTTCTACTGGAACAATATGAAAATCTTAACCGAAATCGGGTTAACCGAGTATAAACGAATCATTCATCACGGTGATGGAATTTAGCGGTTACTGGAAAGATTAACCTGCAAAAATCATCAAGGAAGCATGGAATTAGTCGACACTTTATGGTGGAGTGTCAAGGCTAATTTGCTTAAAAGGATGACGTATGAAATCGGGCCGTTTTATCGGAGTGATGTCTGGAACCAGCCTTGATGGTGTGGATGTTGTGCTGGCGGCGATAGATGAAACGATGGTTGCGCAGCAGGCAAGTCTGACATGGCCCATCCCCGTTCATGTAAAACAGGCCATTCTGGATATTTGTCAGGGGCAGCAACTGACGCTTTCTCAATACGGTCAACTGGACACGCAGTTGGGGCGTTTGTTCGCTGATGCGGTGAACGCGTTGCTGCAGCAGGAAAAATTAAAACCGCAGGATATTGTCGCGATCGGCTGTCATGGGCAAACCGTGTGGCATGAACCGACAGGAATTGCGCCACACACGTTACAAATTGGTGATAACAACCAGATTGTAGCGCGTACCGGGGTAACGGTGGTCGGTGATTTTCGTCGGCGCGATATCGCGTTAGGTGGACAGGGGGCACCGCTGGTTCCAGCTTTTCATCAGGCGTTGCTGGCGCATCCAACGGAACGCCGGATGGTGTTAAATATTGGTGGTATTGCCAATCTGTCACTGCTCATTCCAAAACAACCGGTTCGGGGGTATGACACCGGCCCGGGCAATATGCTGATGGATGCGTGGATTTGGCGGCAATGTGGCCAACCTTATGATAAAGATGCACAGTGGGCCTGCTCGGGTACAGTGATCCTGCCACTGTTGCAAACGATGCTTAACGATCCGTATTTCTCTGCACCAGCGCCAAAGAGTACGGGGCGCGAATATTTCAATTATGGCTGGATTGAACGCCATCTGGCGCAGTTTCCGGGAATTCGCCCACGAGACGTACAGGCGACTTTGGCTGAGCTGACGGCCGTGACGATTTCCGAGCAGGTCCTGTTGAGCGGTGGGTGTGAACGATTGATGGTATGTGGCGGCGGTAGTCGCAATCCACTTCTTATGATGCGTCTGGCGGCGCTGCTGCCAGGGACGGAAGTGACCTCCACCGATGAAGCCGGGATCAGTGGTGATGATATGGAAGCGTTGGCCTTTGCCTGGCTGGCGTGGCGTACACTCGCGGGACTGCCGGGCAACCTGCCTTCGGTGACCGGCGCATCTGAGCCCAGCGTTTTAGGGGCTATTTTCCCCGCCAATCCACGAACTCAGAGTTAACTGAAATTATTTCAGGCGCTATACCGATAAACTAGGGATGTTAGGGAGGGTTTTTTTGCCCTCCGGGACCAGGAAAGTCTTCAGGAAATGGCTATGAAAAAATTGTTATTAGTGTGTCTGCCCGTATTGCTTACCGGTTGTAGTGTGTACAACCAATTTGTCGAGCGCATGCAAACGGATACGCTCGAATACCGCTGTGATGAAAAACCGCTTACCGTAAAATTGAACAATACCCGACAGGTGGCGAGCTTTGTTTATGATAATCAACTATTGAATCTCAAACAGGGTGTGTCGGCATCAGGTGCACGCTATACCGATGGTATCTACGTCTTCTGGTCTAAAGGCGATGAGGCAACGGTCTATAAACGAGACAGAATTGTGCTAAATAACTGTCAGTTACAGAACCCGAAGCGTTGAGATTTTCACCTGGGCGGCGCACAATAGCGTCACCCACTGACAATCCGTAGCCAACATCATGTCTGATAACGACGAATTGCAGCAAATCGCGCATCTGCGCCGTGAATACACGAAAGGTGGTCTTCGCCGCCGCGATCTTCCCGCCGAACCCCTTGCGCTGTTTGAGCGCTGGCTGGGGCAAGCCTGTGATGCCAAACTGGCAGACCCTACCGCTATGGTCGTCGCAACAGTCGATGAACACGGTCAGCCGTATCAGCGAATCGTGTTGCTCAAACATTATGATGACAAAGGGCTGGTGTTTTATACCAACATGGGCAGCCGTAAGGCGCACCAGATCGAGAACAACCCACGCATTAGCCTCTTGTTCCCCTGGCATACGCTGGAACGGCAGGTGATGGTCATCGGCAAGGCCGAACGCTTGTCCACGCTTGAGGTGGTAAAATATTTCCACAGTCGCCCGCGCGATAGCCAGATTGGCGCCTGGGTTTCTAAGCAGTCCAGTCGGATCTCCGCACGCGGAATTCTGGAAAGTAAGTTTCTTGAGCTGAAGCAGAAGTTTCAGCAAGGGGAAGTTCCGTTGCCGAGTTTCTGGGGCGGCTTTCGCGTGAGCATTGAACAAATGGAGTTCTGGCAGGGTGGTGAAAACCGTCTGCACGACCGTTTTTTATACCAACGTGAAGATGACGCGTGGAAAATTGACCGTCTGGCCCCCTAAAGATGCAAAATTCTTGTTTTAAGCGCTGGTGCTGATGAATCCGGCGCTTTATTCTATGTCTCTTTCGCATCAGGCGAAAAGTCGTGTACCGGCAAAGGTGCAGTCGTTTTATACATGGAGATTTTGATGGCAAGCAGTAACTTGATTAAACAATTGCAAGAGCGGGGGCTGGTGGCCCAGGTGACGGACGAGGAAGCGTTAGCAGAGCGACTGGCGCAAGGCCCGATCGCGCTCTATTGCGGCTTCGATCCTACCGCTGACAGCTTGCATTTGGGGCATCTGGTTCCATTGTTATGCCTGAAACGCTTCCAGCAGGCAGGCCATAAGCCTGTTGCGTTGGTGGGTGGTGCAACGGGTCTGATTGGCGATCCGAGCTTCAAAGCCGCCGAGCGTAAACTGAATACTGAAGATACCGTGCAGGAGTGGGTGGATAAAATCCGCAAACAGGTGGCACCGTTCCTCGATTTCGACTGTGGCGACAACTCGGCGATTGCTGCGAACAACTACGACTGGTTTGGCGGTATGAACGTACTGACTTTCCTGCGTGATATCGGCAAACACTTCTCCGTAAACCAGATGATCAACAAAGAAGCGGTTAAGCAGCGTCTGAACCGTGACGATCAGGGGATCTCCTTTACCGAGTTTTCTTACAACCTGCTGCAAGGTTATGATTTTGCCTGCCTGAATAAACTGCATGGCGTGGCATTGCAAATTGGCGGTTCTGACCAGTGGGGTAACATTACCTCGGGTATCGATCTGACCCGCCGTCTGCATCAGAATCAGGTATTTGGCCTGACGGTTCCGCTGATCACTAAAGCTGACGGTACCAAATTCGGTAAAACGGAAGGTGGCGCAGTTTGGCTGGATCCGAAGAAAACCAGCCCATACAAGTTCTACCAGTTCTGGATCAACACAGCTGACGCGGACGTATATCGCTTCCTGAAATTCTTCACTTTCATGGACATTGAAGAGATCAATGCGCTGGAAGAAGAAGATAAGAACAGCGGTAAAGCGCCGCGTGCCCAGTATGTTCTGGCTGAGCAGGTAACGCGTCTGGTTCACGGCGAAGAAGGTTTAGTGGCGGCGAAACGCATTACCGAAAGCCTGTTCAATGGTAACCTGAGCGACCTGAGCGAAGCGGACTTCGAACAGCTGGCGCAGGATGGTGTACCGATGATTGAAATGGACAAGGGGGCCGACCTGATGCAGGCGCTGGTGGATTCTGAACTGCAGCCTTCTCGCGGTCAGGCGCGTAAGACCATTGCGTCTAATGCGGTCACCATTAATGGTGAGAAACAATCTGACCCGGAATATTTCTTCCAGGACAGTGATATTTTGTTCGGCCGCTACACCTTACTGCGCCGTGGCAAAAAGAACTACTGTCTGATTTGCTGGAAGTAAGTCAAAGTCAGCAGGGGCGTGGGAAACTACGCCCCTTTATTTTTTAGGGTTGTGGTAAGTAAAATGAAGAATATCCTCGCCATCCAGTCCCACGTTGTTTTTGGCCATGCCGGCAACAGTGCTGCCGAATTTCCGATGCGTCGTCTTGGCGCGAATGTCTGGCCGCTCAACACCGTTCAGTTTTCTAACCACACGCAGTACGGTAAATGGACCGGCTGTGTTATGCCACCCAGTCACCTGACTGAGATTGTTCAGGGCATTGCTGATATCGATAAACTTCAGACCTGCGATGCGGTGCTGAGTGGTTATCTGGGATCCGCTGAGCAGGGCGAGCATATTCTGGGTATTGTGCGCAAAGTGAAAGCGGCAAATCCCCAGGCGAAATTCTTTTGCGATCCAGTGATGGGTCATCCTGAAAAAGGGTGCATCGTGGCACCTGGCGTTGCGGAATTTCATGTTCGTCACGCACTTCCGGCCAGCGACATTATCGCGCCAAATCTGATTGAACTCGAAATTCTGTGCGAGCATGCGGTTAACAATGTTGATGAGGCGGTGCTGGCTGCCCGTGAACTGATTGCGCAGGGGCCGGAAATTGTGCTGGTTAAGCATCTTGCCCGTGCAGGCATGAGCGCAGATCGCTTTGAGATGCTGTTGGTCACCGCTGATCAGGCGTGGCATATCAGCCGTCCGCTTGTTGATTTTGGCTCACGCCAACCGGTTGGCGTTGGTGATGTCACCAGTGGCTTGCTGTTGGTTAAACTGTTGCAGGGGGCTTCATTGCAGCAGGCGCTGGAACATGTGACTGCGGCGGTGTACGAAATTATGATCGCCACCAAAGAGATGCAGGAGTATGAGCTGCAGGTGGTTGCCGCTCAGGATCGTATCGCGAAACCGGAACACTACTTTAGCGCTACTCAGCTGTAATCAATGTGCAATGGCGCTCACGCTTATCGGGCCTGGGTTTGGCTGTAGGCCGGGTAAGCGCAAGCGCTACCCGGCAACAACAATTAATTTAATCCTTCCGCTTTAAGCGCTGCGGCAACCGCCGGGCGTTCAGCCATCCGCGCCATATACGCCTCGATATGGCTTAATCCTGCCATATTCAACTTAACCGCATACGCCCAACGCAGTACGGTAAACAGATAGGCATCAGCAATGCTGAAGCGTGCGCCGCAAATCCACGGGTTGTCTTTCAGCGATTCGTTCACATACTGCATTTTTTTCTCAAGCAATGCGCGTACGGTTGGTTTGTACTCCTCTGGCGTGTCCGGGCGGAACAGTGGGGTAAAACCTTTATGTAGCTCTGTAGCGATATAGTTAAGCCATTCGATAGTTTTGTAGCGGGAGAGACTGCTGGTAGGGGCCAGGAGATGACGGTCTGGAACGGTATCTGCGAGATATTGCATGATGGCGACGCCTTCGGTCAGTAGTGTACCATCATCCAGCAACAGTGCGGGAACTTGTCCTTTCGGGTTTACCGCGAAAAAATCGTCGCCGTTTTCCAGGCGTTTCTTCATCAGATCAACACCATCCAGAGTGAAATCTTTACCGCTCTCACGAAGTGTGATGTGGGAAGCGAGAGAACAAGCGCCCGGTTTGTAGAACAGTTTCATCGGTAACTCCTTTTGGCTGAGGTATACCGTATGGTAGTGCTACCTGGAGCAAAAAAAAAGCCGCTAACAACAGTTAGCG
>NZ_SZWR01000021.1:276776-294830 GCF_005280875.1 Citrobacter sp. wls827
AGAATTACGCTGTTGCGGCCTTAGCGGCTTTCTCATCGGCTTCGTCGTCCTGAGTCATACGATTCAGTTTCGGTGCCGTCAGCAGCATCAGAACAGCGATAACCGCCGTTGCAACACCAATCTGCAGGAACACGCGACCGTAGACTTCCAAAGACATCAGCGGATCGGTCACATTCTCCGGAACCGCCATCATGTTAGCCACGTAACCACCGATGATGTTTGCACCGGCAGTGGTCAGGAACCAGCTACCCATAATGAAGCCCATCAGACGCTGTGGAACCAACTGTGCCACCATCGCCAGGCCCAGACCAGAAATCATCAGTTCACCGATACTTTGCAGACCGTAGCAGATGATCAGCCAGTTAACAGAAACGATGCCCGCATCGGTCGCGAATTTAGCGCCCAGCGGCAGGATCAGGAACGCACCGGAACATAGCACCATACCAATCGCAAATTTGGTTGGCATCGGCAGCGTATCGCCCATCTTGTTATAGATAGCGGCGAGGATTGGGCTACCAATGATGATCCAGAACGGGTTCAGCGCCTGGTACTGTTCAGGTTCGAAAGCAATGCCAAGAATAGAGTGCTCAACGTTACGAATCGCAAAGAAGTTCAGTGAGGTCGGCATCTGGCTGTACAGCACGAAGAAGATAATCGCTTCCAGCATCAGAATGAAGGCGACGATCATTTTACGACGGGCAGCACCGTGCATGGTGAAGGCTTCTTTACCGAAGATAAATACGATACCGATAGCAATTACACCCAGAACCATACGTGCGATCTGCTGGTTGTGCAGCAGCCAGGTCGCAATCGCGATCAGCACCACAACGCCAACGATAGTCAGCAGCAGGTTACGGAAGTTGATCGGCTCAAAGTCAGGCTTGGAACCGTACTGTTTAACCCAGCGCTGGCAGAAGGCGAAGTTAACAACGGTGATCAGCATACCCACAACGCTCAGGGCGAACGCGGTGCTCCAACCGTAACGCGCTGCCAGCCACGGTGTTGCCAGCATAGAGAAGAATGAGCCGATGTTGACGGACATGTAGTACATGGTGAATGCACCATCAAGACGCGGGTCATCTTTGGCATAGCAGGTAGAAAGCAGGGAAGATGGGTTCGCTTTAAACAGGCCGTTACCGACCGCGATGGCTGCCATACCCATATAAACGATACCCGCATCGTGACCAGACCATGCAACCAGCGCATAACCAATGGCCAGGACAACGGCACCCAGCATAATGACGCGTTTTGTACCCAGAACTTTATCACCTAACCAGCCACCAATGGCAACAAGGCCATACACCAGGGCGCTAAAGGAGGAGAAAAGGGTGATGGAATCCGCTTCTGACATACCCAGTTGCTTCACCAGGTAGACGGCCATAATCCCTTGCAGGCCGTAATAACCAAAACGTTCCCATAGCTCAATTGAGAAAATGAGATAGAACGCTTTTGGTTGTTTGAAGGCGTTTAAACTGACGCTTTCTGTTGGTTTATTGTTTGCAGTAGACACTTTTACCTCTTTTTTTACATCCCATATCAACGGGGGTGTTCTGGTACGTGATGAGTCAAGTTCATCCGTCCGATTGTTATAGTGGGAGGGGAAACGGCAAGTAATGTTCACTATCTTGACCATTCAGACAAGGGGTTTGTAATAATCTGTTACATATAACTCAGATGGTGAAATCGTCGGGGCTGAGAAATGTTATCCAGCGTTAAATTTCTTCATATGGAGAATGGCAGATTTTTACACTGTCAGGATGGGGTTAAAATGGGAATGTGGCGATATGTTCTGCTATTTTGGCTTGAGGGTAGTGATATGGTCCATTATCTGAAAAATAGCCAGTGTAATGTTTTGTATCGAAACGAACCTGTCAGGTCATCTGATTGTCATTTTAACTACAAAATAATAAATATTTTACATAATGTTATCAGGGTGATCTTGATCACAGATGGATAGAAATTTCTACTATTAAAAAAACGATTAACCTACTCAGGTGTTAGTTCACAAGAATATTACATTAGATATGCAGGAAGGTACGGCATCATTGTCGGGAAATTAACGATTGAGAAGTGCATAACTAATCGTTATGAAATAGGGGCCAGCGTTATGGCCCCATGTTGTCAGATATCGACTTTTTCTTTGAATTCGCAAAGATCTTCGATAATGCAGGAACCGCAACGTGGTTTTCTGGCTATGCAGGTGTAGCGACCATGAAGAATTAACCAGTGGTGGCAATCGACTTTAAATTCACTGGGGACGACTTTCAGCAGTTTCTCTTCGACCTGTTCGACGTTTTTACCTGGGGCAAATTGTGTCCGGTTACATACCCGGAAAATGTGGGTATCTACGGCAATCGTTGGCCAGCCGAAGGCGGTATTTAACACTACATTCGCCGTCTTGCGCCCAACGCCAGGCAGGGCTTCTAATGCGGCTCTGTCTTCCGGAACCTCGCCATTGTGCTTTTCCAGTAAAATGCGGCAGGTTTTAATCACGTTCTCCGCTTTGCTGTTAAACAAACCGATTGTCTTGATGTAGGACTTAACACCTTCAACGCCGAGTTCCAGCATCGCGGCAGGCGTATTAGCGACGGGGTAAAGCTTAGCTGTTGCTTTATTGACGCTGACATCGGTGGCCTGCGCGGAGAGCAAGACCGAAATCAGCAGTTCAAACGGTGATGTAAAATTAAGCTCGGTTGTCGGATGCGGATTGTTATCACGCAGGCGCGTCAGTATTTCCAGCCGTTTTGCTTTGTTCATTACACATTCCCTGTTTCACCCGCCGGGTCTGCTGCCATAGCGGCCTCGGCACGACGCTTCTTCATCTTTTCATCAATCAGATACTTAACAGCCAGCATCAGCCCCAGGCCAATGAATGCACCCGGCGGTAGCATGGCCAGCAGAAATGGTGTGTCAGTATGGAAGATCTCCACGCGCAGGACTTTGGCCCAATTGCCCAGCAGTCCGTCTGCGCCGTCGAACAATGTACCGTTACCTATGATTTCACGCAGCGATCCGAGAACAAACATGGCGCCGGTCGCCCCCATGCCAATAGAAAAACCATCGAGCGCGGATAAAGCAGGGCCCTTTTTAGCGGCAAAGGCTTCTGCGCGGCCAACAACAATACAGTTGGTCACAATCAAGGGGATAAAGATACCCAGAGACTGATACAGGCCAAAGGCGTAGGCATTGATAAGCATTTGTACCGCACTCACTACGGAGGCGATGATCATGACATAAATGGGAATACGGATTTCGGGCGGTGTCCAGCGGCGTAGCGCTGAAATTGTCAGGTTTGTCAGGGTCAACACCAGCGTAGTCGCAAGCCCCAGACCTAACGCATTGGTTGCAGTAGAGGTAACGGCCAGCAACGGGCACATCCCGAGTAACTGTACAAGGGCGGAGTTATTTTTCCAAAGCCCCTGAACAATGACGTCTTTAATTTCGCTCATGGTTATTCTCCACAGGCGCTAAGTTGAGGAAGTTGCGCAGGCAGAGTCTGCGCATATAAACCGGCGCGTTTTACTGCATTCACTACCGCACGCGGCGTGATGGTTGCGCCCGTAAACTGGTCAAAGTCGCCGCCGTCTTTTTTCACCGCCCAGTGAGGGTCGTTCTCTGCACTAATCGTTTTGCCGCTAAAATGGGTTATCCAGTCTGACAGACGTAACTCGATTTTATCACCGAGGCCTGGTGTTTCATGATGTTCTGTCACCCGCGTCCCCAGCACAGTACCGTTGAAATCTACACCAACCAGCAGTTGAATTGCGCCGGAATAACCATCGGGGGCCGTAGCCTCCAGAATTGCCGCAACCGGACGATCGTCCTGGCGGGCAATATACACTCGGTGGCTGCCTTTGCCTAACGCTGGCGCATCGACCAGATAACAACTCTCAGGCAAGTTATTATTGTAGCGTTCGCCAGGCAGAACCTGATCGAACAGTGCTTTTTGCTGCAGCGCGGCCTGTTCATCAATAGTGGACTTGGTTAATTGATTGATTGCCGCGGTTAACCCCGTCGAGCCCGCAGCAAACAGCGCCAGTGTAATACCGTGTTTACGAATCGTTTTCAGCATAGGGAGTCCTTAGCGATGTCCGTACACGCGAGGGCGAGTGTAATAATCAATCAGCGGAACCGTGATATTTGCCAGCAATACGGCAAAAGCCACACCATCAGGATAACCGCCAAAACTACGAATCAGCCAGACCAACAGACCCGCAAGCGCGCCAAAAATCAGGCGACCACGGTTGGTAGTTGATGCCGTAACGGGATCGGTAAGAATAAAGAATGCACCCAGCATGGTGGCGCCGGAAAGCAGGTGCAACTGCGGTGATGCCAGAGAGTCTGGCGAGAAAATCCAGCCTAACGTGGCGCAAACAGCGAGCGATATCAGGAAGCTCACCGGGATGTGCCAACGAATCGCTTTCTGCCATAACAACACGATGCCGCCCGCCAGCCAGGCAAGGTTAACCCACTGCCAACCCGCGCCCGCGAGCATGCCGCTGTAAATCGGATACTTCATCACCTGTTCAACGGTACGCCCTGCATGTAGTGACGTCTTAAAGGTATCGAGAGGCGTTGCCTGACTGATGCCGTCGATCCCTATACGGAGCGTGTTCATATCGCTGCCGCCAGCCGTATGTCCGGTAAAGATAACGTTTAAAGCATCAAAAAATCCGGGCACCGTAGCGGCAATTTCATGCGGTGGCAGCCAGCTTGTCATCTGCACCGGGAATGAGATCAAAAGAACAACATAACCAATCATTGCCGGATTAAATGGATTCTGCCCAAGACCGCCATACAGTTGCTTGGCAATGATAACGGCGAAGACGGTACCCAGGATCACCATCCACCACGGAGCCAGGGGAGGAATACTGACGGCAAGCAGCAACCCTGTAAGCAGGGCGGAGTTGTCTTTCAGGATCGCGGCAACGGGCTGTTTACGTAGTTTAAGCACGCCCGCTTCGGCGGCGATGGCACTGACCGATGCCAGCACTATCTGGAACAATGTACCCCAGCCGAAGAACCACCATTGAGCGGCAATTCCTGGTAATGCAGCAATCAGAACCAGCATCATGATACGCGATGTCTGACGCTGGTTATGGGTATAAGGGGAGCTAGCTATTCTGAATACCATTTATTCCTCGTTTACAACCTGCTGCTGTGCGGCTTTCTTTGCCTGAGCGCGAGCAATAGCGGCCGCAACGGCGGCTTTACGTGGATCAATCGGCTCGGCTGTTTCCGTTACTGCCTGCTGCTCAAGCTTGCGGGCTTTGGCACGGGCAATTGCGGCTTCGACGGCAGCTTTGCGCGGGTCAACCGGTTCGGTTGTTTCCGTGGCTGCCTGCTGCTCAAGCTTGCGGGCTTTGGCACGGGCAATTGCGGCTTCGACGGCGGCTTTGCGCGGATCAACCGGTTCGGTTGTTTCCGTAGCTGCCTGCTGCTCAAGCTTGCGGGCTTTGGCTCGGGCAATTGCGGCTTCGACGGCAGCTTTGCGTGGATCCGCACCCGCTCTGCTGTCCTCATCTTTTGATGGATTATCAGTGCGTGCGGCGCGAGCCTGCGCTTTTCGCGCTTCACGTGCGGCAATCACTGCGCTGTTATCAGGTTTTTCACCCGCCTGAATGACAACCGGCTGCATAGCCTGGGCCTGTTTCTCTTTCACGCGAGCCAGTGCAGCAGCGATGGCATCATG
This sequence comes from Citrobacter sp. wls827, assembly GCF_005280875.1. Taxonomy (NCBI): domain Bacteria; kingdom Pseudomonadati; phylum Pseudomonadota; class Gammaproteobacteria; order Enterobacterales; family Enterobacteriaceae; genus Citrobacter; species Citrobacter sp. wls827. Next base: position 282,469 of record NZ_SZWR01000021.1, read on the forward strand.
ATCTTTCGCTGCAGGTTGTACAGCTGCGTTTTTATGCCGCTCAAGACGCGCTGCTTTTTCACGTTCAAGGCGCGCCTGTCGGGCTTCAAATCGCGCTTTTGCTTCAGCCGCTCGTTTTTCTTCCTGACTAATGGCGTAAATCTCGGCTTTTTCCTGACGGAAATACTGCACCAGTGGAATGTTGCTTGGACATACCCAGGCGCAGGCACCGCATTCAATGCAGTCAGCAATGTTGTGGGTTGTCGCTTTATCATGCTGCTGGCCTTTACTGAACCAGTAAAGTTGCTGCGGCAGAAGATCGGCAGGGCAGGCATCGGCACAGGCGCTACAGCGAATACAGCCTTTTTCTTCCTGCGGTTCACCCATTTCACTGGCAGAAGGCGCAAGCAGGCAGTTGCTGATCTTCACGATGGGAACATCCAGCCAGGGCAGGGTAAAGCCCATCAGCGGACCGCCCATGATCACCATCTGGTCAGCAGAAGGACAGAAACCTGCATCATTGAGCAGGTGACGAACAGGCGTGCCCAATCGCGCCCAAACGTTGCCCGGGCGGCTGACTGCTTCGCCCGTTAGCGTGACCACACGCTCGGTGATTGGCTCGCCGTCAATAACGGCCCGCTTGACAGCATAGGCAGTCCCCACGTTTTGCATCAGCACCCCGATATCGGAGGAACGTCCACCGTGAGGAACCTGTTTCCCGGTCAGGATTTGCGTCAGTTGTTTGGCACCGCCTGACGGGTATTTAGTGGGAATGACTCGTAAACTGATATCGTGAGAATCAGCCAACACTGCGCGCAGCATGGAGATAGCCTGCGGTTTGTTATCTTCAATACCCAGCAGGACTTCGCGCGGTTGAAGAATATGAGCAAGTATGCGGATACCTTCGACCACCTGGGCCGCGCAATCTTGCATTAAGCGGTCATCGGCGGTGATGTAGGGTTCACATTCAGCGGCGTTGATGATCAGTGTTTCAATTTTATCACCGCCACCCTGCAATTTGACGCCGGTTGGAAAACCTGCGCCGCCGAGTCCGGCAACACCGAATTGGTGAATACGGGCTATGAGCTCCTCGCGGCTGCGGGCACGATAATTTGCCCAGCCGTCACGCTCAATCCAGCGATCTTCGCCGTCCGCATCAATGATGACGCTAAGTTCAGCTAAAGCCGAAGGATGCGCGGTAGAGTGCGGGGCAATGGCAACAACGGTGCCGGAGGTCGGGGCGTGTACGGGCAACATTCTGCCGCGCCCACGGGTTAGCGCCTGACCACGCAGCACGGTGTCGCCCACATTGACACACAGTTCACCTTCAGCGCCAATATGCTGCTTCAACGGAATAATAAAGCGCGGAGCCAGCGGAACCTGCCGCAGCGGTGTCCCGTTAGACTGGGTTTTCATTTCAGGTGGGTGAATGCCGCCATCAAAGTCCCAGATTTTATTTTTTCTGAATGCGGAGAATAACTTAAGCATGTTGTTCCACAGGAATGATGCGCACAGGAATAGTGTTTAAATCCCACTTCCAGCTGTCAGGCGTCTCGGCGACCGGGCGTAATTCGATACATTGGGTCGGGCACGGATCAACGCACAAATTGCATCCGGTGCACAGATCGCTCATCACCGTGTGCATGGCACGCGTAGCGCCCACGATGGCATCGACCGGGCAGGCCTGAATGCATTTTGTGCAGCCGATACAGTTATTTTCATCAATCACCGCCAGCATACGAACGGGGGTAGCATCCTGCTCATCACCATCAATAGGTTGCGGATCGACGTTCAACAGGGTCGCAATTTTTAGCATCACCGCTTCGCCACCAGGGGCGCATCGGTTGATTTTTTCGCCCTGACAGCCAATAGCTTCAGCATAAGGACGGCAGCCCGGATAACCGCACTGCCCACACTGGCTTTGCGGGAGAATTTCATCAATTTTCTCCACGACTGGATCATCCTCGACGGCAAATCGACGAGAGGCATAACCCAAAATAGCGCCGAACGCCAGACCCAGCAGACTCACTGCGGCAACGGCAATCCAGATAGCATTCATTACAACTTCACCAAACCACTAAAGCCCATAAAGGCCAAAGACATTAAACCAGCGGTAATCAGCGCAATCGCATTACCGCGGAAGGGGGCAGGAACGTCTGCCACGGCGAGGCGTTCGCGAATTGCGGCGAACAGAACCATCACCAGTGAGAAGCCGACGGCGGCGGAAAAACCGTACAGCGCCGACTGTAAAAAATTATGCCCGAGGTTGATGTTCAGCAACGCTACACCTAATACCGCGCAGTTAGTGGTGATCAGCGGTAAGAAGATCCCCAGCAGGCGATACAGCGCAGGGCTGGTTTTGCGTACAACCATCTCGGTAAATTGTACCACCACGGCGATGACCAGAATGAAGGCCAGCGTGCGCAGGTAGATGAGATCGAGCGGGATGAGGATCCAGGTGTCAATCAGCCATGCGCATATGGATGCCAGCGTCATTACAAAGGTCGTGGCGAGGCCCATACCCATTGCGGTTTCCAGTTTTTTGGAAACGCCCATAAAGGGGCATAAGCCCAGAAACTTGACCAGTACAAAGTTATTGACCAGTACAGTTCCGACAAACAGCAGCAGGTAATCAGTCATTTTTCGGCCTGAAATAAAAAAGCCGCCTATTATCTGACAATCTACAACAGGCGACAACAGGTTAACTGTAGGGTTATTACGGGTTCACAAACGTCGTCTTAACGCGTTGCGAGCGTTTGAAATAGGGTATCAGCAGCGCAGCCGCTAACAAAGGGAACAGCAGTTGACGCACGGCAAACGCATCCGGAACAGGTGAGAATGCAAACGCTTTAATTGCCAGTAACACCGAGATCAGCAGCCATATAATATAGTGTTTTGGCACACAGACTCTGCGTTTGAAAAACGCGATGGTCAGCCACAGCGTGTAGTACCACATGGCGATAGCGGTAATAAAGGAGACGCCCCATAGCAGCAAATTCGTCGTACTTTGCTCGCTCAGCGTGTGGAATGTCTGCGGTGTGGACAACGCAGTGACATACAGCAGTAACGCCAGCGAAGCACTTAACAACGCGACTAACAGCCAGGCCAATGGCCCAAGTAGCCAGCCTCCGATACGTTGTGCCGGTGTTGTAGTCATTTCATCTCCAGGTTTACGCGCGCGAACAGACATGCCGTTCATTTTGGGGCAATTATTATAAAGCTTTTAACGCCAGGCGCTACTGTCTTGTTTATTGCACGTAATGCCAGACGGATTTGGGTACCTGGCCAACATCGAACAGGCGGCCTCCCGAAATGAGCTCGGCACGGCGGTGGTCTGCAGCGCGATACATATTGATAATGTCGCTATCGTCAGTAAGTGTGTAGTTAAGATGATCGAACAATTTTTCCAGACTTTCTAGCGAACTGATTTTGCGGAATTTTAATAAGTAATCCTGAACAGTCATAAAAGGCAATCCATATTAATAAAATAATACTAACGGAGTAGTAAATATTAAAAAACAACCAACGTTGTACAGGTAAACGCGAATTTGCGCGCAAATGTAAGAAGAGTTTTCAACCCTGTGGGAATCCAGGCGCTATTTACGCCTGCGGAAAGGGTAACGCGCTTCACGATCGCAGGCAATACGCGCTGGAGCGGGATGCGGCATAATTCGCTTTTTTTTGACAAAAAATGATCTTTTACAGCCCTACCCAGCAACCATCGCGGAGTTAACTGCCAGGCTATAACGGGCTGCGTATATTTATTTTTTCTGTACTGCAGCGACGGGTTCCGGTGGTTGGTAGTTGTCAATATGATTGGCAACACCCAACAGGATCACGGAGACCACGAGAACAATCCAACCTGTTAACTCAATAAGACGATTCATTACTGACGACATTTGCTTTGATTTATCCATAAACACAGGTAGCAAATGTTACTTATCAATAAATGATACAGCAAGAGCATTGGGAACGATTTCGATGACTTTTTCGCGGCAAGTTAACTCTAAGTGGCATATGTTTGACTTAAGTTAAGCAACAACCTTTGTAGCGCAAAGGTTATTAAACTATTGTGGCGCTACTATCTATGGTGTGAAATAGGCCAGATCTGAATTGAGAGGCAAAAACATGAGTGACAACATCCGCGTTGGGCTAATCGGTTACGGTTATGCCAGTAAAACTTTCCATGCCCCCCTGATTGTGGGCACTCCGGGTCTGGAACTGGTTGCGGTGTCCAGTAGTGATGAAACAAAAGTGAAGGCGGACTGGCCTTCGGTGGCGGTTGTTACTGAGCCTAAACACCTGTTTAACGATCCGAGTATCGACCTGATTGTGATCCCTACACCCAATGATACACACTTCCCGCTGGCGAAAGCGGCGCTGGAAGCAGGTAAGCATGTGGTTGTTGATAAGCCTTTCACTGTGACACTGTCACAAGCACGCGAGCTGGATGCGCTGGCCAGAAGCGTAGGGCGCCTGCTTTCTGTCTTCCATAACCGTCGCTGGGACAGCGATTTTCTGACGCTGAAAGCCTTGCTGGCTGATGGCGCGTTGGGTGAGGTGGCTTATTTTGAATCTCATTTCGATCGCTTCCGCCCGCAGGTCCGTGACCGCTGGCGTGAACAGGGTGGCCCGGGGAGTGGTATCTGGTATGACTTAGCACCGCATCTTTTAGATCAGGCAATTAACCTGTTTGGCTTGCCGGTGAGTCTGACGGTCGATCTGGCACAGCTCCGTCCGGGGGCGCAGTCGACAGATTACTTCCATGCCATCCTGACGTATCCGCAGCGTCGGGTGATTCTGCACGGAACGATGCTGGCAGCGGCTGAGTCTGCTCGTTATATCGTTCACGGATCGCGTGGCAGTTATGTGAAGTATGGTCTGGACCCACAAGAGGAACGTCTTAAAAATGGTGAGCGGCTGCCACAGGAAGACTGGGGTTATGACATGCGTGATGGTGTACTGACACGCATGGAAGGTGATGAGCAGGTGGAAGAAACCTGGTTAACCGTGCCAGGTAATTATCCGGCTTACTATGCGGGAATCCGTGATGCGCTGAATGGTAACGGCGAGAACCCGGTTCCAGCCAGACAAGCCATTCAAATCATGGAACTGATTGAGTTGGGCATTGAATCGGCGAAACACCGATCGACGCTGTGCCTTGCCTGATAATGCCAATGTCGGATGTCGAGGCATCTTATCTGGCCTACAATGCAATGTAGGCCAGATAAGCGTTAGCGCCATCCGGCAATAAAGCCATTACGCTGCAGCGACTTTCTCACGCAGTGCTTGTTTCTCTTCATTGCTCAGGAACGCCATTTCCAGGCCATTGATTTGCGCCTGGCGAATCTGTTCACGCGTCAATCCTGCAGCCGGAGCGGCTACGGTGTATTCGTGAATAATATCCACACCCTGAACCGCCGGGTCGTCCGTATTCAGACTGGCCAGTACACCGTGTTCAAGGAATGTTTTCAGCGGATGCGTCGTCAGTGAGGCGACGGTACTGGTTTGAATATTCGATGTCAGGCAGGATTCAATGCCGATACGCTGCTCGGCGAGAAAATCCATCAGGGCGCGATCTTCGACGGCTTTTACGCCGTGGCCAATACGTTCTGCTCCCAGTTCTCTGATAGCTTGCCAGATGCTTTCCGGGCCTGCCGCTTCACCTGCATGAACCGTGATATGCCAGCCAGCGTCGCGTGCACGGTTGAAATGGGACAGGAACAAACTGCCCGGGAAACCGAGTTCATCGCCGGCCAAATCCAGTGCGGTGATGTGATCACGATGCGCTAACAGTGCATCCAGTTCCTGCAGACAGGCAGCTTCGCCGAAAGTACGGCTCATAATTCCAATTAAGCGAGCTTCAACGCCGAAAGTTTTACAGCCTTCGCGTACGCCTGCAATAACGGCTTCAACCACACCTGCAACGGGGAGTTGATGGGCCATCGCCATATAGCCTGGGGAAAAACGTAGTTCAACGTAATGCAGACCATTACGTGCGGCATCCTCAATATTCTCAAATGCGACGCGGCGACAGGCATCCAGCGAGGCCAGCACTTTGACACCCCAGTCAAGCTTTGACAAAAAACTGACCAAATCAGGCTCAGTTGACGTTACCTGCACGTGAGGGATCAGCATTTCAAGTGTTTGAGCAGGAAGCGTTAAATTAAACTGACGACCAAGATCCAGGATCGTTTGGGCACGGATGTTCCCATCAAGGTGGCGATGGACGTCGGTTAAAGGAAGGGAAGTATCAATCATGGTCGCACTCATGTTTTTAGGTAAAGTGCGCAGTATTATAAGAATAAATCGGGATAAAAATCTATGTTGCGCAATGATTAATTTCATTGCGCAACTTTAGTTAGCGCAGAGAGCGCAGGGCGTTAATTAATCCCTGAACACCTTTCTCAAGTTTTGAGCGGGGACATCCGGTATTCAGGCGTACAAAACCGCACCCTTCCTCTCCGTAGGTCGAACCTGGCATGATCGCCACTTTTTGCTGGTGGATAAGCGCATTTTGTAACGCCTGGTCATCAACCCTGAGCGGACGTAAATCTATCCAGGCCAGATAGGTGGATTGCGGGATCTGCCAGTTAAGTTCAGGGAACGCGGTATTAAGTTCATCAGCAACATAATGCAGGTTGCCGACAAGATAATCCCGTAAGGCATCCAACCAGCGCTCACCTTGCTGATAGGCGGCAATATGTGCGGTGAGTGCCAGCACCGCAGGGGAAGACAATCCATCGCGTCCCTTTAGCGCACTGAGATAATCGTTGCGACTATTGGCGTCTTCGATGATCCCATACGCTCCGGTTAATGCCGGGATATTGAAGCTCTTGGAGCCGGAGGTGAGTAGCGCCCAGTCGCCGCGTGCGACATTGATCCACGGGATATGCGGTTGCTCTCCCCAAACCATATCCATATGGATTTCATCGGAAATGACGTTGACACCATGTCGCTGGCATAAGTCAGCCATGGTTTCCAGTTCCTCGTGCGTCCACACTTTGCCCGTTGGATTTTGTGGGCTACACAGCAGAAGAATTTTACTCTCTGGCCGTGAGAGAGCTGCTTCCAGCTTTGCCATGTCGCAATACCAACCGTCGCTCCGCTTTTCCAGACCGACGGGGAGCACTGTGCGCTGGTTGCCCTCAATGGCCTTGTAGAATGCATCGTAAGCTGGCGTATGGACAACTACCGCGTCGCCAGCAGACGACCACTGGCGGATGAGTTCTGAGACCATATAGATAACTGAGGGGCCATATACCAGCGATTGAGGATCGATCCGGGTATTGTGACGAGTTAGAAACCAGTGGCTAATGGCCGCCAAAAACTCGTCATTTTTCCAGCGGCTGTATCCTAATACACCGTGTGACAGGCGCTGTGTCAGCGCCTCCAGAATGCAAGGGGCCGTAGCAAAATCCATATCAGAGATGGTGAACGGCAGCAGATCGGCAGTGCCAAAACGGTCGGCAACGTAATCCCACTGAGTACACCAGGTACCATGCCTGTCCACAACCTTTGAAAAATCAAACATGTCGTTGTCCTCACGCCTGTACGGTGTTCATCAGAACTGCGATTTCGTCTTTCACTGACTGGACCTGCGGGCCAATAACGACCTGAAGGTTATGCTGATTGAGCTGTACCACGCCAATGGCCCGGTTGTCTTTCAGTGCCTGGACATTTACGCGTGACATATCTTTGACCGACAAGCGCAAACGCGTAATGCAGTTATCCAGACTAACGATATTCTCCGCGCCACCCAATGCCGCCAGAATTGCCGGGACATTGTAGCCAGATTTACCGGGTGTGCCTGCCATCACTTTCTCGATATTGCTGGCAATTTCGACATCACGGCCCGGTGTCTTCAGATTAAAGCGGGTGATCGCGAAGCGGAAGATAACGTAGTACACCGCAAACCAGATGGCCGCGACAACAGGGACCAGATACCACTTGGTGGACAACCCGTGCAGGATCCCGAACACCACGAAGTCAATCAGGTTACCGTCTGTGTTGCCGATAGTCACACCGAGCACCGCCATCACGGTAAAGCCGAGGCCGGTCAATAAGGCGTGGATCACGTACAGAACTGGGGCAACGAACAAGAACAAGAATTCCAGTGGTTCGGTGGTACCGCCAATGACGCAGGCAATCAGACCAGAAATTAATAACCCTTTAATTTTATGTCGATTCTCAGGACGAGCACAGTGATACATCGCTAATGCTGCACCCGGCAAACCACCGAGGAACGCCGGCATTTTGCCCTGAGACAGGAAGCGGGTTGCGCTTTCAGAGAAGCCTTGCGTTGTCGGGCAGCTCAGCTGCGCCTGGAAAATAGTCAATGCGCCACTGACGCTATGACCACACACTTCCTGGGTACCGCCCGCTTCAGTAAAACGAATGAGGGCCACCAGAATATGGTGCAGGCCAAAAGGCAGCAGCAGGCGTTCGCCGGTACCAAACAGCATCGGACCAAATTCACCTGCGCTGTTGATGATATTGCCGAGCCCGGTGATACCCATCGCAAATACAGGCCAGATCAGAGGGATAACTAATCCAACCAGCCCCATGACCAGTGAAGAGATGATGGGGACAAAACGGGTGCCGCCGAAGAAAGCCAATGCGTCCGGCAGACGGATATTGTGGAAGCGTTCATGCAGCATCCAGACAATGATCCCAGCGATGACGGCACCGAGGATCCCGGTGTCGATCGACTGGATCCCCAGGATGTTTTGGATGTTATTGGCCTTCAGGATTGCTGCATCAGTGGTAGGTAAAATCCCTTTCGCCGTCAACCAGAAGTTAACGGCAAGGTTCATGACTGCATAACCAACAAACCCGCCAAATGCCGCCACACCTTTGTTCTCGCGCGCCAGACCGAGAGGAATAGCAATACAAAACATCACGGGTAAGAAACTAAAGGCGAAAGAGCCGACTTTACTCATCCAGGTAAAAAGAGCCTGAAGCACCGGGTTACCCAATGCGGGGATCAGCGTTAATACATCATGACTGCTTAATGAACTGCCGATCCCCAACATGATCCCGCAGAAGGAGAGCAGAGCCACGGGCAACATAAAGGTTTTGCCCAACTGCTGGAAAAATTCCCATAACGTTATTTTTGGTGTGGTTCTCGTCGTCATCTAACGACTCCTCGTGAAAGCTCGGTGACTAATGATGGCGAGAAGATAAAACGTTTTACCTAATTTTAGTGCGGTATAAATCACATTATCGAATGATAATACGGCGTATAACTATAACCGATTGATAAAACGTTTTATCCGTCACGTTATCAGGGAGTTTTCTGTTTTTATGGCTATAGCCAAAAAAATAACCATTCATGATGTTGCGCTGGCTGCCGGGGTTTCGGTCAGTACAGTCTCATTGGTGCTTAGTGGAAAAGGGCGTATCTCATCCGCAACCGGGGAGCGGGTAAACGCAGCCATTGAGCAGTTGGGGTTCGTACGTAATCGTCAGGCATCGGTGCTGCGTGGCGGTCAGAGTGGTGTGGTCGGGCTGATTGTGCGCGATCTGTCTGCGCCATTTTATGCTGAACTGACGGCAGGCCTGACGGAAGCATTAGAAGCACAGGGTCGGATGGTCTTTCTTTTACACGGCGGCAAAGACGGTGAACAATTGGCTCAGCGTTTTGCGATGCTACTTAATCAGGGCGTGGATGGCGTAGTCATTGCAGGTGCAGCTGATAGCAGTGATGCGCTGCGACAACTGGCTGAAGAAAAAGGGATTCCGGTCGTATTTGCCTCACGAGCCAGTTACCTGGATGACGTCGACACGGTACGACCCGACAACATGCAGGCAGCGCAATTGTTGGTTGAGCATCTCATTCGGCACGGTCACCAGCGAATCGCGTGGCTGGGGGGGCAGAGTTCTTCTTTAACCCGCGCAGAGCGTGTCGGCGGCTATTGTGCGACGCTGCTAAAATATGGTTTACCGTTTCATAGTGATTGGGTTCTGGAGTGTTCATCCAGTCAAAAGCAGGCTGCCGAAGCCGTTGCTGCACTTAGTGGTGCTGATTGGTTTACTGGCTAAAACAAAGAATTACTATATTGCCGGATTAATTCCGTTGTTCCCAACCTTTGCGTTGATTGCCCACTATATTGTGGCCAGTGAACGTGGGATCGAGGCGCTGCGTACAACGATTGTATTCAGCATGTGGTCGATTATTCCCTATTTTGTCTACCTCATTTCACTGTGGTACTTCACCGGTTTTATGCGTTTACCCGTCGCGCTCATTGGCTCGGTAGTCTGCTGGAGCCTGAGCGCGTGGTTGCTGATCTTTTGTTGGATAAAACTGCACTAGCGCAGGTGGCGACCACCGTCAACGGCAAAGCTACGGCCGGTGACAAAGCAGCTGGTAAACAGGTAGTCTATTAAATCAATGACTTCTTTTTCACCGGGTGCGGTTTTCATCAACGATTTATTCAGCGCCTGCTGACGATATTCTGCATCGTCACCCTCGTTAAACAGGATTAGCGAGGGGGCGATTGCGTTAACTTTCACTTCCGGGGCCAGTTTGCGGGCAAATGAGCGGGTCATATTATCCAGAGCAGCTTTACTGGCAGCATAGGCAATATGCTTGTCGCTGCCACGCTCTACGACGTAATCAGTAAAATGGATAATATCGCTGGCCGCATGCCCATGTCCGCGCAGCAGGCCTTCCAGCGCGTGATTAAGCAGGTAAGGGGTATTCACGTGGATCTGCATCATGCTGGACAGCACCTCAGAAAGCGGCAGCCCCGGTTTTTCGGCAAGCCAGGCGCTGGCATTATGCACAATAGCGCGTAAACCTTCGGTACGGGCTTTCACTTCCCTGGCAAAAGCGAGGACGCCTTCGTCGGTCGCGAAGTCAGCCTGAATACATTGTGCCCCCGCCTCTTGCAGGCCATCAATCGCCGGGTAGTGTGTCCGGTAACTGACGATCACCGGCTGCTTTTGATTCAGAAAATGCCACGCGATGGCGAGACCGATACGACGGCCCCCTCCGGTGATAAGTATTGGCAAAGCGGGCTTTTTACCCATCGAGATCTCCATGAGTCGCAAACGATGGGTCAACTATTTAACCCATCAGCATCCAGGTCGCTGGAACAGCTGCTACAAGAAGCAGGCCGATCAAAGCCATTTCCTGGCGTTTTAATACGTTGTCATGCGCGTGAGTTTTGCGGGCATAAAGGAAAACCAGCAACCCCGGAGCATACAGCACCACGGACAACAGCAGGTGCATCGGACCTGACGCGTACAGTAACCATAAGCCATAAATGCATGCACCGACACCAACAGCCTGATGAATTGGGCGGGTCGCTATTTTCAGCAAAAATGCGCCGACGAGGAAATAGGGCACCAGAATCATCTCAGAGGCAATAGTCAGCAGCGTATTGTAGTCAGAACCTGTGAGCCAGATCAGCACCAGACAGACCTGCACGCAGATGTTAGTCAGCCACAGTGATGCAGATGGCGCACCTTGCGCATTCTGACGGGCAAAAATACGCGGGAATGCTTTGTGCGTGGATGCCAGAAATGGGACTTCCGCCGCCATAATCGTCCAGCTCAAATAGGCGCCGCAGACAGAGACAATCAAACCCGCGGCGATAATGATTTCGCCCCATGGCCCCATCATTTTAACCATCAGACCAGCCATTGATGGGTTGCGGATCTCAGCCAGTTCCGGGCGTGCGACCACGCCAAGAGAAAGCAGGGTCACCAACAGGTAGACGCCAAGCGCGGCAAGTACAGCCAGCAGTGTCGCGCGCCCAACATCGCGTTTGTTCCTCGCCCGAGCGGACACCACGACAGCGCCTTCCACGCCGATAAACACCCACAGGGTGATAAGCATGGTGTTTTTAACTTGCTCCCAGACAGGAACACCCAGTTTCACACCGGTAAAGTCCAGGCTAAAGGTGTCGAGCTTAAATAACATAAATGCCAGAACGATAAACAGGCCAAGCGGCAGTAGCTTCGCCAGCGTCGCCACCAGATTAATGCTGGCGGCTGTCTGTACACCACGTAACACCAGAAAATGCACGACCCACAGCAGTACCGATGCGCCAACAATAGACTGCCAGGTATTCCCGTCGCCAAACAGACGCAACGCAGGTGTATCGGTAAAGAAGCTAAGTGCGGAAAAGACGATAACCAGATAGGAAACGTTAGCGATAACGGCACACAGCCAATACCCCCACGCGGAACAGAAACCGATCAATTCTCCGAAGCCTTCACGCGCGTAGGTAAAGATACCGCCGTCCAGTTCCGGGCGGATACGCGTCAGGATAAGCATGGCAAACGCGAGCAGCAGGATCCCCGCGCCCGTAATCGCCCAACCAATCAATAACGCTGCCGGGCTGGCTACTGCAGCCATATTTTGTGGCAGGCTG
>NZ_SZWR01000021.1:294887-305122 GCF_005280875.1 Citrobacter sp. wls827
AAGCATTGAGCTTAGAACCAGCGCTGTCAGTGCACTCAGACCCAATTTCTTTTCCATTTGTATCCAGTTACAAAAACGAGAGTGAGAGAATAATTATTTTGGTAAATCGCATAAAAATGGTGAAAGCGACTCAAGGCGCGGGATTTTACGGAGAGAAGACAGCGCATGCAATGGGGATAGGCAGATTTGTGACTAAAAATGCTAAAGGCGGCATAAAGCCGCCTTTTATTGTTACAACTGTCTGTTACTTATACAGGTCGGCGCTGATGGTCATGTTGTTACCACGTTCCGACCACTGGCGGGTAATGTGGTAGTACTTGGCACCTTTTTTCGCTGCACGTTTCGCAACCTGGTAAGAGACTTCGGTCATGTTGCCATAGTTACCGGTGAACTTGATGCTGTCGAACGGCACCATCATCGCGGCGGTAGCTTTGTTCAACTCCTCAACTTTAGTACCGTCAGGCAGGGTGACAGTGTAACGTCCGCCTTTAGTTGACTGAGTTTCGAAGAAACGACCCACTTCGGCACTCGGAGACGCGGTTGTTGCCACGCCTGGGATTTCAACTTTCTTCGCGGCTTCGCCACCGGCTGCTAAAGCGGCACGTCCGGCATCAGAATCGGCAGGGATCGCATCAGGGCTTTGAACAACACGTTTTTTCGCATCTTCTTTGTAGATGAATGCGGTAATACGTTGGTTACCCCCCTGGTTGGCATCAACCTGGCGTACGATATAAAAAGAGTAAGCCCCTTTTTCTTTCGCCACTTTGGTGATGGCATCATTTACTTCAGGCTGGCTGCGGTAGAAACCCTGAACCGTAACGGTATCGAAAGGTTCAATCAGAACAGCCTGGTCTTTCGGTAATTCCATAACGCCGTTGATGACGCGATTTTTGGTGACTTCTGCTTTTTCAGCGTCGGCTTTATAGATATCGGCGACGACGCGCCAGTTACCGCCACTGCCAAAATCTGAGGTATCAACAACATAAAAGGAGGCTGCACCGTCTTTATCTGCACGACGAGATACGGCGTCTACCGCATCACCGATAGCATTAAAACGACCGGTAACCACAATGCGGTCATAGGGTTTCAGGGCAGCTGCTTGCTCCGGCGTCAATTCTGTCGCTGCATTTACAGAAAAAGCAGTCGCAGAAAGAAGAGCGGACGCCAGGAGAGTGTTCTTAAGCTTCATAAAAATAATCCTTCGCCTTGCGCAAACCAGGTACTGGTATTGTTATTGACTAGAAACGTGGCTGATTATTGCATTTAAATTGTGTCAGTGTCTGCGTGATTTTTCACTCATCGTGCCACCCATGCTAACAACATCGATAACATTTAGTGATATGTCTAAAAATTCGGCGTTTGGCGGCTAAAACTGATAAAGCAGTTGAATTTCATAAGTTAATTTAATGTTAATCAATTGTTCTACGGTGGCGCTTAATCATGTTTTGCCGCTTCGCTTGAGCGAATTATCGGCCTTTGCGGGCTATTTAAAGGGCATTATCCCTGCTTGCGAATGAATTCATTCCTGTTTTGCAAATTTCATAATAAATACTGTTTTTTGGCGCTAGATCACAGGCGTCATTTTCAGTAGCTTATACAGAGTTTGTTACTGTTTTATTTTATTGGGGTAACACTGAGCTCTCTCGGGAGTGTGCGCATGCCTCTTGCGAACATTGATAAACCATCATCAAAAATACAGATGGAAGGGAACATTATGCGAATTGGCATACCAAAAGAACGGTTAACCAATGAAACCCGTGTTGCAGCCACACCGAAAACGGTTGAGCAGCTGCTGAAGCTGGGTTTTAGCGTCGCGGTTGAAAGCGGCGCAGGTCAACTGGCTAGTTTTGACGATAAGGCGTTTGTGCAAGCAGGCGCAGAAATTGTTGACGGGAATGCTGTCTGGCAGTCAGAGATTATCCTGAAGGTCAATGCGCCAGAAGCGTTTGAGATTCCGTTGCTTAATTCGGGTACCACGCTGGTGAGTTTTCTCTGGCCTGCGCAGAACCCTGAGCTACTGCAAAAACTCGCTGAGCGAAATGTGACGGTCATGGCGATGGATTCCGTGCCGCGTATTTCGCGTGCGCAGTCACTGGATGCCTTAAGCTCGATGGCCAACATTGCCGGGTATCGTGCAATTGTTGAAGCGGCACATGAGTTCGGACGGTTCTTTACCGGGCAAATTACCGCGGCGGGTAAAGTTCCACCTGCCAAGGTGATGGTGATCGGTGCTGGCGTGGCGGGATTGGCCGCTATCGGTGCAGCAAACAGCCTCGGGGCGATTGTTCGCGCCTTTGACACGCGCCCGGAAGTAAAAGAACAAGTTCAGAGTATGGGCGCTGAGTTCCTCGAACTGGACTTTAAAGAAGAAGCGGGCAGCGGCGATGGCTACGCCAAAGTGATGTCCGAAGCGTTTATTAAAGCGGAGATGGAGCTGTTCGCCGCTCAGGCAAAAGACGTCGACATCATCGTTACCACCGCGCTGATCCCGGGGAAACCAGCGCCGAAACTGATCACGCGTGAGATGGTTGATTCGATGAAGCCCGGCAGCGTGATTGTCGATCTCGCCGCGCAAAACGGGGGTAACTGCGAGTATACCGTTGCCAATCAGGTGACCACCACCGAGAACGGCGTCAAGGTTATCGGCTATACCGATTTGCCGGGACGTTTGCCGACTCAGTCTTCACAATTGTATGGCACCAACCTTGTAAACCTGCTGAAACTGTTGTGCAAAGAGAAAGACGGCAACATCACCGTTGATTTTGACGATGTGGTGGTGCGCGGCGTGACAGTGGTTCGCGATGGTGAAATTACGTGGCCTGCACCACCCATCCAGGTTTCTGCTCAGCCACAAGCGGCGCCTAAAGCTGCACCTGCACCACAGGAAGAGAAAAAACCTGCATCCCCATGGCGCAAATATGCGCTGATGGCGCTGGTGGTGATTTTGTTTGGCTGGCTAGCCGACGTCGCGCCAAAAGAGTTCCTCGGACACTTTACGGTGTTCGCACTTTCCTGCGTGGTGGGTTACTACGTGGTGTGGAATGTCTCGCATGCGTTGCATACCCCGCTGATGTCCGTGACTAACGCTATCTCCGGGATCATCGTCGTGGGGGCATTATTACAAATTGGCCAGGGCGGCTGGGTGAGTTTCCTGAGTTTTATCGCGGTGCTTATTGCCAGCATTAATATTTTCGGTGGCTTCACCGTGACTCAGCGCATGCTGAAAATGTTCCGGAAAAACTAAGGGGTAACATATGTCTGGAGGATTAGTTACAGCTGCATACATTGTTGCCGCAATCCTGTTTATTTTCAGCCTGGCGGGACTTTCCAAACACGAAACGTCTCAACAGGGTAACAACTACGGCATCGCCGGGATGGCGATTGCGCTGATTGCCACGATTTTTGGCCCGGAGACCGGCAACGTCGCCTGGATTCTGGTTGCAATGATCATTGGTGGTGCAATTGGTATTCGTCTGGCGAAAAGAGTCGAGATGACCGAGATGCCGGAGTTGGTGGCGATTCTGCACAGCTTCGTCGGTCTGGCCGCCGTACTGGTTGGTTTCAACAGCTACCTGTATCACGATACCGGTCTGGAACCGATCCTGGTGAACATTCACCTGACTGAAGTGTTCCTCGGCATCTTTATCGGTGCAGTAACCTTCACCGGTTCTATCGTGGCGTTTGGTAAACTGCGCGGCAAGATCTCATCTAAGCCGCTGATGCTGCCGAATCGCCATAAGTTGAACCTGGCGGCACTGGTGGTTTCTTTCCTGCTGCTGGTGGTGTTTGTTCGTACCGAGAGCGTGGGCCTGCAGGTTCTGGCGCTGCTGGTGATGACCATTATCGCACTGGCGTTTGGTTGGCACCTGGTAGCATCCATCGGTGGGGCCGATATGCCAGTCGTCGTCTCTATGCTGAACTCCTATTCAGGATGGGCGGCAGCAGCGGCAGGCTTTATGCTGAGCAACGATCTGCTGATCGTTACGGGTGCGCTGGTCGGTTCCTCGGGTGCGATCCTGTCTTACATTATGTGTAAGGCAATGAACCGTTCTTTCATCAGCGTTATTGCGGGTGGGTTTGGCACCGATGGGTCCTCAACCGGTGATACCGAAGAAGCAGGTGAACATCGCGAGATTAATGCCGAAGATACCGCTGAAATGCTGAAAAACTCTCATTCTGTGATTATCACCCCGGGCTACGGTATGGCGGTGGCGCAGGCGCAGTATCCGGTGGCGGAAATCACTGAGAAACTGCGCGCCCGTGGTATCAAAGTCCGCTTTGGTATTCACCCGGTAGCAGGGCGCTTGCCTGGTCACATGAACGTGCTGTTGGCGGAAGCAAAAGTGCCGTATGACATCGTGTTGGAAATGGATGAAATCAACGATGATTTCGCCGATACCGATACCGTGCTGGTTATTGGCGCGAACGATACGGTGAACCCGGCAGCGCAGGATGATCCGCGCAGCCCGATAGCCGGAATGCCGGTGCTGGAAGTGTGGAAAGCGCAGAATGTTATCGTGTTCAAACGCTCAATGAACACCGGTTATGCAGGCGTGCAGAACCCGCTGTTCTTTAAAGAAAACACCCATATGCTGTTTGGTGATGCCAAAGCCAGCGTGGATGCGATTCTGAAAGCGTTGTAATGCGTGCTTAAAAGTAAGACGGCCTCTGCGGAGGCCGTTTTTTTATTAAACATCCAGTTTACGCTGGGTTATCCATTCCACGCGCGCCGGATCGCGATGCGAGAAAAATGCGCTGATCCCGGCGTCCATGGCGGCGATTTGCGTCATTTCCTCAGTCGTTAAGGTAAAATCCAGTATCTGAATATTCTCTGTCATACGCGCTTTACGCACGGTTTTCGCCAGAGAAATAATTCCGCGCTGATAAATCCAACGCAGTACTACCTGACCGATGCTTTTCCCGTACTTTTTACCAATCGCGGCCAGTGTCGGATTTTGAAACAGGTCATTGCGCCCCTCGGCGAACGGTGCCCAGGCTTGTGGTTGAATATTGCGGCTCTGCATCCAGGCTACGGCATGCGGTTGCTGGTGGAAGGGATTCACTTCTATCTGATTCACCGCCGGGATGATGCGGTTGAAGGCCATCAAATCTGCCAGACGGTCCGGGTGAAAATTGCTGACGCCAATTGCGCGAATTTTCCCTTCCTCGTAGAGTTCCTCCATCGCACGCCAGGCACCGTGTACGTCGCCATAGGGCTGGTGGATTAAATACAGGTCAAGGTAGTCAAGTTGAAGGCGCTGCAACGAACGCGCAAACTGAGCTTTCGCGCCAGCGTAGCTGGTATCCTGTAACCACAGCTTGGTTGTGATGAAAAGTTCATCGCGGGGTACGCCGCTTTGTTTCAGCGCATTGCCGACCTGAGTTTCATTCAGATAGGAGGCGGCGGTATCGATCAGGCGATATCCTGTTTCGATGGCATCCCGCACGGCTTGCTCACACTCGTTCGCTTCGGTCATTTGGTATACACCAAAACCGAGCAGAGGCATCTCAACACCGTTATTTAAGACCGTTGTATTCATGGAACGCTCCTGATCATCATTTTTTGCATTGCCAGCAGATTAGCAAGAATCTGTTCACACCATTAGTCCGTTAAATCAGCATAGACCTATGAGCTAAATTCATTTTTAGCAGGCTAAAATGCGAAGGTTGTCGCATGTGTTAGCGGGGAGAGGGCGTTACTCATGATTGGCGTTCATAAACTTATGCTTCTTTGGCTATCTAATCACTGTCATTCACCCCGTATATACTGCCACCTGACTTTTCCTAAGATAACAGGACGCTATGCGTACACGTGAACAGTGCCTGCCGGCTGCTGCTGCAAGCCAGACCGGTCTCTCTTTTATTCTCATCCTCAGCGGCCTGATGGCCTTTACTTCACTTTCAACCGATATCTACCTCCCGGCGATGCCGACCATGGCGGGGGATTTAAACGGCAATGTGGAGCTTACTGTTACCGGTTTTTTGGTGGGGTTTGCTATTGCGCAGCTGATCTGGGGACCGATCAGCGATCATCTGGGTAGACGTACACCGTTGTTCATCGGCATGGTGCTGTTTATCATCGGTTCTGCGGGGTGTGCGCTGTCCACGGATATCACGCAAATTGTTTTCTGGCGGGTCTTTCAGGCGCTGGGGGCCTGTACCGGACCGATGCTGGCGCGTGCCATGATTCGTGATCTCTTTGCTCGTACTCGTGCGGCGCAAATGTTGTCAACCCTGGTACTGGTTATGGCGATTGCCCCCATCGCAGGGCCATTGATTGGCGGGCAAATTATTCGACTGAGCACCTGGCACTCTATTTTTTGGTTACTGGTGGCCATTGGCGTGCTGATGTTTATCTCGTTGCTGTGGTTACCGGAAACAATCCCTGAAGAAAGACGCGTAAAAGCCTCACTGGCAGGCGCATTCCGGCATTACCGCGCGCTATTAACCAATGGTCGATTTATGCGCTACACCCTGAGTCTGACCTTTTATTACGTGGGTGCGTATGCGTTTATTACCGGTTCGCCATTTGTTTACATTCGCTATTACCATGTCGATCCGCAGCATTATGGCTGGTTATTTGCGTTAAATATTGTCGGCGTTATGGCGATGAGTGCGGTCAACCGCCGGCTGGTGCAACGGCACGCGTTAGAACAGTTGCTTAAGTACGCGACAATGTTGGCGGCACTGGCTGCTGTTGCATTGGCACTGCTGGTTAAGCTGGAAATAGGGGGGGTTATTGCCATTATCATCACTGTGTTTCTACTATTTTCGATGAATGGGATCATTGCAGCAACGTCGACGGCCGCCGCGCTGGATGCGGCCCCCAATATCGCCGGGTCAGCTTCGGCGCTGATTGGTTCATTACAGTATGGCAGTGGCATCATCTCATCGTTACTGCTGGCGAGATTGAGTGACGGCACCCCCTGGACCATGGCCTGGATTATTGCGCTATTCACACTGATGAGCGCCGCACTGGTGTTCCGAGACAAACAGTAGTTGAACAGCTCCGCGATAGCGGGGCATACGCTTATTCTTTGTTAAGATCGCTCAGCAGGACGGCAATGCTTTGACCACCATTTGTTTGCTCAAGGGCAATCTTTACAATGATGGTCAGCGGTACTGAAAGCAGCATCCCAACGGGGCCGAGCAGCCAGCCCCAAAAAATCAGCGACAGGAATACCACCAGCGTAGAAAGTCCCAGCCCACGCCCCATGATGCGGGGTTCGAGGATATTGCCGAATACCAGGTTAATCACCAGATAACCTGCCAGCACGAGCAACGCGTCGTAAAAACCGCTGAATACCAGTACCTGAGCAATAGGGGGAATCGCTGCCAACACCGAACCGATGTTAGGAATATAATTCAGGGCAAAGGCCAGTAGTCCCCAGACAAACGCGAAGCGGACATCCAGTGCGGCAAGCATGCCCCAGGCGACCAGGCCGGTGACGATGCTGATGGCGGTTTTTAGTACCAGATAGTGTGAGACACTGTCGATAGCGCGTTGGATCGCGGCCATTCCCTCAAGAGGGCGGCTCATCATTTGTTTGAGTTTTCCGGGGAGTTGCGGTACTTCCAGCAGCATAAAAACCACGGTCAGCAACAGTAGAAATATCGAGGACATCGCATTAGAGAGTTGCGTCAATAAATTGGTGACCAGCGTCATCGCAGCGTTCGGATCGACATATTTCACCAACTCGTCTACGGAAACGCCGATCCCCGCACGTTGTAGCCACGGTTCGATATTTTTCAGTGGGATAACCAATGACGAACGATACTGCGGCAGTGTCCGTGCCAGCTCATTTAAGGATGTACCTAAATAAGCCAGAAGCAGCACCATTAGCATGACAATAATAACAACCAGCAATGACACGGCAAATACACGCGGTATGCGGAGCTTAACCATGCGTTGTACTACGGGATTAAGCACGACGGCGATAAATAACGCCAGAATAAACGGTACGATGATATCGGCGGCAAATCGGATACCGGTTAAAATGATAACCAACATGCCGAGCATAATAACTATTTTTAGGCCGTTAAGCGTGATGATCGGTTTTGCCATGTGAATCCCTGAGTTTTTTATCAATATAATAATGTGATCTGCCTCGAGCCGTTATAACAAAAATCAAACGAGTCGGGTAAAGAAGTGAAAAGATTTTGAGTTCGCATTGAACCTATGATACAAATCATCTGTGTTTAACTACCGAGGACAATTATCATCCGCGATGATGAGAAGCAACACTGCGGATAATTGTAATATTATGGACAATACGTTCAGGATGTTTTTGCGTTTACCTACACTTCTTCGTACCTCCTCCACTTTCTTGCTTGCGGGTGAGCAACACTGGCGCAACGCGCTTTAGTCCCTTCTTCTGCCTGAGCTGGCGTTATGCGCTGAGCTATCTGATTCTATTTTTTGGTTTACTGCATGCAGTAGGCCCAAAGGACTATATTCTCAAGCAGGAGAAGCATCATGTTTTACTGGATATTATTAGGTCTGGCCATTGCGGCTGAAATTACCGGTACGCTGTCAATGAAATGGGCCAGCGTAGGCCATGGTAATGCGGGCTTTATTTTAATGCTGGTAATGATCGCCTTATCGTATATTTTTCTCAGTTTTGCCGTTAAAAAAATCGCCCTTGGTGTGGCCTATGCCTTATGGGAAGGTATCGGAATTTTATTTATTACGCTGTTTAGCGTGTTGTTATTCGACGAAACCTTGACCACGATGAAAGTTGCTGGACTGGTCTCGCTGGTGTTAGGCATTGTGTTGATCAAATCGGGTACCCGCAAGCCGGCAAAAGCGAGGAGGGAGGTGACCCATGCAGCAGTTTGAGTGGGTTCACGGCGCGTGGCTTGGAATGGCCATCGTTCTTGAAATCGTTGCTAACGTCTTCTTAAAATTTTCCGATGGTTTCCGCCGTAAGGCTTATGGCGTGTTGTCGCTGGTGGCGGTGTTAGCGGCCTTTAGTGCGCTGTCCCAGGCGGTAAAAGGGATCGACCTTTCTGTCGCCTACGCGCTGTGGGGAGGATTCGGGATCGCCGCAACGTTGGCCGCAGGATGGGTGCTTTTTGGTCAGCGCCTGAATAACAAAGGCTGGATTGGCGTCGCCTTGCTGCTGGCCGGAATGATAATGATCAAACTTGCCTAATCTACGTGCTGCCCGCAAACGTGGGCAGCATGCGTCATCCCTTCGCCAGTGCTTCGAGTTTATCGCGAAAACCCGTCACAGAAATGGCGCGATTATCTGCCCGCCAGCGATCTTTTGCTGCTGGAGCGGAGCTTTGCACACCAATCAATTGCCAGCCTGAATCTGTCTTTAACATCAATGGGGAGCCGCTGTCGCCAGGGAGCGTATCGCACTGATGCGACAAGACTGTATTTTGCGCCCAGCCAGTTACCACGCAATCCTGATGCGTGTACAGGTCATCCAGGTGATCTTCCGGGTACCCCGATTGAGTCACTTTACGGTCAGCAGCTTTTAGCGCAGCGGTTAACGCGGCTTTATCACCGTCAAATAACGGTAGCGGCGTGATCCCGGAGGGGGGATAACGTAACACTACCAGACCAAAATCCCACGGAGCTGCAGAAGGTGGGACAATCCAGCCGTCACCATCTGCTTTTAAACGCTTGCCGAGAGAGGGATCAACCCGTCCTTCAATGCCGTGGATTTCATAGCGCCAGATACCCTTTTTCGACACAAAACGTAGCGCGACGGCTTTATCCGGCTTGCCTTTTGGTGGGGTGAGTAAGCAGTGCCCGGCGGTCAGGGCCAGGTGAGGTGAAATGAGCGTAGCCGTACACAGGTTACCGCTGGCGGTTTCCAGTTGCCCGATAGCGTCCCACGGTGATTGTGTAGGGTCAGTCACCCTCACACGATCATCATGACCAAAAAACAGCGTTTTTATGTTATCGGCTTCAGCAATGGTCGTTGCAGGCTGCTCCGCATGTGCAACGACAGGAAATAGACAAATTGAACCCAGTAATACCGCAATGGTTTTATGCATATCACACTCTGGTGGGGAATTATGATTATTAACAGCAAACCCTCAGTTAATACTATAGACGGGACGGCGGGAAAGTGGGAGTAAAATCAGATAACTACACTCAGGAAAGATAAAAATGCATGGCGATAAGAGCGCAAATTATCAGGGTAATAAGAATGAACTCAAAGCGGTAATGTGACACCATTTTACCCTCCGAAAGGCGGCGCTAAATCAGACTGATTTAG
>NZ_SZWR01000021.1:305192-315590 GCF_005280875.1 Citrobacter sp. wls827
GCCATGGTTACTACAGATGTTTTATGCAGCCGGTTGAGCAGCTGGTTTAGCGGTTTCGTGTTTTACTGCTTTTTTGGTGTGTTTTTTAGCGGCCTGAGCTTTCTGCTCTGCGGCTGGTTTGGTTGCAGCTGGTTTAGTTGCTGCTTTTTTGGTGTGTTTTTTGGCTGCCTGAGCTTTCTGCTCTGCAGCTGGCTTGGTTGCTGCTTTTTTGGTGTGTTTCTTCGCAGCCTGAGCTTTCTGTTCTACAGCCGGTTTAGCTGCGGATTTTTTAGCGTGCTTTTTGGCAGCCTGCGCTTTCTGCGGAGCTGCTTTGTGCTGTTTTTTATGATGAGTGGTTTTTGCCGGTGCGGCTTTCGTGGTCGCAGCAGCAGTCGGAGCGGTAGTAGCAGTTGTTTCAGCAGCAAATGCAGCGGAAGACAGACCCATAGCAGCGGCAACAACCAGAGCTAATACTTTTTTCATTCTCATACCCTCGATTTGGTTTTTCATTCAACCCCACTGCGGGGCCGTTGAAATAACTATATCGCTGTAATCTCTGGGCTTCCGTGAGTCATTGGTTTCGACGTGTAACCGTTTGTACAATGACTCACGGTTTACGATTACAGATAGCGGGCTTCCAGATGGGCGCGGAAATAGCGGCTGCTCAGCGGCTCTCCGGTTGCCTGGGTAATGAGCTGCTCGGTCGTGAAACGACTGCCATGTTGCCAGATATTCTGGCGCAACCAGTCAAACAAGGCGCTAAAATCTCCTTGCGCAATGGCGTGGTTTAAGTCTGGCAAGGCACGGTTAGCTGCACTGAAAAGCTGGGCTGCATACATCGCCCCCAATGTGTACGAAGGGAAGTAGCCAAAACCGCCATCGGTCCAGTGGATATCCTGCATACAGCCGTTACGGTAGTTCCCGATCGTAGAGAGCCCTAACCAGGCCTGCATTTTTTCATTCCACAAGGCAGGAATGTCATCGACCTCAATGTCGCCGTTAATCAACGCGCGCTCGATTTCATAACGCAGGATCACGTGAGCAGGATAGCTAACCTCGTCAGCGTCAACGCGGATATAGCCCGGTTTGACCTGCTGGTTCCAGGCGATGAAATTGCTTTCCTCAAAGGCGGGTTGATTGCCAAAATGTCGGGTTACTGCGGGAATTAACCGTTTCAGAAACGCCGGGCTGCGGCCTAATTGCATTTCAAAGAACAGGCTCTGAGATTCATGGATGGCGGTTGATCGTGCCAGGGCAATAGGTTGTCCTGACCAGTTCTGAGGTAGATTTTGCTCATAACGCGCATGACCTGTCTCATGAATGACGCCAAATAACGCGCTGAGCAGTTCGTTTTCATCGTAGCGGGTGGTAATCCGAACATCTTGCGGTACGCCGCCGCAGAACGGATGTGCACTGATGTCCAGGCGTCCCGCGGTAAAATCAAAACCTAACTGCGCCATGGTTTCAAGGCCCAGCTCACGCTGAACTGCAGTCGGGAAGGGACCTGTGGGGGCGATAAGCGATTGTTGTGATTGTTTTGCCACTACCTTATTGAGCAATTCGGGTAGCCAGCTCTTGATGTCGGCAAAGAGAATATCCAGCCGGGCGCTGGTCATCTCTGGTTCAAAGACATCCAGTAATGCGTCGTAGGGCGAACATCCTTTCGCTTCTGCACGCAGTCGGGCTTCTTCGCGGCTGTACTTAACCACCTCTTTCAGGTTTTCAGCAAACCCTTCCCAGTCATTGGCCGGGCGTTGGCTGCGCCAGGCATGTTCGCAACGACTGCCCGCCAGTGATTTCGCTTCTACCAGTGATTCGGGTAGCAAGGACGCTTGATGATGTAGCCGTAACATTTCGCGCAGATTGGCCTGCTCGACATCGTTCAGGTCTTCCTGCTGTGCGGCGGCG
This sequence comes from Citrobacter sp. wls827, assembly GCF_005280875.1. Taxonomy (NCBI): domain Bacteria; kingdom Pseudomonadati; phylum Pseudomonadota; class Gammaproteobacteria; order Enterobacterales; family Enterobacteriaceae; genus Citrobacter; species Citrobacter sp. wls827. The sequence goes on from NZ_SZWR01000021.1 coordinate 307,080, forward strand.
ATCCACTTTGCCACATTGGCATCGGTTAACAGTTGATGTTCAAGCACGCTCAGTTCAGCCAGCGCTTCACCCCGGGCTTTGCTACCGCCAGGCGGCATCATGGTAAACATGTCCCAACTGGCTATTGCCGAGAGGTGGGAGAAGCGAGAGAGGCGCTGGAACGTACGGGTGAGTTGATGGTAATTATCGCTGTTACTCATTTTTTGTTCTCGTTCTGTTGGACCAGATTTCAGAGTCTAACGCGATTTCGCAAATTAACCCATTCATCATAGGCATGGGAATTTTGGTAGCTTGTCAATGATAATGATACTTTTTATCATGATCGTGTATTGTTCAGATAACGAGAACATTTCATTTTATCCAAGGAGCAGGTGTGCAACAGGAAGTCAGTAACGAATATATCGCAAGGACAAAAGCGGTGGCTGGCTGTTTCTCTATGTTTTTGTTGATGTTCGGCCTCACATTTTCCCCATTATTTTTCCCTGCCAGTCACGACTTGCTCGCCAAAGGATTACTTTTCCCGCTGCTGTTTACACTGGAATTCGTCGTCCTGGTGCCGTTGTATTACGTTTTCTTTAGAAAAAGAGACGGTCTCGGGAAAGGAACATTCAACGCCCGGTGGTTTGCCATATTGTTTGTTGCGCTGCTGATTGTGCAGCTGGTCCTGCCCTGGGTATTGGGGATCAGAAAGACCGAAGAATGGGTGACAAGCCAGGTCTCACTGAACAGCTACGCGCTTTGGTTATCCAGTGTAACGCTGATATTTATTGCACCCGTGTATGAAGAAATCATCTTCAGGGGCTGCCTGTTCAATGCCTTTCAGTACTGGTTCAATAATAAAACAGGATTGTCGTCAGTGGTGGTGTCGGCTATTTTCGCCGTGATGCATACACAGTATGTGGATCTGAGAACGTTATTGATGTTGTTTATTGTGTCCCAGGTTTTGATCCTGGCGAGGCTGAAAAGTAACGGTTTACTGATGCCGATTTTGCTACATATTTTGATGAACGGTACGGTAATTGCTCTGCAGATTAGCGCCCAGACGTTTATGTTATCGTGAGACGTTTATGATGCCCGGTTTTCGGGCATCATTGATTATGCGTGCAGACGGTGGTGCAATCGGGCACCAACCAATAGCGCCAGCACCAGCATCAGTGCGATAAACCCGCCCACGCCGTTCCAGCCATAGCTATGCCAGAAAACACCCCCTAGTGTACCGGCAATGCTTGAGCCCAGGTAATAGCTGAACAGGTACAGTGAAGAGGCCTGGCCTTTAGCGCGTTTGGCTCGCGGCCCGATCCAACTACTTGCCACGGAATGCGCCGCAAAAAAGCCGGCTGAAAAGAGCAACATACCGGCAAAAATCAGCCATAACGAGGTAAACTGAGTCATTATTAGCCCGAACAACATCACGCCCGTCGAGAACAACATTACCGGGCCGCGCCCATAACGGGTGGTCATGGAACCGGCTTTTGGTGAGCTCCAGGTGCCGGTAAGATAAGCCACAGACAACAAACCGACGACAGCCTGGCTCAGCGCCCAGGGAGACAGCATCAGACGGTAGCCGATGTAGTTAAACAGTGTGACAAACGACCCCATCAGCAAGAACCCTTCTGCGAACAACAGTGGAAGTCCTCTGTCACGCCAGTGCAAACGGAAGTTGATAAATAACGTTTTAGGCCGTAACGATGTCGGTCTGAAGTGCCGTGATTCCGGTAAGATCTTCCAGAACATTAGCGCGGAGGCGAGGGCAAAGCAGCCAATAGCCGCCAGCGCGATTCGCCAGCTAAAAAAGTCAGTAAACACGCCGCTAATCAAACGACCACTCATACCACCAATCGAGTTTCCGCTGATGTATAAGCCCATTGAAAATGCAACAAAACTTGGCTGAATTTCCTCACTCAAATAGGTCATTCCCACGGCCGCCACGCCGCTCAGTGACAGTCCGATCAGCGCACGCATGATTAAAATACCGTGCCAACTGGTCATCATTGTTGAAAGGAGCGTACAACAAGAGGCGAGCAGCAGCGCGGTCACCATCACCGGCTTGCGGCCTATGGCGTCGGAAAGTGGGCCGGTAAACAGTAACCCTATTGCCAGCATCGCTGTTGAAATGGAGAGCGAAATACTACTGCTGGCAGGAGAGACACCAAACTCGTGCGAAAGCACAGGCAGTATGGGTTGTACGCAATAGAGGAGGGCAAAAGTCGCCAGTCCGGCGGAAAACAGCGCCAGCGTGACGCGCATAAATGGGGATGTTCCGCGTTTGATAAAACCATCCGGCGGGGTAACTATCTGTTCATCAACATCGCTTGTTGGCGCGGTATCGACAGTTGTTGTACGGCTCACTTGAAATCCTTGCTCATCCAATTACGTCTACAGGACCAGCCTTAAGAGTATGAAAATCACAATATTCTGTCTAATATATTAATAATCTCAAATAATATTTTAAAGATATGAATATCGAACTGCGTCATTTACGTTACTTTGTGGCAGTTGCGGAAGAGCTGCATTTTGGTCGTGCAGCGGCACGACTGAATATTTCGCAACCTCCGTTGAGCCAGCAGATTCAGATTCTTGAGCAGCAGGTGGGTGCACGGCTACTGGCGCGGACTAACCGCAGCGTGGCGCTTACCGCTGCCGGAAAACAGTTTCTGGCGGACAGTCGGCAAATCCTGGGCTTGGTAAATGAGGCTGCCGCCCGTGCTGAGCGATTACACCTGGGGGAGTCGGGGGAACTGCGCATCGGTTTTACGTCATCAGCCCCGTTTATTAAGGCCGTGTCCGATACGCTGTCTCTTTTTCGCCAATGCTATCCTGCGGTGCATATGCAAACCCGTGAAATGAATACGCGCGAGCAAATTGCCCCGCTCAACGAGGGAACACTGGATTTAGGGCTCCTGCGCAATACGCAACTACCGGACACGCTGGCGCGGGAGGTCATTTTGCATGAGCCGCTGATGGCGATGATCCCACGCGCACATCCTCTGGCGCAAAAGCCGGTGGTGACGCTGGCGGAGTTGGCAAACGAGCCGTTTGTCTTTTTTGATCCGCATGTTGGAACGGGGTTGTATGACGATATTCTCGGCCTGATGCGCCGTTATGATCTGAAACCAACCATCGCCCAGGAGGTCGGTGAGGCGATGACCATCATTGGACTGGTGGCCGCAGGGTTGGGGGTTTCCATTTTGCCCGCCTCTTTTAAACGGGTGCAATTGTATGAAATGTGTTGGATCCCTATTGCCGAAGACGATGCGGTCTCCGAAATGTGGTTGGTGTGGCCGAAGCATCATGAACAAAGCCACGCTGCGCAGCGTTTTCGCCAGCAGCTTTTAGCCGCAGTGCAGCGCGGTTAATTTAGTTTAAAAATGGTCGAAAATGTGCAGTAAATCACAAGGCTAAGCAAAAAGTTGACGGAAACCATTGAAGTGCTTCACCATAGTCTACAGATTATTTCGGAGCGCGAAAATAAAGGGAGTAAGTGGTGGTTGCTGATAGTCAGCCTGGGCATATCGATCAAATTAAGCAGACCAATGCGGGCGCGGTTTATCGTCTGATTGATCAGCTGGGACCGGTATCGCGTATTGATCTCTCTCGCCTGGCACAATTGGCGCCTGCCAGTATAACCAAAATTGTCCGAGAAATGCTGGAAGCGCATTTGGTGCAGGAGCTGGAAATAAAAGAAGCCGGTAACCGCGGACGTCCGGCGGTTGGGCTGGTTGTCGAAACAGAAGCCTGGCATTACCTTTCTATTCGTATTAGTCGTGGCGAGATTTTCCTGGCGCTGCGCGATCTGAGCAGCAAACTGGTGGTCGAGGATTGTCTTGAAATGGCGCTGGTCAGCGAGACATCGTTACTGGAACGGGTTGTTGCGCAAGTTGATCAGTTTTTTATTCGTCACCAGCAAAAACTCGAACGCCTAACTTCCATCGCGATTACCTTACCCGGCATTATTGATACAGAGAACGGTATCGTACATCGTATGCCGTTCTATGATGACGTAAAAGAGATGCCGCTCGGCGAAACGCTGGAGCGGCATACCGGCGTGCCGGTATACATTCAGCACGATATCAGCGCATGGACCATGGCCGAGGCGCTGTTTGGTGCATCACGCGGGGCGCGTGATGTTATTCAGGTAGTCATCGATCACAACGTGGGTGCAGGGGTGATCACTGATGGTCATTTACTGCATGCAGGCAGCAGCAGCCTGGTCGAAATAGGTCATACGCAGGTGGACCCTTACGGCAAACGGTGCTACTGCGGTAATCATGGGTGTCTGGAAACGATCGCCAGCGTCGACAGCGTGCTGGAACTGGCGCAGGTGCGACTGAAGCAGTCAATGAGCTCCTCTCTGCACGGACAACCGTTGACGGTAGACGCACTGTGTCAGGCGGCCATGCAGGGCGATTTATTGGCGAAAGATATTATTAACGGCGTTGGGACACATGTCGGTCGTATCCTGGCCATCATGGTGAATTTGTTCAACCCGCAAAAGATATTGATAGGATCTCCACTCAGTAAAGCTGCTGACATTTTGTTCCCGACGATTGCTGACAGCATTCGTCAACAGGCGCTTCCGGCCTACAGCCAGCACATTGTTGTCGAAAGTACGCAATTTTCTAATCAGGGGACGATGGCGGGGGCCGCTCTCGTTAAAGACGCGATGTATAACGGTTCTTTGTTGATTCGTCTATTACAGGGTTAACATTTTTTAACTGTTGTACGAAAAATTGCGCTATCTCAAGCTGGTTCTGGCCGTCATACTTTAGACTTTCTCCACTGTTTTATTTTCCTGACTTATATTTTCAGAGCATACGGTGGAGTTAGTGATGCTGAAGCGTTTCTTTATTACAGGTACAGACACTTCTGTTGGGAAGACCGTGGTTTCCCGCGCATTACTACAAGCGTTGGCGTCAGGGGGTAAACGTGTGGCGGGTTACAAACCCGTCGCCAAAGGCAGCAAAGAGACCCCGGAGGGTATGCGCAATAAAGATGCACTGGTGCTGCAAAGTGTGTCATCCATCGAACTGCCGTACGAGGCGATTAACCCTATCGCGCTGAGCGAAGACGAAAGCAGCGTGGCGCATAGTGGTCCGGTTAACTACACCCTGTTATCCAATGGACTTGCAAGCCTGAGTGAGAAGGTTGATCACGTTGTTGTTGAAGGTACAGGTGGCTGGCGTAGTCTGATGAACGATCTGCGTCCGTTATCAGAGTGGGTAGTACAGGAGCAACTCCCGGTTCTGATGGTGGTGGGCATTCAGGAAGGCTGTATTAACCATGCCATTCTCACCGCACAGGCGATTGCCAGTGACGGGCTGCCGTTGATTGGCTGGGTAGCGAACCGTATTAACCCCGGATTGGCGCATTATGCCGAAATCATCGACGTGCTAAGCAAAAAATTACCGGCACCGTTGATGGGTGAATTGCCTTATTTGCCACGTGCCGAGCAGCGCGAGCTTTCTCAGTATATTCGTCTGTCAATGCTCGGCAGCGTGTTGTCTGTAGATAGAGTCATGGCGTAACGTTCGCGACAGCACTGACGACACGACGCAAGCGATCAACAGGCCGGGGAGCAGTCGATACTCCCCGGTCATTTCACAGACCATCAATGTCGACATAATGGGGGCATGGGTCGTCGCCGCCAGCAGCGTGGCCATTCCTGTTAAGCCCAACAGTACCGCTATTTCATCCGCCCCCGGAAGCCAGAATCCCCATACCCGACCCAGTAACATACCGATCGACAAACCGACGAACAGCGTTGGTGTAAACACGCCGCCGGGGGCTCCTGAACCGCTACTGGCGAGTACGGCCAGCAATTTGCAAATGAAAATTCCGCTGATGACGGCGAGCAAAGGCGGAGAGAGTAAATACGACTGTACCACGCTGTAGCCGTTGCCCCAGACCGCAGGCGTAAGTAGCGACAACAGGCCAACGATCAACCCGCCTAGGGCTAACTGGCCTGGTGGTGCGAGTTTTAAGCGCAAAAAGCCGTTGTGGCTGGTGGTCATAAGCCACATAAAAAGAGGTCCGCAGAGACCGGCTAACAGACCCGTGCTGATAATCATCACATATTCCAGCACATGCAGTTCACGTGTCAGATGAACGGTATACAGTAGCGCGTTGCTGTCGCTAAGCGCGTTGCTGTCGCTAAGCGCATTGGTGGTTAACAATGCGACGACGGCGGAGACAACCACCGGCCCTAATGAGGCGAGGATCAACGTGCCAAACAGCACTTCGGCAATAAATAAGCTACCCGCCAACGGAGCGTGATACGCACCGGCCATACCAGCAGCAGCCCCGCAGGCAATCCATAATTTCCATTCCGAACGCGGTGTGAAGCGTTGTGCGAAGCATGAGGCCGCCAATGCGGCCAATAAAATCATTGCTCCTTCACGACCAATGGCGCTACCGCTCGCCACGACGACCAAAGAGGCCAGTGATTTCACCAGACTTGCGCTGACGTCGAACTGCCCGTCAGTCTGCAGGGCTTCCATATAATCTGTGGGGGCCTGTGGGCGTAAACGATTAAATTTTTGCCAGCCCCAGAGCAAGAGTCCTGCCGCCAGACCACCGAGCGCAGGTGTCAGCATGCGTCTGAACGGCGGCAGATTTGTCGCGGCATTGACCAGACTTCCCGTATCGTTACTCAGAAACAGCCATTCAAGCAATTGCATCGCATGACGAAATCCTGCAACGGCCAGGGCTGCAAGGATACCAATCAGCGCGGCGATCAGCAGACGCCGAAACAGAGTGCGTAGGTCAGGATAAGCATGTAAACGATGCATGGGTTGCCAGACAGGAATATTCAGACGGCTTATTTTGCGGGTAATTAGCCGCAGAAGCAAAAGCTCAGCGTGCGAAACTTAGCGGGAAATGGGCAGGAACTGTCCTGCCCGTGGGTGACATTAACGAAACAATGGTTTATCTGCCACCGGAACTAATAACTGCGACTGCCATTGTGCCAGCGTCAGGCGTGCCAGTTTACCCAACCCCTGGTAGAACGGATGGTCCGCCTTCTCGATAAAAACATCGAGAAAGCGAGCCGACCACGGCAGTAGATGCCAGGCCAGCAATTGCTCACATTCGGTGTGGCGGCCATTTTCGGCAAGCCAGACGGTTAGCAGTAACAGCGAACCAAAGTGATCTTCTGGCTCATTCTGTTGCAGCGCAAACTGAATGCCGTTGTCGCGCATCCATTGACGTAATGCCAGCGTGGAATCACCAAACAACACGTTTTCGCGATCCAGCCAGACCGAACCCCAGGGCGGGGATGGCAAAGCGTAGGGGCCGATAAACAAACGTTGCCAGGCTTGTGGGAGCGTTTCATCGCTATCTGTCTGCATTTGTGCAGCCAGTGGCGACAACGTAGCTTCCGGCAGCGGCCACTGTGCTTGCCAGCCATCAGCTTTTAACGCACTGACCATCGCAGATGCTTCAGCGCTATCTGGCGCATAGAAGAACAACGCGCCCAGAACGCGCGCTGCGGTTGAAAAGTTGTCACATTGTGAAAAATGGGTCATGCAAACAATCCTGAACAGTGCGGGTTGCCCCGCACCCGAGAGTTAACCTGCAACAGCCATTCCGACTGTCATATGCAAACCATAAAACAAACCACGACCAATGATTTCACCGGCCAGGACTAAAATTAAACCTAACGCCAGCCCAGCGGCATGCGGGTTTTTACGGCGGATAAGCGGGCATATCCAGCACCCAAGACCTGCGGCCAGCAAGACGATGCGCCACACCTGTAAGCGGCCGTAGTCAGGTACCAGCGCATTGGCGAATTGCACCGAACTGTGGATTGTGCCGAGGGAAAGTCCCTGCAGGACAATCACACCTGCACTCACCAGTAACGCCAGCACGCTTATTCCCGCGAACACGTTGGCATTAAAAGGAACACCAGCAGCACGCAACAGCAGGGCGGCAAAGAGTGGCCCGCTCAGAAGCATGGTCATGAAAAAGGCCACCGTAGTGTAACCATTATACCAGGTCGGTACGGTATCTATCTGGTAAACGTTGGTCATCGCCCAGACAAACACCACGCCCAGCAACATGCTTACCAACAGCCATATTTTACCTAATGCAGCAGGCATTTTACCGAGAAAAGCGACCAGCCACCATAAACCACCGACGGCAAAAAACAGCGAACCGCTGGCGATTTCATTACTTAGCGCTGATTCACCGACTCTGTTCAGTGAGTTAAATGCGCGTAACGGAGACCCCAAATGCATAACCGAGGCCAGGAATGCGATTCCCATTACCAGCCAAAGAAAAAACATACTGCGAACAATGCGCTGCCTTACAACATCGTCTTTGGCGGCAACCCAACCCAGCCCACTGACGATTAGCGCGCCTGCCACGCATTGGCCCAGAACCGTGAACAGTACCAGCGGCCATTCATGCCATCCACTTCCCATTTTAGACCTCCTTCGGATTAGCCAGATAACCCGTGGTATCCCCGGTCGGGCGGCTATTGGCATTTGGTTTGATGACGATGCTCGGTTTGGT
>NZ_SZWR01000024.1:0-3786 GCF_005280875.1 Citrobacter sp. wls827
AATGCAAACGGCGCATATATTTTTGTAAATATATGCGCCGGGTATTAATCAGACCGCTAATAGATTCAGGCGTGAGCCTCAGTAAATACGCTACGTTGCGGCTGGCGAATGGTGGTAGAAAGCGCCAGCGAGATGATTAACAGCGCAAAGATAACGCAGAAGGTGACATAGAACCCACCAAACAGCGAAGCGATAATCGAACCACAAATACTGCCGATACCAAAGCCAAGATAGATAACACCGTAGTTTTTCGCCAGGTTATTCAGGCCGAAGAACTCACTCACCAGTGACGGGAAGACCGTAATGGTGCCACCGAAGTTGAAGGCAACACAGGCAATGGCTGCGAAGAATGTCACTTCATTCAGCGGGGCAAAAAGCAGCGCCGCCATGCCCACCAGCGAAACAACCTGACCAATGGTGATAACGCGAATACGGGAAATTTTGTCGGACAGAATACCCAGAACCAGACGACCTGACAGGTTCGCGATAGAAATAACGGTTACCGCATTCGCCGCTGTTGCCACATCCATTTTTGCCAGGCTTTGGGCGATATCTTTCGCGACACCAATCACGTAAAGCCCGCTCATGCACGCCGTCAGGAACATCACTGCCAGCATCCAGTACTGTGGTTTACGCATGGATTGTGCCAGCGTGTAGTCATTCTCTACCACGCCATTTACGGCTTTAACTTCCTGGTTTGGCGCATCTTTCATCAGCGTGGAGCCAAAGACAATCATCACCAGTACGATCGCGCCCCAAATCATAAAGGTCTTTTCCAGACCCACAGTGCTCAGCAGTTGGCTGTCGATAAATTTAAAACCAAGGCTACCCAGGCCGTAAGAACCGATCGCAAAGGCGGAAATCAGCCCTTTACGCTCAGGGAACCATTTTACACAGTTGGACAGGGTTAACAGGTAGCCTGCGCCATCCGCCAGACCAACCAACACACCGGCACTCAGCCACAGCATAATCAGGCTGTCAGAATGCGCGGTTAAGAAGAAGCCCACACCCAGTAAGATACCCGATGCCATGGTGACGCGTTTTACACCGAAACGTTCCTGAAGCTTCCCGGCGACGGAAGAAGAGATCGCCAGACCCAGACTCAGCAAACCAAAGGAAAATGCAACCTGACTCACCGGCGCATCAAGCTTAGAAGAGAGCGCACCGTTAAACAGGCTCCAGGTATAAACAGAACCTAATGCAAATTGGGTAATGATGGTGCCGATCAGTGTCAGCCACCGGGTACGCTGATAATCAGAAGTTTTCATGGCAGTCTTCCTGCATAAACAAAATGGGAAATTCTCTGCCGACAACCATACCGAAGTGCTTTTATGACCAGGAGAAAACGGCATGAAATGCCATCAGGACGGAATGAAATGCCTGGATTGCGGAATGAATGACGAGACAAAAAGTCGGGTTACTGAATTTTATTGCCGGAGTTAGTGCACGCTATCGCTGGAATGCGTGTGATTATTGATCCCGATATGTAACGTAGATGTTTTATCCCGGCTTTCTTTCGTTAAAATTTAGCGCTCACTCCCATGGTGTACAGATAATCGCTGTTATTCGTACTATTTTCTGCCTGAGAAAGTGCCGCATAGGCAGCCATATGCTGATTCAGCAGCATATCTGCACCGACAGTGACATCGACCCAGTTACCATCCTGACTCGCCGCCGCCATACGATTGAGACCCGATTGCGCCTTCCAGATATTCTCGCCAAACTGCTGGTTATAGCTGATTTGCGCCCATGACCGTACATCGCCAAACTGCGAGTCGACCCGCCAGCCCAGGGTACTGACGCTGGCATGCCACATCGGATCGGTCAGCGTTAGCGAAGTCACACTGTCGCCAAATTCGTTGTAGGTAGAGGTGGCTGAACCATCATAATGCAGGGCTGCGACGGGTCCCGTCGTCACCTTACGGGAAAGGGGAAAATTCCAGCCCACGCTCATACCGCTGGTCGCATCCAGAGCCGTTTGGTCCGCCAGATTCACCACCGGCCCCGCCACGTTCTGGGTGGAGCGAATGCGCTCTTCCAGAATGTCGTTATAACGTGGTTGGTGATCGCTGTCCCATGTATAGCGTTCCGACGTATGACCGGACAGCGCATCAACGATATATTCTTGTTGCCAGCCATATGCCGTATTGGCAAACAGCGCACAGACGATGACGTTCGCCAGAGTTAACCTCTGACGACCACTACTGTTTCTTATAATCATCAACGCGACTCCAGAAAAGAGCCGAATACGGCGATATTATTGTCATTGTTTAAAGGATATCGGGCACATGAGGCCCTGTATTAAATATTGTCTTTTTAGCGGGCGCGTCAAGGCGGGCCGAATGAAATTTTTACGCCAGTAAAAACAGCGAGGAAGAGTATGCAACGTTGCGGCTGGGTCAGTCAGGATCCACTATACATTGCCTATCATGACAAGGAATGGGGCGTCCCGGAAACCGATGGTAAAAAGCTGTTCGAAATGATCTGCCTTGAAGGCCAGCAGGCTGGGCTGTCGTGGATAACGGTGCTGAAAAAACGGGAAAACTATCGCCAGGCATTTCACCACTTCGATCCTGCCACCGTTGCGGCGATGACCGAAGAGGATGTAGAAAGGCTGGTACTGGATGCCGGTATTATCCGCCATCGGGGAAAGATTCAGGCCATTATCGGCAACGCCCGCGCCTGGCTGGCAATGGAGCAAAACGGTGAGCCGTTTAGCGAGTTCGTCTGGTCATTCGTCGATAACCAACCGCAGTTAACCCGTGCCGCCAGTCTGAGCGATATCCCTACTTCAACGCCCGCCTCTGACGCACTTTCTAAAGCGTTAAAAAAACGTGGATTTAAGTTTGTTGGCACCACTATCTGTTACTCCTTTATGCAGGCATGCGGTCTGGTCAACGACCATGTCACCGGCTGCATCTGTTACCCAGGAGAACAACATGATTCGTGAATCCAACGCTGACGATCTGGCACCAATTCTGGCACTGTGGATGGAAAGCACCATTTTTGCCCATCCTTTTATCGAAGAACGCTACTGGCGCGAGAGTGAGCCTATCGTACGTGATGTCTACCTGCCCGCTGCGCAAACCTGGGTGTGGGAAGAAAACGGTGTGCTCAAAGGTTTTGCCAGCGTGATGGAAGAGCGCTTTTTAGGCGCGCTGTTTGTCGCGCCTGCCGCCATCAGAAGCGGTATCGGTAAAGCACTGGTGCAACATGTGCAGCAGCGCTTTTCGTTGCTCAGCCTGGAGGTCTACCAGAAGAACCAATCAGCGGTAAACTTCTACCACGCACTGGGCTTTCGCATTGAAGACAGCGCATGGCAGGAAGAGACTCACCATCCAACCTGGATTATGGGCTGGCAGGCGGATCAAACGCGGTAAGTGTCAGCGTGGGCCCACTGTACTTCTCCAGCCACGCCAGCGCGGTGTTGCCCGCACAGCCGTTCCCCAGCTTCGAGCTGGGGAGATCTTTGGTCAGCACGTTGACAGCACCATTTTTACAAATCCCGTCGGCGGCCGGGTCCAAATCAGGCCAGGCCCCCTCATGAATACAAATCACGCCAGGTTTGATCCCTGTCGTCACGACAGCACCCGCCAGGATATGCCCGCGGTGGTTCCACACTCTGACCGTATCGCCATCGGCAATCCCCCGCGCTTGCGCATCCTGCGGATGAATTGTTACCGGCTCCCGATCCGCCACCGCATACTGTTCGCGTAACGCACTGTAGTTGAGCTGGCTGTGCAAACGGTGAGCCGGATGGGCGGAAAGCACCTGCAGTTGGTCGGG
>NZ_SZWR01000024.1:3870-106762 GCF_005280875.1 Citrobacter sp. wls827
GGGTGTCCTGCACAATCCACATAGCCGTAACCTGCAATTTTTGCAGAATAGATTTCAATTTTTCCACTGTCCGTTTTCAGCGGATGCGCCTGTGGATCACGGCGAAAATCAGCAAAACGGATAAACTGCGTATTGGCGGCGTTTTCCGGCATTTCGATCAGTGCATTCTTTTGCCAGAACTCAGCGAAGGGCGGCAGTGTAACCTGCTGGCTGGCACCACGCTGCGCGGCAATGTCGTAAAAAGTTTCCAGCCACGCCAGTTCGCTTTTACCTTCGGTGAATCGCTCGTAACCGCCCTGTTCCCAGCGCTCGCTAAGCTCGGCAAAAACATCAAAATCGTTGCGTGCTTCAGCCTGTGGCGGCACGACCTGCTTCATCGGCACCAGGTGCTGATTGCTGTAATCGCCGGTCATGGTCAGATCGTTACGTTCAAAAGAGGTTGTCGCAGGTAACACGATATCGGCATGCTTCGCCGCAGCGGTCCAGAAACACTCAGAGATAACCACCAACTCTGGCTTCTGCCAGGCGCGAATCAAACGATTGGTATCCTGGTGATGGGTGAAGTTGGCGCCGCCCGCCCACCACAGCATGCGGATGTCAGGGAAATGCCGATCCATACCGTTATGCTGATAGAAACCGCCGGGGTTTTCCAGCGCCTCAACGATACGCGCCACCGGGATTTTATCCACCGCGTCGGTGCCGCCTTTGAGGCTACCTTGCATCGAAGCCAGTACCGCTGCACGACGTGTCGGGTTCCCGCCGTTGGCAAAATGGTAAGACAGCCCAAAGCCACCGCCGGGCGTGCCAATTTGACCGAGCATGGCGGCCAGCGTGACGATCATCCAGTGTTTTTGCTCGCCATACTGCTGACGCTGCATCCCCCAGCCGGCCATCAGCATGGTGGTATTTTGGTGAAATATTGCCGCAAGTTCGCGTATTTTCGCTGCCGGAATACCACAAATTTCAGCAGCCCATTCTGCCGTTTTCGCTATCCCATCGGATTCACCCAGTAGGTAGTCGGCGAACGAATCATATCCGGTTGTACAACGGGCGAGAAAATCCTCGTCGTGCCAGTCGTTTTCCACCAGCGTATGCGCGATACCCAGCATCAACGCTACATCGGTTCCCATATGCGGGGCGATCCATTCCATTTTGTCGCCAAAGAACGCCACACTTTCCGATCGCATTGGATCGATGCAGATCAATCGCTTACCGCTATCGCGCAGCGCTTCAAAGTAAGCAATACCCTGTTCGTCAGAAGCATTCCAGGCAATTTTCAGTGTATTCAGTGGGTTAGCACTCCACAGCACCACCACATCGCTATGCTCCAGCACCATCGGCCAACTGGTCTGCTGCTGGTAAACTTCGTTGCCCCCCACCACATACGGCATGATGGCCTGTGCAGCCCCCGTAGAATAATCCCCCAGGTGTCCGGTATACCCCCCCGCCAGCGCCATATAACGCTGTAGCAGGGTTGCCGCTTTGTGTAACACGCCATTAGATCGCCAGCCGTAGGAACCGGCAAAAATCGAGGCCGGGCCGTAGCTGTCACGGATGCGTTTATGCTGCGTATGGATAAGATTCAGCGCGTCGTCCCAACTGACGCGAACAAACTCATCCTGCCCGCGCACGCCTTGCGGATTATCCGGCGAGGCAAGGAATCCTTTACGCACCATGGGAAAACGTACCCGCGTTTTACTGTGAACCTGGTCGCGCACCACGGTTTGCAAGGAGTTGGGATGGGAAGTGGGCAGCGCGCCACGCGAGGAGAAAACCGTCTCACCATCGGTGTCGACGAGAATTGGTCCCCAGTGGGCGGCGGTTAACACCGAGTAATGTGCGGGTGAATTAGCCAAGATGGCGCTCCTGAATGCGATGTGACGGCTTATTTATTATGCCGTTCAATGTTACTTACAAATTTCAGAGTCTTCCCTGGAATTTTCTTCATGTTCACACGTCATAATCAACCGCCACGGTCGCTGTGGCAAAGAAGAAAAAGTCATTAAGGAATTAAGATGAAGAAACGTGTTTTTGTTATTGCTGCCATCGTGAGCGGCGCCCTGGCGGTTTCTGGCTGCACAACAAACCCTTACACCGGCGAACGCGAAGCGGGTAAATCCGGCATTGGCGCGGGTATTGGCTCTCTGGTCGGCGCGGGCATTGGCGCACTCTCTTCTTCGAAGAAAGATCGCGGCAAAGGCGCGTTGATTGGTGCAGCGGCAGGTGCGGCTGTGGGTGGCGGTATCGGTTATTACATGGACGTGCAGGAAGCCAAACTGCGCGAAAAAATGCAGGGAACGGGCGTCAGCGTGACGCGTAGTGGCGATAACATCATTCTGAATATGCCGAATAACGTCACCTTCGACAGCAGCAGCGCCAACCTGAAACCTGCTGGTGCCAACACCCTGACCGGCGTGGCAATGGTACTGAAAGAGTACAATAAAACCGCCGTCAACGTGCTGGGCTTCACCGACAGCACCGGCAGCCAGGATCTGAATATGCGTCTGTCTCAACAACGCGCGGACTCCGTGGCCAGCGCCTTGATCACGCAAGGGGTTGCCGCTAATCGTATCCGCACTCAGGGCATGGGTCCGTCTAATCCGATCGCCAGCAATAGCACGGCGGAAGGTAAAGCGCAGAACCGTCGCGTAGAGATTACGTTGAGTCCTGTGCAGTAATCGTTGAGCCGGGTGGCGGCTTCGCCTTACCCGGCCTACGTTCGACATGTAGGCCCGGTAAGCGCAGCGCCACCGGGCAAATTACTTGCTTCGTCAGATTTTCCCGCTAAGGTATTCACACGAAATTCAGGGAAATCAGCGATGAGCAAATCAACACGGGCAACCATCAGCGATGTGGCAAAGGCCGCAAAAACCGGCAAGACCAGCATTTCACGCTACCTCAACGGTGAAAAGCATCTGCTTTCCGACGCGCTACTGGCCCGCATTGAACAAGCCATTGCCGATCTCGACTACCGTCCCAGCCTGATGGCCAGAGGCCTGAAGCATGGGCGTACCCGCCTGATTGGCCTGATTATCGCCGATATTACCAATCCCTACTCCGTCAACGTGTTAAGCGGCATTGAAGCCGCCTGTCGCGATAAAGGCTTTACTCCACTGGTGTGCAACACCAACAACGAAGTGGATCAGGAACTGCATTATCTCGACCTGCTGCGCAGCTACCAGGTCGAAGGGATTGTGGTCAACGCCGTCGGGATGCGCGAAGAGGGGCTGAACCGCCTGCAACAGTCTGCGCTGCCGATGGTGCTGATTGACCGTAAAATTCCCGATTTCGCCTGTGATATGGTCGGGCTGGATAACACTCAGGCGGCAACAGTTGCCACGGAACATCTGGTCGAACAAGGTTTTGAAGCCATCTTGTTCCTCAGCGAACCGCTGGGCATGGTGAATACCCGCCGCGAGCGCCTGAGCGCTTTTCGCGCCACCCTCGCACAGTACCCCGGCGTTATCGCGCAAAATGCCGAAGTCCCGCTCACGGACAATACGCAACTCGATGACACCCTGCGCCAGTTCCACCAGCAGCACCGGGGAATGCGCAAAGCCGTTATCTCAGCTAATGGCGCTCTCACACTGCAGGTTGCCCGCGCCCTGAAACGCATTGGCCTTAACTGGGGCAGCGACATCGGTCTGCTCGGGTTTGACGAACTGGAATGGGCCGAACTGGCGGGCGTTGGTATTACCACGTTGAAACAACCTACCTGGCAGATTGGCTATACCGCCGTTGAGCAGGTTGTACGCAGGATCGATGGCGGCTCTGCTGCCATTCAGGAACAGGTCTTCTCCGGCGAATTGATCGTTCGCGGCTCTACCGCCCGCTAAATTTCCTTCGTGATGGTGATCATAAATTCAACATCACAGCCTTTTCTTTGGAACCGGTTCCATCTAGCGTTATAGCAAGAACGCTAGTTTTGGAGTTTCCATGAAAAGAAAAATTATGGTGGTCACTGCCGCTTACGGCTACGACCAGGTACGCGCCGCAGGTGGGCAAACAGCCCTGCTGCCCATCATTGCCGAAGCCGGTGCTGACGGGGTTGAAATCCGTCGCGAGATGCTGACCGACGCCGAGCTAAAAACACTGCCAACCATGGCCTCTGCTGTCGAAATCTTCGGCCTGCTGGCCTGTTACTCAGCGCCTGAGCCGTTGTTCCTTGAGGACGGTAGCCTCAATCCCCGACTTCCTGCGCTACTTGAAGAAGCACAGGCCCTGCAGGCGCTGTGGCTAAAAGTCTCCCTCGGCCATTTCTCCCATACCGAACAGTTCAACGTGTTACGTGAATGGCTGGACAACAGCGGAATGGAACTGGTTGTCGAAAACGATCAGACCGCCTGCGGACGCCTGAAGCCGATGCAGCGCTTTAACGAAGCCTGCCAGACGCAAAATCTGCCGATATCTCTGACCTTCGATATGGGCAACTGGCTGTGGGTGGGCGACGTTCCGGAAGAGGCTGCACAGCAGTTGGGCTCAAGCGTTGGATACATCCATGTGAAAGCCGCCACATCACATCGCGACAGTTACCGTGCCGTGCCGCCTGATCACGCGGAACCACGCTGGCTGGCGCTGTTGGACACGTTGCCCGCAGATGTTCCACGCGGCATTGAGTTTCCCCTGGAAGGGCAGGATTTGGCGGCGGTTACCCGTCACTACGTCGCTCTGTTACGCAAGGAGTAACACATGAAAAATTCACTGGATGTGGTCACTATTGGTGAAGCGATGGCGATGTTTGTCGCCACGCAAACCGGTGATTTGGCGGACGTGGAGCAGTTTATTAAACGCGTTGCAGGCGCTGAACTTAATGTCGCAACCGGACTTGCTCGCCTGGGTCTGAACGTAGGCTGGGTAAGCCGCGTGGGTAACGACAGTTTTGGCCGTTTTATTATTAAGTCGCTGGAGAAAGAAGGGATTAATGCGCAGGGAGTTACTCTGGACGGGCGCTACGCTACCGGCTTTCAGCTTAAATCTAAGGTCGAAAATGGAACCGATCCCATTGTGGAATATTTCCGCAAAGGTTCTGCTGCCAGCCATCTCAGCGTTGAGGATTATCACGATGGGTATTTCTCCAGCGCACGCCACCTGCACCTGAGCGGCGTTGCAGCTGCGCTGTCTGCCAGTTCATATGAACTACTGGCGCACACCGCCCGCACGCTAAAAACACAAGGGAAGACCATCTCGTTCGATCCGAATTTGCGCCCGGTGCTGTGGAAAAGCGAAGGCGAGATGGTGGAAAAACTCAACCGACTGGCATTCCAGGCTGACTGGGTACTGCCGGGGTTAAAAGAGGGCATGATTTTAACCGGTCAGCAGACACCAGAAGCCATTGCCGACTTTTATCTGCGCCATGGCGTGAAGGCCGTGATTATCAAAACCGGGGCTGATGGGGCCTGGTACAAAGCAGCGAGCGGCGAGCAAGGCTGCGTCGCACCGGTGAAAGTCGACAATGTGGTCGATACCGTCGGTGCGGGTGATGGCTTTGCCGTCGGCGTTATCAGCGCCCTGCTGGAAGGGCGCTCGCTGCATCAGGCGGTGACCCGGGGCAATAAAATTGGCGCTCTGGCCATTCAGGTCCAGGGCGACAGCGAAGGATTACCCACACGTGAACAATTAGGGGAATAAATTCCCGGCCAACTCTGTCTCTGTACCCTACATTCAGAGGCGGCGTATCAGCATAACCAGAGGGCAGTCTATGAATAGCTCAACCAATGCAGCAAAACGCTGGTGGTACATCATGCCAATCGTGTTTATCACGTACAGCCTGGCGTACCTTGATCGCGCGAACTTCAGCTTCGCTTCCGCAGCCGGCATCAACGAGGATCTCGGTATTACCAAAGGGATCTCTTCCCTGTTGGGGGCTCTGTTTTTTCTTGGCTATTTCTTCTTCCAGATCCCAGGCGCAATTTACGCCGAACGCCGCAGCGTACGTAAACTGATTTTTATCTGCCTGATTCTGTGGGGCGCCTGCGCGTCACTGACCGGGATGGTCAGCAACATTCCAATGCTTGCCGCCATCCGATTTATTCTTGGCGTCGTTGAAGCCGCGGTCATGCCCGCAATGCTGATTTATATCAGTAACTGGTTTACGAAGTCCGAGCGTTCGCGTGCTAATACCTTCCTGATCCTCGGTAACCCCGTCACCGTCCTATGGATGTCCGTCGTGTCCGGATACCTGATTCAGGCGCTGGGCTGGCGTGAAATGTTCATCATTGAAGGTTTTCCGGCCATCATCTGGGCGTTCTGCTGGTGGGTACTGGTAAAAGATAAACCGTCGCAGGTAGGCTGGTTGTCAGAATCCGAAAAAGCCGCGCTGCAGGCCCAGTTAGAAAAAGAACAGCAGGGTATCAAAGCCGTGCGTAACTACGGCGAAGCGTTCCGTTCACGTAACGTTATTCTGCTGTGCATGCAGTACTTTGCCTGGAGTATTGGCGTCTACGGTTTTGTTCTGTGGTTGCCGTCAATTATCCGCAGCGGCGGCGCCAACCTGGGTATGGTAGAGGTCGGCTGGCTTTCGTCCGTTCCGTATCTGGCCGCAACGGCGGCGATGATCCTGGTTTCATGGGCTTCCGATAAACTGCAAAACCGTAAGCTGTTTGTCTGGCCACTGCTGCTGATTGCCGCTTTCGCCTTTATTGGCTCCTGGGCCGTTGGCGCAGACCATTTCTGGATTTCTTACACACTGCTGGTTATCGCCGGTGCGGCCATGTACGCTCCTTATGGCCCCTTCTTCGCCATCATTCCTGAGATGTTGCCGCGCAACGTCGCTGGGGGAGCAATGGCATTAATCAACAGCATGGGCGCATTAGGCTCATTCTTTGGTTCCTGGTTTGTCGGCTACCTCAATGGCACCACCGGCAGCCCGTCCGCCTCATACATTTTTATGGGGGTAGCGCTTTTTGTCTCAGTATGGCTAACTCTGATCGTTAAGCCTGCTAATAATCAACAGCTACCTATTGGCGCACGCCACGCTTAAATTTTAACTTACGGAGATTCGCATGAAGCCGTCCATTATTCTCTATAAAGCGTTACCTGACGATTTACTGCATCGCCTGGAAGAGCATTTTACTGTCACTCAGGTGCCTAACCTGCGTTCAGAAACCGTAGCACAGCACGCCGAAGCCTTTGCCAGCGCGGAAGGCCTGCTGGGCTCCAGTGAAGCCGTCAATACCGCCCTGCTGGAGAAAATGCCGAAACTGCGCGCGACCTCCACCATTTCCGTAGGCTATGACAACTTCGATGTCGATGCCCTTAACGCACGTAAGGTGCTGCTGATGCACACGCCAACGGTGCTGACAGAAACCGTGGCAGACACGGTAATGGCGCTGGTGTTAAGCACCGCTCGCCGCGTGGTGGAAGTCGCCGAGCGCGTGAAGGCAGGCGAATGGACAAAAAGCATCGGAGCCGACTGGTTTGGTACCGATGTTCACCACAAGACGCTGGGCATTGTCGGCATGGGACGCATTGGGCTGGCGCTGGCGCAACGCGCGCATTTCGGCTTTAGCATGCCGATTCTCTACAACGCGCGTCGTCACCATCAGGAAGCGGAAGAACGTTTCAACGCGCGCTACTGCGACCTGGATACGCTGCTGCAGGAAGCGGATTTTGTTTGCCTGATTCTGCCGTTAACGGACGAAACCCACCATCTGTTCAGTACCGAACAGTTTGCCAAAATGAAGTCTTCTGCCATTTTCATTAACGCCGGACGTGGGCCGGTGGTGGATGAAAACGCACTGATCGCCGCACTGCAAAGCGGGGAGATTCATGCCGCGGGCCTGGATGTGTTTGAACAAGAGCCGTTGCCGTCAGACTCACCGCTGCTGTCGTTGCCGAATGTGGTGGCGGTACCGCATATTGGTTCAGCCACGCATGAAACGCGCTATAACATGGCGGCTTGTGCTGTGGATAACTTAATTGACGCACTGCAGGGGAAAGTTGAGAAGAACTGCGTGAATCCGCAAGTGGCCAAATAACACAAAAGGCCGGGTAGCATTGATGCTCACCCGGCCTTTAATGTGTCTTACCGTACGACGATTACTGCGCGGCATTCACCGCAGCAGTCCATGCCTGATTAAATGCCTGATGCTGCGCCGCCAGCGGACCAATCAGCGTATTGTACTGACTGGCCTGTTGTGAGGTTGGGAACTGGATGCCGTTGGCGACAAAGCTCACCTGCGTATCCTGCTGCGCGATAAAATCGCCTACCTGCACCAACTGCTGCGTGAAAACTTGCGCGGCTGGGATCAGCGGCTGTAACGCCTCTGCCGGTGCGGTCACAACTTTGCTGTAAACCTGATCAAAGACAGGTTTCAGGTCATCACCCTGCTTCAGCGCGCCATGGGCAGCATCTGCCTGTAGCTTCGCATTCTGCAACTGTTGTCCTAACACACCCAGCGCGCCATTTGCCTGACGCAGCGGTTCACGCTGAGTCATATAATCCTGAGGAACACGGATTGCATTTACGCTATCAACAACCGGGCGCAGACCGGAGTCCATTGCCTGATTAACCTGCTGTGAATAGCCATAAAGAATCGCGTAATCGGACACAAACGGGCCAAACTGTTTTTTCTGATCGGCAGTCAGCGTCGGTAAACGCTCTCCGCTACGCATTGCAGTATTCTGCAGAAAATCGATAAACGCTTTGCGTTGATCGCCTTCTTTATCAAAACACCCACTCAGGCCAACTACCATTAAGAGCGCCAAAACAGGCGCAAACCAGCGAGAGCAGGACTTACCTGTCGCCATTTTAATACTCCTTTCACCCAAAAATGCGCACAACGACACCCGCGTGCCTGACGTTGACAAGGATAGTCCAGGTCAGCCCCGCAAGATACCCTTTCCGCGTAATCTTGTGGGGGAAAATAACGGTTTCCGCCGCCCTGTGTTTTGCTCAACAATGCTCCCTTCACATAGCGGCACTCTATTTTAGTCATCTTTACAATTGGAATGGTTCGATCGGAGATCCCGACCTTTATCAGTTCGTTAGCCAACTAAAGGTTGTCACCCGCGATTCGCTGAAACGAATCCACAACGCATACCTTAAATTCGCCTTCATTTTTTCCGACTACGCTTAATGAGCTTCGATGAAATTCACGATCCCGCTGTGTGATTTATAGGAGTTCTCAATGGAATACAAAGATCCTATGTTTGAACTGCTAAGCAGTCTGGAGCAGATTGTTTTTAAAGATGTATCGCAGACGGTTACCCAGACGCAAAAAACCAACCCTTTCGCTGAATTTGAACAACTACGACGAGGGACAGGTTTAAAAACAGATGATTTCGCCCGGGTGATGGGCGTAACGGTCGCGATGGTTCATGAATGGGAGTCTAAACGAGTGAAGCCATCCAGTACCGAATTGAAGTTGATGCGCCTGATTCAGGCAGACCCACGATTAAGTAAGCAGTTGATGGATTAAGTTATTTTCAAGTTTGACATAAGAGCGGTCCTGCAGAAGGGCCGTTCCTCCACTGCCAATATCCGCAAAAAAGAAAATAGTAGTTGCATCCACCTGCGTAAAATGAGTTAATGCCCTCAACGGTTTGACGTACAGACCATTACAGCAGTTAGTAAGGCAAGTCCCTTCAAGAGTTATCGTTGATACCCTCGTAGTGAGCATTTCCTTTACTGTTAAAAAATCTGTAAAGCACGCCATATCGCCGAAAGGCACACTTATTTTTTAAAAGGTAATACACTATGTCCGGTAAAATGACTGGTATCGTAAAATGGTTCAACGCTGACAAAGGCTTCGGCTTCATCACTCCTGACGATGGCTCTAAAGACGTGTTCGTACACTTCTCTGCTATCCAGAACGATGGCTACAAATCTCTGGACGAAGGTCAGAAAGTTTCCTTCACCATCGAAAGCGGCGCTAAAGGCCCGGCAGCTGGCAACGTAACCAGCCTGTAAGCTTAAAAAGCTCAAAATTCTGAATCCCTGCCCAACGGCGGGGATTTTTTTTATCTGTACTTCGAAAAACGCCTCGCCCACACGCGTCTTTGCATTACTTTACCCGCCGCCCCTTTGACCTTTCCCTAAGGGCAAGCTTTATAGTGAGCCAGTCTATATTCCACAACGTTCACAAGGAATTGAAGCTATGTCGAAATCCTCATTGCTGCTGGTTTTAGGTTTACTCACCACCGGTAGCGCGTTCGCCGCAACCCCTGAAGCCACTTTTTTGGCGGAACACGGGCTCAGCGGAAAATCCGTCGAGCAAATCGTCGAGGCCATTGACCAGTCTCCCCAGAGCCGCCCACTGCCCTACTCGGCATCCGTCACCAGTACCGAACTGAAGCTCTCTTCGGGCGATCAGATCTATACCCTGCCGCTCGGTGACAAGTTCTATCTGTCATTTGCCCCTTATGAATGGCAAACACATCCTTGCTTCAACCACAGCCTTTCTGGCTGCCAGGGCGAAATGCCGGAGAAGACATTCAATGTCAAAGTAACGGATAACAAGGGTGATGTAGTGCTACAAAAAGAGATGAAGAGCGGTCGAAATGGCTTCGTCGGGGTTTGGCTACCGCGCAATATGGCAGGCTCCATCGCAGTAAGCTACAACGGCAAAACGGCGGAATATCCCATTAAAACCATGGAAGACAGCCAGACCTGTCTGACTAAATTACAGCTGCGCTAACAACATAAAAAAATGCCGGATAAGGCGAAGCCGCCATCCGGCATTTTCTAAGTCAGCTCAGGACCGTTACTGCAGCAGCGAAATATCCGCCACGCGCAGGAACAGTTCACGCAGTTTTTCGAGCATAGACAGACGGTTAATACGCAGATCTTTATCTTCCACGTTAACCATCACTTTCTCGAAGAACGCATCGACCGGTTCACGTAGCGCAGATAGCTCAACCAGCGCTTCCTGGTAATGACCGGCAGCGAAGACAGGCTCCAGCTTATCGCGCAGCACCACAACCTGCATCGCCAGCGCAATTTCTTCCGGCTCTTTCAGCGTTGCCGCATTCACACGGTCATTCAGCGTTTCTTCAGACTTCGCCAGAATATTTGATACGCGCTTGTTCGCGGCAGCCAGTGCAGAAGCAGCTTCCAGCGTACGGAAGTGCGAAACCGCCTTCATACGTGCGTCGAAATCAGCCGGACGAGTCGGACGACGCGCCAGCACGGCCTGAATGGTATCGACGGTGTAACCTTCGTCCTGATACCAGGCGCGGAAGCGACCAAGCATAAAGTCGATAACGTCATCAACCACTTTCGCGTTGGTCAGCTTATCGCCATACAGACGAACAGCCTCTTCCGTCAGCGTTTGCAGATCCAGATTCAGGTTCTTCTCAACGATGATACGCAGCACGCCCAGCGCAGCACGACGCAGCGCAAACGGGTCTTTGTCGCCTTTCGGATGCTGACCAATACCGAAGATACCCGCCAGGGTGTCCATCTTGTCAGCAATCGCCACGGCACAAGCCACCGGGTTAGACGGCAGGTCATCACCGGCAAAGCGCGGCTGATACTGCTCGTTCAGCGCCACAGCAACATCTTCCGCTTCGCCATCGTGACGCGCGTAGTGCATACCCATCACGCCCTGGGTGTCGGTGAACTCGAAGACCATGTTGGTCATCAGGTCGCACTTGGACAGCAGGCCAGCACGCGTTGCGTGGTTAACGTCAGCGCCAATTTGACCAGCAATCCAGCCCGCCAGCGCCTGGATACGGTCAGTCTTGTCGCGCAGCGTACCCAGCTGCTGTTGGAACAGCACGGTTTGCAGACGCGGCAGATGATCTTCCAGTCGTTTTTTACGGTCGGTATTGAAGAAGAACTCAGCATCCGCCAGACGCGGACGAACGACTTTCTCGTTACCGGAGATAATCTGGGTCGGATCTTTCGATTCGATGTTGGCCACGAAGATAAAGTTCGGCAGCAGTTTGCCGTCGTTCGCGTATACCGGGAAGTACTTCTGGTCACCTTTCATGGTGTGTACCAGCGCTTCAGACGGAACAGCGAGGAATTTCTCTTCGAATTTCGCGGTAAGCACTACCGGCCATTCTACCAGCGAGGTGACTTCTTCCAGCAGGCTTTCGCTCAGGTCAGCGTTACCGCCAATCTTACGTGCCGCTTCTTCAGCATCGGCTTTGATTTTCGCTTTACGCTCAGCGTAATCCGCAATGACTTTGCCGCGCTCACGCAGGATTTCCGGGTACTGATCGGCAGTATCAATAGTAAATTCAGGCTCGCCCATAAAACGATGACCGCGGATCACGCGATCGGAGTGAATTCCCAGAATCGTTGCCGGAATGACTTTGTCGCCCAGCAGCAGGGTCACGGTGTGAACCGGACGCACGAAGTGAACGTCAGACGCGCCCCAGCGCATCAGTTTCGGGATCGGCAGCTTCGCCAGCGAAGTGGCGATCATGTTCGGCAGCAGCGTTTCAGCGCTTTCGCCTTTCACATGCGCGCGATACAGCAGCCACTCGCCTTTGTCGGTGGTCAGACGCTCAGCCTGATCAACCGTGATACCGCAACCGCGCGCCCAACCTTCTGCCGCTTTACTCGGTTTACCTTCAGCATCAAACGCCTGGGCAATGGCCGGCCCGCGTTTCTCAACTTCACGATCGGGTTGAGATTCTGCCAGGGCAGCGACTTTCAGCGCCAGACGGCGTGGAGCGGCAAACCACTCAACATTGCCGTGCGCGAGGCCAGCGTTGTCCAGCTCCGCGGTAACGTTCGCAGCAAAGGACTCAGCCAGGCTGCGCAGTGCTTTTGGTGGCAGCTCTTCAGTGCCGATTTCCACCAGAAAAGTTTTCTCAGACATGGCCGCCTCTTATTTGTCTTTGTTGCACATCGGGAAGCCAAGGGCTTCACGGGAAGCGTAGTAAGCTTCTGCCACTGCTTTGGTCAGGGTGCGAATGCGCAGGATGTAGCGCTGACGCTCGGTGACGGAGATGGCTTTACGCGCATCCAGCAGGTTGAAGCTATGGGCGGCTTTCAGAATACGTTCATACGCAGGCAGCGGCAGCGGGTTTTCCAGCGCCAGCAGCTGCTGCGCTTCTTTCTCGTACTGCTCGAAGCAGGTGAACAGGAAGTCCACATCGGCGTATTCGAAGTTGTAGGTGGATTGCTCCACTTCGTTCTGATGGAACACGTCGCCGTAGGTTGTTTTGCCCAGCGGACCGTCGCTCCAGACCAGGTCGTAAACGCTGTCTACGCCCTGAATGTACATGGCCAGACGTTCCAGACCGTAGGTGATTTCCCCGGTAACTGGCTTACATTCCAGACCACCAACCTGCTGGAAGTAGGTGAACTGCGTGACTTCCATGCCGTTCAGCCACACTTCCCAACCCAGACCCCAGGCGCCCAGTGTTGGGTTTTCCCAGTTATCTTCCACGAAACGGATATCGTGAATGGTCGGGTCCATACCCAGCTCTTTCAGAGAACCCAGGTACAATTCCTGAATATTGTCCGGTGACGGCTTAATCACCACCTGGAACTGATAGTAGTGCTGTAAGCGGTTCGGGTTTTCGCCATAGCGCCCGTCGGTCGGACGACGAGAAGGCTGCACATAAGCAGTCGCCATCGGTTCCGGCCCCAGTGCACGCAGGCAGGTCATTGGGTGAGATGTCCCCGCGCCGACTTCCATGTCCAATGGTTGAACGATGGTGCAGCCCTGGCGAGCCCAGTAATCCTGTAAGGTCAGGATCAAGCCCTGGAAGGTCCTGGTATCAAACTTTTGCATATTATTTCGTGCTGGATACGTGTGGATTTAAAGGAAGCGATCAGTATACCCGCTGGCTGCAAGATATACAGTACGAAACGGGAAAAAGGGGGAACTTAGCGCATGGAAAGGTGCAAAAACTGCCCGTCTGCGTCAAATGAGCAGACAAAACTCTCTTTGCGGAAGGTAGAACCGCGCATCTCATAGCTACCCTGAAATTGCTCAAGACCGGTGATAGCAATTTTCTGGGCACCCGTATTATAAAGCTCCGATGCTTCACTTTTGCACAATGACTCCATATCCAGCGAACGCGTGGCGGTAATTTTGCCCTTTTGCGCTTTCTGCACGGGTGCTGACGATTGTGGATCGGCGCACCCCACCAGCAGCAGCGTGAGGATTGCGGGAAAGAAATACTTCATCATCATTTTATTACCGCCTGGTTTGCTGGTCAGTCTTATTATTAGTGTCTGGGAACGGATCCTATTGTGAGAATCTCCCCAGGCCATCACAAGCTTTAGCGTAATAACTCGGATTAATCCAGTGAGCGATGTTCGCAAATACTGGTCAGACTTTTTTTAATGAAAACAGAGGAACTGATGCAGCCCAAAATTTACTGGATTGATAATCTGCGCGGGATCGCCTGTTTAATGGTTGTGATGATTCACACCACGACCTGGTACATCACCAATGCGCAAAGCGTCAGCCCGGTAAATTGGGATCTGGCCAACGTGCTCAATTCCGCCTCTCGCGTCAGCGTCCCGCTGTTTTTTATGATCTCGGGTTATCTCTTTTTCGGCGAACGCAGCGCCAAACCGCGCCATTTCACGCGCATCGCGCTCTGCATTCTGTTTTACAGTAGCGTGGCGCTGGCCTACATCCTGCTGTTTACCTCGATCAACGCTGAGCTGTCGCTGAAGAACCTGCTGCAAAAGCCGGTGTTCTACCACCTATGGTTTTTCTTCGCTATTGCCGTTATCTACCTGGTATCCCCGCTTATTCAGGTGAAAAATGTCAGCGGAAAAATGCTGCTGGCATTGATGGTGGTGATAGGCGTGATTGCCAATCCCAATACCGTCTCGCAAAAAATTGGCGGCTTTGAGTGGCTTCCCATCAACCTGTACATCAGCGGCGATACGTTCTACTACATTCTATACGGCATGCTGGGCCGGGCAATTGGTATGATGGAGACACAAAAGCGCTCACTCACCTGGCTCTGCGCAGCGTTGTGTATTGTCGCCGTGTTTGTTATTTCCCGCGGGACACTGCATGAGCTCCAGTGGCGAGGCAATTTTGCCGATACCTGGTATCTCTACTGCGGTCCGGCCGTGTTTATTTGCGCCGCCTCGCTCCTGACGCTGGTCAAAAATACGCTCAGCACGCGCACTCTGCCGGTACTGGGCCTTATTTCCCGCCACTCGCTGGGCATTTATGGCTTTCATGCGCTGATCATTCACGCGCTGCGCACCAACGGCCTTGAACTCAAAAACTGGCCACCGCTGGATATGCTGTGGATTTTCAGCGCCACGCTGGCAGGTAGTTTACTGTTGTCCATACTGTTGCAACGCATCGATACGCGCAGGCTGGTGAGTTAATCCCCCGTATTTTGCAGACGCAGCAATAAAGCTTGCCCCAGTAAACATACGATGAATGCCATCGGGTAAAGCCCCTTTTCAAGGGGCGATAATGGGGCGTTCCAGACGCCCACCAGCAGCAATCCTACTGTGATGAGTGCCACCATCTGACATACAGAGGCGAAGCGATCGTCGCTCTGATCGAGATTTTCACCACGCTGATAAACATATGTCACAAACATTCCCGCCATCAGCACGCCGAAAAAATAGCCTTTGCCACTCAATAACGGGCATGCCTGCCAAAAGCCAATAACGTAAATCAGCGCGCCAGAGAGGAATAATATCCAGGGCAACAGCCTTGTCGTCTTCATTGGGATCTCCTTATCCATCATGGATACAATATGAATAACCCGCTAAAGACAACACAGAAAAATGCCACTACGCCGGACTTTCAGAATAAATTCATGCACGCCAATTATTTATTAGATTGAAATATATATTTGATAAATCCCCTCTGTTTACCAGAGGGGATTTAGGGTCAGGACATCAGTGGTTGTAATTGCTGATAGATTCGGCGGAAGGTTTCTCGACGCTGTTGGTAAAGAGCATGACGCCCGGCGTCAGGATAATGCGCCTGCTCCAGCGTAAGCTGAGGCAACAGGTCAGATAATGGCCGTTGCGGATTGATGGCAATTTGCGCCAGGCGCGCCGCACCGAGTGCAGGGCCAACATCACCGCCGGTACGGTAATCCAGTTGCAATCCGCTGATGTCAGACAGCATTTGACGCCAGTATTCACTGCGCGCCCCACCGCCAATCAGTGTAATGCTGGCGGGCTGCACGCCACAGGCATGTACCACATCCATACCATCGGCTAAGGCAAATCCCACACCTTCCAGTACCGCTCGCGCCAGTTCTGCCGGACCATGCTGATGCGTCAGACCAAAAAAGACACCCTTCGCTTGCGGGTTGTTGTGCGGCGTACGTTCACCTGAGAGATAGGGTAAAAACCAGACCGGTTCAGCCTGCTCATTTGCCTGCTGTGCGGCATCAATCAGCGCAGATACACTTGCCATCCCGGTTAGTTTTGCCGCCCAGTCCAGGCAGGATGCCGCACTTAGCATCACGGACATCAGGTGCCACCGTTCAGGTAGAGCATGGCAAAAGCTATGGACTGCGCTTTCCGGTTTGCTGAGAAAACCGTCGCTTACCGCAAAATAGACCCCGGAAGTCCCCAGCGAGAGCATAGCCTGACCGGCATTCATCATGCCGACGCCAACCGCCCCCGCCGCGTTATCACCGCCACCCGCCACTACAGGAATCTCTGGCATGCCCCAGGATTGCGCGACACCAGGCAACAGCGTTCCAGTAATCGCACTGCCCTCGTACAAGGTCGGCATATGTGCGCGAGTCAGTTGACACGCAGACAACATGACGTCACTCCAGTCACGTTTCGCGACATCCAGCCACATCGTACCTGCGGCATCCGACATATCGCTGGCAAACTCTCCAGTCATACGCAGACGCAGGTAATCTTTCGGCAGCAGAACTTTATCAACCCGGCTGAAAATGTCCGGTTCGTGGCGCTGCACCCACAGCAATTTAGGGGCGGTAAAGCCAGGCATCATCAGGTTGCCGGTGATGGCACGCGATTGCGGAACCCGCTCCTCAAGCATGACGCACTCTTCAGCACAGCGACCATCGTTCCACAGGATTGCCGGACGCAGAACCTTCTGTTGCTCATCCAGTAGCGTCGCACCGTGCATCTGTCCGGCAATCCCCAGCGCTTTCACCTCGCGAAGCGAATGCTGCTGGCCCAACGTTTTCACAGCCCGATCCGTCGCCAGCCACCACTGTTCAGGATCCTGCTCCGACCATAACGGATGCGGGCGCGAGACGGTCAGTTTCTCCGTGTGCGAGGCCACCACATCGCCCTGCTCGTTGAGCAGAATAGCCTTTACGCCTGATGTACCAAGATCTATCCCGATATACATAGGGTATCGTTCCTTAAAGAAAGGCCCGGTAGCGAATCGCTATCCGGGCTTACGGACGTACTCAGCAGTCCGTTATTTGTCGAACAAATAATGGCTTACCAGATTTTCCAGCAATTCCTGATGACCGCTCTGGTGCACCGGTGCCAGGTTATGTTGTTCAGCGTACTGCGCAATTTCCGTCAGCGTCATCTGACCTTTCAGAATTTGTTGGCCCAGCTCACCATTCCAACCGGCATAACGTTTTGCCACGCGCTGATCCAGGCCACCGTCTTCAATCATACGGGCCGCAATTTTCAGCGACAGCGCCATGGTATCCATCGCACCAATATGACCATAGAACAGATCGTATTTATCAGTACTCTGACGACGGACTTTGGCATCAAAGTTCAGGCCACCAGTGGTAAAACCGCCCGCTTTCAGGATTTCGTACATGACCAGCGCATTCTCTTCTACGCTGTTCGGGAACTGGTCAGTGTCCCAGCCCAGTTGCGCGTCGCCACGGTTCGCATCGACGGAACCAAATAGCCCCAGAGCAATCGCCGTAGCGATTTCGTGGTGGAACGAATGGCCTGCCAGCGTGGCATGGTTTGCTTCAATATTCAGTTTGATCTCTTTTTCCAGACCGAACTGCTTCAGGAATCCGTAAACAGTCGCGGCATCGTAGTCATACTGATGTTTAGTGGGTTCTTGCGGCTTCGGTTCGATCAGTAAGGTGCCCTGAAAACCTGTTTTGTGTTTATGCTCGACCACCAGTTGCATAAAGCGGCCAATCTGCTCACGTTCCTGACGCAGGTCGGTATTAAGCAGCGTTTCATAACCTTCACGGCCGCCCCACAGGACGTAGTTTTCGCCACCTAACTTATGTGTGGCATCCATGGCAGTCACGACCTGCGTAGCCGCCCAGCTGAAGACTTCCGGATCCGGGTTAGTCGCCGCACCTGCGCCATAACGTGGGTTAGTAAAGCAGTTTGCCGTACCCCACAGCAGTTTCACGCCGCTCTGTTCCTGTTTTGCCGCCAGCACATCCACCATCTGGGCAAAGTTATTTTTATACTCTTTCAGTGACGCGCCTTCAGGCGAGACGTCAACATCATGGAAGCAGTAGTAAGGCACATTCAGCTTATGGAAAAACTCAAATGCCACATCCGCTTTACGTTTTGCCAGCGCCAATGCTTCACCCGGCTGTTGCCACGGACGGTCGAATGCCCCCATACCGAACATATCCGCGCCGTTCCAGCAGAAAGTGTGCCAGTAGCAGGCGGCAAAGCGCAGATGCTCTTCCATGCGCTTGCCCAGCACGATTTCATCAGGGTTGTAATGGCGAAATGCGAGTGGATTAGTGGATTTTGTACCTTCAAAACGAACGCGATCGAGTTGGTCAAAATAAGCCTGCATAATAAGCTCCATAATCAGGTAATACGGCAAGTAAACTGCGATACAGTCATACTGGAATTTCCTGATTTATTGCTCAATTACGTTATTTCACACCGCCATTAAGAGAATACCCAAATGTGCGCTGGCTCCCAAAAATGCACACTGAATAAGCAATTAAAAAAGCGATCGTGATCGGCTCTTCATCAATAAACAAAAAACCGTAATACACAGATAAGAAATGACAATTGTCTTCCTGGTCGGGGTGTGTGAATTTTGCGTAGCGTTACGCAAATAAGAAATTTGTCACGCTTCATCAAGTAGTCGCACCTGCGGTTTTGGTAGTATTGACAGGCCACGTTAACCTTTCAGGACAGGCTCTTATGTTTGATAAACGACACCGCATCACCCTATTATTTAATGCTAATAAAGCCTATGACCGTCAGGTGGTAGAGGGCGTAGGTGAATATTTACAGGCATCGCAATCCGAGTGGGATATATTCATTGAGGAAGATTTCCGTGCCCGTATTGATAATATCAAAGACTGGTTAGGCGACGGTGTTATTGCTGATTATGACGATGATGACATTGCGCAATTACTTGCCGATGTCGATGTTCCAATCATCGGCGTTGGGGGTTCCTACCATCTTGAAAGCGATTATCCACCCGTCCATTACATTGCGACCGATAACCATGCACTGGTGGAAAGCGCTTTTTTGCATCTGAAAGAAAAAGGTGTTAACCGTTTTGCGTTTTACGGCCTGCCTTCCTCAAGCGGTAAACGCTGGGCCGCAGAACGTGAATATGCCTTTTGCCAGTTGGTCGCCAAAGAGAAGTACCGCGGCGTCGTCTACCAGGGGCTGGAAACTGCGCCGGAAAACTGGCAGCACGCGCAAAATCGTCTGGCGGACTGGCTGCAAACTTTACCCCCGCAAACCGGTATTATCGCCGTGACCGACGCGCGTGCGCGGCATGTTCTGCAGGCCTGCGAGCATTTGCATATCCCGGTGCCGGAAAAACTGTGTGTTATTGGGATCGATAACGAAGAACTCACCCGTTACCTGTCCCGCGTCGCACTGTCATCCGTTGCTCAGGGCGCGCGACAAATGGGCTATCAGGCAGCAAAACTTCTGCACCGCTTACTGGCGAATGAAGAACTGCCGCTGCAACGTATTCTGGTGCCTCCGGTACGCGTCGTGAATCGTCGTTCAACCGACTATCGCTCACTGACCGATCCCGCTGTCATTCAGGCAATGCACTTTATCCGCAACCATGCCTGTAAAGGCATCAAAGTCGAGCAAGTGCTGGATGCAGTAGGGATTTCACGTTCGAATCTCGAGAAGCGCTTTAAAGACGAGGTCGGGGAAACCATCCACGCCGTGATTCATGCCGAAAAACTGGAAAAAGCGCGTAGCCTGTTGATCTCCACGACGCTCGCGATAAACGAAATTTCACAAATGTGCGGCTACCCGTCGTTGCAGTATTTCTATTCCGTTTTCAAGAAAGAATACGACACGACGCCAAAAGAGTACCGTGACATGAACAGTGAGGTGTTGCTGTAGGGGAATTGTGTCGGATGACGGTTTCGCCTTATCCGGCCTGCAGAGCGGCTCACAGGCCTGATAAGCGTCGTGCCATCAGGCCTGTGGAATTACATATGCGCGGCGATTAAACGCTGGTTATCCTGGTACATCGCGAACAGATAGTTATTGTAACTCTGTCCTTTGGTGGAGTACCCCTTCAGCTTATGGATCATCGCGGTCGCTGTCACTTCCTGATCGGCTTTACGCAACTGCGCGCGCGATTTACGGAAGGAAGAGTATGCCGGATGCGTGTTCAGGTTAATGACATAGGCATTCACCGACTCTTTTACCGATTCAAACTGTGAGTAGCCTTTCACCTTACCGGGTGCATTGTTGCAGCGGCCTTTGACACATTTCATGCCAAACAGGTTGTTATTGCTACGCGCCAGTTTCGATGTGCCCCAACCGCTTTCAGCCGCAGCCATAGTCGCCACCATACTGGTAGGAATGATGTCTACGCGTTCAAGCAGCGTATTCCATGGAATCTTACGCGTGTTGCCAGACCAGCTCACCTTGTAGCGTTTCGCGATGTCTTTCATACGCGAACGCTCAGTCGGTGACCAGCGATTCTGGTACTGCTTTGAGATCAGCCAGTTACGGTCCGCCGTAATGGCAGCATTTTGACTGGTAATATAAGGCATAACCGTCCGGAGAAACGCTTTTTTCCTTGGTGTTCCGGAAGGGTATTTTCGCAAATCAGGAAGTGAACTACTCTTTGCACTATTGCGAGAATACTCTTGTTTACTGCTTACCTGTGTATTACTTGCCTTGATTACCTGGGGCTTATGACTCGTTGTCGCCGTGTGTGTCTTTGCCAGCACCTCACCCGAAAATGCAATGGTGAGTAACATAAGAATCATTGCCCCATATCGTCGAATGGGAGTCAATATCATTAGGTCTCCTGGTCGGATTTAAACATTCCAACACCTTATATTTTTCACAAAAATGAGAGATGAATCTCAAATCATATCAAAAATAGCCGTCAAGAGCACCCAAAGGAATAGTCCAATTCTGAAACTATGTCACGTACAAACCGTTCCGGGTGCGGTTAATTCGAAGAAAATGTGGAGGTTATCGCAAAATTAGGTCGTTTTTTGCGCGTGATCGCTCACCCTCATCTCTCATCCGGGCGGAATCGACGCTAAGGATGAGTTTCCGCTCTGATTTCACTGGCAAACTGGCGTAAATCGCAGCATCAAGGACAGCATTATGAAACTTGCCGCCGTTGCGCTGGCGCTGATACCCGGCATTGCCATCGCCTCATCATGGACTTCTCCAGAACTTCCCACCTTCGAAGCGGAAGGTACGGGTAAATTCGTCAGCCATGCAGCGTTGACGAAGGGTACTCGCCCTTTAATCCTGAATTTTGACCAACAGTGCTGGCAGCCTGCTGATGCGATAAAACTCAACCAGATGCTGTCGCTAAAACCGTGTGAAGGCGTGCCGCCGCAGTGGCGTTTATTCAAAGACGGCGATTACACGCTGGAAGTCGATACCCGCTCCGGAACGCCAACGTTGATGCTCTCGGTAAAAAGCGACGCAGACCCTGTCACGACCCAGATTCGCCAGTGCCCGAAATGGGATGGTTCGCCGTTAACACTGGATGTGAGCCAGACTTTCCCGGAAGGTGCCGTGGTGCGCGATTACTACAGCAAACAAACGGCAACGGTAAAGAATGGGTCGATTACCCTACAGCCTGCCGCGGCCAGTAACGGGCTGTTGCTGCTGGAACGGGCAGAAACCGATGCCCCGGCTGCTTTCGACTGGCATAACGCTACGGTGTATTTCGTCCTGACGGACCGCTTTGTGAATGGTGATCCGAGCAACGACCACAGCTACGGACGTCGCAACGATGGCATGCAGGAAATTGGCACTTTCCACGGAGGCGATTTGCGCGGGCTCACCAGTAAACTCGACTACCTGCAACAGTTGGGCGTCAACGCCTTGTGGATCAGCGCACCGTTTGAGCAAATCCACGGCTGGGTTGGGGGTGGCGCCAAAGGCGATTTTCCCCACTACGCTTACCACGGCTACTACACCCAGGACTGGACAACGATTGATGCCAACATGGGTAACGAAGTGGATCTGCGTGCGCTGGTAGATGGCGCACACCAGCGCGGTATCCGTGTCCTGTTTGATGTGGTGATGAACCATACCGGCTACGCCACGTTGGCGGATATGCAGGAGTATCAGTTTGGGGCGCTGTACTTATCGGGCGATGAGCTGAAAAAAACGCTCGGTGAACGCTGGACGGACTGGAAACCCGCTGCCGGGCAGAGCTGGCACAGTTTTAATGATTACATCAATTTCAGTGATAAAGCCGGCTGGGAAAAATGGTGGGGGAAAAACTGGATCCGCACCGATATTGGCGATTACGACAATCCTGGCTTTGATGACCTGACCATGTCGCTGGCGTTCCTGCCCGATCTGAAAACCGAATCCACCACACCTTCCGGACTGCCAAACTTTTATCAGCACAAGCCGGATACGCACGCCAAAGCCATTGCTGGTTACACGCCCCGGGATTATCTGACGCACTGGCTCAGTCAGTGGGTACGTGATTACGGGATTGACGGTTTTCGGGTCGATACCGCCAAACACGTCGAGCTTCCCGCCTGGCAGCAGCTAAAAACACAGGCCAGCGCGGCGTTAGTCGAATGGAAGAAAGCCAACCCGGATAAAGCGCTGGATGATAAACCCTTCTGGATGACCGGCGAAGCCTGGGGTCACGGCGTCATGCAAAGCGATTATTACCATCACGGCTTCGACGCGATGATCAATTTCGACTATCAGGAGCAGGCGGCAAAGGCCGTCGATTGTCTGGCAAATATGGATCTCACCTGGCAGCAGATGGCGGATAAACTGCAGGACTTCAACGTCCTGAGCTATCTCTCCTCGCACGATACGCGTTTGTTCCGCGAAGGTGGAGATAAAGCCGCCGAGCTATTGCTGCTGGCGCCGGGCGCGGTACAACTCTTTTATGGCGACGAGTCGGCACGACCTTTCGGCCCAACCGGCTCAGACCCGTTACAGGGTACACGCTCGCAGATGAACTGGCAGGACGTTAGCGGAAAATCTGCCGCCAGCGTCGCTCACTGGCAGCGCATCAGTCAGTTCCGAGCCAGACATCCCGCCATTGGCGCCGGTAAACAGACCACGCTGACATTGAAGCAGGGATACGGATTTATCCGCGAACATGGCGACGATAAAGCCATGGTGGTGTGGGCCGGTCAACCCTGATCCCAACAGGCTTCTCATGCTCAACGGCACGGGAAGCCAGATTCAATATAAAAAACTATCCAGAAAAAAATCTGCAGCACAAAACATCAATTCTGCTCCGTGGGCCTGATTTGCACCCCGCCATAGGTAGCGCTATGGTTAGCCACTTTAATACTGAGTTCGACAGATCACCTGCTATGACATTCTCACTTTTTGGCAACAAATTTACCCGCCATTCAGGCATCACACGCCTGATGGAGGACCTCAACGACGGCTTACGCACCCCAGGCGCTATCATGCTCGGTGGCGGTAATCCGGCGCAAATACCAGAGATGCAAAATTACTTTCAGTCTCTGCTGGCAGAAATGCTGGAAAACGGCAAAGCCACTGATGCGCTTTGTAATTATGACGGTCCACAAGGTAAAACCGAGCTACTGTCTGAGCTGGCGAAATTACTACGTGAGAAGCTGGGCTGGGATATCGAACCACAAAATATTGCACTGACAAATGGCAGTCAGAGCGCGTTTTTCTACTTATTCAACCTCTTCGCCGGACGTCGCGCCGATGGAACCACCCGAAAAGTGTTGTTCCCGTTGGCCCCGGAATATATTGGCTATGCCGATTCCGGCCTGGAAGAAGATCTCTTTGTCTCAGCACGCCCAAACATCGAACTGTTACCGGAAGGTCAGTTTAAGTATCACGTTGATTTTGAACACCTGCACATCGGTGAAGAGACGGGCATGATCTGCGTATCACGTCCGACCAACCCAACAGGCAACGTGATCACCGATGAAGAGCTGATGAAGCTGGATCGGCTGGCCAACCAGCATGGGATCCCGTTGGTGATTGATAATGCCTATGGCGTACCGTTCCCCGGCATCATCTTTAGCGAAGCACGCCCGTTGTGGAACCCTAACATTGTGCTGTGCATGAGCCTTTCCAAGCTGGGTCTGCCAGGTTCCCGCTGCGGCATCATTATCGCCAATGAAA
Organism: Citrobacter sp. wls827; assembly: GCF_005280875.1. Classification (NCBI taxonomy): domain Bacteria; kingdom Pseudomonadati; phylum Pseudomonadota; class Gammaproteobacteria; order Enterobacterales; family Enterobacteriaceae; genus Citrobacter; species Citrobacter sp. wls827. Next base: position 28,271 of record NZ_SZWR01000024.1, read on the forward strand.
AAATCATCACCGCCATCACCAATATGAACGGCATTATCAGCCTTGCTCCTGGCGGGATGGGTCCGGCAATCATGTGCGAAATGATTAAGCGCAACGACCTGCTGCGTCTGTCTGAGACGGTTATCAAACCGTTTTATTATCAGCGTGTTCAGCAGACTATTGCGATCATTCGCCGCTATTTATCTGAAGATCGCTGCCTGATCCATAAACCAGAGGGCGCGATTTTCCTGTGGCTGTGGTTCAAAGATTTGCCCATCACGACTGAACTGCTGTATCAGCGCCTGAAAGCACGTGGCGTGCTGATGGTTCCCGGTGATTACTTCTTCCCAGGGCTGGATAAACCCTGGCCGCATACCCATCAGTGCATGCGGATGAATTACGTACCGGAACCGGAAAAAATCGAGGCTGGCGTGAAGATTCTGGCTGAAGAGATCGAACGCGCCTGGCTGGAAGGCTGATGATAAACCCGACCCAGACACGGGTCGGGCTATTTTCACAGCGGCTGGGAGCGTAGACGTTGTTTCTGGACGCTGACCGCATCTATACACTGCAACGCGCTGGTCGGGCAGGCTTCGACACACGCGGGTCCCGCCTCACGGTGCCAGCACAGATCGCATTTTATCGCCTGCACCCGAGACGAGCGGGAGACGACATTCATCGCCCCAAACGGGCAGGCCAGCATACAGCTTTTACAGCCAATGCAACGCGCCTGTTCAACGAAGATATGCCCATGTTCACGACGAATGGCGTGCGTTGGGCAAACATTCACGCAGGGAGCATCTTCGCATTGATGACAAGCGACCGCCGTCGTAAAGGCGTCGTCTTTGATCACGCGGATCCGCGGAGTAAACGCAGCAGAAGAGACCGACGCGCAGTCCTGGTTTTGCTGATGCGCGACGACACATGCCACTTCGCAGGTACGACACCCAATACATTTTTCCGCATCCGCCATAATAAACGCGTTCATTGCCCCCTCCCTCTGCGTGAAAACCACAGAGTGCCAGAGAGATTCCCCCCGTCGCTTTGATCGGACAGGGGAAACGGTTAAATAGTGTCAGGTGCCTGAACGACGTCAGGCATGCGCCTAATCGCGAACGGTAAAGCCCAGCTCATTGGAAATGGCCTGCGCGGTTTCGCGCAGCGGCTTGAGTAAATTCTTTTCTCCGACCTGCTTGAGGCGCGAGGTAGAGAGTGAAATCGATACCGAGTACGGCACCCGCCCATGAATATCAAACACCGGCACGGCGATGCAGGAAACACCCAGCTCGTTCTCTTCCCGATCCATCGCCATACTGCTTTCGCGGATCTGCGCCAACTCATCGTACATGGCCGGTAAACCAGTAATCGTATTGCGGGTCAGCGGCTGAATCAGATCCTGATGGCTCTGCCAGTAAGATTCCACATAGTCCGGATGACCAAACGCCATATAAATTTTGCCCATCGCCGAGCAATACAGCGGCATATGCTGACCGATATAAGCGCGGGTACGCAGCATGCCCGTCGTCGGCTCCAGCTTATAAATCAAAATCGCATGGTCGTCTTCACGACTGGAGAAGTTGATGGTTTCACCGGTGGCGATATTCAGCGCTTCAAGGTGCGGCGCAGCAACATGGATGATGTTCAGTGACGACAACGCCTTCTGACCCACGGCAATAAATTTGGTGGTCAGGCGATAACTCCCTGCCGCGGGCGCGGGGGTGACATATCCGCAGGATTGCAGCCCTTGCAGCAGTCGATGCACGGTACTTTTGTTCAGCCCTGCCAGTTCAGACAAATGCGCCAACGGGCAACCATTCGGATAGTTGCTCAAAATCTCAATCAACATCAAACCACGGAACAGGCTCTGACTTCCGGCTGGCCGCTCTTTGTCTTGCGTCATCTCACTCTCTTTTGTGCCCATCGTTTCCGCTCCCCTTTTCGTCGCGCTCTGATGGTAGCGCAAAGTGTGTTTCAGTTCACGATCTGAACCGAAAAAACACAACCATTTGATTTTCATGATTTTAAAAAACAGGGTGCCCCGTTGATCTGTCAAAATTTGATCGCTATATTTGAAATCAGATTTCGCATAGTGGAATTTAGAGATAAAAAAGCGATCAAATTTAAACAAGGAAACAGGAATGAAAGTCACTTTTGAGCAGTTGAAAGATGCGTTCAATCGGGTACTGCTGGCACGCGGTATCGCCGTTGAAACCGCCGATGCCTGTGCCGAAATGTTTGCCCGTACCACCGAATCAGGTGTGTATTCGCACGGTGTTAACCGTTTTCCCCGTTTCATTCAGCAACTGGATAACGGCGACATCATTCCTGAGGCCAAACCGCAGCGCATTACCAGCCTGGGTGCAATTGAGCAGTGGGATGCCCAACGTTCGATCGGCAATTTGACGGCGAAAAAGATGATGGACCGTGCCATCGAACTGGCCTCCGATCACGGTATTGGCCTGGTCGCGCTGCGTAACGCCAACCACTGGATGCGCGGCGGCAGCTATGGCTGGCAGGCGGCGGAGAAAGGCTACATCGGTATCTGCTGGACCAACTCCATTGCCGTGATGCCTGCATGGGGTTCTAAAGAGTGCTGCATCGGCACTAACCCGCTGATTGTTGCCATCCCCTCCACGCCAATCACCATGGTCGATATGTCGATGTCGATGTTCTCCTACGGCATGCTGGAAGTTAACCGTCTGGCGGGCCGTGAACTGCCGGTGGACGGCGGGTTCGACGATGAAGGTAACCTCACCAGAGAACCTGGCGTTATCGAGAAAAATCGCCGTATTTTGCCAATGGGATACTGGAAAGGTTCAGGTCTGTCGATTGTGCTGGATATGATCGCCACCCTGCTTTCAGACGGTTCTTCCGTGGCCGAGGTCACCCAGGACAACAGCGATGAATATGGCGTTTCGCAGATTTTTATCGCTATTGAAGTAGATAAGCTGATCGACGGCGCCACCCGCGACGCCAAACTGCAGCGGATTATGGATTTCATCACCTCCGCCGAACGCGCCGATGAAAATATACCTGTCCGCCTGCCGGGCCACGAGTTTACAAAGCTGCTGGAAGAAAACCGCCGCAACGGTATCACCGTTGATGACAGCGTCTGGGCCAAAATTCAGGCGTTGTAAGGAGTCAGAGTATGATTTTTGGACATATCGCTCAGCCTAACCCATGTCGTTTACCCGCGGCGATTGAAAGGGCGCTCGACTTTCTGCGTAGCACAGACTTCCGCAAACTGGAGCCGGGCGTGGTGGAAATCGACGGTAAAAATATCTTCGCGCAGGTTATCGATTTAACCACGCGTGATGCTGCCGAAAATCGCCCGGAAGTGCATCGCCGCTATCTGGATATTCAATTTCTGGCCTGGGGTGAAGAAAAAATCGGTATCGCCATTGATACCGGGAATAACCCAATCAGTGAATCGTTATTAGAACAGCGCGATATTATTTTTTATCGCACTAGCGAACATGAATCGTTCATCGAAATGATTCCGGGAAGCTACGCCATATTTTTCCCGCAGGATGTTCACCGCCCTGCATGTCATAAAACTGTCGCCACGCCGATCCGCAAAATAGTCGTGAAGGTCGCTATTTCAGTTTTATAAAAAGGAGCACAACATGAGCGTTAATAATGCCGGTTATATTATCGGTGCGTACCCCTGTGCGCCCTCATTTCACCAAAAGAGTGAAGAGGAAGAGAAGGAATTCTGGCGACAGCTCGCCGATACCCCGGATATTCGCGGTCTGGAGCAGCCCTGCCTTGAACATCTTCACCCGTTAGGCGACGAATGGTTATTACGTCATACGCCGGGCGACTGGCAAATCGTGGTCACCGCCATTATGGAAACCATGCGCCGTCGCGGCGCAAACAGCGCTTTTGGGCTGGCTTCCAGCGACGAAGATCAGCGTAAAGCCTGCGTGGCGTATTACCGTCATCTGCAGCAGAAAATCAACCATACCAATTCGGCCCACGCCGGAAAAGTGATTGCGCTGGAGCTGCATGCCGCCCCCAATGCCAGCAACCCAAATGTTGCACAGGCCACCGACGCGTTTGCCCGTTCGCTGAAAGAGATTACCTCCTGGGACTGGTCCTGCGATCTGGTGCTGGAACATTGCGACGCCATGACCGGCATTGCGCCGCGCAAAGGCTTTCTGCCGTTGGACAACGTGCTGGAAGTCATTGCCGGGTATGACATCAGCGTGTGCATTAACTGGGCGCGATCGGCCATTGAAGGACAGAACCCCGCCCTGGCGTTGACCCACACGCAGCAGGTCAAACGGGCTGGAAAACTGGGTGCGCTGATGTTCTCCGGTACCACTATCACAGGAGACTACGGTGAGTGGCAGGACTTACACGCCCCGTTTGCCCCATTCTGCCCACAAAGCCTGATGACCACCGACCATGCCCGCGAATTATTCGCCTGCGCAGAAGCCGAACCATTGCAATTTGCCGGTATTAAATTGCTGGAAATAAACGCCAATGCAGATGTGAACCATCGCGTAGCAATATTGCGCGACGGTATCGCGACGTTAAATAAAGCAAAAATATAAAAATAAAATACTACTCTACGAGAATATTAATATGAACATGACCTCTCGCCCTACACTCAAAGATATACCCCGTCAGCGCTGGCTGCGGATTATTCCACCTATTTTAATCGCCTGTATTATTTCTTATATGGACCGCGTCAATATCGCCTTCGCGATGCCGGGCGGAATGGATGCCGAATTAGGTATTTCCGCCACCATGGCGGGACTGGCTGGTGGTATTTTCTTTATCGGTTATCTGTTTTTACAAGTTCCCGGCGGAAAAATTGCCGTTCACGGCAGCGGCAAGAAATTTATTGGCTGGTCGCTGGTTGCCTGGGCGGTTATTTCCGTCCTCACGGGGTTAATCACTAATCAGTACCAACTGCTGGTTCTGCGCTTTTTACTCGGCGTTGCCGAAGGCGGCATGCTGCCGGTGGTGCTGACGATGATCAGTAACTGGTTCCCCGATGCCGAACGCGGTCGCGCCAATGCGATTGTGATTATGTTTGTGCCGATTGCCGGGATCATCACCGCTCCGCTCTCGGGTTGGATTATCACCGTTCTCGACTGGCGCTGGCTGTTCATCATCGAAGGTTTGCTTTCCGTCGTTGTACTGGTGTTGTGGGCCTATACCGTTTACGACCGTCCGCAGGAGGCGCGCTGGATCTCTGAGGCCGAGAAAAATTACCTGGTCGAAACGCTGGCCGCCGAGCAAAAAGCCATTGCCGGAACGGAAGTCAAAAATGCCTCTCTGGGCGCTGTGCTTTCCGATAAAACCATGTGGCAGCTCATCGCGTTGAACTTCTTCTATCAGACCGGGATTTACGGTTACACCCTGTGGCTGCCGACCATCCTCAAAGAGTTGACGCACAGCAGCATGGGACAGGTCGGTATGCTCGCCATTCTGCCGTACGTCGGGGCCATTGCCGGGATGTTCCTGTTCTCTTCTCTCTCTGACCGCACCGGCAAACGCAAGCTGTTCGTCTGCCTGCCGTTGATTGGCTTTGCCCTGTGTATGTTCCTTTCCGTGGCGCTGAAAAATAACGTCTGGCTGGCTTATGCCGCGCTGGTCGGCTGCGGCTTCTTCCTGCAATCGGCAGCGGGCGTGTTCTGGACCATTCCGGCGCGTTTGTTCAGTGCGGAAATGGCCGGTGGCGCGCGTGGGGTCATCAACGCGCTGGGCAACCTCGGCGGCTTCTGCGGTCCTTACGCAGTCGGCGTACTCATCACCCTGTACAGCAAAGATGCGGGGGTTTACTGCCTGGCTATCTCACTGGCTCTGGCCGCGCTGATGGCGCTGCTGCTGCCAGCCAAATGCGACGCTGGTGCGGCTCCACTAAAGACACTGAATCCACATAAACGTACCGCATAAAACGATGCCCGGTGGCGCTGAGCTTACCGGGCCTACAGGTAGCAATCGTCGTAGGCCGGATAAGCGCAGCGCCATCCGGCAAAAATGAGATAACAAGATGAGTGAGAAAGAGACCTTCTGGCTGGGTATTGATTGTGGCGGTACGTATCTGAAAGCCGGGTTGTATGACGCCAAAGGTCATGAACATGGCATTAACCGGCAATCGTTGCAGACCGCATCGCCATTGCCCGGTTACGCCGAACGCGATATGCACCAGCTGTGGCAACAGTGTGTCACCACGATCGCCGGGCTGTTAGCGCGCACCGGCGTCTGCGGCGATCAAATCAAAGGCGTCGGTATTTCCGCTCAGGGCAAAGGCCTGTTCCTCCTCGATAAGCAGGATAAACCGCTGGGCAATGCCATCCTTTCTTCCGACCGCCGGGCGATGGACATCGTTCAGCGCTGGCAGCAGGATGGGATCCCTGAGCAGCTCTACCCGGTCACCCGCCAGACGTTATGGACCGGGCACCCGGCATCATTGCTGCGCTGGGTGAAAGAGAATCAACCCCAACGTTACGCGCAAATTGGCTGCGTGATGATGGGCCATGACTATCTGCGCTGGTGCTTAACCGGTGTTAAAGGCTGCGAAGAAAGCAATATCTCCGAGTCGAACCTCTACAACATGACTACGGGTCAGTACGACCCGCGCCTGACCCAGTGGCTGGGCATCAGTGAGATCGACAATGCGCTGCCGCCGATTGTCGGCTCAGCAGAAATATGCGGGGAAATCACCGCTCAGACAGCCGCCATAACCGGTCTGGCGGCGGGCACGCCCGTCGTCGGCGGACTGTTTGATGTGGTTTCCACCGCACTCTGCGCCGGTATCGAAGATGAACACACCCTCAACGCGGTAATGGGGACCTGGGCGGTCACCAGCGGGATCGCGCACGGCCTGCGCGACCACGAGGCCCATCCCTATGTCTATGGGCGCTATGTCAACGACGGGCAGTACATCGTTCACGAAGCCAGCCCGACCTCTTCCGGCAATCTGGAATGGTTTACCGCCCAGTGGGGCGAACTCTCTTTTGCTGAGATCAATCAGGCTGTTGCCAGCTTACCTAAAGCCGGCAGCGATCTTTTCTTCCTGCCCTTTTTGTACGGCAGCAACGCCGGGCTGGAGATGACCAGCGGCTTTTATGGCATGCAGGCGATACACACTCGCGCCCACTTATTACAGGCCATCTACGAAGGCGTGGTTTTTAGCCACATGACCCACCTCAACCGCATGCGCGAACGTTTTACGCAGGCGCATACCCTGCGCGTCACCGGCGGCCCGGCGCACTCCGACATCTGGATGCAGATGCTGGCAGACGTCAGCGGTTTACGTATCGAATTGCCGCAGATTGAAGAGACCGGTTGCTTTGGCGCTGCGCTCGCCGCCCGCGTCGGCACCGGCGTTTATTCCAACTTCAGCGACGCCCAGCGCAGCCTGGAGCACCCGGTGCGCACGTTATTGCCGGACACCGCCGCGCAGGCGAGCTACCAGCGTAAATACCGCCAATACCTGGATTTAATTACCGCACTACAGGGCTACCACGCCCGCATTAAGGAGCACGAATGATGAGTCGACCATTACTGCAACTGGCGCTCGACCACACCAGCCTTGAAGCCGCACAACGCGACGTCGCGCTGCTACAAGAGAGCGTTGATATCGTTGAGGCGGGGACGATTCTCTGCTTAACCGAAGGGCTGAGCGCCGTGAAAGCCTTGCGCGCCCAGTGCCCGAATAAAATCATCGTCGCCGACTGGAAAGTGGCCGATGCGGGCGAAACCCTCGCTCAACAAGCGTTCGGCGCTGGCGCTAACTGGATGACCATCATCTGCGCCGCCCCGCTGGCGACGGTAGAGAAAGGCCATGGCGTCGCGCAGTCCTGCGGCGGCGAAATTCAGATGGAGCTGTTTGGTAACTGGACGCTGGATGATGCCCGCGACTGGTATCGCGTTGGCGTTCGCCAGGCGATTTACCATCGTGGCCGCGATGCGCAGGCCAGCGGACAACAGTGGGGAGAAGCGGATCTGGCGCGCATGAAGGCGCTTTCTGATATTGGTCTGGAACTGTCGATTACCGGTGGGATCACGCCCGCCGATATGCCGTTGTTCCGCGAAATTAACGTCAAAGCTTTTATTGCCGGGCGTGCGCTGGCGGGAGCGCAAAACCCAGCGCAGGTTGCTGGCGAATTCCATGCGCAAATCGACGCCATCTGGGGAACACAGCATGCGTAATCATCCATTAGGTATCTATGAAAAAGCACTGGCGAAAGACCTCTCCTGGCCGGAGCGTCTGGTGCTGGCGAAAAGCTGCGGTTTTGATTTCGTCGAGATGTCGGTGGATGAAACCGATGAGCGTCTGTCGCGTCTCGACTGGAGCCCGGCTCAGCGCGCCTCGCTGGTTAGCGCAATGCTGGAAACCGGCGTGGCAATCCCGTCAATGTGCCTGTCAGCCCACCGTCGGTTTCCTTTTGGCAGCCGCGATGAAGCCGTGCGTGAGCGGGCGCGAGAAATAATGAGCAAAGCCATTCGCCTGGCGCGCGATTTAGGCATTCGCACCATTCAACTGGCAGGCTACGACGTCTATTACGAAGAACATGACGCAGGCACGCAGCAGCGCTTTGCCGAAGGACTGGCATGGGCAGTGGAGCAGGCTGCCGCTGCGCAGGTGATGCTGGCGGTAGAAATCATGGATACCGCGTTTATGAACTCGATCAGCAAGTGGAAAAAGTGGGACCAGATGTTGTCCTCGCCGTGGTTCACCGTCTATCCGGACGTGGGCAATCTAAGCGCCTGGGGGAATGATGTCACTGCCGAATTGACGCTGGGCATTGACCGCATCGCTGCTATCCACCTGAAAGACACGCTGCCGGTAACCGAAACCCATCCGGGCCAGTTTCGCGATGTGCCGTTTGGCGAAGGGTGCGTGGACTTTGTTGGCATCTTCAAAACGCTGCATCAGCTGAACTATCGCGGGTCGTTTCTGATTGAAATGTGGACTGAAAAAGCGAAAGAGCCGGTACTGGAAATTATCCAGGCACGGCGCTGGATAGAAGCACGCATGCAGGAAGGAGGATTTCCATGTTAGAACAACTGAAAGCCGAGGTGCTGGCGGCCAATCTGGCGCTCCCGGCACATGGTTTAGTGACCTTTACCTGGGGCAACGTCAGCGCGGTCGATGAAACGCGTAAACTGATGGTGATTAAGCCATCCGGCGTGGAATATGAGGTGATGACCGCCGACGATATGGTGGTGGTGGATATTGCCAGCGGCAACGTGGTGGAAGGCAGTAAAAAACCGTCGTCCGACACGCCAACACATCTGGCGCTGTATCGTCGTTATCCCCAGATCGGCGGGATCGTCCATACCCATTCTCGCCACGCGACGATCTGGTCGCAGGCGGGTTTGGATCTCCCGGCATGGGGCACCACGCATGCCGATTATTTCTATGGTTCTATTCCGTGTACGCGTCTGATGACCGCTGAAGAGATCAACGGCGAATATGAATATCAAACCGGAGAGGTGATCGTTCAGACCTTCGAGCAGCGCGATCTCAATCCGCTGCAGGTTCCGGCGGTATTGGTGCACTCCCACGGACCATTCGCCTGGGGTAAAGACGCGGCAGACGCGGTGCATAACGCCGTGGTGCTTGAAGAGTGCGCCTACATGGGGTTGTTCTCTCGCCAGTTAGCCCCGCAGTTGCCGGATATGCAGTCTGAGCTGCTGGATAAACATTATCTGCGTAAACACGGAGCGAATGCCTATTACGGGCAATAACGGGTCAGGCGCTATTGATATGTTCTTTGCAATAGCGCCGTTTCCACGCCGCGGGCGTCAGGCTGGTGTGCTTGTGGAATATTTTGCGAAAATAACCCACGTCATTAAAACCACATTTCATTGCCACCTCGGTTAGCGACAGCGAATCGCTGATTAACAGTTTTTCTGCCGCCCTTACCCGCTGACGGTGCAACGCTTCGGTTAGCGTCAGCCGGAAAGCGCCACGGAAAACGCGCCCCAGATAGTCCGCATTGCAATGCAGTTCTTTCGCCAACGTTGAGGCGGAAATCGGCAGGTGAAACTGAGTATGTATAATTTGTTGGGCCTTCCATGCCAGCGCATTCCCGGGGCTGTCGGCGGGTTGCTCGCTGGCAGCCGCAGAGATTTGCTGCAAAATCAGCAGCAGGATCAGTTCCAGCGCGATACTGCGATGTATATTTTCCTGCTCGCGTAAGAACTGGCGAAACAGCGAAATAATATATTGTGACTCGCTCACCCGGGTATGTTGAGGGATAGCAAGTAACGGTTCCGTTATTGATGCGTCGCTTTCTGCCGTCACCTCAAAATGCAGCCAGTAAAATTTCAAATCAGCCGGAAATTGCCCAACGCCAATATGCAAGCGCTGCGGCCACAGCAGCAAACTTTCCCCAGCATTCACGCAAAAAACCGTATGGTCTTCGCGAATCGTTAATGTCCCTTTTTCAACAAAGATAATCTCCCAGGAGTGCAATTGCCGCGCCGGATGGCTACCCACGCCTCGGGAAATAAATAACCCACCATTTTGCACTTTAATCGGAAGAGACATGGACAATTCGAGCATATATATTCAAATTCCCACTTTTCGTATTATTAAAAATACCTTTATCATTGATTATTAATCATAAAATTACTTTTCACCGGATCGAAATCACATTTTCATTATAAAGTCGGAATTGTCATCTTTTTATACTTTTCCCTTCCCTTGTTGCGCTAAACATTTCGTGCAGAATAAATAACGTACTTTGCAAATTACCACTAAAAAACCCGCAATGTAGCGGGACACTTTCTGAACATCATCTCCGGGAGTTATTTATGACTTCGGCTCCGATTACAACATCTGATTTGGCACAGCGTGCCCAAGACGACAAATTATCCCTGCGTGAAAAAATTGGTTATGGGCTAGGCGATGCGGGCGGGACGGTAATTACCTGCCTGATCATGAACTTTCTGACATTTTTCTACACCGATGTCTTCGGGTTAACGCCTGCGCTGGTCGGCACATTATTTATTGCTTTGCGTGTATTTGACGCCATTTCCGACCCCATCATGGGCGTGCTGGCCGACCGTACGCAAAGCCGTTGGGGGCGCTTTCGCCCGTGGCAACTGTGGGTCGCGGTTCCCATTGGCATCATTGGCGTACTCACTTTTACCGTCCCGGACGCCAGCATGGGCATAAAAATCGCCTGGGCGTTCGGTACCTATCTGCTGCTCTCCGTCGGCTATACCGCCATCAACGTGCCGTACTGTGCGCTGATCAATACGATGACGACCCGCCATAACGAGGTGATCGCCTGTCAGTCCTGGCGCTTTGTGCTGTGCGGCGTGGCGGGATTCCTGGTTTCCGTTGGTCTGCCGTGGATGGTGGATATTCTGGGTCAGGGCAATGCCGCACAGGGTTATCAGTTTGGCGTGGGCATCCTGTGCACCATCGCGGTGGTGATGTTCCTGTGCTGCTTCTTCTGGGTACGCGAGCGTGTGCCACTGGCAATGATGGGAAAATTTACCCTGCGTGAGCACATTGGCGGGCTGCGCAAAAACGATCAGCTATTGTTGATGCTGGTAATGTCTTTCCTGTTGATCAACGTCTTCAATATTCGTGGCGGCGGGTACATGTATTTTATTACCTACGTGCTGGAAGGTAGCACCGCCTATACGTCGCTGTTTTTCACCATGGTGACCTTCGCGTCCATCATTGGTTCAGTGATCGTCAGCCCTCTGACCCGTCGCATCGATACCGTCAAACTCTATTACTACACCAACCTGGTACTGGCCGCGCTGGCGGTAATGATGTGGTTCCTGCCAACCGGCCCAGCTTATCAGACGCTGTGGCTGGCGGTGATCCTCGGTAATGGCATTATTTTAGGCTTCACGCTGCCGTTGCACTTCTCGCTGATGGCCTTCGCCGACGATTACGGCGAGTGGAAAACCGGCGTGCGTTCCTCCGGCATGAATTTCGCCTTTAACCTGTTTTTCATCAAGCTGGCCTGGGCCTCAAGTGCGGGGATCATCAGCCTGCTGTTTATTTTTGTCGCCTATCAGCCAGGCGCTGGTAATCAAACCGCCAGTTCGCTGCAAGGGATTACTGCGATGGAAACGCTGCTGCCCGCGCTGTTCCACCTGCTGCTGGCGCTATCTGTCCGCATCTGCAAACTCAATAACCCGATGATGTCGCGTATTTCCACCGATCTGCGTCAGCGTCATGTACAGCCTTAAGGAGCACGAAATGAACGTACTGGAAGTCGACCTGCATAAGCTCACCGTCAGCGATCCGTTCCTCGGACAATATCAGCAGTTGGTGCGTGACGTGGTGATCCCCTATCAATGGGATGCGCTCAATGACCGCATTGCAGAGGCGGAACCCAGCCATGCAATAGAAAATTTCCGTATCGCCGCGGGCCTGCAGGATGGCGAGTTTTACGGCATGGTTTTTCAGGATAGCGACGTAGCAAAGTGGCTGGAGGCCGTTGCCTGGTCCCTGTGCCAGAAACCCGATGCGGAACTTGAAAAAACGGCCGATGACGTCATTGAACTGGTGGCGGCTGCGCAGTGTGAAGATGGCTATCTCAATACTTACTTCACGGTGAAAGCCCCGAATGAACGCTGGACCAACCTCGCCGAATGTCATGAACTTTACTGCGCCGGTCATTTAATTGAAGCGGGCGTCGCGTTCTTCCAGGCGACGGGAAAACGCCGTTTGTTAGAGGTGGTGTGTCGCCTGGCGGATCACATCGACAGCGTGTTTGGACTCGGGGAGAATCAACTGCGCGGCTACCCCGGACACCCGGAAATCGAGCTGGCGCTGATGCGCTTGTACGAAGTGACCCAGCAACCTCGCTATATGGCGCTGGTAAATTACTTTGTTGAGCAGCGCGGCGCACAGCCTCATTTCTACGACGAAGAGTACGAAAAACGCGGAAAAACCTCTTACTGGCACACCTACGGCCCGGCGTGGATGGTGAAGGACAAGCCCTACAGCCAGGCACATCAGCCTATTTCAGAACAGCAAACGGCTATCGGTCATGCGGTACGCTTTGTCTACTTGATGACCGGCGTGGCGCATCTGGCACGCTTAAGCCAGGACGAAGGCAAGCGTCAGGATTGCCTGCGTCTGTGGAAAAACATGGCCCAGCGCCAGTTGTATATTACCGGCGGGATCGGCTCGCAAAGCAGTGGGGAGGCATTTAGCAGCGATTACGATCTGCCCAACGACTCCGTGTATGCGGAAAGCTGCGCCTCAATCGGCCTGATGATGTTCGCCCGCAGAATGCTGGAAATGGAGGCCGACAGTCAGTATGCCGACGTGATGGAGCGCGCCCTGTACAATACGGTACTTGGCGGTATGGCACTCGACGGCAAGCATTTCTTCTACGTTAACCCGCTGGAAGTGCACCCTAAATCATTAAAATTTAACCATATTTATGACCACGTGAAGCCCGTTCGTCAGCGCTGGTTCGGCTGCGCCTGTTGCCCGCCGAATATCGCCCGCGTGTTAACCTCAATTGGCCACTACATCTATACGCCACGTCAGGACGCGCTGTATATCAATATGTACGTGGGCAATAGCATGGAGGTCCCTGTTGCAAATGGCTCGCTTAAGCTACGTATTAGCGGGGATTACCCATGGCATGAACAGGTAAAAATCGCCATCGAATCACCGCAGTCGGTGTATCACACCCTCGCTCTGCGCCTGCCAGACTGGTGCTCCGCGCCACAGGTTTTGCTGAATGGTCAGCCGGTTGAGCAGGATATTCGCAAAGGCTACTTGCACATCAGCCGGACCTGGCAGGAAGGCGATACGCTCAGTCTGACCCTGCCGATGCCGGTGCGCCGGGTGTACGGAAATCCACTGGTGCGCCATGTGGCAGGGAAGGTCGCTATTCAACGTGGGCCGCTGGTGTATTGCCTGGAGCAGGCCGACAACGGCGAGGAGTTGCATAACTTGTGGCTACCAAAAGAGAGTGAGTTCAGAGTATTCGAGGGTAAGGGGCTGTTCAGCCATAAGATGTTAATTCAGGCTGAAGGTGTGAAGCAAAGTCGCGCCGACGCGACGCAGCAATCCTTGTGGCACTATGATGTTTCACCGGCTTCGCGTCAGGCGCATACCCTGACGTTTATTCCGTGGTTTAGCTGGGCGAACCGTGGTGAAGGCGAAATGCGTATCTGGGTAAATGAGCGGTAAGTGAAAACGTGCCGGATGGCGACGCTTCACGTCTTATCCGGCCTGCAACACTGAAAAAATTGCCCTCCTCCATGAGGACAAACGGGTGAGAATCAGAAGCGCCAGCTCACCCCTGACAGGAAAGTGAAGCTGTCGTCGCGATCGACCATCGGGCTATTTTTAATATCATCCGGCAACACGCTATAGTTAGCGCTGGCCAACAGCGTCAGGTTGCTGGTCAATGCATATTTAGCGGACAAGCCAACATACGGTGTCCAGCTATCGCCTGGGGAATAACTTGATAACCCGCTACGGCGGGATTCATTGCCAGAGATGCCGTAATAATATTGGTTAAAGTTTTCGTCATAGTAGAGCACGCCAACAGCCGGGGTCAGCGTCAGCTTGCCCATCGGCATTTGGCGGAACAGAGACGCTTCTCCTACCCAACCGTTGCTGTTATCCAGCACATCTGCCGCCGCGGAGACTTTCACGCTGCCCCATTTTTCATGGTGATACCATGCTGCACCCGCCATCGCGGTAGCGTCACGCTTGTCCAGCTTTTTCATCGCCTGGTCGTCGTTATCACCTGGATCAAACTCAAGCGGCATATATGAGGCAGTAATGCTAAATTCATTGCTTTCGTTTTTTGAAAGAATATAACCTAACGTTGTTTGCCTAAAATAAAATGATTCACTTTCATAACTGACAAGCGGTACTGCGTGAACATTATCATTATATCCACGATAAGGAGATTCATTATATACAGCGCCACCGCCAATAGAAAATTCTGCGGCTGTCGCACTCGCCATAAAAGAAAAGGCAAATAGTGCCACAATATTGCTTTTAATTAACATGCCAACATTCCATTTTAAAATAAGCTACAAAGCGCGTGCATAATAATGCTTACAATTTCATCGGTGCAACATCCATATTTATATAGTAATATATAAAAAATTATATATATCGGGCTTGGCGATGAATAAATTACAACTTAAACACCGGGAACTGAAGATTATTTCGGTAATCGCTGCCAGTGAAAACATCAGCCACGCAGCGACCATCCTCGGCATTGCGCAAGCCAACGTCAGTAAGTATCTTGCTGATTTTGAATCAAAGGTTGGATTAAAGGTGTTTGACCGCACCACCCGACAGTTGACCCTCACGCCGTTTGGTACTGCGCTGCTCCCTTACATCAATGACATGTTAGACCGAAACGATCAGTTGAATAATTTCATTGCTGATTATAAGCACGAAAAACGCGGCCGGGTAACGGTATATGCGCCAACCGGGATTATTGCTTACCTGTCGCAACATGTTATCGCAAAGATTCAGAATATCGGCGACATTAGCCTCTCACTGAAAACATGTAATCTTGAACGGAAAGCATTTTATGAAGGCGTCGACTTTCCTGATGATTGTGATGTTTTAATCACCTATGCGCATCCCAAAGACGAATCATTGGTCGCCAGTTTTATTACTAAATATGCAGTAACGGCCTTTGCCAGCCCGGAATATATTAGCACTCATCCTATAAGCGGCCCTGAAGATCTTGAACAGCACTCTTGTATTCTGATTGATTCCATGATGATCGACGATGCCAATATTTGGCGATTTACCTCCACCGGTGGCAAAGAGATGCACGACTACCGCGTGACGGGAAATTACGTCTGCGACAACACACAGTCTGCACTGGCGCTGGCTCGAAACCATCTGGGCATTGTTTTTGCGCCGAATACGAGCGTGCAAAAGGATGTTCAGGTCGGGTTGCTGGTCCCGTGTTTTTCTGAACAACATGAATGGTGGCTGGATCTGGTAGCGATTTTCCGCAAGCGTGAGTATCAGCCCTGGCGGGTGCAGTATATTCTTGATGAGATGTTGGCTGAGATTCGCCGGCAGCTTACTCAGTCGCTGGAGCAGTAGACTGAGCAAGCAAAACAGCCTGGGTTTAATGATCGAGATACAGGTAATGCACCCAACTGGTCATTCGCAACAAGACTTTGCGCATGACTGACACATGTTCGAAGTGGTCAGAATATACGGCGACCTGCGCGTAAATCCCGTCAGGTAACGCGCTAACCTCCGCATTATCATTCAGCTCAATCGTGGCGATCACCCCTTCAGAACCGGGCGTAGAGTTTAAGGATTGCAGCGCCCCGTTCGACTGGTATGTACCACCCGGTACGGCCGGACTGATAGCAGCCAGTTTACCGCTAAATACTTTACCCGGCAGGGCGTTAAACACCACTTCCGCTTCATCGCCTGGCTCCAGTCGCAGCAGCGAGTTTTGACGGAACTGGGCGATAATTTGCCGTTTTTGATCCGGGATAAACACCATCACCGGGCGCATAGGCAGTGCGGCGGCATAGGTTCCCGGACGCATCAGCACCTGCGTCACATAGCCATCGCTGGGCGCGCGAACCACGGTCTGGTCCAGATTGAACTCCGCTTCTGCTAACTGTGCTTTCAGGCTGGCAATTTGTGAATTTTCCCCCAGCACCAGGCTGTCTAACTGACTCTGGATTTGCTGTTGTTCCGCAATGGAGGACTTCACCGATGCTTCCTGCGCCAGATAGTTTTGCCGCGCCGCGTCGATATCGCGTTCAGAAAAAGGATTCACCTTCGCCTGGCTTCCCTGCGCATAGCGCTGATAATCTTTCGCCAGCTTGTCACGGGTAGCCTTTGCCCGTTGCGTGTTGGCTTGCATTTCATCCAGTTGCGCAGCAAGAGCCTGCTCTTTATGCTGTGCGGTGACAATATCGGCTTTCAGACGATCGACCCGCGCCTGATAACGCCCCGGATTAAGTTTGAATAGCACCTCGCCTTTTTTGATCAGTGTATTCTTCTTATCTGTCACTTCCGTCACGACACCCGTTACCTGCGGCACTACGGGAATAGAAATTACCGCCTTTTGCGCCTTAAAGGTATACGGATGATTATAATTCATCAGTAATATCAGTCCGCACACAATAAATATACCGCCCAATGCTGCGGTAGGTACTGTCCATTTGTTGACAGGAATTTTAAAAATCTTAAATATTGACCATGCACACGCTACATAGGTCAGAACAATCAGCAAATCCATCGATATTACTCCGCCGCAGAGGTCTTCACCTCACCCAATTTTTTTTCCAGATCGGCAACCCTTGCCTGCAGCTGGATCAGGGAAGAATCCGCGCTCTGCATGCCCCATCCGCGCTCCGGGCGATAAAGCGTTGCCCAGATCCATAAAAAGGGCCAAATAACATGTAAGGTAAACAAACTCACCCAACCCGCAACATGTATTGCGTCGGCATGAGGATGATTACGTTTTTTTGCAATCAGATAGGGAATATCATGCAGAATAATAACCCCATAAAAAATGACCAGGAATACAAAAATAAGCACTCCTAATGCAAAATAATTAAGGAACATATTTGCCTCAGAGATTGAAATAACAAATAAGAATTCTATTTGGATTTAAAAATAGATTGGAGGATAGTAGATGAATATGTACATGGAGTGCAATTATCTTGTTTATATAACGACATATGGGTTTTTATATAACTGCAGAATAAAGATATGCCCGGCGCAAAACCGGGCAATAAGTGACGAGAAATTAAAACAGTCCCAGTGGTTTATCCGAGTAGCTCACCAGCAGGCACTTGGTTTGCTGATAATGCTCGAGCATCATTTTGTGTGTCTCGCGCCCGATGCCCGACTGTTTATAGCCGCCGAACGCCGCATGTGCCGGGTAAGCGTGGTAACAGTTGGTCCAGACACGGCCAGCCTGAATACCGCGTCCCATCTTGTATGCCAGATTACCGTTACGACTCCAGACGCCGGCGCCTAGCCCATATTGCGTGTCATTGGCGATTTCCAGCGCCTCATCCATGGTTTTAAAGGTAGTGACCGCCAGTACCGGGCCAAAGATCTCCTCCTGGAAAACCCGCATGTTGTTCTTACCAAACAGAATGGTTGGTTCGAGGTAATAACCCTCTTTTAACTCACCATCCAGGTGCTTGCGCCGCCCGCCGGTAAGAACATCTGCACCTTCTTTCTTACCAATGTCGATGTAATTCAGAATAGTTTCCAGTTGACCATGCGACACCTGCGCGCCCATCTGCGTCACGCTGTCTAACGGATTACCGCTACGAATACTCTCCACGCGGCGAATGGCCCTTTCCATAAAACGTTCATAAATGGATTCCTGAACCAGCGCACGACTCGGACAGGTACACACTTCGCCCTGGTTGAAGGCAAACAATGCAAAACCTTCCAGCGCTTTGTCAAAGAACGCATCTTCTTCATCCATCACGTCCGCGAAGAAGATATTGGGTGACTTGCCGCCCAGTTCCAGCGTGACAGGAATAATGTTCTGCGTGGCGTACTGCATGATCTGCTGCCCAACTTCCGTTGAGCCGGTAAACGCCACTTTCGCAATACGTTTTGACGTCGCCAGATACTCACCAATTTCCCCACCCGCGCCGTTTACCACGTTCACCACGCCAGGCGGGAGCAGATCGCCGATGACTTCCATCAGCAACAGCACGGACAGCGGCGTCAGGCGCGCGGGTTTCAGCACCACGCAGTTACCCGCCGCCAGCGCGGGTGCCATCTTCCAGCTGGCCATCAGCAGCGGGAAGTTCCACGGGATAATTTGCCCTACCACACCAAGAGGTTCATGGAAGTGATAAGCCACGGTTTCGCTATCAACCTCGCTGATTCCCCCTTCCTGCGCACGAATACAGGAGGCAAAATAGCGGAAATGGTCAATTGCCAGCGGCACATCTGCCGCGCTGGTTTCGCGGATGGGTTTACCGTTATCCCAGGTTTCTGCCGTCGCCAGCAGCTCCAGATTTTGCTCCATACGATCGGCAATTTTGAACAGAATCGCCGCCCTGTCCTGCACGGATGTCTGCGCCCACTTGTCTTTTACTTTGTGCGCGGCATCCAGTGCCAGATCGATATCCTTTTTGCCGGAAGAGGCCACTTCGCACAGTAATTGCCCGGTAACTGGCGTCAGGTTCTGGTAATACTCACCGTCCACTGGTGCAACCCAGTCGCCGCCGATAAAGTTATCGTATCGGGCCTTTAACTTCAGAGGGTAACCATACTCGCCGGGATAAATACGCGTTGAAGGGGGGTTGTTGGTCATGACCGTCTCCTTGCTGTAGGGGTACTACAAGGGTAGACGGGGCTGGCGAATTATTCGCCAGCCTTTTACTGCTTTACGACAGGTATCACGAATTACATGGCAGCACGATAAATCGCCATGATTTCTTCATGTGTCGCCTGGATCGGGTTAGTAAAACCACAGGCATCTTTCAGAGCGTTGGTCGCCAGAACAGCAAAATCTTCTTCCTTAACGTTCAGCTCACGCAAACCTGCCGGAATATTCACTTTCTGCGCCAGTTCGCGGATTGCCGCGATACAGGCTTCGGCTCCTTGCGCATCGTTCAATCCAGCCACGTCGACGCCCATTGCCGCAGCACAATCGCGCAGACGAGCTGCGGCCACCTTGCTATTGAAGACCTGAACGTGCGGCAGCAGTACCGCATTGCAGACACCGTGCGGCAGGTCGTAGAAACCACCCAACTGATGCGCCATTGCGTGAACGTAACCCAGAGAGGCGTTGTTGAATGCCATACCTGCGAGGAACTGTGCGTAAGCCATCGCTTCACGTGCCTGAGCATTGGCGCCATCTTCCACGGCGATCGTCAGGTTCTCGGCAATCATCGTCACGGCTTTAAGCGCACATGCATCGGTGATCGGCGTTGCCGCAATGGAGACATACGCTTCAATCGCGTGAGTCAGCGCATCCATACCGGTTGCCGCTGTCAGGGACTTCGGCATACCGACCATCAGCGAAGAATCATTGACGGACAGCAGCGGTGTAACGTGCTTATCGACAATCGCCATTTTGATGTGGCGTACTTCGTCGGTAATGATGCAAAAACGGGTCATTTCAGATGCCGTTCCCGCCGTCGTGTTAATGGCAATCATCGGCAACTGCGGTTTTGCAGAACGGTCGACGCCTTCGTAATCACTAATATCGCCGCCGTTAGCCGCCACCAGCGCAATCCCCTTCGCACAATCGTGTGGGGAACCGCCACCGAGGGAAATTACGCTATCACAGGCATTTTCTTTCAGCATTTGCAGACCTGCGGCAACGTTGCTGGTTGTCGGATTAGGATGCGTACCATCATAAATTACGCTGAAAATATCACGTTCCTGCAGCGCTTTTTGAATTTCACTCGCCATACCTAATTTCGCCAGCATGGCATCCGTGACAATTAACGTACGACGAAAACCATATTCCGCCATTGTATTCATTGCATCTTTTAATGAACCAGCGCCAATTACATTCACGGAAGGAATAAAAAATGTTGAAGCAGCCATTGTACGATCCTTAATTACTCAAAAGAGGCAGGAAGCATACGAGTGATAATCCCAACAAAATATGATCGTGGTTGTTATTTTAATAACATTGAAAATTAAAAAGCACATTAGGTTCATAATCTAATGTGCTTATTTCAATCAATATCTATTTTGTATTAATTCATTTAATTTTTGAATTAATTGTTTCATTACTTTTCGGGAAACAGTAATGCATCGCGTAATAAATGATCATTTCCCCGACGACGCGTAAAACCAATACGGTCAAAATATTCCAGAATCTGAATAGCCAATTTACGCCCGACGTTAAGCCTGTCGCGGAAATCGGCAGCGCAGGTCGATCCTCTCTCCTGATCCAGTTCGCGGATCAGATTGGCAAAGGCCACAATCCGATCGTTACGGTAATAACGATCTTTGACGATCGCCGTAATAATGCCCTGCTGCGCCGCCTGCCGTAGCGCCAGACGCATCGCCTGCTCGTCCGTAGCCGTGGTTTTCGCCAGATCCCGCACCCACCACGGCTCATCACCAAACAGAGGTTCTACTTTTTGCCAGATAGCCCGCTGCTCATCGCTAAAACCGGCCTTATGATCCGGCAAATGTAGCCAGCCATGATGGCTATCAATAGCGCCGCTATCGCGCATCTTTTCAATCAGCAGCAGGACCAGCGCTTCATCTTCCATCGGCAGGGCCATACGACGCAGGCGTTCACGTCCAGGTCCCGGCTCATCACGGTGCTGTTCATGGTAGGTCGCCAGCGTATCCAGAATCTTACGCTGCCAGCGTGCAGCAACGGGCGCATTCAACAGACTATACCCGGCGCGAATAAATCCATGTTGCTCAATCAACGGACGCATGCCGTCGCCATTGAGCTGGCGTGCCCATGCGAAATCGGGAATATTCACCGCCCCGCGAGTCAGATGCAATGCCAGCGCTTCGCCGTCATTCTGCGCATTTTCCAGCGCCGACAGCCACTGTAAATACTCCGGCTTACGCTTCCCACGACGCGGTGGATTCAGCGTCACGACACGTGCGCCTGCCAGCGTCGTACGGGCAGAAATATCACGCAGCACCAGCCTGTCGTTATCAGCCAGCCACAGCGGCGTATCAAACACCAGTTCCGCCAGCGTCCCTTCGAGCAGTGAGATACGTCCGGTCACGTGGCTGGCCGCGTGGTGGATATGCAGCGGCTGCCACTGCATCAGCGGAGCCGAGTGTTCTAAAGAGACAATGACGCGTGAGAAGGCCTCTGGCGGTGCATCTGCAAGCAGCCAGTCACCACGGTTAATCTCTTCTTTTTGCGCATCACCGGCAATGTTCAGCGCAATTCGCTGTCCGGCGTGAGCGTATTCGGTCGGCTGATTTTGCGCATGCAGGCTACGTACGCGCATCGGTTTGTTGACGCCCGTAAGCCACAACGCATCCCCGACGTTCACTTCTCCGCTGAGCGCCGTTCCCGTTACGACCAGACCTGCGCCTTTTACCGTGAAAGCGCGGTCAATCGCCAGGCGGAAGGTGTGATCGCGAGCCAGTTCACGCGGCGTCAACTGCAGCAAGTGGTCACGCAGCGCTTCGATACCACGGCCTTCACCGGCGGCAGTTACGAACAGTATCGCATCGGCAAAACCATAGTTACCCAGCGTGGTTTGCACCTCGGCACGTACTTCGTCAATGCGTGCTTCATCGACGCGATCGGCTTTTGTGAGCGCCACGGTAAGCTGTGGGTTGCCCGTCAGTTGCAGGATTTGCAAGTGTTCACGCGTTTGCGCCATCACGCCGTCATCACACGCCACCACCAGCAGCGCGTGGTCGATACCACCGACACCCGCCAGCATGTTGGACAGAAACTTTTCGTGACCAGGGACATCGATAAATCCCAGTACCCGCCCGTCCGGCTGCGGCCAGTAGGCATAGCCGAGGTCGATAGTCATGCCGCGCTTTTTTTCTTCCGGCAGCCGGTCGGCATTCACGCCGGTAATCGCCTGTAATAACGTTGTTTTTCCGTGGTCAACGTGTCCGGCGGTTGCAATAATCATTTCAGCATCATCTCCATAAACCGGGTCTCGTCTTCAAGGCAGCGCAGATCCAGCCACAAGCGGCCATCATAAATTCGCCCAATGACCGGCACGGGCAGCAAACGCCAGCGGGCGGCCAGCGCTTCGAGGCGGCTTCCACGCCCGTCATGGGGGGTAAAGGTTAATGCCGCGCTCGGCAGCCTATCAACTGGTAGCGAGCCGCTGCCAATCTGCGACAGGCAAGGCATGACAGTCAACGCAAACTCGGCACCATAATGTTCTGTCAATTGTGCTTGTAATCGTAGCGCCTGCGCGTGGACAGCCTCTTTCGTGCGGGTGAGCTGGCGTAACGTCGGCAACTTCTCCGCCAGCGCTTCCGGGTGCAGATAGAGCCGCAGCGTTGCTTCCAGCGCTGCCAGCGTCATTTTATCAGCCCGTAACGCGCGTTTCAGCGGATGGCTCTGTAAGCGGGCGATCATCTCTTTTTTACCGACGATAATCCCGGCCTGCGGCCCGCCCAACAGTTTGTCACCAGAGAAACTCACCAGGCTCACACCTGCGGCAATGAGCTGCTGCGGCATCGGTTCCTGCGGCAAACCATACTGACTGAGATCGACCAGCGAGCCGCTACCCAGATCCGCCACTACCGGCACATCCAGTTCCTGACCAATGGCGGCCAGCTCAGCTTCATCAACCGAGCTGGTAAAGCCTTCAATGCTGTAATTACTGGTATGGACTTTCATCAGCAGACCGGTGTTTTCATTCACCGCCTGACGGTAATCTTTCGCATGGGTCCGGTTGGTGGTGCCAACCTCGCGCAGGATACATCCGGCCTGGCACATCACGTCGGGAATACGAAACGCGCCGCCAATTTCTACCAGCTCGCCGCGCGAAACGACCACCTCTTTGCCGTTGGCCGTGGCGGCCAGCATCAGCAGAGCCGCAGCGGCATTATTATTGACAATACAGGCATCTTCCGCGCCGGTCAGGCGGCAGAGTAGATCCGCCAGCGCCCGATCCCGATGTCCACGTCCGGCATCATCCAGGCTGTATTCCAGCGTCACCGGCGTACGCATCGCCTGCACCACCGCAGCAATCGCCTCCTCAGCTTGTGATGCACGCCCAAGATTGGTATGCAGCACAGTCCCCGTCAGATTAATCACCGGGCGCAGCGCGCTTTGCGATTCTCGTTCCAGCCGGGAGCTGGCCTCTTGCGCCCAGTCTTCCCCCCATGCTGGAAGCGCCTGCGTGTCGCGAATCGCCTCTCTGGCTTCATCGAGCATATGACGCAGCAGATCCACCACGCGGGTATGACCGTGGGACTCACGTAAGACCTGGAAAGCGCTATCGCGCAGTAAACGATCGATAGCAGGAAGCTGGCTGTAGAGTGAACGCATGTCGGTTGTCATGAAAGGGCCTGGCTGTTGGTGGCCCTCTCCACCGTGGAGAGGGATATCGATATAGGAAGGATTGTACCGTGACTTTGCTCAGGCGGGTATTATCTGCATCAAGCCTTTGGCGGTTCCGTACGGGCAAAACTTTCGCGTTGAAAGAGTGTTTCCACCAGTTTGACCAGACGTGGACGGTCCACACACCAGCCAGGCGCAACCCGACGGAAATTGAGATAGCCCACGGCACAGGCAATCGCAATCGTTGCCAGATTAACCGTATCCGTTTTCAGCGTACCGTCCGCCAGATAACCTTCCAGCACATCCAGGCTGCGGGTAATTTTTTCGCGCTGGCGTAGCAATTCAGTTTCTGACTGCTGCGCAGCGGGGCGAGCCTGTTCGCGCACCGAGACTAATCCCGCATCCATAATACCGTCGGCCAGCGCTTCCAGTTGACGAACTTTGAGTGCCGCCAGCGGCTCACGCGGCAGCATTGCGGGTGCAATATCCAACAACTCTATATATTCAGCAATGATCGGAGAATCAAACCAGTACTCTCCCTTATCGGTGACCAGCGCGGGCACTTTTCCCAATGGATTGTATCGCGCCACGCCGCTATCCGCGTTATAGGGGAGTTCATTAACGAATTCGAAGGTGATGCCCTTTTCCAGCAACAGAATAGAAATTTTACGCACAAAAGGGCTGGTATAGCTGCCAATGAGTTTCATGCCGTGTCCTTTTTGCCAACAAAAAAGCGATGTCCAACGAATATCTGGACACCGCTTAGTATGGCTCAGGCCACGACAAATGGCAGGTGATGCTGGTCTCAATGATCCAAATAAAGATAATGCATCCAGCTGGTCATGCGCAGCAGCACTTTACGCATCACCGAAACGTGGGCGAAATGGTCGGAATAGACCGCCACCTGGGCATAGATACCGTCCGGTAGTGCATCCACATCTGCATTGGGAGCCAGTTCAATCGTGGCCAGCACGCCATCGGTACCCGGCACCACCGTCAGAGACTGCAATGCTCCCTGGGCCTGATAAGAACCGCCCGGTACAACCGGCAGAATGCTGGTGAGCTTGCCGGGGAATACCTGGCCTGGCAGCGCGTTGAAGACCACTTCCGCTTCATCACCCGGTTTAAGACGCAGCAACGAGTTCTGGCGGAATTGCGCCACGATTTGCCGTTTTTGTTCCGGAATAAACACCATCACCGGGCGCAGAGGCAGCGCGGCGGCGTAGGTTCCGGGCCGAATAAGCACCTGCGTAACATAGCCGTTGCTGGGGGCTCGGACGATAGTCTGCTCAAGATTGTATTTGGCTTCAGCGAGCTGAGCGCGCAGGGACGCAACCTGAGATTGCTCCCCGTTGACCATACTGTCTAACTGAGTCTGAATCTGCGTCTGTTCGGCGACGGAGCCTTTTACCAGCGCGTCCTGGGCCAGATAGTTCTGCCGGGCGTTGTCGATATCGCTTTCAGAGAAGGGATTAACCTTCGCCTGGCTGCCCTTCAAATAGCGTTGATAATCTTTATACAGGCGGTCGCGTTCAGCGGAAACGCGGGTGGTATTGGCGACGGCTTCAGAAAGTTGGGCTTTCAGATTGTCGATATTGTGCGTGGCGGTCACCAGATCGGCTTGCAGTCGGTCCACTCGCGCCTGATAACGCACGGGATCGAGTTTAAATAACACCTCGCCTTTTTTAATCAGTTGATTATTTTTATCTGTCACTTCACTCACAATTCCAGTGACCTGCGGGGTAACAGGTATTGAAATAACCGCCTTTTGCGCCGTAAAGGTATACGGGTGGTTATAGTTCATTAATAAGATGAGTCCCGCCACAATAAACACCCCACCTAATGCGGCTGTGGCAAGCGTCCATTGGTTTACCGGAATACGGAATATTTTAAAGATGGCCCAGGCAAATGCCACGTAAGTCAGGACAATCAACAAATCCATGATCAAATCTCCGGAAAGGTGGAGTTATCGTCTTTTTTCTCCCCAGCCAGCCTTTTTTCTAACTGGGTAATGCGCGCTGCCAGCGCGGCAATTTCAGGGTCTTGTTCCTTTCCGGTCGGCGTAATGTGTGACTGCATCCCCCAGCCTCGTTCTGGCTGATAGAGCGTGGCCCAGATCCACAGGAACGGCCAGATAACGTGCAGCGTAAATAAGCTCACCCAACCTGCCGTATGGATGGCATCGGCATGGGGATGGTTGCGCTTCTTAGCCATGTTATAGGGAATATCATGGATGGCGATGATTCCGTAAAACAGAACCAGAAAAACGAAGATCAGCACACCTAACGCGAAATAGTTTAGAAACATACCCGCCTCGTATTCACGCTAATCAGAGCTTTCAATTGCAGGCAGCCGAAAGGAGTCATGGCTGGTAATTTGAACATAATTGCAGTTAGTCATTTCCGCCATACCACCAGGGTATAAATTTGCAGGTGAACGACTCGCGGGGTAGCAGCAAGAAATGGGAGATGAAACAGAATCCGCGTCAGATCACATCAGGAGAAATCCTGGCAAATATTTATTGCGAAGTAGATCACAAATACCCAACAAACAGCCAAAGCAAAAACGTGAACAACTTCACATTTAAGTGCCTTTTCCAGCCTATTTCCGCGTAATGATGTTTTTTTATACCGGTGTTTTGTGATCGAAATCACATTAAGTAATGCCGTAAACCCTATATTTACGTGACATTGATCACATTAAAAGTCATCGACTGGACAGTTGAACGATTCAGTGCCAGATTTCGCAGTATCTACAGGGTCCGGCTACCTCCTGCCGCTACATTAACAAACCTCGGGCTTTCAGCCTGCGCGATAGCAAACATAAGAAGGGGTGTTTTTATGTCATCCGATATTAAGATCAAGGTGCAAAGCTTTGGTCGATTCCTCAGCAACATGGTGATGCCAAATATCGGCGCGTTTATCGCGTGGGGTATTATCACCGCATTATTCATTCCGACAGGGTGGTTGCCGAACGAAACGCTGGCGAAGCTGGTCGGCCCGATGATCACCTATCTGCTGCCGCTGTTGATCGGTTATACCGGTGGTAAGCTGGTTGGCGGCGAACGCGGCGGCGTAGTGGGCGCGATTACCACCATGGGCGTGATCGTCGGTGCTGATATGCCGATGTTCCTCGGTGCGATGATCGCAGGTCCGCTGGGCGGCTGGGCTATCAAGCATTTCGACGGCTGGGTAGACGGTAAGATCAAGTCCGGTTTTGAGATGCTGGTGAATAACTTCTCCGCTGGCATCATCGGGATGATCCTCGCCATTCTGGCATTCCTTGGCATTGGCCCATTGGTTGAAGCACTGTCCAAAATCCTGGCGGCAGGCGTTAACTTCATGGTTGTCCATGACATGCTGCCGCTGGCGTCTATCTTCGTTGAACCGGCGAAAATCCTGTTCCTCAACAACGCCATCAACCACGGTATTTTCTCACCGCTGGGCATTCAGCAGTCCCATGAGATGGGTAAATCCATCTTCTTCCTGATTGAAGCTAACCCGGGTCCGGGTATGGGCGTTCTGCTGGCATACATGTTCTTCGGTCGCGGCAGCGCTAAGCAGTCTGCAGGCGGCGCGGCTATCATCCACTTCCTGGGTGGTATCCACGAAATTTACTTCCCGTACGTGCTGATGAACCCGCGTCTGATCCTGGCCGTTATCCTCGGCGGTATGACTGGCGTATTTACGCTGACTATCCTGAACGGTGGTCTGGTGTCTCCGGCCTCTCCGGGTTCTATCCTGGCCGTACTGGCAATGACGCCGAAGGGCGCTTACTTCGCCAACATCGCGGCAATTTGTGCGGCAATGGCGGTCTCCTTTGTGGTCTCGGCGATTCTGCTGAAAACCAGCAAAGTGAAAGAAGAAGATGACATTGAAGCCGCAACCCGTCGTATGAACGACATGAAAGCGGAATCCAAAGGCGCATCTCCGCTGGCAGCGGGCGACGTGACCAACGACCTGAGCCATGTGCGTAAAATCATCGTCGCCTGCGACGCCGGCATGGGTTCCAGTGCCATGGGTGCGGGCGTACTGCGTAAGAAAGTGCAGGATGCCGGTCTGTCGCAGATTTCCGTCACCAACAGCGCGATTAACAATCTGCCGCCGGATGTGGATCTGGTCATTACCCACCGTGACCTGACCGAACGCGCTATGCGCCAGGTTCCGCAGGCACAGCACATTTCGCTGACCAACTTCCTCGACAGCGGTCTGTACTCCAATCTGACCGAACGTCTGGTCGCTGCACAGCGCCACAACGTGAACGAAGAGAAAGTCCGCGACCACCTGAAAGACAGCTTTGAAGAGGGTGATACCCACCTGTTCAAACTGGGTGCGGAGAATATCTTCCTGGGCCGTAAAGCCACCAACAAAGAAGAAGCGATTCGCTTTGCCGGTGAGCAACTGGTGAAAGGCGGCTATGTTGAGCCAGAGTACGTCGAGGCGATGCTGGACCGCGAAAAACTGACCCCGACTTACCTCGGCGAGTCCATCGCTGTACCGCACGGTACGGTTGAAGCCAAAGACCGCGTGCTGAAAACCGGTGTGGTGTTCTGCCAGTACCCGGAAGGCGTACGCTTCGGCGAAGAAGAAGACGATATCGCCCGTCTGGTCATTGGCATCGCTGCACGTAACAACGAGCACATCCAGGTGATTACCAGCCTGACCAACGCGCTGGATGACGAATCCGTGATCGAACGTCTGGCCCATACCACCAGCGTGGATGAAGTTCTGGCGCTGCTGGCGGGTAAAAAAGCTTAACGGTTAAGTATCTCCAAAATAGTTTGAGCTGCAGGAAGGCGGCAACGCAGTGAATCCCCAGGAGCGTACATAAGTACGTGACTGGGGTGAGCGAGGAGAGCCAACGCATCTGCAGTTCGAAATATGAAGGCGATATCCTCTCCCTTGTGGAGAGGGTTAGGTTGAGGGAAAAGCCTCACCCCAGCCCTCTTGGGTAAAAACATTAATGAAGGTTAATACTATGAAAGCATTACATTTTGGCGCAGGTAATATCGGTCGTGGCTTTATCGGCAAACTGCTGGCGGACGCGGGGATACAACTGACGTTCGCGGATGTAAATCAGGTCGTGCTCGATGCCCTGAATGCCCGTCATAGCTATCAGGTTCATGTGGTCGGTGAAAACGAGCAGGTTGATACCGTTTCCGGCGTCAACGCGGTGAGCAGCATCGGCGATGATGTCGTTGAACTGATTGCCCACGTAGATTTAGTCACCACCGCCGTTGGTCCGGTCGTGCTTGAGCGCATCGCACCTGCCATCGCTAAAGGGCTGGTTAAACGCAAGGCGCAGGGCATCGCGACTCCGCTGAATATCATCGCCTGTGAGAACATGGTGCGCGGCACGACCCAGCTGAAAGGCCACGTCATGAACGCGCTGGCAGATGAAGACAAAGCCTGGGTTGAAGAACACGTTGGTTTTGTCGATTCCGCCGTAGACCGCATCGTTCCCCCTTCCGCTTCTGCGACCAACGATCCGCTGGAAGTCACCGTCGAAACCTTCAGCGAGTGGATTGTCGACAAGACGCAATTCAAAGGCGAACTGCCAAACATCCCGGGAATGGAATTAACTGATAACCTGATGGCATTTGTCGAACGTAAACTCTTCACGCTGAACACCGGGCATGCTATAACCGCGTACCTCGGAAAATTGACCGGTCATCAGACCATCCGTGACGCGATTCTCGACGAGAAAATCCGCGCAGTGGTAAAAGGTGCGATGGAAGAGAGCGGCGCGGTACTGATCAAACGCTATGGCTTTGATGCGGCAAAACATGCAGCATATATTCAGAAAATCCTCGGTCGCTTTGAAAACCCGTATCTGAAAGATGACGTTGAGCGCGTTGGCCGTCAGCCACTGCGTAAACTGAGCGCGGGCGACCGTCTGATTAAACCGCTGCTGGGCACGCTGGAGTACGGCCTGCCGCACACGAATCTGGTTATCGGTATTGCGGCAGCAATGCACTATCGCAGCGAAGAAGATCCGCAGGCACAGGAACTGGCCGCGCTGATTGACGAAAAAGGTCCGCAGGCCGCGCTGGCGCAGGTTTCCGGTCTGGATGCCAATAGTGATGTGGTGGCGGAGGCGGTTAACGCATATAACGCGACCAAATGATTGAGAATGTGGCGCAGGTCTGCCTGCGCCCAAATGACAGATTGTCAGATATGCAGGCAATAATGGAACAAACGCAGGCCTTTGAAAATCGTGTGCTTGAGCGTCTGAATGCTGGCAAAACCGTACGCAGCTTCCTCATCACCGCCGTAGAACTGCTCACCGAGGCGGTGAATATCCTTGTGCTTCAGGTATTTCGCAAAGATGACTATGCAGTAAAATATGCCGTAGAACCGTTGCTCGACGGCGACGGTCCGCTGGGCGATCTTTCCGTTCGTCTCAAGCTCATCTACGGTCTGGGCGTACTCAGCCGCCCGGAGTATGAAGATGCGGAACTACTGATGGCGCTGCGGGAAGAGTTAAACCATGACGGCAATGAATACGCGTTCACCGACGATGAGATTCTTGGTCCGTTTGGCGAACTTCACTGCGTAGCAGCACTCCCGCCGCCACCGCAGTTTGATACCTCAGACTCAGGTCTGCACGCCATGCAAATCCAGCGCTACCAGCAAATGGTACGCTCCACGATGGTACTTTCCCTGACCGAGCTGATTTCTAAAATCAGCTTAAAAAAAGCCTTTCAAAAATAAGACCCTGCAGGCTTACTTCTCTTCCTGCTGCGGTCGATACAGTTGCCGATAGTACGCCAGACGTTGCAGATACAGCTGCGCGTTCTCCTGTGGTATTTCAGAAGGGACTACGTCGCGCGGCGGTGTTTTATTCAGATATTCGCGAAAAGCCTGGCTGGAAGCCATAAAATCGACCGTCTTATCAATCAGAACCGAAACGTTCTCACCTATTTTCGCCATAATCTTCCCTCCTCCATGTATTAACCGCGCTCAGCCTGTGCGGTTGCTCATTTAAGTTTAGGATCGGTTGGGCGATTATATTGAGGAAAACGTGCTTCGCTATAAACCCGCCAATAAAAAGCGCCATGGCCAATCTTATCGCTTAAAGTTCCTTATTAATCAAAAAAGTAGCATTACCATTAGCTTAATAATACTTGCGGCATTTGATTATTTATCTTCGATTAGTTGTGAATAATCCCGCTCTGCGCGCATACTATAGGATATTCATCCTATTTTTATCAGAAGCTATCCTATGAAAGAAGTCGAAAAAAACGAAATTAAACGCCTGAGCGATCGTCTTGACGCTATCCGCCACCAGCAGGCTGACCTGTCCCTGGTTGAAGCCGCCGACAAATATGCCGAGCTGGAGCAAGAGAAAGAAACTCTGGAAACTGAGATCGCACGACTGCGTGAAGTACACGGCCAGAAGCTGAGCAAAGAAGCGCAAAAGCTCAGCAAACTCCCGTTCCATCGTGCCATCACCAAAAAAGAACAGGCCGACATGGGCAAGCTGAAGAAGAGCGTGCGCGGCCTGATCGTCGTTCACCCGATGACCGAGCTTGGCCGTGAAATGGGCCTGAAAGAGATGACGGGCTTCGCGAAAAGCGAGTTCTAATCTGTCACCGGGCAACACTCGCTTGCCCGGTCCTTCGCTTCCCCTCGCAATTGGCCCTACCAATTTCAGTAAGATCCTACCAATACCTCACATTTCATTAAAATGTGCGTACAATACCGTTGCCAATAAATAACATTTGATTAACCATTCATTGTCATTACCCCTACACAACAATATTGGCAGGGCCACTTTTACACATAGTGTGACGAAGAGATGAGCACAGACTCATTGCATTATGTCAGCGGCCCCCAGGAGACCTGCAATGAATCTCTGGCAACAAAACTACGACCCGGCCGGTAACATCTGGCTTTCCAGTCTGATCGCATCGCTCCCCATCCTGTTCTTTTTCTTCGCCCTGATTAAGCTCAAGCTGAAAGGCTACGTTGCGGCGTCATGGACGGTGGTGATCGCTTTGTCGGTCGCCCTGCTGTTTTACAAAATGCCGGTCGATCACGCGCTGGCCTCCGTGGTGTACGGTTTCTTCTATGGTCTGTGGCCGATAGCCTGGATCATCATTGCAGCGGTGTTTGTCTATAAAATCTCGGTTAAAACCGGGCAGTTCGACATCATCCGCTCATCCATTCTCTCAATTACCCCTGACCAGCGTCTGCAAATGCTGATTGTCGGTTTCTCCTTTGGGGCATTCCTCGAAGGGGCCGCGGGCTTCGGTGCGCCGGTGGCGATAACCGCCGCGCTGCTGGTTGGCCTTGGCTTTAACCCACTGTATGCAGCAGGTTTGTGCCTGATCGTAAACACCGCGCCAGTCGCTTTTGGGGCAATGGGCATCCCGATTCTGGTTGCCGGTCAGGTCACCGGGCTGGACAGCTTTGAGATTGGTCAGATGGTTGGCCGCCAACTACCGTTCCTGACGATTATCGTACTGTTCTGGATCATGGCGATTATGGACGGCTGGCGCGGCGTGAAAGAGACCTGGCCTGCGGTGATGGTCGCGGGCGGCTCGTTTGCTATCGCGCAGTACCTCAGCTCTAACTTTATCGGGCCGGAACTGCCGGACATCATCTCTTCTCTGGTTTCTCTGGTGTGTCTGACGCTGTTCCTGAAGCGCTGGCAGCCGGTACGCATCTTCCGTTTTGGCGATATGGGGGCTTCACAGGTCGATATGGACCTGTCGCGCACCCGCTACACCGCCGGGCAAATCATCCGCGCCTGGTCGCCGTTCCTGTTCCTGACCGCCACCGTCACACTGTGGAGCATCCCGCCGTTTAAAGCGCTGTTTGCCCCTGGCGGGGCGATGTACCACTGGGTCGTCAACATTCCGGTTCCGTTCCTCGATAAGCTGGTAGCCCGCATGCCGCCGGTGGTACACGAAGCCACAGCCTACGCGGCGGTGTACAAGTTCGACTGGTTCTCGGCAACCGGCACCGCCATCCTGTTTGCCGCGCTGCTGTCTATCGTCTGGCTGAAGATGAAACCCTCCGCCGCTCTGCAGACCTTTGGCAGTACGCTGAAAGATCTGGCGCTGCCTATCTACTCCATCGGGATGGTGCTGGCATTTGCGTTTATCTCTAACTACTCCGGGCTTTCATCCACCCTGGCATTGGCCCTGGCGCACACCGGCAGCGCGTTCACTTTCTTCTCGCCGTTCCTCGGCTGGCTGGGGGTATTCCTGACGGGCTCTGATACCTCGTCAAACGCCTTGTTCGCAGCGCTACAGGCAACGGCAGCGCAGCAAATCGGTGTTTCTGACGTATTGATGGTGGCTGCAAATACCACCGGCGGCGTAACCGGCAAGATGATCTCTCCGCAGTCTATCGCCATCGCCTGTGCGGCAGTGGGACTGGTTGGCAAAGAGTCTGATCTGTTCCGCTTCACCGTCAAACACAGCCTGATTTTCACCTGCATGGTGGGTGTGATTACCACGCTGCAGGCCTATGTCTTAACCTGGATGATTCCATGATTGTGATGCCCAGACGCCTGTCAGACGAGGTCGCATCTCGTGTGCGGGCGCTGATTGAAGAACAACAGCTGGAAGCGGGCATGAAGTTGCCCGCCGAGCGCCAGCTGGCCGTACAGCTCGGTGTGTCGCGCAATTCGCTGCGCGAGGCGCTGGCAAAGCTGGTAAGTGAAGGCGTGCTGATTAGCCGTCGTGGTGGTGGGACGTTTATCCGCTGGCAGCATGAAGCGTGGTCCGAACAAAACATCGTTCAGCCGCTGAAAAGCCTGATGGCGGACGACCCTGATTACAGCTTCGATATTCTCGAAGCCCGCCACGCCATTGAGGCCAGCACCGCCTGGCACGCCGCCATGCGCGCCACAGCCGCCGACAAAGAGAAAATCAGGCTCTGTTTCGAGGCCACACAAAGTGAAGATCCGGATCTCGCTTCACAAGCAGACGTTCGCTTTCACCTTGCCATCGCTGAAGCCTCGCACAACGTGGTGCTGTTACAGACCATGCGCGGTTTCTTCGACGTATTGC
Source organism: Citrobacter sp. wls827 (assembly GCF_005280875.1). Lineage (NCBI taxonomy): Bacteria > Pseudomonadati > Pseudomonadota > Gammaproteobacteria > Enterobacterales > Enterobacteriaceae > Citrobacter > Citrobacter sp. wls827. Next base: position 62,204 of record NZ_SZWR01000024.1, read on the forward strand.
AGTCTTCGGTAAAACAGAGTCGCCAGCGTATGTACCTGGTGCCACCGGTATTTTCACAGCTCACAGAACAACACCTTGCTGTGCTGGACGCGATTGTCGCCGGGGATGCCGATGGCGCGCGTAAGGCGATGATGGCGCACCTCAGTTTTGTCCATACCACCATTAAACGCTTTGATGAAGACCAGGCCCGCCAGGCGCGTATCACTCGTCTGCCCGGTGACCATAATGAAATTAGCAGGGAGAACAACACATGATTATTTCAGCAGCCAGCGATTATCGCGCCGCAGCCCAGCGCATTCTGCCCCCTTTCCTGTTCCACTACATTGACGGTGGCGCGTACGCGGAGCATACCCTGCGCCGTAACGTGGAAGATTTATCAGAGGTGGCACTCCGCCAGCGCGTGCTGAAGAACATGTCAGATCTCAGTCTGGAAACCACCCTGTTTAACGAAAAACTGTCGATGCCGGTGGCCCTCGCGCCTGTCGGTTTATGCGGCATGTATGCACGCCGGGGCGAAGTTCAGGCCGCCGCCGCCGCTGATGCTAAAGGCATTCCGTTTACGCTTTCGACGGTATCCGTCTGCCCAATTGAAGAAGTCGCCCCGACCATCAAGCGTCCAATGTGGTTCCAGCTGTATGTCCTGCGCGATCGCGGCTTTATGCGTAACGCCCTGGAGCGAGCCAAAGCGGCGGGCTGCTCCACGCTGGTCTTTACCGTCGATATGCCCACGCCCGGCGCACGTTACCGTGACGCGCATTCCGGTATGAGCGGCCCAAATGCCGCACTGCGTCGCTACTGGCAGGCAGTCACCCATCCACAATGGGCATGGGACGTTGGCCTGAACGGTCGGCCGCATGATTTAGGCAATATTTCGACGTATCTTGGCAAACCCACCGGCCTTGAGGATTACATCGGTTGGCTGGCGAATAACTTCGATCCGTCCATCTCCTGGAAAGACCTCGAGTGGATCCGCGAATTCTGGGAGGGTCCGATGGTGATCAAAGGGATCCTCGATCCAGAAGATGCCCGCGACGCCGTACGCTTTGGCGCAGATGGCATTGTTGTTTCTAACCACGGTGGGCGCCAGTTAGATGGCGTGCTGTCTTCCGCCCGCGCACTGCCCGCCATTGCCGATGCGGTGAAGGGCGATATCACTATTCTGGCCGACAGCGGGATCCGTAACGGCCTGGACGTGGTACGCATGATTGCGCTGGGTGCCGATAGCGTGCTGCTGGGCCGTGCTTATCTGTACGCGCTGGCAACACACGGACAGGCTGGTGTGGCGAATCTGCTGAACCTGATCGAGAAAGAGATGAAGGTGGCAATGACCCTGACCGGTGCAAAAACCATTAGCGAAATCAGCCGCGATTCGCTGGTACAGGAACTGGGCAAGAGCCTGCCTGCTGCATTGGCTCCCCTGGCCCAGGGTAGCGCAGCGTAACAATCCCCCGTAACCCCCCTTTTTCTCAATGGTCGGCCTGTTTCCAGCCCGACCATTTTTTATTCGAAAAATAACGATTGGTTAACACTTACAACCAATATATTTGACAACTTTTTATCCACCTGCCAAATGTATATACAAGCTAATACAACAACAATTCACACGTATAACTTCGATCATAACGGGCGAGGGTGACATGGCTTATTCCGGCAAAGTGAATATCCAGCAGGCGATAGATGACAGTCCTTTTTCGCGCTTCCACTGGGTCATTATCGTCCTGGGCTTTCTGGTGTTAGCCATTGACGGCTTCGATACCGCGGCAATGGGCTATATTGCCCCCACGCTCTCTGCCGACTGGGGCATCAAGAAACAGGATCTCGGACCGGTGTTAAGCGCCGCGCTATTGGGCCTGTCATTTGGTGCTCTACTGGCGGGACCGATTTCCGATCGTATGGGCCGTAAGCGTGTTCTGGTCTTTTCCTGTCTGTTTTTTGGTCTCGCCAGTCTGGGAACTGCCTATGCCCAGACGCTGAATATGCTCACGTTTTGGCGCTTTCTCACCGGGCTGGGTCTTGGCGCGGCAATGCCCAATGCCATCACCCTGGTCTCAGAATTTGCCCCTAAACGCTGTCGTTCAATGGCGATTAACACCATGTACTGCGGATTTCCGTTAGGCGCTGCGGGCGGCGGCGTAATCTCCTCCTGGCTTATTCCCAATTACGGCTGGCACAGTGTACTGCTTGCCGGAGCGATCGCCCCGCTGGCCCTCACCGTATTGTTGGTGCTGTTCCTGCCGGAGTCGGTGAAGTATCTGGTTCACCGCGGTAAAGGAGTTGCACAGGTTAAACGCATTGCTCAACGCTTTATGTCGGGAAGTCTGGAGCAGGTTACCCAGTTTTATCTGGATGAAGACCGTGTCACGGTCAAAAAAGGCAGCGTGGCACAGCTATTCAGTATGCCCTGGCTGCCGGGCACGCTGATGCTGTGGATGACCTACTTTATGGGATTGGTTATCTATTACGTGCTGTTGAGCTGGATGCCAACGCTGATGCTGGGAATGGGCTATCCGCTGGCTGAATCCGCCTGGCTGACATCACTGTTTACCTTCGGCGGTACCGCAGGGATCCTGCTGGCCGGTTGGTTAATGGACCGTTGGGAAGCGCATAAAGTGGTGTCACTCGGCTTTATTCTGACGATGCTGTTTGCCCTCGCTCTCGGGTTTGAACATAACCATATCATCCTGTTCGGCGCACTAATCTTCCTGATGGGGATTACCATGAACGGTGCGCAGTCCGGGCTGCAGACGCTGGCCGCAACGTTTTATCCAACCCACTGCCGCGCAACGGGCATTGCCTGGATGCAGGGCGTGGGCCGCTTCGGTGGCGTAGCCGGAACGATGATGAGCGCCCAGCTGCTTTCCCTGCAATGGCAGGCAGACAGTATATTAATGTTCCTCAGCCTTCCGGCGCTGGTTGCGGCTGCCGCAACGATTTACAAACTGCAACGCTATAAACCGCACGCGCTGACCGTCGCATAGTACCCGCTCTTTCTGCTATTCTGCCCCCCGTTATCAAGGGGGCAGTATGCTTAACATCGTTTTGTTCGAACCAGAAATCCCGCCAAATACCGGCAATATTATCCGTCTTTGCGCCAACACCGGCTTTCGTCTGCATATTATTGAGCCAATGGGCTTTACCTGGGACGACAAGCGCCTGCGTCGCGCGGGGCTGGATTACCATGAATTTACCGCCGTGCTGCGCCACCCTGATTACGCCGCCTTTGCGGCCGCAGAAAACCCGCAACGTTTGTTTGCCCTGACTACCAAAGGTACGCCAGCGCATAGCGCGGTAAGCTATCAGGATGGGGATTATCTGATGTTTGGCCCGGAAACTCGCGGTCTGCCACCCAGCATCCTCGACGCGCTGCCAGCCGAACAAAAAATTCGTATTCCGATGATGCCGGACAGCCGCAGCATGAATCTGTCTAACGCGGTGTCAGTAGTGGTGTATGAGGCCTGGCGCCAGTTAGGTTATCCTGGCGCGGTATTACGCAGTTGATTTATGTCGGATGGCGGCTGACGCCTTATCCGACCTACGGCAGAATTTGCCGTTTATTTTCGAGCGTTATCGGCGCAGTCAGGTTGGACACGGACCGCGCTTGCCGACCTGTGCATACACGCAGTACGTGAGGATGGCGAGCACAGCCCGGGTTCAAGATGACAAATAAGATAGCTCGAAATCAGATGCCATCGCCGTATTCGAAAGTATGATGAATCCCGTTGAAATGCTGATCCATATCCATAGATGGCTTATCGCTGTCAGGCTTGCCGACGATGCGCGCCGGAACGCCTGCGGCGGTTGTATGCGGGGGTACCGGCTGTAAAACGACGGAACCTGCGCCAATCTTCGCGCCACGCCCGACTTCAATGTTGCCGAGGATTTTCGCGCCAGCGCCAATCATCACGCCTTCACGAATTTTCGGATGACGGTCGCCGCCTGCTTTACCGGTTCCGCCAAGCGTGACGGATTGCAAAATAGAGACGTCGTTTTCAATGACCGCCGTTTCGCCCACCACAATACCGGTGGCGTGATCGAGCATAATACCGCGACCAATTTTTGCCGCCGGGTGGATGTCCACCTGGAAGGTAACAGAGACCTGATTTTGCAGGAAGATCGCCAATGCCTGACGCCCCTGATGCCATAGCCAGTGGCCGATGCGGTAGGCCTGCAGCGCATGGAAGCCTTTCAGGTACAGAAGTGGGGTGGAATATTTATCGACTGCCGGGTCACGCGTACGTACCGCCTGGATATCGCAAGCCGCCGAGGCAATCATTTCAGGATCGGCCGCGTAGGCCTCTTCCACGACTTCGCGAATCGCAATGGCAGGCATGATTGGAGAAGCGAGTTTATTCGCCAGCATATAGCTTAGCGCACTGCCGAGATTTTCATGCTTGAGCAGCGTTGCGTGGTAAAAACTGGCCAGCATTGGCTCACATTCCGCCAGTGCCCGGGCTTCCGCTTTAATGTTTTTCCAGACGATATCCAGTTCTTCACACGGCATTGCGTACTCCAGAAGGTAGCAAAACGACCGACCCGTTCTTCGCGGGTCGGGTCGTTAGATTGAAACGGTTCCTTACGGCTAGTGGCTGCTTCGCTCGTCCTTGCGCGCACGACCTAATAACGTCAATGCTGCCTCGCGCGCATTTTTTCCGCAATACAATACTTGATAAATTTCCTCGGTTATTGGCATCTCGACACCAAAACGGTGCGCCAATTCACGAACTTCTTTCGTATTGCGGTAGCCTTCAACCACCTGACCAATCTTGTCCTGCGCGCCCTGCACGTCCATACCCTGGCCGAGCATCATGCCAAAACGACGGTTACGCGACTGGTTGTCGGTACAGGTCAGCACCAGATCGCCTAAACCCGCCATCCCCATAAAGGTGGCAGGATCGGCACCCAGCGCCGCGCCAAGGCGAGACATTTCGGTAAGCCCACGGGTGATCAATGCCGTTCGTGCGTTTGCACCAAATCCGATGCCGTCAGACATCCCTGCGCCAATCGCAATCACGTTTTTCACCGCGCCGCCAAGCTGCACGCCAATGAAATCCGGGTTGCTGTAGACGCGGAAGCTTTTGCCGCAGTGCAGCAACTGCTGGAGATCGTCAGCAAAGGCGTCGTCCGTCGAGGCCAGAGAAATCGCCGTCGGCATGCCCGCCGCCAGCTCTTTGGCGAACGTCGGACCGGAGATGACTGCCAGCGGGATAGAATCACCCAGCGCTTCGCGCGCGACGTCCTGCAGCAGACGCCCTGTTTCCGCTTCCAGACCTTTTGTCGCCCAGACCAGCCGCGCGTCAGGACGCATCAGCGGTTTGATATTACGCAGCACTTCGCCAAAGACATGGCTCGGCACCACCACCAGAATATTACGACTGGCGGCCAGCGCAGTGGCTAAATCACTTTCCAGGCGCAGCGTTTCGGGAAAAGGCACATCAGGGAGGAACGCGACGTTGCAGCGATCGTGCTCAAGGGTCGCGATATGTTTCGGATCATGGCCCCACAGGACAACCTGGTGGCCGTTTCTTGCCAGGGTGATAGCAAGAGCGGTGCCGTACGAGCCGGCACCAATCACAGTCATTGAAGCATTACTTTGGTTCATCAGGCATCCTGATGTTCTTCAGTACCTTCGCCAGCCTGCTGCTGTAAATAGTTCATGAACAGCGCATCAAAGTTGACCGGCGCAAGGTTCAGTTGCGGGAATGTACCGCGTGAAACCAGGCTGGTGATGCATTCGCGGGCATACGGGAACAGAATGTTCGGGCAGTATGCGCCAAGGCAATGCGCCATCTGAGTCCCTTCAATACCACTGATGGAGAAAATACCGCCCTGCTGAACTTCGCACAGAAACGCAGTTTCTTCACCCAAAGAAGCCGTTACGGTGACACGCAGCACTACTTCATACACATCATCTGCCAGTTGGGTAGATGCGGTATCTAGATCCAGTTTAACCTCTGGCTGCCAATCTTTCTGGAAAACATGCGGTGCATTTGGCGCTTCGAAAGACACATCCTTGGTATAAATACGTTGGATCTGGAAAGCCATTTCAGTGTTATTTTGTTCTGACATGTTGAGAAAACCCTTTAGTGTTGTCCTTTAAATACTATCCGTACGCCTTAACGCAGCAGGGGATCCAGTCCACCACGCGCATCCAACGCATACAAGTCGTCACAACCACCAATGTGCTGTGCATCAATAAAAATCTGCGGAACCGTTGTACGGCCACTGCGCTTGATCATCTCTTCACGCTTCACGGCATCGCCGTCAATCGGAAGTTCCTGGAAACTCACACCCTTACTGTTCAACAGCGCCTTTGCGCGATGGCAAAACGGGCAGGTTGCTTTGGTATAGATCTCAATATTGGCCATGACTTATCTCCAGTGTTCTTTTACCCAGCAGTACGAAAGAAGACGGGTAAATTACTTGCCGCGAACCAGTGGCAGATTCTCGCCACTCCAGCCCGCTACGCCGTCTTTCAGTACAGATACCTGCTCAAAACCGGCTTTAATCAGCGCAGTTGCTGAATCCTGGCACTGCATGCCTGAACCATCAACCACAATCACGGGTTTGTTTTTGTGTTTTTCCAGCTCGCCAAAATTGTTGGCTTTGATTTCGCTCGGCAGCAGGTTAGTGGAGCCTGCGATATGGCCTTTGCGGAAGTCGTCGCGCTGGCGTAAATCCACAACAACGGCGTCTTCTTTATTGATGAGACGTGTAGCTTCGCCGCGAGTAATCACCTTCACTTTTGAGGTCAGGCTCTTAAACGTGGTAAATAATACAGCCGCCAGTAACGCAATCCAGGCGATACTCAAGACAGGGTGGCGACTAACAAATTGCATAATTTCTTGCATGGGGGGTAACAACTCCCGACTCAGTGATTAAAAAAACCAGGAAAGGAGTATACCTGCGCGTTGGCGCAAATACAGCCAGAGCGTGCATTGGATTGCATTTTTGCGGGGCGCTACGGAAAAAAAAATGTAAATCGGTGTTCCCCCTGGCACGCGATCCCCCATTATTTGATCTTCGGGGGCTACTTTATCGATTCAGCTGTAGTAAAATTACGCAATTATTTTTTATCTCTTGAGTGTGAGGTTGTCGCAATGTCGGTTTCTAAAAAACCTATGGTACTGGTGATTCTGGATGGCTACGGCTATCGCGAAGACAGCCAGGATAACGCCATTTTTAGTGCTAAAACCCCGGTAATGGATGCGCTGTGGGCAAAACGTCCGCATACCCTGATTGATGCGTCTGGCCTGGAAGTTGGCCTGCCCGATCGCCAGATGGGCAACTCCGAAGTGGGTCACGTCAACCTGGGCGCGGGCCGTATCGTGTATCAGGATCTGACCCGTCTGGATGTGGAAATTAAAGAACGTACTTTCTTCGCTAACCCGGTGCTGACCGCCGCAGTTGATCAGGCAAAAAATAGCGGCAAAGCGGTACACATCATGGGTCTGCTGTCTGCCGGTGGCGTACACAGCCACGAAGATCACATCATGGCGATGGTAGAAATGGCAGCTGAACGCGGTGCTGAGAAAATCTATCTGCACGCTTTCCTTGATGGTCGTGATACCCCGCCGCGCAGCGCTGAACATTCACTGCAGAAATTCGAAGAGAAATTTGCCGCGCTGGGCAAAGGCCGCGTAGCGTCCATTATCGGTCGTTACTACGCTATGGACCGCGACAACCGTTGGGATCGCGTGGAACAGGCTTACGATCTGATGACGCTGGCGAAGGGCGAGTTCCAGTTCGCTACGGCGGTTGAAGGCCTGCAGGCTGCTTATGCCCGCGATGAAAACGACGAATTCGTCAAAGCGACCGTGATCCGTGCCGAAGGTCAGGCAGATGCCGCTATGGAAGATGGCGATACGCTGATTTTCATGAACTTCCGTGCTGACCGTGCGCGTGAAATTACCCGTGCGTTTGTTAACGCTGACTTCGACGGCTTCGCCCGTAAGAAAGTCGTTAACCTCAACTTTGTGATGCTGACCGAATACGCGGCAGACATCAAAACTGCGGTGGCTTACCCACCTGCGTCTCTGGCCAACACCCTTGGCGAGTGGATGGCGAAGAATGACAAAACGCAGTTGCGTATTTCCGAAACCGAAAAATACGCGCACGTAACCTTCTTCTTTAACGGCGGCGTAGAAGAGCCGTTCAAAGGCGAAGACCGTATTCTGATCAACTCGCCAAAAGTCGCCACCTACGATCTGCAGCCGGAAATGAGCTCCGCAGAGCTGACCGAAAAACTGGTTGCGGCGATTGAGAGCGGTAAATACGACACCATCATTTGTAACTACCCGAACGGCGACATGGTTGGTCACACTGGGGTGATGGAAGCAGCGGTTAAAGCGGTTGAAGCGCTGGATCACTGCGTTGAGCAGGTGACTAAAGCGGTTGAGTCCGTTGGCGGCCAGTTGCTGATCACCGCAGACCACGGTAACGCAGAGCAAATGCGCGATCCGTCCACCGGTCAGGCGCATACCGCGCACACCAACCTGCCGGTTCCACTGATTTATGTCGGTGGTAAAAACGTCAAAGCAGTTGAAGGTGGCAAACTTTCTGATATCGCCCCGACCATGCTGACGCTGATGGGTATGGAAATCCCGCAAGAGATGACTGGTAAGCCGCTGTTCATCGTGGAATAATCCCTCCCCATGAGGGGAAAGGCGATTAATACCATCACTCGGGCCGTGAAACTGCGTAAGTTTTCAGTCAGGCCCTTGTTCTACGCCAGCGCGCTTAGCGCTGGCGTATTGTTGTGCGCCTTTTCCGCCCATGCGGACGAGCGCGATCAGCTCAAATCCATTCAGGCCGATATCGCGGCAAAAGAACGCGCGGTACGCCAACAGCAACAACAACGCGCCACCCTCCTTGCTCAGCTTAAAGCTCAGGAACAGGCTATCGCCGTTGCCGCAAGGCAGCTGCGCGAAACGCAAAACTCCCTGGCACAGCTGAATGCGCAAATCGCTGAGATGAATGCCGCACTCGCGAAGCTGGAAAAGCAGCGGGCAGCGCAAGAACGCAGTCTGGCAGCCCAATTGGATGCTGCGTTTCGCCAGGGTGAACATACTGGTATTCAGCTCATCCTCAGCGGTGAAGAGACTCAGCGCGGGCAACGCCTGCAGGCCTATTTCGGCTATCTGAACCAGGCGCGCCAGGAGACTATCGCACAGCTGAAGCAAACCCGCGAAGAGGTCGACTCGCAGAAAGCCGAGCTGGAAGATAAGCAAAGCGAACAGCAGACGCTGTTGTACGAACAGCGTGCACAGCAGGCGAAACTGGAGCAGGCGCGTAATGAACGCCAGAAAACGCTCGCGGGTCTGGAGTCGTCGATTCAACAAGGTCAGCAGCAGTTAGGCGAGATGCGCGCCAACGAATCCCGCCTGCGCAACAGCATTGCTCGCGCCGAAGCCGCAGCCAAAGCACGCGCGGAACGTGAAGCCCGCGAGGCGCAGGCCGTACGCGATAAGCAACAGGAAGCATCACGCAAAGGCTCGACCTATAAGCCAACCGAAAGCGAGAAATCACTGATGTCTCGTACCGGCGGGTTAGGTTCACCACGCGGTCAGGCGTTCTGGCCCGTTCGTGGTCCAACGCTGCATCGCTATGGCGAACAGCTGCAAGGTGAGCTACGTTGGAAAGGGATGGTTATTGGCGCATCCGAAGGTACCGAAGTCAAAGCCATCGCCGATGGTCGCGTCATTCTGGCGGACTGGCTGCAGGGCTATGGCCTGGTGGTCGTCGTTGAGCACGGTAAAGGCGATATGAGCCTCTACGGTTATAACCAGAGCGCGCTGGTCAGCGTCGGTACGCAGGTTCGCGCCGGGCAGCCTATTGCACTTGTGGGTAGCAGCGGCGGTCAGGGCAGGCCGGCGCTCTATTTCGAAATTCGTCGCCAGGGTCAGGCGGTCAATCCACAGCCGTGGTTGGGAAGATAAGTTTTGCCTCAGTTTCGTCGTACTTTGCTCTCACTCGCCAGCCTGCTGGCATTCGCAACACCTGTTTTCGCCGGCAAACTTGCTATCGTTATTGATGATTTCGGCTACCGTCCGCACACAGAAAATCAGGTGCTGGCAATGCCTTCCACTGTCTCTGTTGCCGTTCTGCCAAACGCGCCACATGCGCGTGAAATGGCGACTAAAGCGCATAACAGTGGACATGAAGTGTTGATCCATCTGCCGATGGCCCCACTGAGCAAGCAACCGCTGGAAAAAGACACGTTACGCCCGGAGATGAGCAGCGAAGAAATTGAACGGATTATTCGCGACGCGGTAAGCAAAGTGCCGTATGCAGTGGGACTGAATAATCACATGGGGAGTGCGATGACGTCCAGCCTGTTCGGCATGCAGAAGGTGATGCAAGCTCTGGAACGCTACGACCTCTACTTCCTCGACAGTATGACCATCGGCAACAGCCAGGCCATGCGCGCGGCGGCAGGAACCGGAGTGAAGGTCATCAAACGCAAAGTCTTCCTCGACGATACACAAAACGAAGCCGATATTCGCCGTCAGTTTAATCGTGCAGTCGATCTTGCTCGCCGTAACGGGTCAGCGATTGCCATCGGGCACCCCCACCCTTCTACGGTACGAGTGTTGCAGCAGATGCTGTATAGCCTGCCAGCCGATATTACGCTGGTTCGTCCGAGCAGCCTGCTTAATGAGCCGCAGGTAGATACTTCCAGACCTAATCTCACTCCACCGAGAAACGGTACGCCAGATGCGCCGCGTAATCCTTTCCGCGGGGTGAAATTATGCAAGCCGAAGAAGCCGTTAGAGCCGGTTTACGCCAGCCGATTCTTTAGCGTGCTAGGAGAAAGCATCACACAAAGCACGCTGGTGCAGTATATGAGACTGCAGTGGCAAGGCTGGGGGAACACATCTTCACCCAGCACCATGAACGCTAACGTAGATTAAGCGCTTTTCGGGCAATACGCGAAGGCGTTGATTTTTTATCGCGCCATTTCCATAGACGGAATGACCATAGCAGTGCCTGGTACAATACTTTGGCACTGCGGACGTTAGTTATCATGCGCTTATACATACCAGAGACAAAAATCTCTGCGATCATACGCTGACGAATATGCACATCCTGTTCTTTACGGACTGCATGGCATACGCGCAATGCTTCATAGGTAACTTGCTGATGAAATTCCGGATAAATAGTAATCCGATCGGCATATTCACGATTCAACCTATCCAATAACCGCGTAATTTTAATATAGTGCCGCTGGTAGTTGAGATTTTTTAAACCTTGTCGTTTAAGACGGCTGATTGATTGATCATGTAAGAAGTATTTATATAAAGATTGCTCGGTATATCGCACTCGTACAGCGTTAAACATAAACTCCGTCGTCCAGACAATATCCTGATGATGTAACCCCGGAATAAATGTTATTTTATTTTTCTCAATAACATCCCGGCGATAAATTCCCATCCAGACCACATGTGTCCAGCGGCGTGAAGCCAACGCCATACGTAACCAGTCAGGGCCGGTCAACACCCCCGTAGACCGAAGACGATCCGTCGGTATTGATTGCCAGGTGTGCCCCGTTTCAAGAATGCACCAGTCGGAATTACACTGAGCTAAATCCAGGTCATCCTGAATTGCCATGGTCATCAGGGTTTCGTACATATTGGGATAAACCAGGTCATCGGCATCGACAAATGCAACATAATCCCCTTTGGCCGCTTCCAGGCCACGGTTACGCGCTACGGATGCCCCTGCGTTAGCCTGATGCAACAACCGTACATGGGGATAGTTATCCGCATAATGTTGTGCAATATCAACAGAGTTATCCGTTGAACCATCATTCACAATGATGATCTCTAGCGCAGTCCATGTCTGTGCGATCAAAGATTCCATGCAATCCCGAAAACTATCACCCACGTTATATAACGGAATAATAACACTCAACATATTTGTGCAGTTTCTCATCAGCTAACTAACCCAGGTTTGTCATTACGCTGATGACTTTTACTACAGTTTCATTAAGGAATTATTAAGGTTAGAACGTATTTATGGGCAGAAACGCTGCAGCGAAAGCGTCCGGTTTGAGAAAGATGCCCTGCTACACCTGCGTTCAGCAGGTTGATGATAGCTCAGATCGTCTACATATTGAGGTACACAACCTGTATACTCTATCCCTATGAATTAACGTACTCTATAGGCTGATATTGAGGGAAAAGATGGCCATCAGTAAGACACACGAAAAAGGTTTTACGGTCTATTGCAAAGAGACCAGAAAAGACCTTAAGTCACTGATGAATAAATACATCAAAAAAGAAATCAGTGGCAAACCGCTGAGCAGTGGTAACGCATTGCGCAGCGTGGAGTTGGTCGAGTACAACTCACAAAAATTTATCATCAAAAACGACCGTGAAGTTGATCCACGATTTGAGAAAAAATTACAGAACTTTACCTCCGGCCCTTTCTATTCCCGACTGATCAGGAAGCTGGACAGGCTCCCGCCGGAAATGCGCATCTGTACTGCCGATCTCTACTATGCTGCTGAGAAAACACGTTTTCGCCAGTGCCATGATGTTTATACTATTCATGAATATATTGAAGGGGTTCCTTTAAGGGAAATTAACCAGCAGAATGCTGACGAGGTAAAGCAATGCGTACTGCGTCTTCACAAGGCCGGACTGGCATCAAATGACATTCACCCAGGGAATTTCATTCGCACACCAACGGGTGAGTTAAGGATTATTGACCTGTCCTGTAAGGGAAATATGAAGGTCTGCCAGGCAAATGACATTCTGGCATTACAACGAAAATATAATATTAACGTTAAAGGCAGAGGGTTAATTTATAAACTCATCCTGCTTAAAGAAAATATAAGATCGTTATCCAGAAAGATCCGCGGAAAATAAAATCTATGGTTTATACGGCCAGATAGCGATATCTGGCCGTAATTAACATTGAATGCACCTTGCGCATTCAATCCCAGCTCAGGATCACTTTCCCTGACTGGCCTGAACGCATCGCGTCAAAACCCTGCTGGAATTCATCGATGGAGAATCGATGGGTGATGATCGGCGACAAATCCAGACCAGACTGGATCAGTGCAGCCATTTTGTACCATGTCTCAAACATCTCACGACCGTAGATACCTTTAATAAACAGTCCTTTAAAGATAACTTTCGTCCAGTCGATGGACATATCAGATGGCGGAATACCCAGCATAGCAATACGGCCACCGTGATTCATGGTGTCCAGCATGGTGCGGAACGCTGGCGGCGCCCCAGACATTTCCAGACCCACATCGAACCCTTCGGTCATCCCCAGCTCGGCCATCACGTCGGTCAGGTTCTCTTTCGAGACGTTGACTGCGCGGGTAATGCCCATTTTACGCGCCAGCTCCAGACGGTACTCATTAACATCTGTAATCACTACGTGGCGAGCACCAACGTGCTTCGCTACCGCTGCAGCCATAATGCCAATCGGACCCGCACCGGAAACCAGCACATCTTCGCCAACCAAATCAAACGACAGCGCCGTGTGTACCGCGTTACCGAATGGATCGAAGATGGAAGCTAAATCATCGGAGATATTGTCCGGGATTTTAAAGGCGTTAAACGCCGGGATCACCAGATATTGTGCAAAACAGCCTGGACGGTTTACGCCGACACCGGTGGTATTGCGGCACAGGTGAGTACGGCCACCGCGACAGTTACGGCAATGTCCGCAGGTAATGTGGCCTTCACCGGAAACGCGATCGCCGATTTTGAAGCCTTTAACTTCCTGGCCGATGCCAACAACTTCACCGACATATTCATGCCCTACAACCATTGGAACCGGGATGGTTTTTTGCGACCATTCATCCCAGTTATAAATGTGAACGTCAGTCCCGCAGATGGCTGTTTTACGGATTTTAATCAGCAAATCGTTATGGCCGACTTCCGGTTCAGGAACGTCGGTCATCCAAATGCCTTCTTCCGCTTTCAGTTTGGATAACGCTTTCATTTCACATCCTCAGGCAATAACGCCCAGTTGTTTACCAATGCGTGTGAACGCGTCGACTGCACGCGTAATCTGCTCAGGGGTATGTGCCGCAGACATCTGGGTACGAATACGCGCCTGGCCTTTTGGAACCACCGGATAGAAGAATCCGGTAACGTAAATCCCCTCTTTTTGCAGTTCGCGGGCAAACGCCTGCGCAACAACCGCATCACCCAGCATTACCGGAATAATCGCGTGATCGGCCCCTGCCAGCGTGAAGCCTGCTGCGGACATTTGCTCACGGAATTGACGCGCATTCGCCCACAGACGATCGCGCAGGTCGCTACCCGCCTCAACCATCTCCAGCACCTTAATGGAAGCAGCAACAATTGCCGGAGCCAGTGAGTTAGAGAACAAATACGGACGGGAACGTTGACGCAGCCACTCAACAACTTCTTTACGTGCCGCAGTGTAACCACCAGATGCGCCGCCGAGTGCTTTGCCCAGCGTGCCGGTGATGATGTCCACACGACCCATCACGTCACAGTATTCATGGGAGCCACGACCATTTTCACCGACAAAACCGACGGCATGGGAATCATCAACCATGACCAGCGCATCATATTGGTCTGCCAGATCGCATACGCCTTTCAGGTTAGCGATAACGCCGTCCATAGAGAACACACCATCGGTGGCGATCAATACGTGGCGGGCGCCTGCTTCACGCGCTTCTTTCAGACGCGCTTCCAGTTCCTGCATATCGTTGTTGGCGTAGCGGAAACGCTTCGCTTTACACAGACGAACGCCATCAATGATAGAAGCGTGGTTCAGAGCATCAGAGATAATGGCATCTTCTGCGCCCAGCAGCGTTTCGAACAGGCCGCCGTTGGCGTCAAAGCAAGAAGAGTAAAGAATGGCATCTTCCATACCGAGGAATGCCGCCAGTTTTTGCTCCAGTTGCTTATGGGTGTCCTGAGTGCCACAAATAAAGCGCACCGAGGCCATACCAAATCCGTGAGAATCCATACCCGCTTTTGCCGCTGCAATCAGTTCCGGGTGGTTAGCCAGCCCTAAGTAGTTGTTCGCACAAAAGTTAATAACATGGCTTCCGTCAGCCACGGTGATATCAGCCTGCTGAGCAGACGTAATAATGCGCTCTTCTTTAAACAACCCCTCCGCGCGTGCGGTTTCCAGATCGTTCGTTAACTGCTTATAAAAATTCCCACGCATTGCAATTCTCCAGACTGGGCAAATTTCAGCACATATTACCCAATGCTATTGGTTTGTACGAGATGACTCATCATGACTTGTCTAAAATGCAGCATAAATCACGTGTACCCACATAACCTTTCAGGAATGACAGACCTGGCATCACAACCTGACTTACGTTGTCGCGTCATCAATGGCCTGAGACGCTGATGACGGTGCCAGAGTAAATCCTGCCATAGCAAAGGCCTTATTAACCTTAATGATATAGTTATCTTCGTAGAATTCCTCAATCGCCTGCTGAATCTGTTCGCCGGCAGGCAACGTTTTTCCATCAACAATACCTTGTAGCAAGGAAACAAATTTTTCCGGTTCATCAGTAGGGTATAAATTACCGTTTATCCCTTCTTTGATAATGTCTGCAGGCCCCGTTTCGCAATCAGAGCTAATGGCATAAACACCGTGAGCACTGGCTTCAACCAGAACCATAACGAAACCTTCAAAATGAGAAGTTAGCAGCAGGCAGGTGATATTTTTTAGCGTATTTTGAATATATTCCCATGGTGATTTCTGCCAACCATGCCAGTGAATATTTCCACTAATCCCCAACGTTTCAGCTAATGCCGTTAAGGTATCAACATCCGGGCCGGTGCCGACAATATCTAAGGACCACTTCCCTTTTAGTTTGGCCAACCCGTTGAAAAGACTGCGTACATTTTTCTGTCCATCTGCCACAACCCTGCCTACATACACAAACCGGGCATGCTTCTCAGGGGTAGGGATACGGATATCGCATCGCGCAACGGGATTGTAAATCGTTGCAATAGTGCTTTTTTCTATTCCCATCTCAATGAGCTGCTGAGTTATCCCTGAGCTAATTGAAAGATGATAGTCAGCTTTATTAATATACTTGATTTTTTTCTTATAATTATTTTTGTAGAAGTTAAAAATAGAGAAGTGAAACCATGAAAATATTTTCACCTGCTTGCTTGTATATTTCCTTGCAACGTGACTGATGTAACATGAAAGCGTATCCAGGGAAACAATTATATCTGGACTTTCCTGAAGAATAATTTTTCGCAAACCATAAGCAAAACTTAGTCTTCTTAATTTAGTTATTTTTATATTAGAAGATAGATGACAATAGCGCTGCCCTGTGAGCCAGTCATTATTGACATTGCTATTATTATTTTTCTTAAAAAAAACAAAAGAGACATCAATATCAGGGTCTTGCGTTCGCAGCAGCTTCACCAAATTAATACATACCGTCTCCATACCTCCGAGGCCACTGGTTTCATAACCTGTAATAATTATCTTCTTAAGTTGCATATATTATTTTCATTCCAACGACTATTGTCAGTCCCAACACAGTGCTTTACCTTGCTTATTCATTCGTTGATGGCTCCGAAAAAGCCGGCACCGCGCGCCTGAACATCCATTTACGACGTGAATCATACACCACCAGACCCTAACTATTTCAATTAAGAATGACTGAAGCAATAATCAGTACACATGTCATACGCCACATGACGCGACGTACTGCTGAAGCCGAAGCCATGTAGTGATATGATTAGAGGTATTCGTGTCTGAGATTGTCTCTGACTCCATAATTCGAAGGTTACATTTATGATCATCGTTACCGGCGGCGCGGGCTTTATCGGCAGCAACATCGTTAAGTCCCTGAATGACAAAGGCATTACCGATATTCTGGTGGTGGACAACCTGAAAGACGGCACCAAGTTTGTGAATCTGGTGGATCTGAATATTGCTGACTATATGGATAAGGAAGACTTCCTGATCCAGATTATGGCCGGGGAAGATTTCGGCGATATCGAAGCGATTTTCCACGAAGGCGCATGCTCTTCCACCACCGAGTGGGATGGCAAGTATATGATGGACAACAACTATCAATACTCCAAAGAGCTGCTGCACTACTGTCTGGAGCGTGAAATTCCTTTCCTGTATGCCTCTTCTGCAGCAACGTACGGCGGTCGTACCTCTGACTTCATCGAATCTCGTGAATATGAGAAGCCGCTGAACGTCTATGGCTACTCAAAATTCCTGTTCGACGAATATGTACGCCAGATCCTGCCAGAAGCAAATTCTCAGATCGTTGGCTTCCGTTATTTCAACGTCTACGGACCGCGCGAAGGTCACAAAGGCAGCATGGCGAGCGTCGCTTTCCATCTCAATACTCAGCTCAATAACGGCGAAACACCCAAGCTGTTCGAAGGAAGTGAAAACTTCAAACGTGATTTCGTCTATGTCGGCGATGTTGCAGCAGTAAACCTGTGGTTCCTGGAAAACGGGGTTTCCGGCATCTTTAACCTCGGTACTGGTCGCGCAGAGTCTTTCCAGGCCGTCGCGGATGCCACGCTGGCATACCACAAAAAAGGCAGCATTGAGTACATTCCGTTCCCGGAAAAACTGAAGGGCCGCTATCAGGCATTTACTCAGGCGGATCTGACTAACCTGCGCGCTGCGGGCTATGACAAGCCGTTTAAGACCGTTGCTGAAGGCGTAACGGAATATATGGCCTGGCTGAACCGCGACGCTTAAGGCAGGCAATCTATGAGGATTCTGGTGGTTGGCCCGTCCTGGGTGGGCGACATGATGATGTCGCAAAGTCTCTATCGCACGCTCAAGGCGCGCTATCCCCAGGCAATAATCGACGTGATGGCACCCGCGTGGTGCCGTCCGCTGTTATCGCGTATGCCTGAAGTCAACGACGCCATCGCCATGCCGCTGGGACACGGCGCGCTGGAGATTGGCGAGCGCCGCAAACTGGGCCACAGTTTGCGTGATAAACGCTACGATCGCGCGTATGTCCTGCCGAACTCGTTTAAATCCGCACTGGTACCCTTCTTCGCGGGTATTCCTCATCGTACCGGTTGGCGTGGCGAAATGCGCTATGGTCTGCTGAACGATGCGCGTGTGCTGGATAAAGATGCATGGCCGCTGATGGTCGAACGCTATGTGGCCCTGGCCTACGATAAAGGCGTGATGCTGTCGGCTAAAGATTTGCCGCAGCCTCTGCTGTGGCCACAATTGCAGGTCAGTGAAGGTGAAAAGTCTCTGACCTGTAGTCAGTTCTCCCTTTCTGCCGAACGCCCCATCATCGGTTTTTGCCCTGGTGCGGAATTTGGTCCGGCGAAACGCTGGCCACACTACCATTATGCTGAACTGGCAAAACAGCTGATCGACGAAGGTCATCAGATTGTGCTGTTTGGCTCGGCAAAAGATCATGAAGCCGGAAATGAAATCCTGGCAACGTTAAGCGTTGAGCAGCAGGCCTGGTGTCGTAATCTGGCGGGCGAAACGCAGCTGGAGCAGGCCGTTATTCTGCTCGCCGCCTGCAAAGCCGTGGTCACCAATGACTCCGGTTTGATGCACGTGGCTGCCGCACTAAATCGTCCGCTGGTCGCTCTGTATGGCCCTAGTAGCCCGGATTTCACTCCACCACTCTCCCACAAAGCTCGCGTGATTCGCCTGATTACGGGCTATCATAAAGTGCGTAAGGGGGATGCTGCACAAGGGTATCACCAGAGCCTGATTGACATCACACCTCAGCGCGTACTGGAAGAACTGAATGACCTGTTGTTACAAGAGGAAGTCTGACGGATGCGGGTTCTGATCGTTAAAACATCGTCAATGGGCGATGTACTGCATACGTTGCCCGCATTAACAGATGCGCAGCAGGCCATTGCGGATATTCAGTTTGATTGGGTAGTGGAAGAAGGGTTTGCTCAAATCCCCTCCTGGCATCCGACCGTTGACCGTGTGATCCCGGTGGCGATTCGCCGCTGGCGTAAAGCCTGGTTTTCCGCCCCCATTAAAGCTGAGCGCAAAGCTTTTCGCGAGGCGGTGCGTTTACAGAACTATGACGTGGTTATCGATGCGCAGGGGCTGGTAAAAAGCGCCGCGCTGGTCACACGTCTGGCGCATGGCATTAAGCATGGTATGGACTGGAGTACCGCGCGCGAACCGCTGGCGAGTCTGTTTTATAACCGTAAGCATCATATCGCCAAACAACAGCATGCTGTTGAACGCACTCGTGAGCTGTTCGCGAAAAGTCTGGGATATACCAAATCCCAGTCGCAGGGGGATTACGCTATTGCGCAGCATTTTCTGAATGAACGCAATGCCGATGCAGGGCAGTATGCCGTCTTCCTGCACGCCACCACTCGTGATGACAAGCACTGGCCGGAAGCGAAGTGGCGGGAGCTCATTGGCTTATTAAATCACGCAGAAATACGTATTAAGCTCCCCTGGGGGGCTCCGCATGAAGAAGCGCGAGCCAGACGACTGGCAGAAGGATTTGATTACGTAGATGTTTTACCGCGAATGAGTCTTGGGGATGTAGCCCGGATATTAGCCGGCGCTAAATTTGTGGTATCCGTTGATACCGGATTAAGCCACTTGACCGCCGCACTGGATCGGCCGAATGTTACACTATATGGCCCTACGGACCCGGGGTTGATTGGGGGATACGGGAAGAATCAGGTCACATGTCGTGCCCCGGAAGGAAAGCTTGTTTTGCTTGAACCCACTCAAGTTTATTCTCACATAGCGCTGCTGTAGTTATTCAGGTATCGCAGATATGTTAAATTCGTTCTTATACAGTCGCTTTGCTATTTAACATATCTGCAGCTGACTAAAACTATGCACTATATCGTATTTCATCCACGATTAAGCATTATTGCGTTCATCTACTTCCACCAACATAACCCAAGAATAATTCGTCGGGCATGCCAGTATGAGGATGAAATTTTACGTCTGAAAAGTGATTTCTGCTTTTTCTTGTGACTCTTTATCTCTTTACGTTCTTTCTCTAACCAGCTCCCGGACAACTCTTCAGGATGATGGACAAAGTTTGCCAGGTATATATCAGAAAAATATCCCTGACGCATCAGATATGCCCATTCATCTATGATGAAAAAGTTATTTTCAAAACGGGAAACAAGTTTTTGAGCAGTTACCGAATTCATCAAATAACCGCAGGCTCGCAAAACATATCCATGACCAAATATGACTTTGCCGAAGGTCTGGCCACCAATTTTTTTGAGTTTAAGCAAATTTAAGACAACTTTATTCTTATACCTTAAACCATCTTGCCCACCAAGTAGGTATAACGCATCTTTATTGAGAACACTTTCATCAATTGTCGATATAAATTCCTTAAAATTCTGATCGATTATTGCGTCATCCTCAAGAATACAAACCCAATCTTGTCCACTCTGCCCAAACTGTTTAAATGCCTTCATATGGCTTAGTGAGCAACCCAGTTCACCATCAGTAGGCGTATGGTTTTCCCTGTGCTGAAAGTCAGCTAACGGTATCTTGCGCTTTTCTTCGGCAGACAAATTTTTCCCATAGATAGCATCAACGAACGAATACTCGATATTTAATTCATTCATTATATCTGATACGCGTTTTCGTCGGGCATCGTCAAAAGGAAGCGAAATGACCAGCACGTACATGAGTTCAAACCCTCTAATATAATTAAGCCAGCACAGTCATTGTGAAATAAAGGTTAACAATTGCTGGCCAGCTGAATAAACTTAATTAACTATTCTATGTAGCTATACAAAGTCTATTATTTCATATTTATAGTTTATTCTTTGATGTATGATTAATAATTTTATCAGTTTTTTTTGCATAGGTTGCAAAGAGATCAGACTCATCACGAATAATTTTATTAATGTCTTTTTCAAAGTATATCTTCAAAAATCTGAAGTAGTCTCTTTGCGTTAACCCGATGTTCAACGAGGAGAAGTACAAACCAATCAGATCTTTATTGCGCCAACGAACAGGAACCGCATTTCTTATCTGAGCTCGGTGCAGATCAATAACCGACAGTTTGAACGTATTATCCTCAAAATTGGCCGGTTGATGCAATAAGAAGTGGCAGAGATAGCAATCACGGTGATTAACGCCTCCCTGATGCATCCTTCTGACCATAATGGCAAGACGCTCAATTAATGCCATTTTAATTTTCCGCGAAGGTGGATTCACCAACCAATCTGCGCAATAGTCTTCCAGGCTAACCGCCGGGCTCAGATCTTCAGTTATAATAAATGAGATACGGTTGAGCGGATTTATACCTTGTTGCCCGAAACCAACACCGTGCATTGTATCAACATCCAGTTCCTGCAAACGGTGTATAGCATTCCATTCTCTATCAGCTCCGAGTACCGGCAAACGTAAAGAGAACAAGTTTTTGATAACTTCCTTCAGTTTAGTTCCCTGGTGCCATTTCAGGAAATAGCTTTTACCTGCAATCTCAAACCTTATCGTTCTACGCGTTTCGAGCTGTCTAAATGTTTCTCCCTGCAGCTTCTGCACTTCAGAAAAAGCATCTTTCCCTTTCCACAAGGATAAAAATGGTTCTTTTAATTCAACCATGGGCACCACCTATAATAATATCAGCTGCTTTCTCAGGTAGACTATAAAGGTCTTGAGTATCAGCAAAGTGTCGTGCATTCTCTTTCCATGCATTTCTCTGCTCTGAGTCAGTTAAAGAAAAATAAACAGCTTCATTTAATAATTTTTGTTCAAACGGTTCATCAATAACAATGCCGCACTCAGCATCTTTAACATAATGAGCATATCCGCAAACTGCCGTTGTTATGACAGGTAAACCTGCTACAATTGCTTCAACCAGCACGATCCCTGCGGCTTCCTGGTATGCCGGATGAATCAATAGATCGGCCGCTGCCATTAACTCTGAGACATCATTACGGCCAGGGAAGAACTTGATATTGTCAGCAACACCATACTCTGTTGCCAGCTTTATATAGCGATCAGGCTTATCCTGACCCACAACAAATAGAATCGTTTGTTTGCGGACAGCTTCCGGTAAGGAAGCAATCGCCTTGATAGTTCTGTCGACACCTTTACGGGTAAAATCAGAACCGATTTGTATAATTAAATACTGGGAATCACTGATATCATTTTCTTTCCTGAAGCTAGCTCTGCAATTTGCTGCCTGAGAGCTGTATTTTCTGTCAGGATAAATCCCCGGCGGAAGGATATGGAAACGCGTTGACTCAGTATGATAGTGCTTCTGAAAATCCGCAATTTGCTTATCTGTTAGCATCAACAGCTGTGTTGATTTTCCCTCAGCAAATGTTGCTTTCTCAAAGGCGGCATAATGTCGGTATCGTGGTGTCAGACGATAGAGCAAACCTTTTTCTTGCGCGACTTTTTCTGCGTAGCAGACATCAGCAGCATAATAAACATCTAATCCAGGCATTTTATTGAACCCAACAACCCGATCTGCTGGATTACTCTCAAGATGTTTACTTACCCACCGATGATACTCAGCATTTTTCCCGTTGTTGGAGCATGACCTCACAGGAACAATGATGATCTCCAGGCTGTCTGGAATATTTCCTTGCCATGATTGTGTGTAAACCCGAACATGATGTCCACGTGATGCGACTGTCGACGCTATACGCAAAAAATCACGCTGTAACCCACCAAAAGGGAAATATTTATACAAACAGAAAGCAATAACCATTTTATATATCCGGATGCTTTATTAGTCGAGTTTAGGTAACCGTGACGCTATGGCTGCAATCACGTCTTCCGCAGGTATAGCAGATAAATATTTCTTACTTCGATCAAGTTTTTCACGCACTGGCATTGGTTGGTAATCACCAGCCCAAAATTGAACCACATCATCAGACCATGGTCGCCAGGCGATATGATCGGTGGCGCCGAAAAGGCAAATGATGGGGGTTTTAACAGCTGCAGCAATATGCATCGGGGCAGAGTCGACACCAATAAAAAGTACAGCATGATCAATTAATGCAGCAAGCTCAGGGAATGTTGTCTTCCCGGCAATTTCAGTTAAAGGTTTGGTTTCACATGCCCTGGCAATCTCATCGACGCAGGCAATATCGCTGGCACCGGGTCCAGAAGTCAGTACAACCTGATACCCCAAATGATGTATCGCATCAATCACCAGGGAGAATCTATCATTCTCCCACGACTTGAATTCTTGTCTCGCTGTAGGCTGTATAACGACATACTTCTGGGTATCAACCTGAGGAAGTTTTTTCCGAACAGATTGCCAGACTTGCTCACCATAAACCATTTTCAGTACCGGGACTGATTCTTTTAAATTTAATGGCATCAACACAGACAAATTGCGTTCAACCCAATGCTCGCCACTTAGAGGAAGGTGATGAGTAAAACTGTCGCGCCAGAATTTTTTATTTCTGTGTGAGAAATCATGTGTCAACTTTATTGGGCAATCCAAACAACGACACAATAAAGCAACTATCCACTGATCGGTAAGATTGACCACTAAATCATAATGATTGCCACGTAGTACCTTGATCAGCGCTAAGAAATTTTTTGCTTTCTCAAAAGCAGAGCTCTTTTTATTTTTTATGCCATACAAAGCATGGATATCGGGGTTTTCAGATAAAATAGGAATGGTATCTTCGTAGAGTAGAACATCAATATCAGCATCAGGATAATTTTTTTTAAGCGTGCTGATGACCGGTGTGGTTAGCAACATATCGCCGTGAAAGCGCATTTTTATTACCAGGATCTTTTTCACACTATACCCTTTCAGGTTATTGTTAATTTTCAAATCACGCTACCGCCCCAGGCTCAACAGCTACCTGTGTACTGCAGATCACACCATCTTATTTTATCACTTATATTATACCACTATTCACTTGACAATTCGATATCTATGGAAATTTTCTATGTGAATTAGAGGAAAATTAATATTTACAATATATGAGACTATTTATCATATTATGAAAATTGAGCCTATATTCTCAACGACATCACATAGGCTCATTTTGATGTTAATTTGTTATTTTTCCTGGCTCATTTTTGCCATACAACATCAGGATGGCTATGCTGTATAATAAAAAGACATTTATGAACATCTTTTCAAATAAACAATATACCAGAATATAGCCAACAAGAGAGCACAGTAATGAAATGCTAAAAATATCTTTTTGGCTTCTGGCTCGGATATATATGTCTTTAAATGTAATGAAAAAAGCCGCAGTAAATAAGAAGAGACCAATAGCCCCAACATTATAAAGAATTATCATAAAAAACGGTTCATCTATATTATAGCCGTTATTTCGCTCAGAATATACCCCGCCATTTTTCGGCGCATTATGGTCCTCTAAATACTGATTGTATGTAGAATTCCCATATCCAATACCAAAGATGGCATTGTTGATATTCTCCATTACTAAAGGGAAACGGTCTAAGATGATTTCATCACGACTGGATGTGACGTTATTCATTTGCAGAGTTTGATCGACTTTCATTTTTACCTGACCCACTGTGTTGTAGGCCCCGATAAGCAAAGCAGCCATTATAAATAGCAAACCACAGGTAGCAGCCATAAATCTCTTGATGGTTTTACTCACCAGAAATGAAATCAGGAAAATCTCTACAACAACTGCCAAGATCCCTGCGCGGCTCCCGGTGTATGATAAAAAGACGAATGCAAGCGCAGAAATGATATATAATACTGTTTTCAGGAAGTGATTCTTGAATAAAATCGCTCCTGTTAATACAAAAGGAAATAGCATAACAACATAGAATGCGAAACCATAGCGAAGCTGTAGATACAGTTCCTGCGGGTTATTTTTTATAATTCTTAAAATCGGCACTACTAAGACAATATAGGATAGAGTAAGTATCGCCCCAATGACAAAGACCTGTCTCAGTGAGGTTATATGCTTACTGAATGCTCCAAAAAATAACATCATCACTAACGGGTAACGCCAGTCTTTTATCAATATGATAAAGGCATCAAGAGATTTATCTTCATAGGTGAAAAATACAATACAAAAAACACACCACAACGTGAAGAGTAACAATAGTTTTCTCTTCTGCATGAGATCGAGCACAATGTTTTTAATATCTATTTTATTGGCTTTAATATAGTAAATAGATAAAACTACAGCGAGCAAAGAGGTCATATTTAGCACCCCTTGATTATCTATCGTAAATAACCCAAAAATCATTAAAACCAATACAACTTTGCTTAAAATCAAGATATTACCATTTTGACTGTATCTTACTTGATTCATAAAATTCAAATCTCACTTCTTCAAATTGCCTTGTTAATCAATAACAAACACTCGCTAGCACGATTTATGGGGCATATCTTATTATATAACATCGTAAAAATCCCCCATTAATTTTAGTCTCTTCCTCTCACTGTGTACCCTCACTCTAATCACAAAAATATTTTCACATAACATAATGATTAATAAAGAAATTTAATCACCAAGTATCTCTTTCCTTCCTTTACAGTTTGTTCTATTCTATGCCGACAGGAGCGCCATTTTGTCTTACATAAACACGCGTGCACTCTGAAAGAATCAAAAGGAAAAAGATGTGAAAGAAAATATAATAAAATATATTAAGAATGCACATATTGAAAACGACGATAAAAAAAACACATGTATCAATATTACCTATGGCGCTGACAGACCCTTTCTTTACGGTACGGGCGTTTCAATTACATCGGTACTTTTAAATAATCGGGACCTGAACTTCCATTTCCATATTTTCACTAATTATCTTGACGAACATCAACTTCATCTTTTTTCTGTCCTGGCAAGCCAATATAATACCCGCATTACGTTTTATGTACTGGATGATAATGAATTAAAAAATCTACCTACTGCATCTAAGGCATGGAATTATTCAATCTATTTCAGACTTATTGCAATAGATTACTTTACCGATAAGCTCAGCAGCATTATATATCTTGACTCTGATATTATATGTAAAGGAAGCCTTGCCTCGTTACTCACGGAAGAATTTAATGGCAATGTATTAATGGCTGTCCATGATAGCTTTGTCGATACATCTGCTGTTGTCGGCATAAATCCAGGCCGGTACTTCAACTCAGGCTTCATGTATTTTAACCTTTCAGAATTAAAAGATACTAATTTGACTCTGCAAGTCATTTCAAAGGTTAATGAAAACCGTTTCTCACATCCCGATCAGGATGCGTTGAACGTCCTCTTCAATGATCACGTAAAAATCCTGGACCATAAATTCAATTCATTCTTTAACATCGATACGTTAGCCAGGAAAGGGGGTGATGCCTTTAAAATCACATCACAAACGGTATTCATTCACTATGTCGGCGTCACTAAACCCTGGCATGACTGGGCACAATATTATGCTGAAGTCGAATACTTCAAAATAGCCAGAGAGAATTCGCCGTGGAAAGATATTCCTTTATTGGCACCCACTACGTATAAACAGCTATCACGAAAAAGCACACATTTAAAACACAATGGGCAACTCTTCGGTGCTTTTATTTTCTATGTAAAGTATTTAGTTAAGAAATACCAAACACAGAAAAAACGCTAATGCATTGATATTATTGTCTTTTAGGAATGGTTATGTTTCTGGCATATTCCATAAAAAGATCGGTTTTTATGACCATAACCATTCCGTTTTTAGCCTTCCACTGCTGAGATTACCAAGCGGGACAACACAACTCAGGCCCCCTTTCTCGTGATCCGTACAGTTTCCTCAAAAAATCAGCAAAAATGATGGTAAAGCCATAGTTAAATACATAGAATCCCCAGCACATCCATAAGCCAGCTACTATTATGCTAGAATTGCTTTACACCGCCCTTTTCTACCTTATTCAGCCTTTGATCTGGATACGGCTTTGGGTGCGCGGACGTAAAGCTCCGGCGTACCGTAAACGCTGGGGTGAACGCTACGGTTTTTATCGCCGCCCACTGAAACCAGGCGGTATCATGCTCCATTCAGTTTCCGTGGGTGAAACGCTGGCAGCAATCCCATTAGTCCGCGCTCTGCGACATCGTTACCCGGATTTGCCGATCACGGTAACCACCATGACGCCAACCGGTTCGGAGCGCGTGCAATCTGCTTTTGGCACAGACGTTCAACATATTTATCTTCCCTATGATTTACCGGATGCGTTGAACCGTTTCCTGAATAAAGTTGACCCCAAACTGGTGTTAATTATGGAAACCGAGCTCTGGCCAAATCTGATCGCTGCACTGCATAAGCGCCATATCCCGCTGGTCATCGCCAACGCGCGCCTTTCCGCTCGTTCAGCCGCTGGCTACGCTAAATTAGGAAAATTTGTTAGCAGGCTATTACGCCGCATTACGCTGATTGCTGCGCAAAACGAAGAGGATGGCGCTCGCTTCATTACATTGGGTGCCAAAAGCAATCAGGTCACCGTCACCGGTAGCCTTAAGTTTGATATTTCTGTCACCCCACAGCTGGCCGCTAAAGCAGTTACGTTGCGACGCCAGTGGGCACCGCATCGCCCGGTATGGATTGCGACCAGCACGCATGACGGGGAAGAAAGCATCATCATCGCTGCTCATCAGGCGCTGTTACACCAGTTCCCGAATCTTTTATTGATTCTGGTTCCCAGACACCCTGAGCGCTTCCCGGATGCCATTAACCTCGTACGCCAGGCTGGTCTAAGCTTTACCACACGTTCTTCAGGCGAAGTGCCGTCCTCAAGTACCCAGGTGGTTATTGGCGACACGATGGGTGAGCTGATGCTACTGTACGGAATTGCCGATCTTGCTTTTGTCGGTGGCTCTCTGGTTGAGCGTGGTGGACACAACCCACTGGAAGCAGCGGCACATGCCATTCCCGTATTGATGGGCCCGCATACCTTTAACTTCAAAGACATTTGCGCCCGACTGGAACAGGCAAGTGGGTTGATCACCGTCACTGACGTCACCACGCTGGTGAAAGAGGTTTCGTCCCTTCTGACCGATGAAGATTATCGTAATTTTTATGGTCGCCATGCTGTTGAAGTACTGTACCAAAATCAGGGCGCGCTACAGCGTCTGCTGCAGCTGCTGGAACCTTACCTGCCACCCAAAACGCATTGAGGGCTGTCATGCAAAAACGGGCGATTTATCCAGGAACCTTCGATCCCATAACTAACGGCCATCTTGATATCGTGACACGTGCGACGAGCATGTTTGATCACGTGATCCTGGCAATTGCCGCAAGCCCCAGTAAAAAACCGATGTTCACGCTGGAAGAACGCGTTCAGCTGGCACAGCAGGCAACGGCGCATCTGGGTAATATAGAAGTCATGGGATTTAGCGATTTAATGGCAAACTTTGCCCGCGATAATCAGGCTAATATTCTGATTCGTGGCCTGCGTGCCGTGGCTGATTTTGAGTATGAAATGCAGTTGGCCCATATGAACCGTCATCTCATGCCGCAACTGGAAAGCGTCTTTTTGATGCCATCTAAAGAGTGGTCGTTTATTTCATCATCGCTGGTTAAAGAAGTCGCCCGCCACCAGGGTGACGTGACCCACTTCCTGCCGAAAAATGTTCACCAGGCGCTAATGGATAAGTTGAAGTAGCGCATTTAGCCGGGTAAGCCGACAAGGTTTATCCGGCCTGCAATGAATATTATTTCTGACAGCGACGGCAGTAGAACGTTGTACGCTGAGCGTGTTTTGTCGCAATGACTGACGCTCCGCATACGCGACAGGGTTCGCCTTCTCTCCCATAGACCTGCAGCTCCTGAGCAAAATAGCCTGGCTTACCGTCACTTTGCAGAAAATCCTTCAGCGTCGTTCCACCCTGCTCGATAGAGCGCAGCAATACAGCCTTAATAACGCGTACCAGCAGCTCACACTCATCTTTCGACAGCGATGATGCCAGGCGGTCAGGATGAATACCAGCCGCAAAGAGAGACTCACTGGCGTAGATATTTCCCACCCCCACCACCAGCTTGTTATCCATCAGCCAGGGTTTTATCGCCGTTTTCTTCTTTGCGCATTTCTGCTGGAGATAAGCAGTGTTGAAATCGTCGCTCAGCGGCTCTGGGCCAAGATGAGCGAGCACATTATGTCCATCCAGTTCTTTTGTCCACAGCCAGGCGCCAAAACGCCGAGGATCGGTATACCGCAGAACTTTGCCATTACTCATCACTAAGTCGACGTGATCATGCTTTTCTGCGGGAAGTTCTTCAGGAAGAATACGCAGACTACCCGACATCCCCAGATGAATGATAATCCAGCCATCCGTCAGCTCCAGCAGCAGGTATTTCGCACGGCGCTGTACGCTCAGGACAGGTTTATCGCTCAGACGATAAATTTCCTCGGATACCGGCCAGCGCAAACGACCATTACGCACAGTGGCGTGTAAAATCTTCGCCCCTACCAGATGCGGCTCAATACCACGGCGACTGGTTTCGACTTCAGGTAATTCAGGCATAGCATCTCCGGCGCTGTATCAGGTCTCATTAATATGGGGACGGCCAGAAAACAAAAAACCCCGCCGAGGCAGGGTTTTTCTTTACATCAAAACGAAAATTATTTGATTTTCGCTTCTTTGTACAGTACGTGCTGGCGTACAACTGGATCGAATTTTTTCAGTTCCAGTTTTTCCGGCTTAGTACGTTTGTTCTTCGTGGTGGTGTAGAAGTGACCTGTACCAGCAGAAGAAACCAGCTTGATTTTCTCGCGAATACCTTTAGCCATGATTTATTTCCTCTTTAAGTACTTAGTACTTTTCGCCACGGGCACGCAGTTCAGACAGAACTGTATCGATGCCTTTCTTATCGATTACACGCATACCTTTAGCAGATACGCGCAGGGTGACAAAACGCTTCTCGCTCTCAACCCAGAAACGGTGAGAGTGCAGGTTCGGCAGGAAACGGCGTTTAGTCGCGTTCAGTGCGTGGGAACGGTTGTTACCGGTCACCGGACGCTTGCCAGTAACTTGGCAGACTCGGGACATGTCTATTCTCCAAAAATCAAATTAGCTCGAGCTTCGTATGGGGTATCGGCGCCTCGTCAGGCTTTACAGCCCGGTCATCGCATCGTTCTAAGTGAACTCTCGATTGCCAGGCCCAAATGCCAAACCCGAGATTCTCAAAGGTGGCGTAGTATACGCTGACCCGGCGTTATGCTCAAGTCCCGAACAGACAAAGATCCCGATGGATCGCGTAAAGTGTGTTAAATCCAACCGCGTTCCGCAAAAGAAACGTACTCTCCGCGCCCAATTATCAGATGATCAAGCACCCGGATATCCATGAACTGACAGCATTTCACAACACGCTCGGTGATGAGTTTATCTGCTTTGCTCGGCTCTGCACACCCCGAAGGGTGATTATGCGCAAGGATCACCGCGGAAGCATTCATTTTTATCGCTGCGCGGACAATTTCTCGCGGATGCACCTCTACATGGCTAAGCGTCCCGGAAAAAAGTTTGCTGTGTTTTATCACTCGATGTTGTGAATCCATGAAGATCACCAAAAAGATCTCGCGCTCTTCTTGCGACAGCTGACTTTGCAGAAACTCACGTGCCATTTCCGGGCTAAGTATCGACCTTTCTTCTATCACCCGCACGTCGTAGTAACGTCTTGCCAACTCAGCAATTCCCTTAAGCTGAGCGTACTTCGCAAGGCCAATGCCCTGGACCAGGCTAAAATCCATGTAGTCAGCCGACAACAGGCCGTAAAGCGAATCAAATTGTTGTAGCATTTCTTTCGCCAGCGTCAGGACATCTTTACCCAGCATCCCGGTGCGTAAAAAAAGAGCCAGCAGCTCAACGTCGGTCAGCGAGCTTGCCCCCTGTGCCAACAGCTTTTCCCGAGGCATTATACGTCCTGTATTTTCCATGCTTTCCCCTCCTTTCGCATCCGCATGGTGGCATAACACCAACGGCAGATCGACGCTCTGTTATCCATTCCTCGTGGCGCTTCGCAAAGTGGATCACGGTCAAAAGCACGATAAATGATGGAGTGTGATAAAATATCCGCCTTCTGGTGTAACCCAACAGGAAAGATCATGATGAGCCTGGCCGGTAAAAAAATCGTACTTGGCGTCAGTGGCGGTATTGCTGCGTACAAAACCCCTGAGCTGGTGCGTCGTTTACGGGAACGCGGCGCAGACGTCCGCGTGGCGATGACCGAAGCGGCAAAAGCCTTTATTACTCCCCTGAGCTTACAGGCAGTTTCGGGCTATCCGGTATCTGACAGCCTGCTCGACCCCGCTGCCGAAGCCGCGATGGGCCATATTGAGCTGGGGAAATGGGCCGATTTGGTTATTCTGGCTCCCGCGACGGCAGACCTGATTGCCCGCGTTGCCGCCGGTATGGCTAACGATCTGGTGTCTACGATTTGTCTGGCAACACCCGCGCCTGTTGCCGTGCTGCCGGCCATGAACCAGCAGATGTATCGCGCTGCCGCGACCCAGCACAATCTGGGCATTCTTGCTTCGCGCGGTTTGCTCATTTGGGGCCCTGACAGCGGTAGCCAGGCATGTGGTGATATCGGTCCTGGACGTATGCTGGATCCGTTAACGATTGTGGATATGGCGGCAGAACATTTTTCACCTGTCAACTCCCTGCAACATCTCAACATCATGATTACGGCGGGCCCGACGCGTGAACCGCTTGATCCCGTGCGGTATATTTCCAACCACAGCTCCGGGAAAATGGGATTTGCTATCGCGGCCGCGGCCGCAAAGCGCGGAGCAAACGTCACGCTGGTGTCGGGTCCGGTTTCGTTACCCACACCGCCATTTGTCCAGCGCGTTGATGTGGTGACCGCACTGGAAATGGAAGCCGCTGTGCAGTCTGCGGTGCAACAACAGCATATTTTTATCGGCTGCGCCGCAGTCGCGGATTACCGCGCTGAAACTGTCGCCCACGAAAAAATCAAAAAACAGGCGACGCAGGGCGATGAATTAACAGTAAAAATGGTCAAGAACCCGGATATTATTGCCGGCGTTGCCGCACTGGATGCTAACCGTCCCTTTGTCGTTGGGTTTGCCGCCGAAACAAATAATGTGGAAGAATATGCCCGGCAAAAACGCCTCCGCAAAAACCTTGATGTGATCTGTGCAAACGATGTTTCGCTTTCTACTCAAGGATTTAACAGCGATAGCAACGCATTACACCTTTTTTGGCAGGATGGAGATAAAGTCTTACCGCTTGAGCGCAAAGAACTCCTGGGCCAATTATTACTCGACGAGATCGTGACCCGTTATGATGAAAAAAATCGACGTTAAAATTCTGGACCCGCGCGTAGGGAAACAATTTCCGCTCCCGACGTACGCCACCTCTGGTTCTGCCGGACTTGACCTGCGTGCCTGTCTTGATGACGCCGTAGAACTGGCGCCTGGCGCAACGACGCTGGTGCCAACTGGGTTAGCCATCCATATCGCCGATCCCTCACTGGCCGCGGTGATGTTGCCACGCTCTGGTCTGGGTCATAAGCACGGTATCGTACTGGGTAACCTGGTCGGTTTGATTGATTCCGACTATCAGGGTCAGCTGATGGTATCCATCTGGAACCGTGGCCAGGATAGCTTCACCATTGAACCAGGTGAACGTATTGCACAGATGGTCTTTGTACCGGTTGTGCAGGCTGAATTTAATCTGGTGGAAGAGTTTGAAGCCACCGATCGTGGCGAAGGCGGCTTCGGCCATTCCGGGCGCAAGTAACCCGTAAAGAAGCATCCCGTAGCGTAATAACGCAATAACATACCGCAAACAGTCGTTTGCGGTCGCTGTGTGGATGCCTGCCTGGCAAGTGCTTATTTTCAGGGGTATTTTGTAACATGGTAGAAAAGCAAACTGCGAAAAGGAATCGTCGCGAAGAAATACTTCAGTCGCTGGCGCTGATGCTGGAATCCAGTGATGGAAGCCAGCGTATCACGACAGCAAAACTGGCAGCCTCTGTGGGCGTTTCCGAAGCGGCATTGTATCGCCATTTTCCCAGCAAGACCCGCATGTTCGATAGCCTGATTGAGTTTATCGAAGATAGTCTGATTACCCGTATCAATCTGATCTTAAAAGATGAAAAGGACACCGGCGCACGTCTGCGTCTGATCGTTCTGCTGATTTTAGGGTTCGGTGAACGTAACCCCGGTCTTACGCGCATTCTGACCGGGCATGCGCTCATGTTTGAACAGGATCGTCTGCAAGGCCGTATTAACCAGCTTTTTGAACGTATTGAGGCACAGTTGCGCCAGGTTCTGCGAGAAAAAAGAATGCGTGAAGGCGAAGGTTACGCCGTAGATGAAACGCTGCTGGCCAGTCAGTTACTGGCTTTCTGTGAAGGTATGTTATCTCGTTTCGTGCGCAGCGAATTTAAATACCGTCCAACGGATGACTTTGACACCCGCTGGCCGTTGGTTGCCGCACAGTTGCAGTAACGACTTCGTTTTATCCGGCCTACGTAAGCCGTAGGCCCGGTAAGTGCGTAGGCCGGATAAGCGCAGCGCCATCCGGCAGTTCTTATACCCCAAACTCTTCGCGATACGCCCGTACTGCGGCCAGGTGTTCTGCCATTTCAGGTTTTTCTTCCAGATAAGCAATCAGATCTTTCAGGGTAATGATAGAAATCACCTTGCAACCATAATCGCGTTCCACTTCCTGAATCGCTGAAATCTCGCCGCGGCCGCGTTCCTGACGATCAAGAGAAATGAGTACCCCTGCCAACGTCGCGCCATTTGCCTGGATTATCTCCATGGATTCACGAATCGCAGTACCGGCAGTGATCACGTCATCCACCAGCATGACACGCCCCTCAAGTGCGCTACCGACCAGATTGCCACCTTCACCGTGGGTCTTCGCCTCTTTACGGTTAAAGCAGTACGGCAAATCTTTATCGTGGTGTTCAGCCAGCGCAACGGCCGTTGTAGTCGCAATCGGAATACCTTTGTACGCTGGGCCAAACAGCAAATCGAACTCAATACCGGAATCCACCAGCGCTTCGGCGTAAAAACGGCCTAACAGAGCCAGGTCGCGCCCGGTATTAAACAGTCCGGCGTTGAAGAAATAGGGGCTTTTACGCCCGGATTTCAGCGTAAACTCGCCAAACTTTAGTACCTGCTTGCTAAGCGCAAACTCAATAAACTGGCGCTGATACGGTTTCATGGATTCGCTCCTCATCTCACTTTATTACAGACAAAAAAAAGGCGACTCATCAGTCGCCTTTAAAATCAATTTTCTAACGCCGCCTTCTGCGTCGCTACAATGGATTCGATTCCCCCTCGGGCCAACGCCAGTAGGGTGAGAAGTTCTTCATGGCTGAATGGCTCGCCTTCCGCCGTGCCTTGTACTTCAATAATACGGCCGTCTTCAGTCATCACCACGTTCATGTCGGTTTCTGCGGCAGAGTCTTCAACGTACTCGAGGTCACAGAGCGCTTCACCGTTAACAATACCCACGGAAACCGCTGCAACCATCCCTTTCATCGGGTTAGTTTTCAGTTTACCGCTCGCGACCAGCTTGTTCAACGCATCAGCTAACGCAACACATGCACCGGTAATTGATGCGGTGCGCGTACCGCCATCTGCCTGGATAACATCGCAGTCCAGAGTAATAGTGAACTCGCCAAGGGTTTTCAGGTCAACTGCGGCACGCAGCGCACGCGCAATAAGACGCTGGATTTCCATGGTACGACCGCCCTGCTTACCTTTTGCCGCTTCACGGGCGTTACGGGTGTGCGTGGCGCGTGGCAGCATGCCATATTCTGCGGTGATCCAACCCTGGCCCTGACCTTTCAGAAAACGCGGTACGCCTTCATCAATCGAGGCGGTACACAGCACTTTGGTATCACCAAATTCGACCAGCACGGAGCCTTCAGCGTGTTTTGTATAATTACGGGTCAGGGTGACGGGACGCACCTGATTGGCACTACGACCTGCTGGACGCATGATAAAATCTCCGGCTTGAAACGAATGTGGCTGCGCATTATACGGACTTCCGACTGTTATTCCTATCCTGACAAGACATGGATGGCTATAATCCTCCCATCTCATCTTTAAAAACAGGAACGTCTATGATCCGCAGCATGACCGCCTACGCCCGGCGTGAAATCAAGGGTGAATGGGGTAGCGCTACCTGGGAAATGCGCTCGGTAAACCAGCGTTATCTGGAAACTTATTTTCGCCTGCCGGAGCAGTTCCGTAGTCTTGAACCCGTTGTTCGCGAGCGTATTCGCACGCGTCTGACGCGCGGTAAGGTCGAATGTACCCTGCGTTTTGAGCCTGATGCCAGCGCTCAGGGCGAGCTGATTCTGAATGAAAAGCTCGCTAAACAGCTCGTTAGCGCTGCTAACTGGGTCAAAATGCAGAGCGATGAAGGTGAAATCAACCCGGTTGATATCCTGCGTTGGCCTGGCGTAATGGCTGCCCAGGAGCAGGATCTGGACGCCATTGCCGCCGAAATCCTCGCCGCACTTGACGGTACGCTGGATGACTTCATCGTCGCACGTGAAACTGAAGGTCAGGCGCTGAAAGCGCTGATCGAGCAGCGTCTGGAAGGCGTCAGCGCTGAAGTGACGAAGGTACGTGCGCATATGCCGGAAATCCTGCAATGGCAGCGTGAGCGTCTGGTAGCCAAACTGGAAGATGCTCAGGTGCAACTGGAAAATAATCGTCTTGAGCAAGAGCTGGTGCTGATGGCGCAGCGTATCGACGTGGCTGAGGAACTGGATCGCCTGGAAGCCCACGTCAAAGAAACCTACAACATCCTGAAGAAAAAAGAGGCCGTTGGCCGTCGTCTGGACTTCATGATGCAGGAATTCAACCGTGAGTCGAACACTCTGGCATCAAAGTCTATCAATGCCGAAGTGACTAATTCCGCGATTGAACTGAAGGTATTGATCGAGCAAATGCGCGAACAGATTCAGAATATCGAGTAAGTCACCATCTCACGTAGCCCGTCAATAAACGGCGGCGCTACGTGCTTTTCCCGACGCTATTAGTTCTCATCTATGCGACCAGAATTATATTTTCTCATCATTTATTGTCACCACTCATATCACAAAGCGCATGCCATAACGTGTTTACAACAATTTCGCATTAGCTGTAGTTATTAAAATCACTTCACCTTAGAAAATCTCAATCGTGACAATGCGCACAAATCGTTAACCTTAGCCCCCAGCAAATCAGGGGGAATACATGCTGTTACACGTTTTATACTTAATTGGTATTACTGCCGAAGCCATGACCGGTGCGCTTGCGGCTGGGCGTCGTCGTATGGATACATTTGGCGTCATTATCATTGCCACCGCGACGGCCATTGGCGGTGGTTCAGTACGCGATATTCTTCTCGGGCATTATCCGCTCGGCTGGGTAAAGCACCCTGAATACGTCATTATCGTGGCGACCGCTGCGGTACTCACCACCATTATTGCTCCTGTCATGCCCTACCTGCGTAAAATCTTCCTCGTCCTGGATGCGCTGGGCCTGGTGGTCTTTTCTATTATTGGCGCTCAGGTGGCGCTGGATATGGGCCATGGTCCGATTATCGCCGTGGTCGCTGCGGTCACTACCGGGGTTTTCGGCGGCGTATTACGCGATATGTTCTGTAAACGCATCCCGCTGGTGTTCCAGAAAGAACTGTATGCCGGCGTATCATTTGCCGCTGCCGTGCTGTACATCGTGCTGCAGCATTATGTCTCCAGCCACGATGTAGTAGTTATCTCCACCCTGCTTTTCGGCTTTACCGCCCGACTACTGGCGCTGCGCCTGAAGTTAGGACTGCCGGTGTTTTACTATCGTCATGAAGGGCATTAAGGCATAAAGCCCGTGATCCGCTGAGCAGCTAACCAGTTGCTCAGCGCGGTGATCTCCCGATTCTTCAGCCACTGCATCACCTGCCGAGCCCGCCGCTCCCCCATAAAAGGAAGCTGCCGCCAGCTTTGTTCACTACGCTCGTGTAACTGCAGCCATGAACCATCCCGACTGGCATTCAGCGTAGCCTGTGTTATCGGTATTCCCATAGCAATCAGCCAGCGCGTGAACGGAAGATCGCGTGACAGGTTGAACTGATGCCATAACTTATCCCCTTTACTTACACCAAATGTGGCCTGTAGTTGTTCCTGAGTTAGCCCAAGCCAGGAAAAGATATGCTCAAAGCGATACGCCTGATGGAGCTCCCGCCATCCCGCCTCGCCGATGCCCTCCAGCCCCAGTACCTCTTTGGCCCCCAGCCAGACCAGCCTTGCGACAAACTGCGCATAACACTCCGGGGTAGCATAAAAACAGGTTAATGAATTGAAGCGACCCTCAGGTGGCGTTGGCTTAGTACGTTGAGTACTGCGCCAGACCACCTCATCTATACGGGGGATCCCCTGCCCGGCAAGGCTTATCAGAATCTGATCGCCAGGTGCAATATCCCATTCATTCCAGCGTCGGACAGAGCCAATATTGACGCGCTGCACCCGCTTATCATCCAGCATGATGGGCTTCAACATAGCAACAACGGCAATTTTCCCGCTTTTGCCAACAGAGAACTGAATACCCGTCACCTCAGACACCCTGGCCACGGGAGGATATTTCCACGCTGCCAGCCAGTCTCCCTGTCCAGGGAGCCAGTATCGCGCCTGCGGCTCTTTTCCCGTTCGCACAACTACGCCATCCGTCACAAAAGGTAATGCTGAACTCCACCAACTGGCGCGTGCTTGCTCGACATCATCTGCACTCTTCACGGCCCTGGTAAAATGTTGCGTAAAACTGAAACCGGCAGCAGTGAGTTGTTCCAGTCTTTCCGACATGGCAGCCGGTCCATCGGGCCACGCCCAGATAAAAATAGCCAGCGAGCGTAACATTTCCGGATTGCTCTGGCGCATCATCATTCCAGCAACTTTTGAACGGGCGTTCATTCCCCCTCTCTGCTGTTGGATATGCCCTTCCTGCTGCAAAAATATCTCACCCTGCAGAGTACTGTTAGCGAGCTGTCCCTTGGTGATATGGGGTACGGAAGGGATCTGAAGAACCTTTTGCGTCCAGTCTTCACCTTTCAGGCCGTTACCACGGCTAATCGCCCGGACCAAATTGCCATTGCGATAAACCAGCGTCACCGCCACGCCATCCACCTTCGGCTGTACCCAGAGATCGCTGCGGGCCTGCATCCATTGCTGTAGCGCTTTCTTATCGGCAAGTTTTCGAACTCCCGTATGGGGAACAGGGTGCGAGACGGTGCCACTTATTGGGGGCGCAGACAGATCTGTTTTGGCTTCATCGCCAAAACAACGTTGCCATTGGATGAGTTGCGCATTGAGCTGGTCATAAACGCCGTCGTCTACGGCACTTTCACCCTGTTTCCAGTAACTGTCATTCCACTGTGTTATCTGCTGCTGTAGTCGTGAAATTTCCTCATTTGCCCGGGCAGGCGACCAGACGGGGCAAACAGCCCATACAGGTAAATTCCAGACCAGCAAAACCAGCCCTATGCATTTCCATGATCCCATGCTACCTCCGCTGAACACTGCATTTCCCGGCAGATATAGCGCGAAGTGAAAGGGAAGCAGAGCGGCAAATATTCACTCTGCGGGCAGCATTCCTGACATTTGCACGTATTGCTGCAAATCGCGGATAAAACAGGAAACTGGTACGCAAAACGCAATAAACATGCGCAAAAAGTGTGACAAAGGCTACGTAGCAAAGCGGCTACGTGTATAATAAGCCCGTATGTAGGCTCTCTTTCGACAATCACATACATTAAGATACTCATGGCTCAAGGCACGCTTTATATTGTTTCTGCCCCCAGTGGCGCGGGTAAATCCAGCCTGATTCAGGCTTTATTAAAGACCCAACCGTTGTATGACACCCAGGTTTCTGTTTCGCACACCACGCGCGCACCGCGCCCGGGGGAAGTGCACGGTGAACACTATTTCTTTGTGAACCATGATGAATTCAGAACCATGATTGGCAGAGACGCGTTCCTGGAACACGCGGAGGTTTTCGGTAATTACTACGGCACCTCACGTGAAACCATTGAGCAAGTATTGGCATCCGGCGTAGACGTCTTTTTAGATATCGACTGGCAAGGTGCGCAGCAAATTCGTCAAAAAATGCCGCATGCGCGCAGTATTTTTATTTTGCCGCCATCTAAGATTGAGTTGGATCGCCGTCTGCGTGGCCGCGGTCAGGATAGCGAAGACGTGATAGCAAAACGTATGGCGCAAGCTGTTGCAGAAATGAGCCATTACGCCGAATATGATTATCTTATTGTGAACGATGATTTCGATACCGCCCTGGGCGATTTGAAAACCATCATTCGCGCCGAACGTCTGCGCATGAGCCGCCAAAAGCAGCGTCATGACGCTTTAATCAGCAAACTGTTGGCAGACTGAACCCACATTCAGTATCATGCCCAGTCATTTCTTCACCTGTGGAGCATTTTAAGTATGGCACGCGTAACTGTTCAGGACGCTGTAGAGAAAATTGGTAACCGTTTTGACCTGGTACTGGTCGCCGCGCGTCGCGCTCGTCAGATGCAGGTAGGCGGAAAGGATCCGCTCGTACCGGAAGAAAACGATAAAACTACCGTTATCGCGCTGCGCGAAATCGAAGAAGGTCTGATCAACAACCAGATCCTCGACGTGCGTGAGCGCCAGGAACAGCAAGAGCAGGAAGCCGCTGAATTACAAGCCGTTACCGCTATTGCTGAAGGTCGTCGTTAATCACAAAGCGGGTCGCCCTTGTATCTGTTTGAAAGCCTGAATCAGTTGATTCAAAACTACCTGCCGGAAGACCAGATTAAGCGTCTTCGGCAGGCGTATCTCGTTGCACGTGACGCTCACGAGGGCCAGACACGTTCAAGCGGTGAACCCTATATCACGCACCCGGTAGCGGTAGCCTGCATTCTGGCCGAGATGAAACTCGACTACGAAACGCTGAT
Source organism: Citrobacter sp. wls827 (assembly GCF_005280875.1). Lineage (NCBI taxonomy): Bacteria > Pseudomonadati > Pseudomonadota > Gammaproteobacteria > Enterobacterales > Enterobacteriaceae > Citrobacter > Citrobacter sp. wls827. The sequence continues at coordinate 102,028 of NZ_SZWR01000024.1, forward strand.
GGCCGCGCTGCTGCATGACGTGATTGAAGATACCCCAGCCACCTACCAGGACATGGAACAGCTTTTTGGTAAAAGCGTTGCAGAGCTGGTAGAGGGGGTATCGAAGCTTGATAAGCTTAAGTTTCGCGATAAGAAAGAGGCGCAAGCTGAAAACTTTCGCAAGATGATTATGGCGATGGTGCAGGATATCCGCGTCATTCTCATCAAACTTGCTGACCGTACCCACAATATGCGCACGCTGGGCTCATTACGCCCGGACAAGCGTCGCCGCATCGCCCGTGAAACCCTCGAAATCTATAGTCCGCTGGCACACCGTTTAGGTATTCATCACATTAAAACCGAGCTGGAAGAGCTGGGTTTTGAAGCACTGTACCCGAACCGCTATCGCGTGATTAAAGAAGTGGTTAAAGCCGCTCGCGGCAACCGTAAAGAGATGATCCAAAAAATCCTCTCGGAAATCGAAGGGCGTTTGCAGGAGGCAGGCATTCCGTGTCGCGTAAGTGGGCGTGAGAAGCACCTGTACTCTATCTACTGCAAAATGGTGCTCAAAGAGCAGCGTTTTCACTCCATCATGGATATCTACGCTTTTCGCGTTATCGTTCATGATTCCGATACCTGCTATCGCGTACTCGGCCAGATGCATAGCCTGTACAAACCACGTCCTGGTCGCGTGAAAGACTATATCGCCATTCCAAAAGCGAACGGATATCAGTCTTTGCACACCTCAATGATCGGCCCTCACGGCGTTCCGGTTGAAGTACAGATTCGTACTGAAGACATGGACCAGATGGCAGAGATGGGTGTCGCAGCGCACTGGGCTTACAAAGAACACGGCGGCGAAAGCAGCACCACCGCACAAATCCGCGCTCAGCGCTGGATGCAAAGCCTGCTGGAACTGCAGCAGAGCGCCGGTAGCTCATTTGAATTTATTGAAAGCGTCAAATCTGATCTCTTCCCGGATGAGATTTATGTTTTCACACCGGAAGGGCGCATTGTTGAACTGCCTGCCGGTGCAACGCCTGTCGACTTCGCCTACGCCGTGCATACCGATATCGGTCACGCCTGCGTCGGCGCGCGCGTCGACAGACAGCCTTACCCGCTTTCACAACCGCTCTTTAGCGGTCAGACAGTTGAGATTATTACCGCCCCGGGTGCGCGCCCGAATGCAGCATGGCTCAACTTCGTCGTCAGTTCGAAAGCGCGCGCCAAAATTCGCCAGTTGCTGAAAAACCTCAAGCGCGATGATTCCGTGAGTCTGGGTCGTCGACTGCTCAACCATGCACTGGGCGGTAGCCGTAAACTGGCTGAGATCCCGCCAGAGAGCATCCAGCGTGAGCTTGAGCGCATGAAGCTCGCCACGCTTGACGATCTGCTCGCAGAAATCGGTCTGGGTAACGCCATGAGCGTGGTGGTTGCGAAAAACCTCCAGCAGGGCGAAGCAACGGCAAACGTGCCAGCGCAATCTGGCCATGGCCATCTGCCGATCAAAGGCGCAGACGGCGTGCTGATCACCTTCGCGAAATGCTGCCGTCCAATTCCAGGCGATCCCATCATTGCCCACGTCAGTCCGGGTAAAGGTCTGGTGATCCACCATGAGTCCTGCCGTAATATTCGTGGCTACCAGAAAGAGCCAGAGAAATTTATGGCGGTGGAATGGGATAAAGAAACAGAGCAGGAATTCATCACCGAGATTAAGGTGGATATGTTTAACCACCAGGGTGCTCTGGCGAACCTGACGGCGGCAATTAACACGACCACCTCCAATATTCAAAGTCTGAATACGGAAGAGAAAGATGGTCGCGTCTATAGCGCCTTTATTCGCTTGACCGCTCGCGATCGCGTACACCTGGCAAATATCATGCGCAAAATCCGCGTCATGCCGGACGTGATAAAAGTCACCCGTAACCGTAACTAGAACACGTTTTATGAATGAACAGCGCTATGCACGTATCCGCGAAATGCTCGCACGTCGTCAGCCCGATCTGACCGTCTGCATGGAAGAGGTCCACAAGCCTCATAACGTTTCCGCTATCATTCGTACTGCAGATGCGGTCGGCGTGCATGAAGTCCACGCCGTCTGGCCGGGTAGTCGTATGCGCACCATGGCCTCTTCTGCCGCAGGCAGCAACAGTTGGGTGCAGGTGAAAACTCACCTTACTATTGGCGATGCGGTCACACATTTAAAAAACCGCGGCATGCAGGTTCTGGCAACTCATCTGTCAGATAAAGCCGTGGATTTTCGCGAGATTGATTACACTCGCCCCACCTGCATCCTGATGGGCCAGGAGAAAACCGGCATCACTCAGGAAGCGTTGGATCTGGCGGATCAGGATATCATCATTCCTATGACTGGCATGGTGCAGTCGTTGAACGTTTCGGTCGCCTCCGCGCTGATTCTGTACGAAGCACAACGCCAGCGGCAAAACGCTGGGATGTACCGACGAGAAAACAGCATGCTGCCACAAGACGAGCAACAGCGCTTACTGTTTGAAGGCGGTTATCCTGTGCTGGCGAATGTCGCTAAGCGCAAAGGCCTTCCCTACCCTCACGTAAACACGCAGGGCGAAATCGAAGCCGATGCAACGTGGTGGGCCACTATGCAGTCTGCGAGATAAACGCGATGAAAGGCCGTTTACTGGATGCCATCCCACTCAACTCTCTGACCGGCGTTGGCGCAGCGCAAAGCAGTAAACTGGCGAAAATTGGCCTGCACACCGTACAGGACCTCCTGCTACACCTCCCCCTGCGTTACGAAGACCGTACTCATCTTTACCCTATCGGCGAACTGCTGCCGGGCGTCTATGCCACCGTTGAAGGCGAAGTGCTGAACTGCAATATCACCTTTGGCGGTCGCCGGATGATGACCTGTCAGATCAGCGATGGTTCCGGCATTCTCACCATGCGCTTTTTCAATTTCAGCGCAGCAATGAAAAACAGTCTCGCCACCGGGCGTCGGGTACTGGCCTATGGCGAAGCCAAACGCGGGAAATACGGCGCAGAGATGATCCACCCGGAATACCGCGTGCAGGGCGATCTCAGCACGCCGGAATTGCAGGAAACTCTCACTCCGGTTTACCCGACAACCGAAGGCGTGAAGCAGGCCACGCTGCGCAAGCTGACCGATCAGGCACTGGATCTGCTCGATACCTGCGCCATTGCCGAACTGCTGCCACCAGAGCTGTTACAGGGCATGATGAGCCTGCCCGAAGCACTGCGCACGTTGCACCGCCCCCCACCGTCGCTGCAACTCAGCGATCTGGAAACAGGACAACATCCGGCGCAGCGACGTCTGATTCTCGAAGAACTGCTGGCGCATAATCTCAGCATGCTGGCATTACGCGCCGGGGCGCAGCGTTTTCATGCCCAGCCGCTGAGCGCAAACAATGCGCTGAAAGATAAGCTGTTGGCGGCGCTACCATTTAAACCGACCGGTGCACAGGCCCGCGTTACCGCTGAGATCGAACGTGATATGGCACTGGATGTCCCAATGATGCGCCTGGTACAGGGTGATGTCGGCTCCGGTAAAACGCTGGTTGCGGCGTTAGCCGCCCTGCGCGCTATCGCACATGGTAAGCAGGTTGCGCTGATGGCCCCCACCGAATTATTGGCTGAACAACATGCGAATAACTTCCGCAGCTGGTTCGCGCCGCTGGGCGTTGAAGTAGGCTGGCTGGCAGGTAAACAGAAAGGCAAAGCGCGCCAGGCGCAACAGGAAGCCATTGCCAGCGGTCAGGTGCAGATGATTGTCGGTACTCATGCAATTTTCCAGGAACAGGTTCAGTTCAACGGTCTGGCACTGGTTATCATCGACGAACAGCACCGCTTCGGGGTGCATCAGCGTCTGGCGCTGTGGGAGAAAGGCCAGCAGCAGGGTTTCCACCCGCACCAGCTCATCATGACCGCCACGCCGATTCCGCGCACCCTGGCGATGACCGCCTATGCCGATCTCGACACCTCAGTAATTGATGAACTCCCACCGGGACGCACCCCGGTCACCACGGTGGCGATTCCGGATACCCGCCGCAGCGACATCATTGATCGCGTGCGCAACGCCTGTACCCACGAGGGGCGTCAGGCATACTGGGTCTGTACGCTGATTGAAGAGTCTGATCTGTTAGAAGCTCAGGCGGCAGAAGCGACGTGGGAAGAGCTTAAACTGGCGCTGCCAGAACTCAATATTGGCCTGGTACACGGCCGTATGAAGCCCGCCGAGAAGCAGTCAGTAATGGCAGCCTTTAAGCAGGGTGAACTGCATCTGCTGGTTGCCACCACGGTGATTGAAGTGGGCGTGGACGTGCCAAACGCCAGCCTGATGATTATTGAAAACCCGGAGCGCCTGGGCCTGGCCCAGCTGCATCAGCTACGTGGCCGCGTAGGTCGTGGCGCGGTGGCCTCCCACTGCGTCCTGCTGTACAAATCACCGCTGTCTAAAACCGCGCAGAAACGCTTACAGGTTCTGCGAGACAGCAACGACGGGTTCGTGATTGCGCAAAAAGATTTAGAGATTCGCGGCCCCGGCGAGCTGTTAGGTACTCGCCAGACCGGAACGGCAGAATTCAAGGTCGCAGATTTACTGCGTGATCAGGCAATTATCCCGGAAGTTCAGCGCATTGCTCGCCATATTCACGAACGTTATCCGCAGCAGGCGGTGGCGCTGATTGAGCGCTGGATGCCGGAAACCGAACGCTACTCCAACGCATAGTCGATTCATAGCGGCGGCGGATGTTACCCCGCC
>NZ_SZWR01000024.1:106851-112232 GCF_005280875.1 Citrobacter sp. wls827
TTAATCACCAGCGCGTTGACGATATCGATAAAGAACGCGCCCACCATCGGCACCACCAGAAACGCCATATGGGATGGTCCAAAACGTTCGGTAATTGCCTGCATGTTGGCAATCGCCGTTGGCGTCGCGCCGAGGCCAAAACCGCAGTGCCCGGCCGCCAGCACGGCGGCATCGTAGTTCTTACCCATCATGCGCCAGGTGACAAATATCGCGTACAGCGCCATGAAAATGGTCTGCACAACCAGGATTGCCAGCATCGGCAGGGCCAGTGAAGCCAGCTCCCACAGCTTCAGGCTCATCAGCGCCATCGCCAGGAACAATGACAAACTCACGTTACCCAGTACTGAAACCGCACGCTCGAACACCCGATAAAAGCCCAGTAATGCCAGACCGTTACTGAGGATCACCCCAACAAACAGCACGCAGACGAAGGTCGGCAGTTCCAGCACCGTTCCGACCAACATTTGCGCAACGATTTTACCCACCGTCAGGCAGATAGCGATCAGCGCGATGGTTTCAATCAGCACCAGCGAGGTGATCATGCGCCCGACGTCCGGCTTTTCAAATGCGGTCGGCACGGCCTGATCGTCCGGCATGCCATCTGGCGTGGTGGAGTGTTTGACCAGATAGCGCGCAACAGGACCACCAATCAAGCCGCCCAGCACCAGGCCAAACGTTGCGCAAGCCATCGCCACTTCAGTCGCATTGGTGAAGCCATAACGTTCAATAAACAGCTTGCTCCACGCGGCCCCGGTTCCGTGTCCACCAGAGAGGGTGATCGAGCCAGCGATCAGACCCATCAGCGGGTCCAGGCCCAGCAGGGTCGCCATACCAATACCGATGGCGTTTTGCATAAGCAGCAGGCCAACAACCACAATCAGAAAGATACCCACCACACGGCCACCAGCGCGCAGGCTGGCGATATTGGCGTTCAGGCCGATGGTGGCGAAGAAGGCCAGCATCAACGGATCGCGCAGGGTCATGTCGAAGTTCACTTCCCAGCCCATGCTTTTTTTCAGCACCAGCAGCGCAATCGCCACCAGCAGGCCGCCCGCAACGGGTTCAGGGATCGTGTATTTTTTCAGGAAGGAAACAGACTGGACGAGCTTACGTCCCAGCAGCAACACCAGGGTTGCCGCAACCAGTGTTGATAACGTATCGAGATAAAACATTTACAGCTCCATTAGTGCGTTTAGCACAATCACGCACGATGCATTCCAGACCGATTTTTAGCTCTTATTGAGTTTTCGGGGTGGATTTTAAGCAGAAAATGATGAAAAGTTATATAAAAATGTTTGTTTATCCGTTTTAAATATTAAGAATACCTGCTAGCAAACGTTTGCTTTTCTGCCCTGGTCAGATAAAATCACCGCTTTTCCACCATGGGATTGCCTCTGATGTCCGTTAACGCCGTAGAGTCAACAAATGCGCAACCGGTTGCGCAGACTCACAACAGTGAACTGATTTACCGTCTTGAAGATCGCCCCCCGCTAGCCCAGACTCTGTTTGCCGCCTGCCAGCACCTGCTGGCCATGTTCGTCGCGGTGATCACGCCTGCCCTGCTTATCTGCCAGGCGCTCGGTTTACCGGCTCAGGATACTCAACACATTATCAGTATGTCGCTGTTCGCATCCGGCGTGGCTTCTATCATTCAGATCAAAGCCTGGGGGCCGGTAGGTTCAGGGCTGTTATCCATTCAGGGCACCAGCTTTAACTTTGTTGCACCGCTGATTATGGGCGGTACGGCGCTAAAAACCGGCGGCGCAGATGTCCCAACCATGATGGCGGCACTGTTCGGTACACTGATGCTGGCAAGCTGCACCGAGATGGTTATCTCACGCGTACTGCATCTGGCGCGCCGTATTATCACCCCACTGGTTTCAGGCGTGGTGGTGATGATCATCGGCCTGTCACTGATTCAGGTGGGCCTGACGTCGATTGGCGGCGGTTACGCGGCAATGAGCGACAACACCTTTGGCGCGCCGAAGAATTTGATGCTGGCTGGTGTCGTGCTGGCGCTGATTATCCTGCTTAACCGCCAGCGCAACCCGTACCTGCGCGTTGCGTCACTGGTGATTGCAATGGCGGCGGGTTATCTGCTGGCCTGGTTTATGGATATGCTGCCGCAAAATACCGCGCCGGTTAGTCAGGATCTGCTGATGGTGCCGACGCCGCTCTATTATGGCCTGGGTATCGACTGGAGTTTACTGCTGCCGCTGATGCTGGTCTTTATGATCACCTCGCTGGAAACCATCGGCGATATTACGGCCACCTCTGATGTCTCCGAGCAGCCGGTTTCTGGTCCGCTGTATATGAAACGCCTGAAAGGCGGCGTGCTGGCGAACGGTCTGAACTCGTTTGTTTCCGCTGTGTTCAACACCTTCCCGAACTCCTGTTTTGGACAGAACAACGGGGTTATTCAGTTAACGGGCGTAGCCAGCCGCTACGTCGGTTTTGTGGTGGCGCTGATGTTGATCGCGCTGGGCCTGTTCCCGGCGGTCAGCGGTTTTGTACAACATATTCCTGAGCCAGTACTGGGCGGGGCAACGCTGGTAATGTTCGGTACTATCGCCGCATCCGGCGTGCGTATTGTGTCCCGCGAGCCGCTGAACCGTCGCGCGATTCTGATTATCGCGCTGTCGCTGGCCGTCGGCCTGGGCGTCTCCCAGCAACCGCTGATCCTGCAGTTCGCCCCGGACTGGGTGAAAAACCTGCTCTCTTCCGGCATTGCCGCAGGCGGAATTACCGCTATCGTTCTGAACCTGGTGTTCCCACCAGAGAAGCAATAAGCAAAATGCGGTGTTGATTCAGAATCAACGCCGCTGTAACGCTCTTTCACCATTCCCGCCTTGAGCATTGCGCCTAAATCGTGCATAACTTGACTATGTGCACTTCGCGGGATGGAAGACCATGAAATTTATTGGAAAGCTGCTTCTTTACGTGCTGATCGCCCTTGCAGTGGCGATCCTCGGCCTTTATTTTCTACTGCAAACCCGTTGGGGCGCAGAGCACGTCAGCGCCTGGGTTTCACAGAACAGCAGCTACCATCTGGCCTTTGATGCCATCGATCACCGGTTTTCTTCCCCTTCCCATATTCTGCTGGAAAACGTCACCTTTGGCCGGGATGGTCAGCCCGCCACGCTGGTCGCCAAAACGGTCGATATTGGACTCAGTAGCCGCCAAATCACAGACCCGCTGCACGTAGACACCATTTTGTTGCAAAACGGCACGCTGAATCTTTCCCAGCAAACCGCGCCATTGCCATTCCAGGCCGATCGCCTGCAGTTGCAGGATATGGCGCTTAACAGCCCCGGCAGCGAGTGGAACCTCAGCGCCCAGCGCGTTAACGGTGGCATCATTCCCTGGAGCCCTGAGGCAGGTAAAATTCTCGGCAGCAAAGCGCAAATTCAGCTCAGCGCCAGTTCGTTGACGCTCAACGATGTCCCGACCACCAACGTCTTGATTGAAGGCAGCATTGACCATGACCGGGTGACGCTTAGCAATATTGGCGCAGACGTGGCGCGTGGAGCATTAACCGGCGTAGCGCAACGCAATGCCGACGGGAGCTGGGTAGTGGAGAATCTGCGCCTGAACGATATCCGGCTGCAAAGCGACAAATCACTGGCCGACTTTTTTGCCCCGTTAAGCACCATTCCTTCCCTGCAAATTGGTCGTCTGGAAGTAACGGATGCCCGTCTGCAAGGCCCCGACTGGGCGGTGACGGATCTCGATCTGAGCTTGCGCAACATGACCTTCAGCAAGGACGACTGGCAAACTCAGGAAGGAAAATTGTCGATGAACGCCAGCGAGTTTATCTACGGCTCGTTGCACTTCTTCGATCCGATTCTGAACGCTGAATTCTCGCCGCAAGGTATTGCGCTGCGCCAGTTCACCACCCGCTGGGAAGGCGGTATGGTCAGAACGTCGGGTAATTGGCTGCGCAACAACAAAGCGCTGGTCCTCGATGATGCCGCCATCGCCGGTCTGGAATACACGCTGCCGGAAAACTGGAAACAGCTGTGGATGAACCCCCTACCTGTCTGGCTAAACAGCCTGACGCTGAAGAAATTCAGCGCCAGCCGCAATCTGGTAATTGATATCGACCCGAGTTTCCCGTGGCAGCTCACCGCGCTTGACGGTTACGGCGCTAACCTCGGGCTGGTACAGAATAATCAGTGGGGGATCTGGAGCGGGAGCGCCACCCTCAACGCCGCTGCTGCTACCTTTAACCGCACGGATGTACGTCGTCCTTCGCTGGCGCTGACGGCGAACAACAGCACCATCAATATCAGCGAACTGAGCGCCTATACGGAAAAAGGGCTGCTGGAGGCCACCGCCAGCATTTCGCAGTTGCCTCAGCGCCAGGCTCAGATCAGCCTGAACGGACGTGGTGTGCCAATGACGATCCTGCAGCAGTGGGGCTGGCCCGCACTGCCGCTTTCCGGCGATGGTAATATTCAGCTTACCGCCAGCGGCAATATTCAGGCCGATGCGCCGCTCAAGCCAACGGTCAGCGGCCAACTGCATGCGGTGAACGCGGAGAAACAGCAGGTCACGCAGACCATGCAGGCGGGCGTGGTTTCAGGGAGTGAAGTCACAGCACCACCACCTGCGCAATAATTTATTGCCCGGTGGCGCTTCGTTTACCGGGCCTACTCACGCTCATAAACGAATATATTCACTGCACAACAGCCACTTCACCGGCTCATCCTCTTCAATCGCCGGGAAGCGACCGCCTGGTTCCAGAAAGTGGTTGTCATGCAGGTCGTCATTGACCATCGAGATTTCCCAGCCCAGCACGAACGCCTTCTCCGCCCAAAAGCGATGATACAAGCGCGGCGGCAGGCACACCCCCTGTCCCGGTTTCAATACCAGCGTCTCGCCAGCGTCAACGGTACGCCGCTGACCATCGACGCTAACTTCAACAATACGCCGTGCGTCATACCCGTCATCAGGCGTGGCCCATGCCAGCTGCATACATAAGTCACCCCCGCCGCGATTCACGATATCTTCCATTTTATGGCGATGAAAATGCCATGGTGTTTGCTGATCCTGCTGAATTTGCAGCATCTTTTCGGCGTACGGTTTGGGGTAATTAGCTGAGCCAGGCAGACCATTGCGCAACGTCAGTAACGTCAGTCCCGTTTGCGCAAAATCTCCACGCCCAAAGTCGGTAATATCCCAGCCCAGCTGGAGATCGCACACTTCACGCCACAGAGATTGATCCTGTTGTCGCCAGGCATCGATCGTAAAATATGCAAAATCAGGCAGACAGACCCGAAAAGTCTCGGCAATGGCATGCGCTTTATCGACGGCATAATTAATATGTGAACGCTTCATTCCACTTTTCCTTGTTGCGAAAGAGGCGGGTCGCCCCGCCT
>NZ_SZWR01000024.1:112300-125925 GCF_005280875.1 Citrobacter sp. wls827
TGCCGGTTGAACCGAACAATTTCATTTTGTGGCGGATCACGTCCCGCGCGGCGCTAATGGCTTCTGGGTAGATTACGTTCGGGTCCCACCAGGTTTCTTTCGCCAGGATTTCGCGGACTTTCTGGAAGTAGGCGTATTTCATATCGCTGGAAATGTTGATTTTGCCAACACCCAGCGTCACGGATTCGGCAATTTCCGCATCCGGGTTCGCGGAACCACCGTGCAGCACCAGCGGAATATCCACACGCCCGGCGATGTCGCGCAGGATGTTCATTTGCAGCTCTGGCTGCATTCCTTTCGGGTAGATCCCGTGCGCGGTTCCAATCGCCACCGCCAGCGTGTCTGCACCGGTTCGGGCGATAAAATCCTCTGCCTGAGCAGGATCGGTATAAGTAACCTTCGACACGCCGCCTTCCACTGACGTCCCGGTCTGACCAATCGTACCCAACTCCCCTTCCACAGAAACACCTACCGCATGCGCCAGCTTGACCACTTCGCGGGTCAGCGCCACGTTCTCTTCATACGGCAGCAGCGAGCCATCAATCATCACCGAGGTAAACCCACACTGAATCGCCCGCAGAACATGCTCAACCGAAGCGCCGTGGTCCAGATGCAGAGTAAACGGCACTGGGCTACGCATCGTGATATCACGGACGTAGCTAAAAAACGCATCGCCGACAAAATCATGTTCGCTGGGGTGAATGGAGATAATCGCCGGGGTGTTGGTCACTTCCGCTTCTTCCACAACTGCACGTACAAAGCAGCTGTCCGCCACGTTGAATGCGCCGATGGCAAAACCGTGCTGACGGGTAGGTTGCAGTAATTCTTTCATCGAAACTAACATGTTAATTCTCCAGTTTCAGGGTGTAGAAAGCCCTGCCAGTGCGTCATCGCAGAGGCATAGAAGGCGTTACAGAAAATGAATCAGGCTTTGCCGATAGCGCCGCTGGCCTGCAGGTACGGAATAATGGCTTCCTCGCAGGCCTGCTCCATCAGGGCGAGGGCATCAACAAGTTCACCGGATGTGTCACGACACAGGGTATGCAGCAGCGCAGCCTTTCCGGCTTCGAAAACCGCTGCGCCAACGTTTATCTTGGCGACGCCAAACATCGGACAGCGCTGTAGCTGATCAAACGGCGTCCCGCTGCCGCCATGCAGCGCCAGAGGTACCGTTGATAACCGGGCAATTTCCTCCAGCCGCTGGAAATCAATGGCAGGTGTGATACCCGGCGCGTACATGCCGTGCGCCGTACCCACCGACACCGCCAGCAAATCGATCCCGGTCTGTTGGATAAAGGGTTCCACGTCGGCGGCCTGAGTCATCAAATCAGCGTTAGCGGCATGGTCATAGCGCGGAGCATCGGCCAGATGGCCCAGCTCACCTTCCACGCACAGAGAAACGCTGGCTGCGAGCTCGACCACTGCCCGGGTCTGGCGAATGTTCTCCTCCAGCGCAAAGGCGGAGGCGTCGATCATTAACCCGCTGAATCCGGCGCGAAAAGCCTGACGAATGCGTACAGGATCCTTTCCATGATCCAGCGCCAGCGCGACCGGTACCGAGGCTTCCTCTGCCAGCGTTTTGACGACCGCAGCGGCTATCGGGGCCGGAAAATGCTCCAGATGCCCCTGATACAGATTCAGAATGATGGGCGCACGGTGTTTCTCTGCCACCCGAACCGCCGCGCGGGCGCTTTCCAGGTTCATGCAGTTGATGGCCAGCAGCGCGTACTGCTCGCGCCAGGCTTTCGTCACCATGCTTTTCATATCGGCAAACATACGGCCTCCGGTTATTCCAGGGTGAAGGTGATCTCTTCGTCTTTCAGTTTTTGATCGCTGAGTTCATCAAACTCTTCGTCACGCTCGGTCACCGGTTTCTTCCACAACGACAGCATCACGCCGCAAATCACTGTGCCGATCCCCAGCGCCAGGCAAAACAGCAGCGGATGCGTAAAGAGCGGGACCACAAACATGCCGCCGTGCGGTACCGGGCTTTCGACACCCCACACCATAATCAGGCCGCCCGCAATCGCCGAGGCCACCACGCAGGAGCCCACCACACGCAACAGGTCACGCGCTGCAATCGGAATGACCCCTTCGGTAATCATGCAGATCCCCATCGGGAATGCCGCTTTCAGCGCCTCGCGCTCCGCACGGGTGTATTTGTGACGCGTCAGCAGGAAAGAGAGCGTAATGCCGAACGGAGGGATCATCGAGCCAACAAACTTCACCGCTTCCGGACCGTACACACCGCTGACCAGCATGCCGTCAGCAAACAGCGACATGGTTTTATTCACCGGTCCGCCGAAGTCGAATGTCGCCATCGCACCGAGGATAGCGCCCATCAGAAAGCGGGATCCGCCCTGCATGGACTCCAGCAGATGAATCAACGCGTCCTGCAGCCAGGCTATCGGCTTGCCAATCAGCGTCATCATCAACAGGCCGCCAATGACGGTACTCAGTACCGGCAACACCATGATGGGCATCAGCCCCTGCATCGACTGTGGCAAACGGATATAGCGCTTAAGTAGCAGTACGGTATAACCGACCAGGAACCCGCCCAACATCCCGCCGATAAAACCGGTATGGATTTCACCGCAGACAAAGCCGACAATCAGACCTGGCGCGAATCCAGGACGGTCGGCAATGGAGTACGCAATCGCCGCACTAATCAGCGGCACAATTAAGCCCATCCCCCAACCGCCAATCTGGTTGAGCATCCAGGGGATGGTTCCTGTTTTTTCACCCACGTTAGTCCCGCCAAGTATTTGCCCGAGAGCAATACAGATCCCGGCGGCGACAATTAACGGGATCATCCACGAAATCCCCGTTAATAAATGTCTTTTTATTTCCTGAGATAGCGGAATTTTATTTTCACTCATGTGAAATCCCTCCAGAATGAGGATCGCTACTAGTTGGTGTTAACTAATGATTTTTCGACCTTTTCAAGAAACTGAATGGGCGATTTTATGACGATTTCGGTTTTCACTCGCACAATGCGTTTATTTGAAAATCGTTCCTCCCCTCTTATTTTGACATCGACAGCAAGAATTACGACATCAGCTGCAGAAATATCCTCTGTCAGCAGTTCGTTCTCCGTGCCGATAGTTCCCTGGGTTTCAACTCTTATATTATGACCAAGCGCTTTAGCACCTTTAATTAGCTTCTCACGAGCAATATAGGTGTGCGCAATACCCGCCGTACAGGCGGCAACACAAACAATATTCATAACATGCTCCACTTTTTATTTAGCAGACATTGGATTCAGCATATTGGCTAAAAAGCTCAATAATTTTCTGTGGACTGCTTTCGACTAACAGTTGTTCAATAATGTCGTCATCCGCCAACGCGCCGGCAACCTGCGAAAGCAGACGAATATGTGTAGTGTTTTGATCTTCAAGACGTACGGCAAACAGAATGATGCAGCGCACGTTGCTACCATCCAGGGTTTCCCAGGGAATATCCTGGCGGGTACGCCCAATTGCCAGCGTGGTATTGACCACCGCCGAGGATTTCCCGTGCGGGATCGCAATATGATTTTCGAAGCCGGTCGAGCCTTCTGATTCACGCTGCCAGACATCCTGAATAAACGTTTCCCGACAGCTAATTGCCCCATCTTTTTGCAGAATATCCGTCAGTTCCTCAATAGCCTCCGTTTTGTTTGTGGCCTTCATGTCCAAAATAACGCGATTTGTATTGAGTATTTTCGTGATGTCCATCAATCATACCTCATGGAGTTCAGACATTAATTTTCGACGACCAGCGACGTCGCCCGATGTAATTTTTCCGTAATAACCGTTTCTGTTACCCGCTTAATATCTGCATCATTGAAAAAGGCGGTGACATACACGACCGGCATAGCAACGGCAGGTAAATTTATCGTCGATACCACCAGTTCAATATCGTCCGTCAGTACGGAGGGCAGGCTGCCTGCCGATACCACGCCGACGATAGTCCAGTCCGGAAAGGCGCGCAGAATACGGCTTTTGAGTAAGTGAGAGGTGCCAATACCGGTTGAGCAGACCAGCAGCACGCGCTTACGCGCTATCTGCCGCTCCATTGCGGCTTGAAAATGCACGGTTAAATATCCCACCTCATCTTCCGACACGGACCGCTCGCCCCAACCGCTAAACACCCGATTCACCGCGCACTGGGTCAGACGCCACACGTCCTGCAACTCGCCTTTAATATCCTCCAGCAGCGGATTACGAATGCGGATCTGGTAGTTCAGGCGGTTAATCAGCGGCTTAATGTGGATCAGCAATCCGTCATACAGCGCCGTGTCCTGGCTAAGATCGCTGTCGACCATCTCGGCAAAGGAGGCAATCAACCGATGGGTAATCAAACGCGCTTCGTCGCTGGAGTGCATATGGCCAATCACGCTCACGTCGTTATGCTCTTCAATTACCACGCCGGAGGAGATAATGTATTGATATATAAACCAGACTTCGTCTTCCGGTAGCGGGTGGGCAATGCGTTTTTCAATATGTTGAATCATCCGGCTGGCAATGGAAAAAATATTCTCGTCACATGAGGTGATATTTTCATCTTTTCTCGGTAGCGCATTGCCCCGCGTGATGCGGTACATCATGATCAAAATATGGGTAAAGATATTGACGTAATAAGGCTCGCCCAAAGACCAGCACAGGTCGTTCTCCATTTCCTGCAATAACGTCTGGACAAATAAAACATCTTCTTCGCCAAAGTAATGCACTAAGGCTTTATAACTGCCCGGGTCAAGACGTGAATAAACCACGTTACCAGGCTCATTATGGTTAATCACGCCGTTAATCAGCGACGCCATCGCCTGGCGTACACCGCTCTCGCTGCCTTCGATATGCGTGCCGCTCTGACTGCGAATCAACGACAGGCCCAGTGGGGTAATCCAGGATTCAATTACTTTCAGATCGTTAACAATCGATGCGCTACTAATGAAATAACGTTCGGATAATTTACTGATCGACGTTTCATGCGGCGTTTCGCTTAATAATTGTGAGGCTATCTTGACTCGCCGTGAATTATTCATCATGCCGTCAGTATCATCACCCTCCGATCCTAATAACTGGTCCATATATAAAAGGTCGGTAATATTATCGGAACTTAATATCACCCCAGCACCAGCACGTTTATCGATGGTTATTTTCCATTCTGATAACCATGGTTCCAGTAAGCGCAAATCGCGCTGCACAGTTTTCTCTGAAACAGATAAATACTCGGCAATTTTCAGCAGCGTGACATATTCCTTCTTAGACAGAAGAAACTTTAATAATCTGTTTTGTCGCGAGGTAATCATTTGCATTATTTACCCTTATTACATACCAGATTAAATATCTATACCCGTCATACTTCAAGCTGCATGTGCGTTGGCTTTCCTCGCTCACCCCAGTCACGTACTTATGTACGCTCAGGGGATTCGCTGCGTCACCGCCTTCCTGCAACTCGAATTATTTAGGTTATAAAGAAGCATTTATGCTCCACGTGTAATCCGTGATGATAAATATAAGAGGACTACGATGCGCCAACAATACTAAATCGTGTCCAGTAATCCGGACAGAAATAAGACAAAAAGAGGAAATAGTGAGATATTTACGGCGCAGATCACATTTTTCGCGGGAATCTGAGTGATACCGCTCGCAAATATGCAGAGATAAAAATTTAATTCAGGATGTTTTGGATTTTCAGATCTGGAATGCTGCTCGCAGCGTGGGCCGGATAAAACGCATCCGGCACCACGTCGACACATGCTTACAAGGTAATCGTCAGCTCACTGCCCTGTGGAGTAATAACTACACCCAGCTCGCTGCCCATATGCGACCCGCATTTAATGCCGCCAATTTTCTGAATATTACGCAGGCACAGCGTCCAGTTACGTGCCTCACCATTCCCTTTCACAGTGATGGTATTACCTACACGCGTCGCCTTCAGCGTGAAGATAACCGAGCCGTCCATCGCAGGCACTTCACACACCGCTTCCCGGCCCTCCTGCAGATGGAACAGCTGGAACGCAGTTCCTTCATGCCAGGCGTAGTCCGGCCTCTGGTTATTGCTGCCCAGCGCCAGCAGGGTGTTTTCACGCACGTAGACTGGCAGGCGCAGGAAGTCATGCTGCTGTTTATGCCAGCGGCTACCAGACACCTCGTCGTTACGCCACAGATGCGTCCAGCGTCCTTCCGGCAGGTAGAACTGCACATCACCCGCCTCGCTAAACACCGGCGCCACCATCACGCTATCGCCCAGCATGTACTGGCGGTCGAGGTAATCACATGCAGGATCGTCCGGGAACTCCAGCATCATTGCGCGCATCATCGGCGTTCCTAGCTCATTGGCGCGCGCCGCTTCGCGATACAGATACGGCATCATGCGGCATTTCTGCTCTGTGAAGTAGCGCACCACATCGCAGGATTCGTCATCGTACGCCCACGGTACACGGTAGGATTTGCTACCGTGCAGACGACTATGGCTGGAGAGCAGCCCGAACGCACACCAGCGCTTGTAGACGTGCGCCGGGGCGGTATTCTCAAAGCCGCCAATATCGTGACTCCAGAAGCCAAAGCCGGACAGACCAATGGACAACCCGCCGCGCAGGCTTTCGGCCATCGATTCATAGTTGGCATAGCAATCGCCGCCCCAATGCACCGGAAACTGCTGCGCGCCGACCGAAGCTGAACGGGCAAACAGCACCGCCTCTTCTTCACCGACAGTCTCTTTCAGCACGTTCCACACCAGTTCGTTGTAGATGTACGCATAATGGTTATGCATTTTCTGTGGATCAGAACCGTCGAACCACTGCACATCCGTGGGTATACGTTCGCCAAAGTCGGTTTTGAAGCAGTCAACGCCAATATCCACCAGACCTTTCAGCTTATTGGCATACCACTCACAGGCCTGCGGATTAGTGAAGTCATAAATCGCCAGGCCCGGCTGCCATTTATCCCATTGCCACAGGGAACCATCCGGCCGCTTGAGCAGATAGCCTTTCTCTTTCAGCTCTTTGAATATTGGCGATTTCTGGCCAATATACGGGTTAATCCACACGCAGACCTTCAGCCCTTTTTCTTTCAGGCGGCGGATCATGCCTTCCGGGTCCGGGAAGGTCAGCGGATCCCACTCAAAGTCACACCACTGGAAGGCTTTCATCCAGAAGCAGTCAAAGTGAAAAACGTGTAGCGGCAGATTGCGCTCGGCCATGCCGTCGATAAAGCTGTTGACCGTCGCTTCGTCATAATTGGTGGTGAACGACGTGGTCAGCCACAGGCCGAACGACCAGGCGGGCGGCAGCGCGGGACGGCCAGTGAACTGGGTATAACGGTTCAACACGTCCTTCGGCGTTGGGCCGTCGATGACGAAATATTCCAGATACTCGCTTTCCACGCTGAACTGCACTTTCGACACCTTTTCAGAGCCGATTTCAAATGACACGCACTGCGGATGATTCACCAGCACACCGTAACCGCGGTTGGTGATATAGAACGGGATGTTCTTGTAAGATTGCTCGGTGCTGGTGCCGCCGTCACGGTTCCAGGTTTCCACCGTTTGCCCGTTACGCACCAGCGCGGTAAAGCGTTCGCCCAGGCCGTATACCGTTTCCCCGACACCGAGATCCAGGCGCTCAAACATATAGTTTTTCCCGCTGTTGGTATCCTGCACGTAGCCGTTGTTTTTCAGCTGGCTGCCGGTAATACGTTCGCCGTTACGCAGGAAATCCAGCGACCAGAACTCACCTTTAGTCACGCGCACGCTCAAGTTACCGCTCTTCAGTTCGGCAAATTCAGCGGTGTTCTGCATCTCGACGTTTACGTCCTGCAGCACGTTCAGCGGGTAATGCGGACCGGTATCCAACGTCCCCTGGAAGTGCTCCATACGCACACCCACCACGCCTTCCTGCGGTGAGAAAAAGCGCAGGGTGAAGAGTGGAGTATCCAGTTGCCAGGTACGTTCGCGCACATCGCGCGGCGCAACGTAAACAATCATCTCATTGCCCTGCTGTTCGACCTCGAATACCTGAATCGGGTTAATCACGTTCAGACCGGGCTGAATCAGCCAGTTTCCATCGCTAATTTTCATTGTCGGTTCCTTAGTTCTGTAATTCTTTCGTCGTGAAATCCTGCTGATTGCGGCGCGCGCCCTGCGCCAGTTGGCTCATGATTTCAGTCAGATATGGGGTTTTCAGGGTATAGAAGCGTTTGGCAATCACGGCACTCAGCAGGTAGCAAATAGCCGGAACAATGGTGAACAGCGCGATGATGATGCTAATAGTGGCGCTGTTCTGGGTTTTCGCTGCGGCGTCGTATCCCCCGCTCGCCAGCATCCAGCCGATCATCGCCCCGCCAAGCGCCAGACCCAGCTTGAGTACGAACAGCGTGCCCGCAAAGCTGATCCCCGTCAGACGCTTTCCGTTGCACCACTCGCCGTAATCAACGGTGTCGGACATCATGACCCACTGAATTGGCGTCACGAGCTGATGCAGTACGCCAATCACAAAGATAAAGCCGAACATGGTGATGCTGGCGTGCATTGGCACAAAGAACATCGCCAGACTGACAACCGCCAGCGCGGCGTTGGTCCACCAGAAGACGCTGACTTTGCATTTCCAGTCGGTGAGCGGCTTCGCCAGCGCAGAGCCGATAAGATTGCCGACGCAATAGGTGGTAAGGAAGGCAACAAACACTTCCGGGGTACCCAAAATCCAGGTGACGTAATACATCATCGCCCCGCCGCGAACGCAGACGGCCAGGATGTTGAGGATGGTCAGCATGCCGACGATGCGCCATTGGTCGTTCTGCCAGATGTCGCGCAGGTCTTCACGCATCGAGGTGGTGCTCGGCGGCGCTTCCACGCGTTCTTTGGTGGTGAAAAAGCAAAATGCCAGCATCAGGAAGGCCACAACCGAGAGCACGGCAATCCCGCCCTGAAAGCCGAACGCTTTATCCTCGCCGCCAATCAGATTCACCAGCGGCATCATCAACACGGTGGAGAGCATGCCGCCCGCCGTCGCCAGCACAAAGCGCCAGGACTGCAGGGAGATACGCTGTGTGGGGTCATTGGTGATGACACCGCCCAGTGCGCAGTAGGGAATATTCACCACGGTGTAGAGCAGGGTCAGCAGGGTGTAGGTGATTGCGGCATAAATCATTTTGCCATGCAGGCTGAGATCCGGCGTGCTGTAGGCGAGCACACAGACCAGACCAAACGGCAGTGCGCCAAACAGCACCCACGGGCGGAATTTCCCCCAGCGCGAGCGGGTGCGGTCGGCAAGCAGCCCCATACAAGGGTCTGAGATGGCATCCAGCGCGCGGGCCAGCAGGAACATGGTGCCGACAAATCCGGCCGGAATACCAAAAATATCGGTATAGAAGAACATCATATATAACATAACGTTATCAAAGATGATGTGGCTGGCGGCATCGCCCATACCGTAGCCAATCTTCTCTTTAACGGACAAAATCTCACTTTTCATTACGCATCCTTGTTAGCACTTTCACACGCACTGATACCGGTTACAGTTCTTGTAAACCATCCCTGTGAGCGCGGGTATTCCGATATCTCGTTATCAAATTACGATTCTTGTTTTCTGTGATCGGGGTAGCGTCGAAAAATGTGATGAAATGTAACTACCGGATTTATTGAGGATTTATATGAAACCGATCATGGCAAGACAAAAGGGAAGTTAAAAAAGTGAGTGGGGGGGTGTGGAAACGTTTGGAAGTAGCTATAATGCGCCCCGCCTCCATGTAGCAATCGAGGCGCGGAAGATCGTCATCTCCGGTGAGGTGGCTGGACTTCAAATCCAGTTGGGGACGCCAGCGTTCCCGGGCAGGTTCGACTCCTGTGATCTTCCGCCAAAATTCTTACCTTATCCCAGTCATTTGCCATATCTTTTCAGCACACAAATTCCTTTATGATCCTCGCCCAAATGTTTTCATAGCGAGAATCTAATATGAACACTGCTCTTACAATCATGGCTATTGCTGCTACTGTAATTAGCCCATTATTAGCCATTCAGACACAAAAATTTATAGAAAGATATTCCCAGAAAAAATCATTAAAAATTGACATATTCAAACAGCTTATGGCTACCAGATCTCAGAGTGCCAGACTGTCAAGTGAACATGTTCGTGCACTAAACATGATCGACTTAGCATTTTACGGGAAAATTAAAAGAGGAAAAGCCAAAAGAAGTGCTTCTGAAGGTAATGTATTATCCTCATGGAAGCTATATTTTGCACATTTAAATACACCTTACCCTGATAACGATAATACCTTAGGTGCCATATGGAACCAAACAAGTAACAATCTTTTCTTAGACCTATTATCAGAAATCGCAAAAGATATTGGCTATGACTTTGAGCGAGTGCAATTACAAACAGCCATATATTCTCCTGTAGCTCACGGAGCAATAGAAAACGATCAGTTAAAAATTAGGAAGGGCCTAGCTGCAATTTTTTCTGGGGAGGATGCATTAAAAATGGAAATCATAAATATTCCGAATAGACAGGAAAATTAATCAATTCTCTACTTATCCTGTGGCTCAATACCCAATTTTGCCAGTTCTCTTCTCCCCAAGGTTTTGAGCCAGTTCCCCAAACTCATCCCCTCAGCCTTTGCCGCAGCCTCGAACTGCGCCTTTAGCTCCGGTGTAATGCGAATCTGGAAAGTCGGTGCTTTTCCGGATTTGGACTGATTTGGGTCGCGTTTAGCCGTTGACATGTACGTACCTACAAGCGCAAGATATCACCAATCAGGTACGTACCTTTACATCTGGCGACCTGACTTATAAACGCCCTCGCCCGGTATTCGCAGTACCCGACGAGAGCTAACCTCACCAACTATCAAGGAGTTGATTATGGCTGATTCGCATTCTACCCCAGACAGCGACCAATCCGGAACCGAGCGTTCGGTAATTGTGGGATATCGCCCGAATGTTTTCGACAAATCCACACCCAAAATTATTCTTTCCGGCAAGTGGCTACGCGAAGCGGGGTTTGATACCGGGCAACAGATTAGCGTAAAAGTGATGAACGGCTGTATCGTCCTGATGGTCTACGGCGAGCAGGAACAACGGCTGCAGGATGAGCTGCAAGAAGCAAATCAGAAGTTAAAAAGAATTGAGAGCACGTTGGCGACTCTCCAGTGAAGTACAGCTGAACCTGCAAGCAGTACTTACAGGTTCACTTGGTGCCGGATGGCGCTTGCGCTTATCCGGCCTACTCTCCTGGAAAATGAAGCCAAAGTGTAACGGGAACCCAAACAAATGAATCACCACGAAAAACCAGACACCATCTTTTCGATTGACGACGATGAAAAAGTCGAAGAAATAAAAATTCAGTTACTGAAAGCCAGGATTCAATGTGCACAATGTGATATTCATTCTGATAATATTGTTAACGGCGATAATTTCTTTGATGAATTAATGGAGCCTGATAAATGAAAAAAGCAATATAAACTTACGGGCAATAATCAATAATTATGATATTTGAAGCAGCAACTCATTATTCATGAATCAGAAACGCATTAGAAATGATTCAATCACTACACTAAAAATCATAATAAAAATACTATCCTGATGGCCTATGCCAAACGATAAACATGACAGCACAATAAACACCATATTATAATCCCGCTAAAAATACACAGGCATCCTTTTTCTTTAATCAGGAAGGGACAGCCTCGTTTCTAATAAATTAAATTATTGGGATACATATGAAAAACTTATTCATGGCAATGGTTATCGCTCTCGTCACTATCACCGCATCATCCACTGCTTTCGCATGCCCGAAAGGAGAACACCCGCACGGCGGTACTGGCTCACACCATAAGGGCGGCTGGTGCTCGTATGATCAGTAAAATTGCCATTCCTGTCTTGTTATTGCTCTGTTTTTCAACGCCTGTACTGGCAAAATCGACATTGAATATCGACGGCAACTCGCTTTATCACGGCTATCAGTTGTATGAGAAAGGTTTTGATTATTTGAATGTTCGGGATGAACAGACAGCAGTGATGTATATGTCTTTTGTTGCCGGTGTAGCGGGGACACTATCAAAAGAAAATATCATCTGTAATGAAAGCATAACCATTGGACAGGAAGCTGATATTGTTGGTAATTACCTCCAGACCCATCCTAAAGAACGAACAAAATACAGTCCTTCTGAATTGGCCATGATTGCTTTGGGCAAAGAACTTGCTTGTAACAAAAATAGTAATAGCTAGCGCTGTACGCAGCTTATTTACCGGATGGCGCTAACGCTTATCCGACCTACCGCTTCCCCAAAAAATAAAGCCGCTGACCTATTAATCAGCGGCTTTTCTGTTACTTACAATCCCGTCAGAAATTGTATTTCACGCCGAGCATACCGCGGGTATCGCTGTAGCCTTTGTCGCCGATCTGTTGGGCCACGTTGCTCCACACGTTGAGGCGCGGGGTGATTTGCCCTTCTACGCCGACTTTCAGCTCGCCGATGTTTTTGGTGCCGCGCATGTCGTTGCTCACATCATCCATCTTCACGCGGGTCGTCTGCGTATTGTGGATCCAGTTGGCTTCGACAAACGGCTGGAACTCACGAGATTTACCGTCGTCGATGGCGTTGTGACCGTTGATAAAGGCTTTCACCCCCAGACGGGTCATCAGGTTACCATCGGTGTTGTCTTTCACGCGGGTACCGTTCGCTTCGCGGTGGCTGTCGGCCTGCACGTCCATCCATACCACCTGCGCTTTCGGTTGCAGCCAGTAGCTGTTGCGCTCGTTTTCACCCAGTTTGAAGCTGTAACCCGCTTCAACAGAGGCTGTTATCCCGCTGGATTTGTATTTCTCTGTCGCCTGCTCCTGGCCCATCACCTTGTTATCAAACCAGTTGTACAGCATCCAGGTGTCTACGTAGGTGCCGGTCTTGTCGGCGTCATTGGCATACCAGGTGCCGTACAGCCCTACGCTGTAACCGGTGACCTGACCACGTGAATGGTAGCCGGTCAGGCTGGACTGCGTGCGGTTCTGGCTATTGGCGTAACCTGCCATTGCGCCGATGTGCCAACGGTCGAGACCGTCGCTACTCCACTGCGCCAGATCGCCGCCTAACTGCATCACATAGCTGTTGCTTTGGGTTTTCAACTGCCCGCTACCGTCTTTAAAGCGGGTATGCGCCCCGACGTTACGCATCCACATACTGGTGACTTTTTTCTCGCCCGTCAGCATGTCGATGTACTGCGTTTCGCCCAGACGATCGTGCAGTCGGGTCATAAACAGCGTGTTAGCGGCGTAGTTGTTCGCCAGATAACTACCTGCTTCCGGGCGGTATTGCTGCTCGGTGACCGGAGGTGCGACAGGTATTTCCGGCTCAGGGATTATCGGATCTACCGGGTCTGGATCGACCGGGTCTGGGTCAACAGGATCAGGGTCATGCGGATCGACCGGGTCCGGGTCTTCCGGATCCGGTGGAACAGGAATAAAGCTGGTCAGATACCAGTTGCTGCCCTTTTGCACCACGTTATAGTCGTACGCACCGGCAACAATACGGCCCGCTTTCTCAAAAGTGCCGTCAGAATTACCGGCCACTTCGATAATCTCAATACCTTCAACAGTTTGTGCCCCGGTTCCGCCAATATTATTCACCGCCACAAACGCGTTACCGGCGGT
>NZ_SZWR01000024.1:125988-137739 GCF_005280875.1 Citrobacter sp. wls827
TTGTCGGTTTCGGAGGCATCGTCATTCAGGACGGTATTGAAAACCAGTTTGCCGCCGTTGCCGGTGAAATCTTCATTAATGGTAAGCGTCTGCCACGGTTCGCTGTCAGCATGGCCAAAGTTCACGACGGACCCGCCGTTCAGCGTCAGATCAGTGAGCGTTGAGCTGTTGGTCATATTCCAGGTCGCATCGCTCATTTGCAGCGAGATAACGCCCGTTCCGGCCGTGACGCTGGTGATGTATGACGCCCCACTCCACAACGAGTTGTCGGTCATGTTGAGTTTAATCGCACTGTTTTGCTGCGGCAGGCTGCTGTTCGCGGCAGTCGCGCCGGCGGCGTGAAGATCGCCGTCGATGAGAAAACGCCCGCCAGCGGAGCCATCGACGATACCGCCCGTTTCTGTGCTGATGGCGTAGCTTTCATTGCTGTGATTGCCTGCCATGGTAATGGCAGCGCCGCCCGCCAGGTTTATCGCACCGCGTGAAGCCGCATACAGGCCGCGTGGCGCTTTGCTGTATGACGCCGCTTTGGCCGAATTGTTTACGTTGATCGTCGCGTTTTCGCCGAGATTCACCGTCGCATTGGTGGAATAAACCGCATGTGCGCTGACGCCGTTGACCGTAATCGTCGCATTGTTGCCCAGTTCCGTTTTGGAAGATGAGGCGGCATAGATCCCTGTTGAGGAAGCACCCGACGTCTCGATAGTGGCACCATCACCAAGGCGGATCGTGGAGCCGCTCTGCCCGGTGCGAAGACCTTCTGAACTGTCACCTATCGTCACAATGTGTGCCCGGTCGCCGACGACAATCGTATTTTTGGCCTGCGTTTCGTCTCTCATCGCGTTTGCAGTGATACCGCGCCCCTGATAACCGGTGGTTTGAATATATAGATCGTCGCCAACGTAAATGTTGGCCGAACCTTTCCAACCCTGCCCCTGATTATAGGCGCTGTAACCGGCGTTTATACCGTCGCCATCCTGACCGTCCACATAAATGCTGGTGCGATCTCCGGTGATGATAAAGACCGGGTTATCCGGTGAATTGACCCCGTGTGTGCGGATACCATCAACATCCTTACCATTATTAGCGGCATTCTTCGACTGTGTGCGGATCGTCAGGTCGTCACCGAAAATAACGCCCGGGCTACCCGTCGCGCTGTTCTGAATAACGGTAATGGTGTGTTCGAAGGCTTCTGCTCCTGGCCCATTCAGCGTTAATCCATGGCCAAAAACAGGAATGGTGCCGGCACTCCACTGATAAACATAATTTGGCGTAGCGCTGGTTTTAGCGAAACTGGCATTCGCCTGTGCAGGAAATAAAGCCTGCAACTCTGGCGAAAGACTGTTCACCAGTCCACTGGAAGGCAAACTGTCAATATCAATCCAGGCCGCGTGGGTTGAAAATACCATTGACGTTAGCGCGGTTGATACCGCTATAGCAATGCGTGAGTAATGCTTAGGTTTTTTCATAATAGCCTCCTGCTTTCGGGCGTAGGGCGTCCACCACATCGCGATGATGTGAAAATAATAAAAATGAGAATCAGCTATAAAATGTTAGAGAGTATTTTATGAATACTTAGGCCTAACTTATCTTCAAGTCGAAGTTTGTAGACATATATTCTCTTAACATCAATATTATCTATTCGGGTAATTTGCTGAATACTTATCCCTGAAATAAATCGCTTGAGTAATATCATTTCCGTATAATTCAATGAACGCCCACGTTTGCTGTTGGCGAGATGCCCCCGGAATAAGCGACGTATTTTCTGATGCTGAACTTCATCACTATCACTGGAATAAATAATCCCTTGAATTTTATTGCTTTTCGATAACCAGTAATTGGCTAACGGCGTCAGGATCCGATCCGCTATCAATACAATATGCATACCACTCTGCGTCAGGCGATCCACCCATTGCGGATCGGTGAACAGACGCAAATTCGGGAATGAAAAATCGATAAAAATAAATCCATGGGATAAATGATTGTGATTATTAAGTAAAAGCTTTTCAATAATGCCTTTTTTCAAATAATCATTACCCTCTGGCCAGACAGCAAAAGCGGCACGGTGGCAGTATTGTGCGCGTACGGCAGCATCCGGAAATAATTCACAGGATAATTCACAGCTTATGCAACGAACACTCTGTAGCGGCTTTCTCTTCATCTACTATGCCCCTGTTATTTTCCATAAATATTTCATCGGTAAATAAATGTGTCAATCCGACAGGTGGTGAAATCCGTTTTCGCTAATAACAGTCGAGTGGTAAAAATGTTATAAAATCCTATAGAAAAATAATCTCCAACTGTAAATGTCGTTATGTTGATAAGTATTACGGAGCTTTATCTCAGATTAAAATCCCATATATTAGGAGTTTTATACACAAATCCAGACATCACGGTAAACGTAAATACAGCACTATTTGCTAAAACAAAACCTTGCGAAATGATTTTAGTAAATCACAAAATTCCTAAAACCAGAAACCTTTGTGATGTTGTGGGATAAATATAATAGCTAATCAGATAAACCTGTAATTAATTCTCATTATTTAACCTTAGTTAATTATCACCTAAGATATAGGAACTATAACTCATTGTATTAAAAGGATTTAATTGTTAAGAGTAAAACTCTTATCTTTGATCAAGTACAAAGGTAGAGGCGTCTTATCCATTTCGATGTAATATTAAATGGGTATGTTGATGCAACATATGAGACGTTTCGTTACTGAGGGCCGGGCATTGTACCTTATCAACCAGTTGGTCGAATTTAATCCTGATAACAAAAGCCTGGTCAATCGACAGACAGGGCGAGCAATTCAACTGCAGATCCCAGCCTCGCTCTGTTTTCTCTATTTAATTACTCACGCAAGTGACATTGTTTCTCAGAACACGCTGCTCAAAGTCGGTTGGGGAGAAAGAAACAATGTGACCACGACCAATACTTTTTACCAGGCAATTTTGACGTTGCGCAATGCACTGGCGGATGTCGGGTTGCCCCGTGATACAGTCAAAACTATTTCCCGGCGAGGACTCAGATTAAATGAGAGTACGCATGTGGAGACGATCACACATTCCCAAACTGAGCCCCCTTTAGCACCATTTATTAAGGAAAACAACGATCCCGAGGTAATGCCCTCTCCACCACAAGTAGCAACGTCGATTCCCTGGTGGAACATTTTCTTAACCACCGGAGTGATTATTACTACTCTGATTATCTGGCTGGTTTGGTATCAGACTCGACCTGTCATGCCGTTTAGTAAATTCGTGTCGGTTTCTATGCAAATTCCCTCACAGGAAAACTGTAAAATTTATTACTCACCGAATGAACACAATCTGGAAAGCTATTTCAGCCTGATGCAATCGCATCCCGATCTTTGTGAATATAACAAACATGTGTTTCTTTCAGGTTACCGTAAGGCACAGAGGATGGTGGCCTTTGTATGCGATAAGGATGCGCGGATAGATGTTCACGCGTTTTGTTCTACTCATTACTACTGGATGCGCGGGAAATGAACAAAATACACAATCTTATCCTGCTGGCGATTGGCGTGGTATTGATGCTGGGTTCAGGGGCCTGGTTATGGTATTCGCGCTACGCCGACAGGCCATTAAACTGCGTCGGTAACGTGGAGTGGAATATTGGCAGCAACCGCTTTACCGGCACGGTGTCGTATCGGTTGTACGACCATCAGGGGCTGGCAACCTTAACCGGAAAACTGTACGGACGTCACGTCACAGGTATTAGCAGGAATATCTATTTTACCTATACCCAGCACCACGACGCGCGCGTACTGCAGTCGACGCAACTGGTCAAAACCTTCTCAGACTCCGCCGATAAAGACGATATCAACGAGACGTTGCCCAGTTTTTATCGCGAAACCGGACAGCGCCTGAGTCTGGTTATGGAGGAGTATAAAGGGGCGTGGATAGTGGCGAGTTCCACTGTTCCTTCGTTGTATTGCCGTAAAAAGTAACGTCATATCCGGAAACAAAAATCACGCCCCCTCAATGGAATTCATATTTGCCATCATCGACTTACGCGACATGGGTCACTGAATCCTCTAATAACCCATTGCTATTCTTCATCCCGAATCAGGAAACATCCTGAATATCACGATATCTATTGCGTAATAATTAAGCGAAATGGGCGTTTTATTTTGCCCAGAAGACTTCAATCTACGGATGGATATTTGGAGAAGGCGTGGGCAGGGGCGTTTATCTCTCTCGCGAGCAATGTCTGAGGGTTCAGACGTTATCGCATTTCAGGAAACGGTATGTTTCCGGTGTATTTTTGGCGTACATATGAGGGATACGTAATGTTTACTTTTAAAAAGTGCCTGATTGCACTTTCTATAAACTTGGCTGTTGTTTCATCAGGTTTTGCTTGTACGACCCTGCTGGTCGGTAACGAAGCATCAGCGGACGGCTCCATGCTGGTTGCCCGTAGCGCTGACAGCGATGCCCTGAAAGCGCAACATTTTGTCATTCACCCGGCAAAACAGAATCAGACCGGGGTATACAGCACCAAAGCACATAACGGCGCGAATGACTTTACCTGGCCGCTCCCCAAAAACTCGCTGCGTTATACCACGGTTCCTAACTGGAAAACCCAGTTGCACGGCGCAACCGGGTTTAACGAGCTGGGCGTTGGAGTGAGCGGGACAGAATCTATTTTTGCCTCACCAAAAGCGCTGGCCGCCGACCCGTACGTTGAGGATAAAGGGATCACCGAAGACGATATCCCGGATATTCTGCTGTCTCAAAGCAAGACCGCGCGTGAAGCCGTGGCGCTGCTGGGCCATATCGTTGAGACCGTCGGGGCAGGTGAAGGCTTTGGCGTTGCCGTCGTCGACGATAACGAGATCTGGTACCTGGAAACCGGCAGCGGTCATCAGTGGATGGCGCAGCGCCTGCCGAATAACCAGTATTTTGCCACCGGCAATCAGGGCCGTTTACAGGATTACGATCCGAAAAACCCTGACATGATGGCGTCAAAAAACCTGATTCAATTTGCGACCGAAAAAGGTCTGTACGAACCCGCGAAAGACGGTAAATTCAACTTCTCCAAAGCCTATACCCGTGATGACGAACGCGACCGCACGTATAACGACCCTCGCGTATGGACCATCCAGAAAGAGTTCAATCCTTCCGTCAACCAGGATATGGCCAAAGGACGTGAATTCCCGGTCTTCATGACGCCAGAGAAGAAAATGACGCTGGACGATGTGAAGGCCGTACTGCGTAACCATTACGAAGGCACCAGCCATGACCCCTACACCAACGGTCTGAACGGTAAAGAGCCATGGCGTCCGGTCAGCGTCTTCCGCACCTATGAAGCGCATGTTATGCAGGTCCGTCCGTGGTTGCCAAAAGAGATCGGTGAAACGACCTACATTGGTTTGGGCATGGCTGATCTCACCGCCTTTGTTCCGTACTACAGCGGCCTGAAAGCGTATCCGGCTAACTATACGATGGGTACCGATAAAGCGGACGATCAGTCTATCTACTGGAAATATCGTAAATTACAAACGCTGACGATGACCGATTATCCGAAGCTCGCGCCAATCGTCAAAAAAGCCTACAAAGCGTGGGAAGACAAAGTGGCCAAGGAGCAAAAAGAGGTTGAAGCAGAGTATCTGAAGATGGCGAAAACCGATAAACCAGCCGCCGATAAGATGCTGAATGACTTTAATCTGCGCATCATGGCCGACGCCGAGAAGCTGACGGAAGATCTGACTAATCAGCTGTTTACCATCCGCACTAAAGACATTCAGTCTGATATTTTCTTTGCCAACGCTGCGAAAAAAGACTGAGTAACGACGTGATAAAATCGCTGGCGCATATTAGTTTTGCGCCAGCATTTCACACCGCGCCTTCACCGCGTCGTGCAGCAGACGAACCGCCGTTGAAAGCTGCTTCCGATGCGGGCAAATCATATTCAGCGGGACTTTCTCCCCCTGATAATCCGGCATCAGCAGTTGTAATCGACCGTCACGCACATCCTCACTGACATCCAGCCACGACTTGTACGCCACGCCCTCGCCGGCAATCGCCAGCCGTCGGATCACTTCCGCATCGTCGCTCATTATGGTGCCGTTAACCTGCACGCTGCTGACCTCGCCGTCACGCGTAAACGTCCAGCGATCGTGCAGACGGCCGCGTAATACGAAGGTCATGGCGTTGAGCTGCGCTAAGTCACCCGGGCTTTGCGGCGCACCGTT
Source organism: Citrobacter sp. wls827 (assembly GCF_005280875.1). NCBI lineage: Bacteria > Pseudomonadati > Pseudomonadota > Gammaproteobacteria > Enterobacterales > Enterobacteriaceae > Citrobacter > Citrobacter sp. wls827. The sequence continues at coordinate 132,204 of NZ_SZWR01000024.1, forward strand.
TTGTGCAACCCAATCCGGTGAGGCCACCAGCACACGTCGGTTCCCCGGCGCCACGGGCAGGGCAATGTAAGACGCGTCTTCGGTATTGCCATAGCGAAACGCAACATCGACGGGGTCTTTAAAGACATCCGTCACCTGATCGGAGAAAAAGATCCGCAGGCGCAGCGCGGGATATCGGCGTCGAAACGACTGAAAGACCGGCAGCAGCAGGTTACGGCCAAGATCGGAAGGCACAGCGATTTGCAGCGTGCCAGACACTTCATCTTCTGGGGTCTGAATTTTTTGCAGCCCGGCATGCATCACGTCCAGCATCTGGCGGGCATAGGGTAGCCAGACCTCGCCCTCCGGCGTCAGGCGCAGGCTGCGCGTGGAGCGGGCGAACAAACGGATAGCCAACATCGACTCCAGACGCTTGATGGCGGAGCTGACCTGAGCAGGCTGAACGCCGACTTCGCGCGCGGCATCGCTAAAACTATTCAGCGCCGCGGCGCGGACAAACAACGTGAGATCTTCAAGCCGGAACATTTTCACTCCCCGAGTATAAGTCCTGTCGCCGTAGGGCTATTTTTCCCGTTCTGCTGCCGGTTTACCATCGAATTATTCAACAGAGATAAGGTTTCTGAACCGGAGAGATTATGAAAGCCATCGCTATTACCCGCGCCGCGACCGACGGCAATAACATTGAATTTTTACAAGAGATTGACCTGCCTGTGCCGGTTGCCGCCGGGCACGATCTGCTGGTTGAAGTGAAGGCCATTTCCGTCAACCCCGTTGATACCAAGGTTCGCGAAGGTTTTAACGCTGATGTGCCGCGCGTGCTGGGCTGGGATGCCGTGGGCGTGGTGAAATCCGTGGGTGAAGCCGTCACCCTGTTCTCACCGGGCGATGAAGTCTGGTACGCCGGTGCGCTGGGTCGCGCTGGCAGTAACAGTGAATTTCAGCTGGTTGATGAACGTATTACCGCGCTGAAGCCACAATCACTCGATAACGCCTCTGCGGCGGCGCTGCCGCTGACCGCGATCACCGCGTGGGAAATGCTGTTTGACCGTCTGGGCGTTGAGGAAAACGGCAATGAAGATGATGTGTTGCTGATCGTTGGCGCGGCTGGCGGCGTCGGTTCTATCCTGACGCAACTGGCCAGTAAGCTGACTAAAATGACCGTCATCGGCACCGCATCACGTCCGCAAAGCCAGAAATGGGTTCGTGAAGCGGGCGCTCATCATGTGATTGACCACAACAAGCCGTTGACGGAAGAGCTGGCACGGATAGGCATTAAAGAGGTGACGCACGTTGCCAGCCTGAACAATACCGAGCAGCACTATTCGCAAATCATTGCCGCCCTGGCGCCGCAGGGAAAACTGGCGCTGATTGACGATCCGCACACTCTCGATGCGCGTCCGCTGAAGGCCAAAAGCATTTCGCTGCACTGGGAGTTTATGTTTACCCGTTCGATGTTTACAACCCACGACATCATTGCGCAGCATCAGTTACTGACCCGCGTGGCACAGCTGATCGACAGCAACACCCTCCGCACCACGCTGGGCGAGCATTTTGGTGCTATCACTGCGGCGAATCTGCAAAAAGCCCACGCGCAAATTGAAACCGGTCGTTCGGTCGGCAAGATTGTGCTGGAGGGGTTTTAACATGTCTGATTCAGAAGTGATTTCAATTATTGCGGTATTGAAAGCCCAACCCGGGAAGATCGACGCACTGAAACAGGCGCTGCAGGCTCTGCTGTTACCCACTCGCCGGGAGCCGGGCAATATTGAGTATGAGCTGTACCAGTTACGCGACACGCCGGATGTATTCTACGTACGCGAATCCTGGCACGGTCAGGCCAGTCTGGATGAACATATCACTCTGCCACATTTCCAGGCGTTTATTCTGCAAATGAACGATCTACTCGCCGAACCGCTACGGCTGGATTATCTGACGCCGATTGCGCCATAAAATGACTGCCGAAGCCCCCTGCCGCGCGGGGGGCTGCTCCAGTCATGTCTCACTCGCTTCGCTATCTCTGCTATGATGCCTGCACACAAATAAAACAAAACAACATGCAGAGGAAAAGATGAGTTCCACCAGAAGAGGGATGATGAACGTCCTGATCGCCGCCGTATTGTGGGGAAGTTCGGGCGTGTGTGCGCAGTACATCATGGAGCAAAGTCAGATGTCGTCGCAGTTTCTGACCATGACGCGCCTGATTTTCGCCGGGCTGATTCTGCTGATGCTCTCTTTCGTTCACGGCGACAAAATATTCTCTATTATCAAAAACCGCAAAGACGCGATCAGCTTGCTCATTTTTTCCGTGGTCGGGGCGCTCACCGTACAGCTCACCTTCCTGCTGACCATCGAAAAATCCAACGCCGCCACCGCGACAGTACTGCAATTTTTGTCACCGACCATTATCGTGGCGTGGTTTTCCGTGGTTCGCAAAGCACGACCGGGAATATTAGTGCTGACCGCGATTTTCACCTCGCTCATTGGCACCTTCTTACTGGTCACCCACGGTAATCCGACGTCGCTGTCTATTTCACCTGCCGCGCTGTTCTGGGGAATTGCTTCGGCGTTTGCCGCCGCGTTTTATACCACCTACCCCTCAACGCTTATCGCGCGTTACGGCACGCTGCCGATTGTCGGCTGGAGCATGTTGATAGGCGGCCTGATCCTGCTCCCGTTCTATGCCGGAGAGGGAACAAACTTCGTGGTTAATGGCAGTTTGATTCTGGCGTTTTTCTATCTGGTGGTCATCGGTACGTCGCTCACGTTTAGCCTGTACCTGAAAGGCGCGCAGATGATTGGTGGGCCGAAGGCGAGCATTTTAAGCTGCGCAGAACCGTTGAGCAGCGCGTTGCTGTCCCTGCTGTTATTAGGCATTACATTTACCCTGCCTGACTGGCTGGGCACGCTTTTGATCCTCTCATCGGTAGTGCTGATCTCAATGGACTCACGTCGCCGCGCCAGAGCGGTTTAACCCCAACCGGCGCGGCAACGGGTCACGATTACCAGCCCGGAACCGCGCCGCCGTTAAAGATAGTTTCTGCCGCCTTTGCCACTTCCGGTGACTGATAAGATTGCAGGAATTCTTTCACATTCCCGGCATCTTTGTTGTCTTCTCGCGCCACCAGGATGTTCACGTAGGGTGAGTTTTTGTCTTCAATAAATACGCTGTCATGTACCGGAGAAAGCCCGGTTTGCTGGATGTAGGTGGTACTGATAATCGCCACATCCACTTTCTGATCGTCCAGCACGCGCGGCAGCTGCGCGCCTTCCAGTTCCATAATATTCAGGTGTCGCGGATTATCAGTAATATCCAGCGCCGTGGGCAGCAGGCCTGTATTTGCTTTCAGCGTGATTAACTTTTCTTTTTGCAGCAGCAGTAGCGCCCGCCCGAGGTTGGTTGGATCGTTAGGTATCGCAATCGTCGCACCGTCTTTAAGCTCCGCAACGGTTTTGATTTTCTTCGAATAACCGGCCATCGGGAACACAAAGGTATTACCCACGGCTACCAGCTTATAGCCGTGCGCTTTATTATCTTGTTCAAGAAATGGGCGATGCTGGAAGACGTTGGCATCCAGTTCACCGTGATTGGTGGCATCGTTAGGCAACAGGGAACCGCTAAACCCTACCAGTTCGACATCCAGCCCATATTTTTCTTTAGCCACTTTCTTCGCGACTTCCGCCACATCCTGCTCTGCGCCGTTAATCACGCCGACTTTGATATGCTTTGCATCGCTGCTCTGCTGATCGCATCCTGCCAGCAATAATCCCGCCAGCAATACTGCCGCCCCGGCCCCGAAATGAGGTATCTTCAGTTTCACGTTTTATCCTTTTGTAATAACCGCCTGATGAGTAATGAAATGACTATAGCGGCAAGGCCGCTGCGGTTTAAAAAACGAAAAAGCATCAGCAAGAAGAAAAAAGCATAACGGGAAAAAGATACATTAGTCGGAAGATGCCGTTAGTTCATCACTTGAAAGCCCGGTGATAATTAGCACCAGTTCACGATCGATCCCCTTCTCCAGCATGGCATGGGCTATCCGCAACGCTTCGTCTTGTTTGCCTTCAATCTTGCCCTTTTGTAATCCCTCTTGTAAGCCACTGTAATGACCCGTTCTTCGCCCTGATTCACGTAAACATTCTGCAATCGTCATTAATCTCTCCTTGTGTTGGGGAACGCGTAAAGCCACCTCGCGAATAAACGCCTCGAAACGTGGTGCGCTGCCAGACTGCATCAGATAATTAAATAGCGTTTCTACCTGGCTGTCATTAGCGTATCCCTTAACCAGCAGAGCAACCAGGTTATCCACCAGCACCATCAGGTCACGTTCACGTATATGCTTCTGGACAAGCTCAAGTAGCGCCATCCGCCGATGCTGCATAATCTCATCATCAGACACCACCGTGACGTCTACCAGCGGGAAGGCAGAACCATAAAGCTGCCGCGCAGTTTGTGGATCGTCAAATTCATCCAGCCAACACAGCGAGTATGGATACGGGCTGTCAACACCATGATAAAAAAGTATCGGCACCACCAGCGGCAGCGTTTTATGTCCTGCATCAAGATGCTTCTGCATCGCAGCAATGGCGTAACGCATCATCCGGAATGCCATATGAGCATCTGGCGAGCTTTGGTGCTCAATCAACGCATAGATATAGCCTTTACCCGATGTCGTTTTCAGCGACCACAGCACATCGGAATAACACGCTCGCAAATCTTCTTCAATAAAACTCCCGGGTTCCAGCTTCAGTGTGTCCAGATCGCAAAGCTCATGTAATGACGCCGGAAGATAGGTATCAAGAAAATCCCGTGCCGTATCTGGATGGCCCAGGAACTTTTTAAATACCGCATCATGCGGCGTAGAGGTTGTTGGTTTTTGCATGGCGATCCGTCACCAGAAGAACAAGATGACGGGACATTACTCGCCAGTGCTACAGACGACATCAGGGAAATTACCCCTTTGCGAGGCGTTTTCGAGGATAAATAGATGCTGCTGCAATGCATTCATTTTCCATGAATGATGTTCGCAAAAATGCCCGGTAGGCGTGAGCACCTCCGGGCATTCTCTTTTCGCTCTCCAACGATGGCGGCATCACACCAGGGTTTTGACTATCTCCATCAACCTGGCGACATCTTCAGGCCGGGTATTGCCGGTTTGCGAGTCGATAATCGAGCTGTACACATGCGGCATGACGCGCGGTACTCCTGCTTCCAGACAGGATTGCAGGATAATGCCGAAGTTATCGAGATCGATACCGCCGGTCGGCTCAATCAACGTCATGCCGTTGCGCGCCGCGGTCGTCGCCAGCGCGTACAGCTCAGGCAACGATTTCTCACCGCCCATCGGGAAGAACTTCGCCGCATGCGCGCCAGAGTCCAGCATCATACGTACCGCTGCATCACAGGAAACGCGGGCTGGCGTGCCCTGGCTGCTGCTGACGCCGGTGGAGATCAACACCTCTCCAGGCATTCCAGTCGGACTGACTAACGCGTTGATATGGGTCTGCTCACCGCCCGTTGCGGCCAGCGCGCCTGCCG
>NZ_SZWR01000024.1:137799-139313 GCF_005280875.1 Citrobacter sp. wls827
AGGTCTGGTTGACGTGTGCTGGATGGACCTGTGAGGCAATCATCGCCGCTTTGTAATACTGCGCCGGGTCACCGGCCCCCAACCCCACGGAAATCGACGGCACGTCGACCATCCAGCGTTTTACTTCCTTAACCCCTTCCTCAACCGAGGAGAACTGCGCCGAAAGAATGCCGATCACCGCGTGACCTTCGGCAGCGTCATAGATTTCCCGGGCGTTGGCGATATCCTTCGCCAGCACGTTAATAGCCACTTTATTGCGATAAAAATTAATGTGCTGCATGGTCTGCAATCTCCTTTAGTCGGGCCACGATCAGTGCCATTTCCCCTTCTGCAACCGTACGCGGGTCAAGACTAAAGACGCCCTGATGAAGGTTGTAACGACGCGCGTAAATCGCGATATCACCCTCTCGCAGCTGCGCTTCTACGGCGTAAGCATCCATCCCCAGCTCTTGTGCATTCACCCGAATACGAATCCGCCAGATGGCGCGCCCGGCTTCGTCCTGCTCAATATCCGCATCCAGTCCGCGAATCGCTGAAATCGCCTGCGCCGCAGGTTGCAGTTCTTCAGCGGTGACCACGGTTTGCCCCTGATGATAGTTTTCCAGGGCATACACCAGCCCGACCATATTCTCTTTGCCGATTTTCATCGCCCGGGCAATTCCGTGGTGCTGCGCTTTACACGCGGCAATCCACTTTTTCTTTCCGGTGATAAACCCGGAGGTCGGCGCGTTAAAGGCTTTTGCCCCGCTGTAGACCACCATATCCGCCCTGCTCGCCACCCAGGCGTGTAAATCCTCCTCGGCGGCGGCATCGACAATCAGCGGCAGGTTATGAACCTGCGCAACCTGTACGAAGTCTGCAATGCTCAACATGCCTTTCTGCACGCAGTGGTGCGATTTCACATACAGCAGCGCGGCAGTGTTGTCGGTAATCGCGCTCTCCAGCTGCCAGCAGGCCGCCAGATTACTTGAGCCAACCTCCACCACCCGCCCTCCCCCTAAGCGGATCGCGCTGGTGATGGGCGCACCGTAGTCAACGTTATGCCCGCGCAGCATGACCACTTCATTAGCCATACCCGCGCTATCCGGCATCAACGTGACTCGCGCCTGGTCACCGCGCGTAATGGCGGCGGCAACGGATATCGCAATACCTGCCGAGGCGCACGAAGTAACATAGCTGTCCTCCGCGCCGGTGTAGCGGGAAACCAATTCACCGGTACGGTCCACCAGCCGGTCAATTTCAACAAAGGCCGAGGCTGCCCGCGCGGTGGCTTGCATCACTTCCGGCGCGACGCTGGAAACGCCCAGAATCGTCATTTTGCCGCAGGCGTTAATCACCTGTTTTAGCCCCAGTTGTTGATAGATATTCTGTGTCATGGCTTACAACACTCCCAGCAGCGAACAGACCACGCTGAGCGCGACAATCGACAGCAAAATCGTGGTGTAACGCGGTCCTTTCTTCACCAGATAGAAGTAGATGGCGAACACCGCCGCCAGCGGCAGCAGGCCGGGGGC
>NZ_SZWR01000024.1:139368-145146 GCF_005280875.1 Citrobacter sp. wls827
GATTTGCTGGACCACCACTTCAGAGCCTTTCAGGGCGCTGAGTTTTAACGGCGTGGTGATCTTGACGTAGCTTGCCGACAGCGCGCCCATCATGATCAGGCCCAACACGTTCGCGCCGTAGATCAGTTCCTTAATTCGCCCTCCCTGCAGCAGACCAATTATCGAGTCACGTCCCAGCGTATAGCCTTTGTGCACCATGCCATAGCTGATTGCCAGCGTAATGGCCGGGTAGAGGATTAACGGTACAATTCCGCCCATCGCGCTGCCATTGGCGGCGAATGGGATGAAAATAGCAATTAACAGCGGCATCACTGCGGCCCAGATGATCGAGTCCCCCATCCCCGCCAGCGGCCCCATCAAGCCCGTTTTTATCCCGGTGATGGAGGCGTCGCTGATCGGCTCACCGCGCGTTTTTTGCTCCTCCATCGCAATGGAGATCCCCTGAATTACCGCCCCGAACGTCTGCTCTGAGTTGAAGAAGTTCAGATGGCGTTTCAGCGCTTCTACCTGTTCCTCTTTTTGCGGGTAGAGCTTTTTGATGATCGGCGTCATCGAGGCGCAGAAAATCAGGCTTTGCAAACGCTCATAGGAGCTGGAAACTTCCGCGCCCAGCCAGTAGATAAACCAGGCTTTGGTGATGTCTGCTTTGGTCAGCGTACCGCTTTCACGCGCACGCTCCACCAGTTCATGTTGCATTACGTCGCTGCTCATCATGCTGCTCCTTCATTTTTCGCCAGACCTTTAATCAGGAAGGCCACGCAGGTACCAAAGATTGCCATCGCCATGATGTCTACCTTCAGGTACAGCACCGCAAAGAATCCGCCGATAAACCACGGCAGCAGGCTCTTTTTACCGATCACCATAATGGTGATGGCAAAGCCCAACGCTGGCAGAATGCCGCCCATAATTTCAAAGGAGTGCGTCAGCCAGTGCGGCATCAGCTTGAGGAAGCTTTCCACCACGTCCTGACCAAAATAGTTGGCGGCGAAAACCACCGGGAAACGCAGAACCAGGCCAAGCAACGCCGGGTAGAGGAATGCACAGCGCATAATGCCCGCCATGTTGGCCGTTTCCGCATGTTTATCGGCCATATGCACCCAAGCTGCGTTTAACGTGCGGCGCAACTGGTCGAGGAACACGCCGATGACGCCAAACGGGATCGCCAGCGCGATAGCCAGGTTCGGGTCCATTCCGGCCTTCACAGCGATAGGAATTGAAATACAGGCGGCCAGCGCCGGATCCGACGGGACGTTACCGCCTGGCGTAGAGGTCACGCCGAGATAAACCAGCTGCATGCCTGCACCGATGATCATCGCCGTTTCCATGTTGCCTAACAGCAGGCCAACGAATACGGCAATCACGACGGGCTGTAGCAGCATGGCGGAGAAGGTGTAGCCAAGGCGTAATCGGGCAAACCAGTAATACAACCCCATCAGGCTTGCAAAGACTAAAGTATCCATAGTTAAGTACCCTGTTATCAAAGAATTAGAATTTTTTCAGGATATCGTCCAGCGACTGCGGCTTATCTTCCGGGATAGTCTGGAAGAACACCTGAATCCCACGATTTTTCAGGTCGCTCAGAATGCCGACGTCTTTTTCATCCAGCGTAATGTTCTGGAATACCGCTTTGCGGTTTGGCCCGCCGCCCAGTCCACCGACCTGAATGGTAGTGACGTCAAACCCCAACTGGACCGCTTCCTGAACCGCCGCCAGAGAAGGGAACAGCACCAGCACTTTGCCGTCACCAAGCTGGTTTTCTTTCCAGGCTGCCGCAAAACTTTGGTTACCGAAACAATCCACTTTGATGTTTGGCGGCGCGGCCATCAGGTAGATGTTTTTCATAAACGGATCGGCATCCAGCTCATCGCTGACCACCGCAATCCGGTTGGCCTGAGATTGTCCAACCCATTTAGTCACCACTTGTCCATGAATCAGACGGCTATCGATACGACATAAGACGATGTTTGCCATGATGTTTATTCCTTATTGTGATTGTTGTAATTGACGCACGTGGGCGACAACGTCCAGGCAACTGCTACGCCCGGCTTCGACCAGTTCAGCCACGCAGGTGGTCAACTGGCCATGCTCGCGTTTGTCGAGCGCCTCCAGCAGCAAAGAGGCATTGAGCCCGGAAATCACTGCCACCGGGTAATCGGCACTCAGCCGCGCCGCCACGTTAGAGGTGGTGCCGCCAATAAAATCGGTCAGGATCAGTGAGCCTTCCGGCATGGTTTTCACCACGGCTTCGACGCGCTGGTAAAACTCGCCGAGCGTATCAACGGGCATCAGCGCAATTTCCGTCACGCCTTTGATTTCACCCATCACCATGCGCAGGCTGTTGCAAAGCTGTTGCCCCCAGCCGCCATGGGTCAGCAGCAGGATCTGGGGCAAGGATTCAGTGGTAGTCAAAATGGCCTCCTGGCTCGATTACATAGACATAAGTAAACAGAGCAAAGGCTGTGCCAGAATTTGTGTCACGCAGGGAAGAGAGGAGTGCTGACGGGGCAGAAAGCCGCGCCAGCAAAGGGATTAGCTATACAGCAGTTCGTAGATATAAAAATATTCCGCGTCCGATAAGCGAATGGCATAGGCCTCTTCGATCGGCAGGAAAGCGGATTTAATGACACTAAACGCGCGATTATCCAGATCCGGCTTGTTCTCCAGCGCCATCTGTAACGGTTTGCGGTTAATCACGATACGCTCGACCATACAGCAGCAGTGGATCAGGAAGCGCAGTGTCACCTGACGGCTCGGTTTGAGCGAAAGCGCGGTGGTCAGATGGTTCAGCACGCCTTCCATCTCTTTGAGAATACGCTGCGGGTTGAGCACCGAAATATGGTTAATGATGCTCTCCATAGTCAACGCGCTGATAAAGCGCATCGCGCTGCGCTCCATCTCCAGACGGCGTTCGCTGCTGGAGAGATCTGGCGTCAGCAGGCTGAGCACCAGCTCGGGGCCTTGTTCAGAGAACAGCTCCTCGAGCGAGATAAACGGAATATCCGGCAGTCCTGGCTGGAAAGTGCCCACTATTCCCGCCAGGCGTTCACTGGCGTTAATCGCCTGCTGCACGCGCTCCAGGCTGCGAACTTCGTTGTAATCGAGGATCACCATCCGCGTATCCTGCGACATCAACTCACCGAAGCTCTCTTCCAGCACCTTTTTGATTTTTTCTGCCGTTCCCATCCCGGTGATGCAGGAGATAACCAGCACTTTACCGCTGTTTTCCTGCTGCGGCGTACAGAGCTGACAGGGAATATTTTTGCTCTGCATCAACGCCGCCAGCTGCGGCAAGTCGCTGGTTTCGTAGCTTAAATCCAGCCCGATTTCCAGCAGGCTGGTGAGCGTGATATTGGGCATCAGCAGTACGTCTATCTGGAATAACTTACTGATCGTGCTGCCAAAATGGACCAGCGAGCCAATATCCACCATCAGGATCAACCGGCGATATTTTCGGGTCTGGATCATCTGTGTCAAAGCTTCCAGCGTGTCATGCACCGACTGCTCGAAAGGCATATCGATAGCGCTGAACACCTCGCGCTCCAGCACGCGATTCACGTACTGCGCCTGACTTGTCGCCGTCGTCGCACCGTGGGCAATCAAAATCACCCCGCAGTCCGGACTGGCGTCAATCCGTTGGCGGTAATGGCGACACTCTTTGAGGAACAGGCACAGCCAGACCACTTCCGTCGCCGGACATTGAATATGCAGTAGCTCATTGATTTTCCGGCATAGCAGCGTGGCGTTGTCATATTCATCTTTGCAGCGATCGAGGATCAGGCTGGAAGAATAGAGCTGAGGAATAAGGCCGCGCTGCACATAGCCAATCAGCGCCAGGAAGTGTTTGCGCAGCGGGTTAACCAGATTTTCCGGCAGCGTAAAACCAAGCACCTGCTCAACACAGCCGATCAACAGCGTGACTCGCTCTTCAATCTGATCGCCATAGCGCGGAGGATGCGCCACGCTGTCGCGGCTATAGAGACCATATTCAAATATCGAACTGAGCTTGTTTTTGAGGATTGCCAGCGTTTCGGCTGGCGGCACGTTGCTGTTACGCAGATTGATATATTCCCGGGTCAGGAAGCTGTAAAAGAGATCGCTCTCTTCAATTTCGGCTCCGGTGGCCAGCGAGTTTTTCAGCGCCGGCAGCGTGCGGGCATCGATGCTCAGGTGTTCTTTGCCTTCGAACAGCGCGCCAACCAACAGACGTTGTTCCGGCGTGGCGTTAAAGGGGAGCTCGGTCAGACGTTTATCCAGCTGTAGCGTGTCGCTGTGCTCGGTCATCCCCGAGGCCCAGGCCTGGGCGCAGAGAAACTGAATATCGCTCTTGAGCTGACCAATATTGCCTTCCAGCGGCTTGTTCAACAGCCAGAGCAGCAAGGTACGGTCGATGCTTATCGTACGCTCGATTTTGCGGCTCTCACGCTGTAAGAAGCCAACGATCAGTTCAACCTGCTCTTCCACCGAACGCTGGCGGATGCCGGGCAAATCGATACATACCTGAATACGTCGCTGGAAAGTGCGCAGCAATGCTGAACTCACCGGCTCGGTGGTGGCGCAAATCAGGCGAACCGAGATTGACCGCGCCACGGCGCTTGAGCCCAGCGGGCGATACTCACCTTTGTCGAGAATAGAAAACAGCTTTTCCTGACCTTCATACGGCAGACGATGCACTTCATCGAGCAGGAGATAGCCGCCATCAGCCTGTTCGACCAGACCGGGTTTATTTTCATTTGCGCCGGTAAATGCCCCCTGTCGATGACCAAACAGATGCGAAGAAAGCAGTTCCGGGTTATGGGCGTATTCCGCGCAGTTAAAGTAAACCAGCGGCGGCGACGCTCCCACTGCGCGTTCGCAGGCGAAACGGTGCATCAGTTCGGCAAAAAAGGTTTTGCCGACGCCGGAGGGACCAGTCAGCAGAACGTGCAGCCCGTGGGGATACAGCACCGCCGCGCGGCCTTTTTCCACCGCGTCGCGCAGGCTGCGATCGTAACCAATCAGGCCAGAAAAGGGATCCTCTGTCGCCTGGTTTTCCTGAACAGGTAACAGGTCGGCAACGGTTTGCACTTCGCGCTCGGACTCATCGAGTTTGCGCCCCAGCAGCGTTTCAATCGCCTGACGATGCAGAAAGAATACCGGGCGTCCGCGGCTTTTAATCGCCAGGCCGTCGTTCCAGAGCTGATTGAGATCTTTACTGACCGAGTTGCGCGCCAGTCCGAGGTTAAAGCCGATAGCTTCCGCTGTGAACGCCGTTTCCTGCGCCAGATGGGCAAGATTCAGTCCTCGCGTCAGCCGTTCCAGCTCCCCCAGTATTATCTCAATCCGTCTCATCTCTTTACCGCTTAAGAAATAAATGATTGTTTAGAACATACACTATTCTGCTACGCAAGACAGTGAGGCGGCGTCCAGACCTTCCGGTCATCAAAACGTTTTCGACAAATAATGCCGCGCTGAGCCGGTTTCCGGAAAGTTATCGAGGGTCATTTGCAGCTGATAGCCGTTTTTCTGATAAAACGGCAGCGCCTGGAAACTCATCGTGTCCACCAGCGCATGCAGGCATCCTCTCTCACGCGCTGTCTGCTCGGCAGACTGCATCAATTTTGTGCCATAACCGCCTTTGCGCAGCGAATCATGCATCCACAGGAAATCAATGCACAGCCATTCGCCTTTGATTTTGCCAATCAACCCGCCCAGAATTTCATTGCGTTCATCGCGCCAGTACACCGCCAGGTCGCCAAAGTTGGTGGTTCTCAGGAACTGGCGGTTGTAGGCGCGCAATCC
>NZ_SZWR01000023.1:0-9421 GCF_005280875.1 Citrobacter sp. wls827
CGCTCTTTGAGCGGGCTTTTTGCTTTCCGGAATCCACGAGGATGAGAACCTCCGGGGGTAAGAGGTTCGACTCGAGCGTAGCGAGAGAACGTTGCGTCAGCAACGGCCCGTAGGGCGAGCCACGCAGTGGCGAGTAATCCTCTATCACCGACCAAATTCAAAACCCTGCTCAGCGAGCAGGGTTTTTTTGCTTTGTAGGCCTGATAAGCGCAGCGCCATCAGGCAAAACATTGCAGCATTTTGGCATTGCCGGATGGCGGCGCAGACGCCTTATCCGGCCTACAGGCTCAGTTTCATCCCGGCGTGTATGGTGTTATTCCAACCCCACCTTTGACCTTCATTTTATCTGCAAAAATTGTGCACCACTTCCCACTGACTGTTAACGATTCTGTGACATATTCCATTGCCTTTTTTTATATTTGCTTGAATCTTTTTTTGCGTTACTTATGGCTGAACCCAGCATTTTCCGCTGTGCGTTTTAACGTTCATGGTATTAATCGCTCAGATATGCAGCATGTGTTGAGAAAATTTTCATAATTTGCATAAATGTTAATCACCAAATGTTTCTGAATATGAAGATATTTATTCTGGCATAGTGCGCGTAGCACAAATTTCCCTGCTGAAAATACCCGCCTGCACTTTTTTTAATCTTTGTTTGCCAATTCTCACCGTTGGTGTAAATCGCGGTTACCTGTATTGACGTTTTCACATTCTGTTGACAGATTGTAGGGCATGAGGGGCATTTCATGGAGAATCCGCGCTGCAACTCAGTCGCTTATGTGAACGGAATCCCCATCCTCTTAACGCCGACCCGGCCGGGTAAAAAACAAAAAAGGCCAGGCGGTGCAAACCCACTGCAAAGGGTAAAACAACAAACATCACATTTGGAGCAGAAGAATGAGTATTTCCTTGAAGAAGTCAGGGATGCTGAAGCTTGGTCTGAGCCTGGTGGCTATGACCGTCGCAGCAAGCGTACAGGCTAAAACTCTGGTTTATTGTTCAGAAGGATCTCCTGAAGGCTTTAACCCGCAGCTTTTCACCTCTGGTACCACCTATGATGCCAGCTCCGTGCCGATCTATAACCGCCTGGTCGAGTTCAAAACCGGCACAACTGAAGTGATCCCGGGACTTGCTGAGAAGTGGGAAATCAGCGAAGACGGTAAAACCTATACCTTCCACCTTCGCCCTGGCGTGAAGTGGCAGGACAACAAAGATTTCAAACCGACGCGCGATTTCAACGCCGATGACGTGGTGTTCTCTTTCGATCGTCAGAAAAATGCCCAGAACCCGTACCACAAAGTTTCTGGCGGCAGCTATGAATACTTCGAAGGGATGGGCCTGCCGGATCTGATCTCCGAAGTGAAAAAAGTGGATGATAAAACCGTTCAGTTCGTGCTGACTCGCCCGGAAGCACCTTTCCTGGCTGACCTGGCGATGGATTTCGCTTCTATTCTTTCCAAAGAATATGCGGACAACATGCTGAAAGCCGGTTCCCCGGAGAAAGTGGATCTGAACCCAATCGGTACCGGTCCGTTCCAGCTGCAGCAGTACCAGAAAGACTCCCGTATTCTGTATAAAGCATTCGAAGGTTACTGGGGCACTAAGCCGCAGATCGACCGTCTGGTCTTCTCCATTACGCCTGACGCTTCCGTGCGTTATGCCAAGTTGCAGAAGAACGAGTGCCAGGTGATGCCGTACCCGAACCCGGCAGACATCGCGCGCATGAAGCAGGATAAAAACATCAATCTGATGGAGCAGGCCGGTCTGAACGTTGGCTACCTATCTTTCAACACCGAGAAGAAACCGTTTGATGACGTGAAAGTCCGTCAGGCGCTGACCTACGCGGTCAACAAAGACGCGATCATTAAAGCGGTTTATCAGGGTGCTGGCGTTGCCGCGAAAAACCTGATCCCACCGACCATGTGGGGCTATAACGACGACATTAAAGATTACACCTACGATCCTGAGAAAGCCAAAGCACTGCTGAAGGAAGCCGGTCAGGACAAAGGCTTTACCGTTGAGCTGTGGGCTATGCCGGTACAGCGTCCATATAACCCGAACGCCCGTCGTATGGCGGAAATGGTTCAGGCTGACTGGGCGAAAATTGGCGTTCAGGCCAAGATTGTGACCTACGAGTGGGGCGAGTATCTGAAACGCGCCAAAGCGGGTGAACATCAGGCGGTGATGATGGGCTGGACCGGTGATAACGGGGATCCGGACAACTTCTTCGCCACCCTGTTCAGCTGTGCGGCAGCGAAAGACGGTTCTAACTACTCTCGCTGGTGCTACAAACCGTTTGAAGACCTGATCCAACCGGCGCGTGCGACCGACGATCACAACAAACGTATTGAACTGTACAAGCAAGCTCAGGTTGTTATGCACGATCAGGCCCCGGCTCTGATTGTTGCTCACTCCACCGTGTACGAACCAGTGCGTAAAGAAGTGAAAGGCTATGTGGTTGATCCATTAGGCAAACACCACTTCGAAAACGTCTCTGTCGAATAATTAAAAGCAATCAAGGAAGCGCTGCGCCCCGGTATTGTGTAGGCCGGATAAGCGCAGCGCCATCCGGCGTAATGCTTTACCCACGATGCAGTTTGCGTGGGATAAGATTTGTGAGCAATACAGACTCACGGTTCCAGGCCGTGCGTCATTAGAGAGAATCCGGGTTATGTTGCAGTTCATTCTCCGACGTTTGGGACTCGTCATCCCCACGTTTATCGGTATCACTCTTCTCACCTTTGCCTTCGTCCATATGATCCCCGGCGATCCGGTTATGATCATGGCGGGTGAACGTGGGATCTCCCCTGAGCGTCATGCTCAACTGTTGGCTGAACTCGGTCTGGATAAGCCGATGTGGCAGCAGTACCTCCACTATATCTGGGGGGTTATGCATGGCGATTTAGGTATCTCGCTGAAAAGCCGCTTACCGGTGTGGGAAGAGTTCGTGCCTCGCTTCAAAGCGACGCTGGAACTCGGCGTCTGCGCGATGATTTTCGCCGTCGCAGTAGGTATCCCGGTGGGTGTTCTTGCTGCCGTTAAGCGCGGCTCCATTTTCGATCATACCGCCGTTGGCCTGGCGCTGACCGGTTACTCCATGCCGATCTTCTGGTGGGGCATGATGCTGATCATGCTGGTTTCCGTGCAGTGGAACCTGACGCCAGTTTCTGGGCGGGTGAGCGACATGGTATTCCTTGATGATTCCAATCCGCTGACCGGTTTTATGCTGATCGACACCGCCATCTGGGGTGAAGAGGGCAACTTCATCGATGCGCTGGCGCATATGGTTCTGCCGGCAATGGTGCTGGGCACTATACCTCTGGCGGTCATTGTGCGTATGACCCGTTCATCGATGCTGGAAGTGTTGGGTGAGGATTACATCCGCACCGCGCGCGCCAAGGGGCTGACCCGGATGCGCGTCATCATCATTCATGCTCTGCGCAACGCCATGCTGCCGGTTGTCACCGTTATCGGCCTGCAGGTCGGCACGCTGCTGGCAGGGGCGATCCTGACCGAGACTATCTTCTCGTGGCCGGGTCTGGGACGCTGGCTGATAGATGCGCTGCAACGCCGTGATTATCCGGTAGTGCAGGGTGGGGTACTGCTGGTCGCGACGATGATTATCCTCGTCAACCTGCTGGTAGACCTGCTGTACGGCGTGGTGAACCCGCGTATTCGGCATAAGAAGTAAGGGGCCATCATGTCACAGGTTACTGAAAATAAAGTTATTGCTGCACCGGTGCCCATGACCCCGCTGCAGGAGTTCTGGCACTATTTTAAACGCAACAAAGGCGCGGTCGTTGGGCTGGTGTACGTGGTGGTGATGATCCTGATTGCGGTCTTTGCCAACGTTCTCGCGCCGTACAACCCGGCAGACCAGTTCCGCGATACGCTGCTGGCTCCGCCGGCATGGCAGGAAGGCGGTACCATGGCGCATCTGTTTGGTACTGATGATGTGGGCCGCGACGTGCTGTCCCGCCTGATGTACGGTGCGCGTCTGTCGCTGTTGGTTGGCTGTCTGGTGGTTGTACTCTCCCTGCTGATGGGCGTGGTTCTTGGGCTGATCGCTGGCTACTTTGGTGGAATTGTCGATAACGTCATCATGCGTGTGGTCGATATCATGCTGGCATTGCCGAGCCTGTTACTGGCGCTGGTGCTGGTGGCGGTATTTGGTCCCTCGATAGGCAACGCCGCGCTGGCGCTGACGTTCGTGGCATTGCCGCACTATGTCCGTCTGACGCGCGCCGCTGTGCTGGTGGAAGTTAACCGCGACTACGTCACCGCATCCCGCGTGGCGGGAGCCGGCGCGATGCGCCAAATGTTCGTCAATATTCTGCCTAACTGTCTTGCGCCGCTGATTGTTCAGGCGTCGCTTGGCTTCTCTAACGCCATTCTCGATATGGCTGCCCTTGGCTTCCTGGGGATGGGCGCACAGCCGCCCACGCCGGAATGGGGCACCATGCTCTCTGACGTTCTGCAGTTTGCCCAAAGCGCCTGGTGGGTTGTGACCTTCCCGGGGCTGGCGATCCTGTTGACGGTGCTGGCATTTAACCTGATGGGTGACGGTCTGCGTGACGCGCTCGATCCCAAACTGAAGCAGTAAGAGGTTCGAGATGGCGTTATTAAATGTAGATAAATTATCGGTGCACTTCGGCGACGTAGGTTCCGAATTCCGCGCCGTGGACCGCATTAGCTACAGTGTGAATCAGGGTGAAGTGGTTGGCATTGTTGGGGAGTCTGGTTCTGGTAAGTCCGTCAGCTCGCTGGCGATTATGGGGCTGATTGACTACCCTGGCCGCGTGATGGCTGAAAATCTGGAGTTTAATGGTCGCGACCTGAAGCGCATCTCTGAGAAAGAGCGTCGCCAACTGGTGGGTGCGGAAGTGGCAATGATCTTCCAGGACCCGATGACCAGCCTTAACCCCTGCTACACCGTCGGCTACCAGATTATGGAAGCCATCAAGGTGCACCAGGGCGGCAATAAAAAAACGCGTATTCAGCGGGCAATTGACCTGCTGACGCTGGTGGGGATCCCAGATCCGGCCTCGCGCCTGGATGTCTATCCGCACCAGTTGTCCGGTGGGATGAGCCAGCGCGTGATGATCGCGATGGCGATTGCCTGTCGTCCGAAGCTGCTGATTGCCGATGAACCGACAACGGCGCTGGATGTGACCATTCAGGCGCAGATCATCGAGCTACTGCTGGAATTGCAGCAAAAAGAGAACATGGCGCTGGTCTTGATTACCCACGATCTGGCGCTGGTGGCCGAAGCCGCGCACAAAATCATCGTGATGTACGCCGGGCAGGTAGTGGAAACCGGGGCCGCGCAGGATATCTTCCGCGCGCCGCGTCATCCGTATACCCAGGCATTGCTACGTGCGTTGCCGGAGTTTGCACAGGATAAAGCGCGTCTGGCCTCGTTGCCGGGCGTGGTGCCAGGGAAATATGACCGCCCGAACGGTTGTCTGTTGAACCCGCGCTGCCCCTATGCGACCGACAAATGCCGCGCTGAAGAACCTGAACTGAACCTGCTGGAAGGCGGTCGTCAGTCGAAATGCCACTACCCACTTGATGATGCCGGGAGGCCTGGGCTATGAGTACGCAAAAGGCCGCCGCGCAACAGCCGCTGTTGCAGGCCATTGACCTGAAAAAACACTACCCGGTGAAAAAGGGCATGTTCGCCCCGGAACGCCTGGTGAAAGCGCTGGATGGTGTTTCCTTTACTCTGGAGCGCGGTAAAACGCTGGCGGTGGTAGGTGAGTCGGGCTGTGGAAAATCCACCCTTGGCCGTCTGCTGACGATGATTGAAATCCCGACCGGCGGTGAGCTGTATTACCAGGGACAGGATTTACTCAAGCACGACCCGCATGCGCAGAAGCTGCGTCGGCAGAAAATCCAGATAGTATTCCAGAACCCCTACGGTTCCCTGAACCCACGTAAGAAAGTTGGGCAGATTCTGGAAGAGCCGTTGCTGATCAACTCGACGCTCAGCAAAGAGGAGCGTCGTGAAAAAGCGTTGGCGATGATGGCGAAAGTGGGACTGAAAACCGAGCACTACGACCGCTATCCGCATATGTTCTCCGGCGGTCAGCGTCAGCGTATCGCCATTGCCCGCGGTTTGATGCTTGACCCGGATGTGGTGATTGCCGACGAACCCGTTTCCGCGCTGGACGTTTCCGTACGTGCGCAGGTGCTGAACCTGATGATGGACTTGCAGCAGGAACTGGGGCTGTCCTACGTCTTTATCTCGCACGACCTGTCGGTGGTAGAGCACATTGCTGATGAAGTGATGGTGATGTATTTGGGCCGTTGCGTGGAAAAAGGAACCAAGGATCAGATCTTCAATAATCCACGTCATCCGTACACTCAGGCGCTGCTTTCCGCAACGCCGCGCCTGAACCCGGACGATCGCCGCGAGCGTATCAAGCTGACCGGTGAGCTGCCAAGCCCGCTGAATCCGCCACCGGGCTGTGCGTTCAACGCCCGTTGCCGTCGTCGCTTTGGTCCGTGTACTCAGCTTCAGCCACAGTTAAAAGACTATGGTGGTCAACTGGTAGCCTGTTTCGCCGTTGACCAGGACGAAAACCCACAGCAATAAACGTGGGTTATGACCCGATAACCGGAGCCTTGTGCTCCGGTTTTTTTATAATTCGTTTTTACTCCCACAATGTGAGTCCATTGGCAGAACATTATTCCATAGTGTCTAGAATATAGTCAGATTTTTGGACGGCACAGAAATATCTACTTCGCAGTTGCTAACTACCAGGAGCAAATGTGGTCACGATACGCTGGGATATTAAAACAATTGATCGTCTGTCGATGGTTGAGGATGTCCTGAAGGAATTTTCCTGTTGTGATATCAATATCATCTCCATGAAAGTCACACCTGGACGGATCCTGATTAAATCCTGGTGTCGCCAGTTACAGGATATTTCCTGCGTGCAATCCTGTTTAAGCCGACGCGCCGATATTATTAACGTCGCTTACCTGTGTGAAGAGATAAGCGAGTTGTCGATGTCTGAGCCGGAACGCCCGCGCTATTTCTCTGACATTATTTGCAGTAGCCAGAGCATGCACTCGCTTATCGAAAAGGCGATAAAAATTGCTGACAGCAAATATACCGTTCTGATCCGTGGTGATACGGGCACTGGCAAAGAATTGCTGGCCCGGGCTATCCATAATTCCGGTCAGCGGCGTTTTTATCCGTTTATTCCGGTTAACTGCTCTGCGCTACCTGAGTCGCTTATGGAGAGTGAATTCTTTGGCTATGAGAAAGGGGCTTTTAGCGGCGCAGACTGTAAAGGTAAAAAAGGGTTGTTTGAAATGGCCGAGAAAGGCACCCTTTTTCTCGATGAATTTGGTGAAATGTCGCTGGGCTTACAGGCTAAATTATTGCGCGTCCTGCAGGATGGCGGGATCCGTCGCGTTGGCGGGGCGCAAATTATTCCGGTTAATGTACGCATTATTGTGGCAACCAACGCCAATCTGGAAGAGATGGTGGAGCAACGCCTGCTGCGCGCCGATCTCTATTACCGCATCAATGTACTTTCCCTGACTATTCCACCCTTGCGGGAACGCCCACAGGATATCAGTCTGTTGATTCGCCACTTTGTGCAGAAATACGCGAAGGAGTTCCAGCGGCGGATCATTCTGGATAAAGCTTGCTTTGATGCCCTGCATCATCACAGTTGGCCGGGAAATGTGCGCGAACTGGAAAATACCATTATTCGCCTGATGCTAATGGCGGAGTCCGATGTCATAACGCGGGAAGAATTAGGAATAGTGAATTTTCCCGCCGTTAAGCAAGGCCCGACAGAACGTCCTTTTAAAGAGCAGGTCCAGTGCGCCGAGCGTCAGTTAATTGAACAGATGGTGGAGGAGAATGTGTCGTCACGGCATATCGCCAAAGCGCTGGGGGTGTCACATACCACGGTACTGAATAAAATTCGCAGCTATCAACTGGAGAGTGTGAGCTAAGCGCCGCCAGGTGTTGACGGCGCAGTTTACGCGGGTTATTCAATCAGCTTCAGTAATGGCGACAGGCACAGCAGGATCCCGTACAGCAGGATTAGCCAGGTTTTCAGCCCGCGCAGTTTTTCCAGCTGTGTGACTTTATAGATCAGGAAAAACGGAATAATACACGACACAATCCCGTACAGCGGGCTGCCTAACTGGAAGAACACCAGTACCGATACGCGAAACGATACCCAAATAACCAGCGTAATAACGATAAATGTGCAAATACCCAGCGTAAGCACCAGAGGATTAATTTTCTCCACGTCAATAACGCGGCTCAGAACGTTAAGAATAATTCCTTTAATCGCCTCGTGGAATCCCAAATAAATACCAAAGAATGCGGTTAATACAGCGAAGATATTTAACACCGTTGAGGTGATGTGAATAATCTGACCAGGAATAACCTGCGCCGCCAGAGCCAGTGCAGAAATATTCTGCTCGAAGGCTGAAACGGCCTCTTCGTGGCTAATCGAAAAGGTAAAAGAGAAGGAGAAAAACAGGATGACCGCAATCAGCGTAATGTAACTGATCCGATGCGTGCGTATAGCCATACGTGTGGCCAGTACCCGGTCCGCCACCCGTTTGCGGTAGGCAATGTTCATGGGGTTCAGCACCTGAATAAACACCGCCGAGAAGAAGCAGAATGGGATAGTCAGCAGCACATCGCGAAAGAACACCGATGCTTCAGGAAAGGCGCTGATATTGCTGAAGTTCCAGTGCGGAACCATCGCAAAGCCGAAGATGATGATAATGCCGACTTTTACCACCACCATCGGACCGGAGATTTTGAACAGTAGCTTTTCTCCCCCGGAAGCAATGGCTACCAGTACGGCAAAAATGGCCACTTTGTAGATGATTGACTGCGAAAGGTCGGTATCGGTTAGCCCAAAGGTTTTGATATACGAGGCGCTGTCAAAAACCACCGATAATGAATAGATGAATATTCCATGAATAATCATCAAAAAGTAAATCACACCGAGGAATACACCCCAGTTTTTCCCAAGGTAATGACTTATAATATCGGTGTAGTCATTGCAGGTTTCACTTTCGGATAATGTTTTTAAATAAATGTCCTGCACAATGTACGTTGCCGGGTAAGCGATAATAAAGGCGACAATAAAAACCCAAATGCCGGTTAAGCCAATTTGTACCGGCATCAGAACTGTACCCGCACCAATTGCCATGCCGATGCAGAGTAATACCCAGCCAAAATCGTATTTTGTAAACGGTATTTTCTTTGAGAATGGTACGGCGGTTGCTGTATTGTTGCTTAATTGTATTGTGTTGTCCTGCATAGAACCCCCTGCCCAAAATACCCGTTCTCCCCAAAAAAGGAGCGCGCGTATAGCCAGATTGTTGTGCCTTGATGCTCAACGACCTGAACCGAGCGTCGTCGGTTCAGGCC
>NZ_SZWR01000023.1:9478-43230 GCF_005280875.1 Citrobacter sp. wls827
CCTTTCTGATGGCGTGTTCAAGGTCGTTAATAATATCTTCTGGATCTTCAAGACCCACAGAAAGACGGATCAGCCCGTCGGTAATACCTGCTTTAAGCCGTTCCTCTGGCGCAACGGGCGAATGTGTCATAGACGCTGGGTGCTGAATGAGGGTTTCGGTATCACCGAGACTGACCGCGAGGAGGCACAATTCTACAGAATTGATCATCCGTCTGCCAGCCTCGAGGCCGCCGGCGATTTCGAAGCTGATAATTCCTCCTGGCAGGCTCATCTGCCGCTGGCCCAGTTCATACTGCGGGTGCGAAGCCAGGCCAGGGTAATAAACGCGGGTAATGGACGGATGCCCTTCGAGGAAGCGGGCGATTTTTAGCGCGTTTTCACAGTGACGTTCCATACGAATGCCCAATGTTTTAACGCCGCGCAGCGTCAGCCAGGCGTTGAAAGGGCTCATACAGCCACCGGTAATATCCTTCAAACCGACAAACCGCGCCTGGTCGATAAATTCCTGTTTCCCGACAATGATGCCGCCAATCACGTCTCCGTGACCGTTGATATATTTAGTGACGCTATGCACCACGATGTCTGCGCCCAATTGCAGAGGCTGCTGACAGTACGGCGACATAAAGGTGTTATCCACGACCAGCAATGCGCCTTGCTGATGGGCGATACCGGCTACCGTTTCAATGTCGACCAGCGACAGCGTCGGGTTAGCGGGCGTTTCGATATACACAACTTTGGTTTCCGGGCGCATGGCGGCGCGGATTTCTTCCGGTTTCGCGGCGTCGACAAAACTGACGTTAATGCCGAACTTCGGCATGCTGTGCGACAGAAATGCGTGAGTACAACCATAAATCGCGCTGGCGGAAACGATATGGTCGCCCTGCTGGCACAGCGTCAGCAGCGTTGTGGTGATCGCAGAAATACCGGACGCGGTAGCCAGCCCGGCTTCACCTCTTTCCAGCACCGCCAGCTTTTTCTCCAGCGCATCGGTGGTAGGGTTGCCCAAACGGGTATAAATGTACCCGGACTCTTCGAGCGCAAAGCGGGCGGCACCTTGTTCGGCGCTGTCAAAAACAAACGTTGAAGTCTGGAAGATAGGCGTACTGAGCGCGCCAGTTGAAGGGTCGGGTTGTTGCCCCGCGTGAACGATCTGGGTATTGAATCCGTAAGTACGACAGTCAGACATGATATCTCCTTTGATTCGGAACAGAACAGCTCACAGTCAAATAGCAATCGCTGTGCCAGAAAATAAACTAATAGATATCAATACGTTAGTGGTTTTATCGTGCGGGTAGCCGTCAGGAAAGTTGCCAGTTGGCAAGAAACTTTCCAGCGCTTGGCGGATTTATTAAGCCGTAATTGCGAGGCTTTACGCAGACTGGATCACTCCGGGGTGATGAGACGGAAGTGTTACCGTAGAATCAGCAGCAAGCCGGGTTTACCCGGTGAGGCGCAATGTTGCGGGGGCTTGATCCCCGGCGGCATAGGTTGCTGGAAAGAGAAAACCCCCGCACGTTGTTCGGTATAAACCTGGCAACAAAACGGGGGCTAACTTGAACCTCAACAACTCAAGAATAGCCGCGAACAGTTGCCATTGCAACACAGGCGGCTATATGACGCTCATGCAACTGGGCACAGCCTTCTGGCACGATCTGGCAGCGCCGATCATCGCTGGCATTATCGCCAGCCTGATTGTGAACTGGCTACATAACCGGAAGTAATGTGCTCTATGGGTGTCTGCCTGCCGTAATGGCAACATGCGCCCGAACCAGGCCGCAGGGGTTAACCTTGCGGCCTTTTTCGGCTTAAATGCAGATAAATCTCGTCGCCAGGTGCCTATCCTGTCGCGATAATGCACGCTGGGAAGTTTTCAGATACCGCCTCTCTTAATACCGCTACGATCGGGTATACTCTGACGGCAGTTTCGTCTATCCGTGGAGAGTCAGTTTGCGTGTCAGTCGCTCGTTAACAATTAAGCAGATGGCGATGGTTGCGGCCGTTGTCATGGTGTTTGTTTTTATTTTTTGCACCGTTTTGTTGTTCCATCTGGTCCAGCAGAACCGCTATAACACGGCTACGCAACTGGAAAGCATCGCTCGCTCCGTCCGTGAACCTCTGTCGGCTGCCATCCTGAAGGGGGATATCCCCGAAGCAGAAATGATTTTAAGCCGTATCCAGCCCGCTGGCGTGGTCAGTCGCGCGGATGTGGTACTGCCCAACCAGTTTCAGGCATTGCGGATGAGCTTTATCCCTGAACGCCCCGTTCCGGTTACGGTGACCCGACTGTTTGAACTGCCGGTGCAGATTTCGCTCCCGGTCTATTCTCTTGAGCGCTCTGCCAACCCACAGCCGCTGGCGTATCTGGTGTTACAGGCGGATTCATACCGCATGTACAAATTCGTGACGAGCACGCTTTCAACGTTAGTGACCATTTACTTACTTTTGTCGTTAATCCTGTCGGTAGCCATCTCCTGGTGTATTAACCGCCTGATTGTGCACCCGTTACGCAAAATTGCTCGCGAACTGAACGATATTCCGCAGCAGGAGCTGATCGGCTATCAACTGGCATTACCGCCTATGCATCAGGATGATGAGATTGGGATGCTGGTGCGTAGCTACAACCTGAATCAGCAACTGGTCCTGCGCCACAGTGAAGAGCAGAACGACAATTCGATGCGCTTTCCGGTCTCTGAACTGCCAAATAAGACGTTCTTAATGGGGCTACTTGAGCAGATTGTTACTGGCCCGCAAACAACTGCGCTGATGATTGTCACCTGCGAAACCCTGCGTGATACCGCCGGTGTATTGACCGAGACCCAGCGGGAAATCCTGCTGTTGACGCTGGTTGAGAAACTGAGATCGGTGCTGGCACCCAGAATGGTGCTTACTCAGGTGAGCGGCTATGACTTCGCGATTATCGCGCACGGTGTGAAGGAACCCTGGCATGCAATCACATTAGGTCAGCAAGTACTTACTATCATGAATGAACGGTTGCCCATTCAGGGTATTCAGCTTCGCCCGAGCTGCAACATTGGGGTGGCGATGTACTACGGCGATTTGACGGCGGAACAGCTATACAGTCGCGCGCTATCGGCAGTGCTAACCTCGCGTCGTAAGGGTAAAAATCAGATCCAATTCTTTGATCCGCAGCAAATGGAAGAAGCACAGCAACGTTTGACCGAAGAGAACGACATTCTGACCGCGCTTGATCACCAGCAATTTGCGCTGTGGATGCAGCCGCAGGTAGAGATCGCCAGCGGCAAGATGTTGAGTGCTGAAGCTTTATTGCGGATGCAGCAGGCAGACGGAAGCTGGGAATTACCGGAAGGGTTAATCGACAGGATTGAATCCTGCGGTCTGATGGTGACGGTTGGATATTGGGTGCTGGAGGAGTCTTGTCGCCAGCTTGCGGCCTGGCAGGAACGTGGTCTGATGTTACCGCTGTCGGTGAATCTGTCTGCGCTACAGCTCATGCACCCCAGTATGGTGTCGGATCTGCTGGAGTTGTTAAACCGATATCGCATTAAGCCCGGTACCTTGATTCTGGAAGTTACCGAAAGCCGGCATATAGATGATCCAAACGCCGCTGTCGCTATCCTGCGCCCACTGCGCAATGCGGGGGTACGCATTGCGTTGGATGACTTTGGTATGGGCTATGCGGGTCTGCGACAGTTGCAGCATATGAAGTCACTGCCAGTTGATGTGCTCAAAATCGATAAGATGTTTGTTGAAGGCCTGCCAGAAGATAGCAGTATGATTTCTGCCATTATTCAGCTGGCTCACAGTCTCAATTTGCAAATGATTGCGGAAGGCGTTGAAACCGAAGCGCAACGCGACTGGTTATCACAGGCAGGGGTGGACGTCGCGCAAGGATTCCTGTTTGCCCGTCCGGTTCCGGCAGATATCTTCGAAGAACGCTATTTAGCGAAGGAATCAGCTGATTACAAAAGTTAAAAAAGGTAGCGCTTGTGCGAGCCAGTTCAAAATTTTTAACAAATTTGTATCAATTATGATCCAGGTGCATTTCTGTCATGTTGTGTGGGTGTTACTTTAAGGCCGCAGGTTAAACAAAACCTTACAAGACCTGTGGTTTTTACTTTAAGGACACCCTATGAAAACCTCTATCTTCAAAAGCCTTTACTTTCAGGTCCTGACAGCAATTGCCATTGGTATCCTCCTTGGCCATTACTACCCTGAATTAGGCGCCCAAATGAAACCGCTTGGCGACGCGTTCGTTAAGCTCATTAAGATGGTCATCGCACCTGTTATCTTCTGTACTGTCGTTACCGGCATTGCAGGTATGGAAAGTATGAAAGCAGTTGGCCGCACCGGTGCGGTTGCACTGCTTTATTTTGAAGTGGTTAGTACGATTGCGCTGATCATTGGTCTTATCATTGTCAACGTGGTGCAACCCGGCGCCGGGATGAACGTCGATCCGGCAACGCTGGATGCCAAAGCGGTAGCGATCTACGCCGAGCAGGCAAAAGACCAGGGGATCGTGGGCTTCCTGATGGATATTATCCCGGGTAGCGTCATTGGCGCGTTCGCCAGCGGCAACATCCTGCAGGTATTGTTGTTCGCGGTGATGTTTGGTTTTGCTCTGCACCGTCTGGGCAGCAAAGGCCAGATGATTTTCAACGTAATTGAAAGTTTCTCGCAGGTTATTTTCGGCATTATCAACATGATCATGCGCCTTGCGCCGATAGGTGCTTTCGGTGCCATGGCCTTTACCATCGGTAAGTATGGCGTTGGAACGCTGGTGCAACTGGGTCAGTTGATTATCTGCTTCTACATTACCTGTATCCTGTTTGTGGTTGTGGTTCTGGGCTCGATTGCCCGCGCAACCGGCTTCAGCATCTTTAAGTTTATCCGCTATATCCGTGAAGAACTGCTGATCGTTCTGGGGACCTCTTCTTCCGAGTCAGCGCTGCCGCGTATGCTTGATAAGATGGAAAAACTGGGCTGCCGGAAGTCGGTTGTCGGGTTGGTTATACCCACGGGCTACTCGTTTAACCTTGATGGGACATCGATATATCTGACTATGGCGGCGGTGTTTATCGCGCAGGCCACAAATAGTCATATGGATATCTTCCATCAGATAACCCTGTTGGTGGTGCTGCTGCTCTCCTCGAAAGGCGCAGCGGGCGTGACCGGAAGTGGCTTTATCGTGCTGGCAGCGACAATTTCCGCAGTAGGGCATCTGCCGGTAGCGGGTCTGGCGCTCATCCTGGGTATTGACCGCTTTATGTCTGAAGCGCGTGCGCTGACTAACCTGGTCGGTAACGGGGTGGCAACGGTCGTTGTGGCTAAGTGGGTGAAAGAACTGGACCACAAAAAGCTTGATGATGTGCTGAATAATCGTGCGTCGGATGGCAAAACGCACGAAATATCCTCTTAATCTCTCCACTTATGCCCGTAGTCCCTTCCAGGACTGCGGGCGTTTGCGCATAATTACCCCCTGTGCCTGAAACTGTCTGTTCGACGGTTTCGGGATTTTTTCACTTCTTCCGTGACATTTTTATGTTCTTGCGGTCTAACACGAAGTGTTTTTAACGTCATATTCAGAGGGTCCTTCTCAGGGCTGTCTTTTTATTTCCAGGATAGTTGATCAGGGGTTCACATGCAGGGCACAAAAATTCGACTTTTAGCGGGCGGCTTGCTGATGATGGCCACTGCCGGCTATGTGCAGGCAGATGCGCTCCAGCCTGACCCGGCGTGGCAACAGGGCACGCTGGCAAATGGTCTCCAGTGGCAAGTGTTAGCCACTCCCCAGCGCCCCAGCGACCGTATTGAGGTCCGCCTGCTGGTTAATACCGGTTCACTCACCGAAAGTACGCAACAGAGTGGTTTCAGCCATGCGATCCCACGTATCGCGCTGACGCAAAGCGGTGGCCTTGATGCCACGCAAGCCCGTTCATTGTGGCAGCAGGGGTTTGATCCTAAACGCCCCATGCCGCCCGTTATCGTTTCCTATGATTCCACGCTGTATAACCTTAGCTTGCCCAATAGCCGGAATGACCTGCTGAAAGAGTCACTTTCTTACCTGGCGAATATTTCCGGCAAGCTGACCATTACCCCTGAAACGGTTAACCATGCGCTGAGCAGCGAAGATATGGTGGCAACCTGGCCGTCAGATACCAAAGAGGGATGGTGGCGCTATCGTCTGAAAGGCTCCACGCTGTTAGGGCACGATCCTGCCGATCCGCTGAAAAAGCCGATTGATGCAGCAAAAATTCAGTCGTTCTACCAGAAATGGTATACCCCGGATGCGATGACGCTGATTATCGTCGGTAACGTTGATGCGCGCAGCGTGGCTGAGCAAATCAATAAAACCTTCGGTGAGTTAAACGGAAAACGTGAAACGCCGGCTCCGGTGCCTACGCTCTCTCCACTGCGTGCGGAAGCGGTAAGCATTATGACCGATGCGGTACGCCAGGATCGTCTTTCCATCATGTGGGACGCGCCGTGGCAACCTATTCGTGAATCCGCCGCGTTGTTACGCTACTGGCGTGCCGATTTAGCCCGTGAAGCGCTGTTCTGGCATATCCAGCAGACGTTATCCAGGAACAACGCGAAAGACATCGGCCTCGGCTTTGACTGTCGGGTGCTGTTCCTGCGTGCACAGTGCGCTATTAACGTTGAATCGCCGAACGATAAGCTGAATGCGAACCTGGGCACGGTGGCTCGTGAACTGGCGAAAGTGCGGGACAAAGGCCTGCCGGAAGAAGAGTTCAATGCGCTGGTAGCGCAAAAAAATCTGGAATTGCAGAAACTGTTTGCCACCTACGGCCGCACCGATACCGATATTTTGATCAGCCAGCGTTTGCGCTCGTTGCAAAACCAGGTGGTGGATATCGCGCCAGAACAGTATCAGCGTTTACGGCAGAACTTCCTTAATGGCCTGACCGTTGAGATGCTGAATCAGGATTTGCGTCAGCAGCTATCGCAGGATATGGCTCTCATTCTTCTTCAGCCGAAAGGGGAACCTGAGTTCAACATGAAGGATCTGCAGGCGACATGGGATAGCATAATGGCGCCGGTTACCGCAGCGGCAACGTCGGCTGAAACGGATGAATCACATCCTGAAGTGACGGATATCCCGCCAGTACAGTAACCTGTAGGCCGGATAAGGGGGTTACGCCGCTATCCGGCATTGGAGATGCCGGGGGCGCTTTGCTTGTCCGGCCTACGGTATGCAGACCGGATAATCGACGTTACTGCGGCATGGCATCGCGTGGGATAATCGCCCCGCGATGCTGAATAACGGTGCTTGCTGTCAGGTGGCCGCGTTTTGCGGCTTCAGCGGCATCGCCACCGGTTAAACGCACTGCCAGATACCCGGCACTGAAGGAGTCTCCTGCCGCCGTGGTATCGATCACTTTTTCTTTCGGTAATTTTACAGCCGGTACATCGATAAGTCCTTCACCCTCGATGGACACCAGGCAAGAGTCTGCGCCGCGCTTCACAACCACTTCCTGTACGCCAGCTGCGTGAGTCCGGGCAATTACGTCCTCTACGGGTTTTTCACCCCACAGCGCGTCTTCATCGTCCAGCGTCAGGAACGCAATATTGGTGCACTCCAGCATCTGCTGATACACCTGCTGAGTTTCTTCTTTGCTGCTCCACAGACGCGGGCGGTAGTTGTTGTCAAAAATGACCTTGCCGCCGTTGGCGCGACACTCGCGCAGCAGCGACAGCAGTTTGTCACGGCTGGCCGGGCTTAAAATCGCCAGGCTGATTCCGCTCAGGTACAGGTAGTCGAATGTCGCCAGCGTTTTGCAAATGGCGCCGGATTGTTCGCTCTCCAGCCAGAATTTTGCCGCCGCTTCATTACGCCAGTAATAGAAGGTGCGCTCGCCAGTACTGTCAGTCTCAATGTAATAGAGACCCGGCAGACGGTTTTCCATACGCTGGGTTAATGACGTATCGACGTTTTCGCCCTGCCAGGATTCCAGCATTTGCTGGCTGAAACTGTCAGTGCCCAGCGCCGTGACGTAATGTACGGAAAGGGCCGCAGAATCGACCTGACGGGCAATATAAACGGATGTATTCAACGTGTCGCCACCGAATCCGCGCTGAACGTCGGCGCCTTTCTGTGACAGCTCAATCATGCATTCGCCAATCACGGCAATCTTCCTGGACATAGTCGTAACCTGCTCTGAAAAAAATTAGCGTTAGTGTGCGCTGTGGGTGTTAAGTGGTCAACTATATTAAAACAACGTTCCATTATTTTTTTGAGCCAGAACGTGTTCTGTGTCGTTTTTACCGCTGTTTTTATTTTGCGTACTGCTGAACGTAAAGTTCTGCGCCTGAGCGCCGATAACCTTTGACGAGTCCGGTCAGTCACACTCTTATTTACAGGACACCTCAGATGATAAAGCAGGTCACCCAGCAGCTAATTACGCCAGATGCGAGTATCGAATGCTTGCAGGAGCGACGCTATTGGCTGCAGTGCGAGCGTGCTTACACTTATCAGCCCATTTACCAGACCAATGGTCGGCTGATGGCCGTAGAGCTGCTAACCGTCGTGAGTCATCCTGATAACCCTGCTCAACGCATTGCGCCAGACCGTTATTTTGCTGAAGTTGCTGTTCGGCATCGCGTTGAGGTAGTGAAAGAGCAGCTTGAACAACTTGAACTGAAAAGTGATTTTTTCAGAGCCCACGATCTGCTGGCCTCCGTCAATGTCGATGGCCCGACGCTCATTGCGATGCGCCAGGACCCCGAGATCCTGAAAATCATTGAATGCCTGCCCTGGTTACGCTTTGAGTTGGTAGAGCATATCCGCTTACCGAAGGGAGCATCGTTTGCCTCGATGTGCGAGTTCGGCCCGCTCTGGCTGGATGATTTTGGTACCGGGATGGCCAATTTCTCGGCCCTTAGCGAAGTGAGTTACGACTACATCAAAGTGGCGCGGGATCTGTTTGTCATGCTGCGTCAGACGCCGGAAGGCCGTAACCTCTTCACTTTGCTGCTCCAGCTTATGAACCGCTATTGCCGTGGCGTGATTGTCGAAGGTGTTGAAACCCTGGAAGAGTGGCGCGATGTGCAAAACTCACCGGCTTTTGCTGCTCAGGGCTATTTCCTCTCTCGTCCGGTGCCACTGAGTACCCTGGAAGAGGTGATTCTGTCGCTTTGATGCGGATGTAGCGTGCCTCCTTTTCGCCCTGCTGGACTATCTTTAGGACAGGCAAGGGAGGAAGTCAGGAGGAAAACGTGACGAAAACAGGCAAAATAGCCGCATCCGTAGTAGGGTTTTTCTTGTTGCTGATCGTCGTGCTCATCATTGTGATTGCGACATTTGACTGGAACCGGCTCAAACCGACCATCAACCAGAAAGTCTCTACTGAACTCAACCGTCCATTCGCCATACGCGGTGATCTGGGCGTCGTCTGGGAACGCCAGAAGCAGGAAACCGGCTGGCGCAGTTGGGTTCCGTGGCCGCATGTTCATGCTGAAGATATCATCCTCGGCAACCCGCCAGATATTCCCGACGTTACCATGGTGCATCTCCCGCGTGTTGAAGCTACGCTCGCTCCACTGGCACTGCTGACAAAAACCGTCTGGCTCCCGTGGGTCAAGATGGTGAAACCCGATGCGCGGCTCATTCGGCTGTCGGAGGAAAACAACAACTGGACCTTTAACTTCGCCGGGGATGAAAAACGCGACCCCAATGCGCCGCCACCCGCGTGGTCTTTCAGGCTGGATAACATTTTGTTCGATCAAGGGCGTATCGCTGTTAATGATAAGGTGACGAAGTCGGAGCTTGAGATCCTGGTCGATCCACTAGGCAAGCCGTTACCGTTTAGCGAAGTGACAGGCACCAACAGCAAAGAAGGGGGCGCTAGCGTTGAGGATTACATTTTTGGTCTGAAAGCCCAGGGCCGCTACAACGGTGAGCCGCTAACCGGAACGGGAAAAATTGGCGGGATGTTGGCGTTACGTGGCGAAGGTACCCCTTTTCCGATACAGGCAGACTTTCGCTCGGGCAACACGCGCGTGGTATTTAGCGGCACGATAAATGACCCGATGAATATGGGCGGTGTCGATCTACGGCTTAAATTCTCTGGGGATTCACTTGGGGATTTATACGATTTGACCGGTGTGCTGTTACCGGATACACCACCGTTTGAAACGGACGGGCGTCTGGTGGCGAAAATCGATCCGGAAAAGTCCTCTCTTTTTGAATACCGCCATTTTAATGGTCGCATTGGCGATAGCGATATTCACGGGACGCTGGCCTACACCACCGGCAAGCCGCGACCCATGCTGAAGGGCGATGTGGAATCACGCCAGCTGAGGCTGGCGGATTTGGGGCCGCTGATCGGTGTGGATTCAGGCAAAGGGGCAGAACGGGCAAAACAATCTGAACAGCGCAAAGGTGAGAAGAGCGTTCAGCCTGCTGACAAGGTGTTGCCGTATGACCGTTTTGAAACCGACAAATGGAACGTAATGGATGCTGATGTGCGTTTCAAAGGACGGCGTATCGAACACGGCAGTAGCCTGCCAATCAGCGATCTCTCCACCCATATCCTCCTGAAAAATGCTGACTTGCGCCTGCAGCCACTGAAATTTGGCCTCGCAGGGGGCAGTATTGTTTCCAGCATTCATCTGGAAGGGGATAAAAAGCCGATGCGGGGGCAGGCGGATATTCAGGCTCGCCGCCTGAAGCTAAAAGCACTGATGCCGGACGTGGAGTTGATGCAGAAAACGCTCGGTGAGATGAACGGTGACGCCAGGTTGAGCGGTAGCGGAAATTCAGTGGCTGCGCTGCTGGGTAACAGCAACGGTAACCTGAAGCTATTGATGAATGATGGATTGGTCAGTCGCAATCTGATGGAGATCGTTGGGCTGAATCTGGGTAACTATATCGTCGGACAAATATTCGGTGATGACGAAGTACGGGTGAACTGCGCAGCGGCAAATCTGGATATCGTCAATGGCATCGCGCGCCCACAAATTTTCGCGTTCGACACAGAAAACGCGGTGATCAACGTGACCGGGACTGCAAGCTTTGCATCTGAGCAACTGGATTTAACCATCGACCCGGAGAGCAAAGGCATTCGTATTATTACCCTGCGTTCGCCGCTGTATGTCCGTGGGACCTTTAAAAATCCACAGGCTGGCGTGAAGGCCGGGCCGCTGATTGCACGCGGTGCGGTGGCTGCCGCGCTGGCAACGCTGGTTACGCCAGCGGCGGCGCTGCTGGCGCTAATTTCTCCGTCTGAAAACGAAACGAATCAGTGCCGGACAATCCTGTCGCAGATGAAGAAGTGATGAGCGCGCCGGATGCGGTGTAAACACCTTATCCGGCCTACGGGGGATTGCAGTCTGTAGGCCTGATAAGCATAGCGCCATCAGGCAATCAAATTACAGCGATTGATGCCGTGTCTCATGGGTTAACAGCAGCGCAATCAGCGTTAAAGCCGCCATCGATGCCAGATACGTACCGACCGCCGCCAGACCGTAGTTCCCCTGCAGCCATGCGGCAATATAAGGGGCAACAGAGGCACCGAGAATTGACGAGACGTTGTATGAGAACGATGCTCCCGTATAGCGCACTTCAGTCGGGAACAACTCCGGCAGCAGTGCCCCCATCGGGCCGAATGTCAGACCCATCAGGCTCAGGCCAAGCAACAGGAAAGCGAACACCAACACCGGATTGCCAGAACCGAGCAGCGGTTTAAAGGCAAACAGCGCAAACAGAATGATAAGCGTGGTGATGATGAGCATGCTCTTGCGACGACCAAACGCATCGGCCAGCAGGCCAGCCACTGGTACCATAACGCCAAAGCCAATAACCGCCATCATCAGCATCCACAACACTTCATTACGCGGCAGGCCAAGCCCTACGGGGGCTGCGGCAGTGCTGAACGTCATCGAATAGACGGTCATGATATAAAACAGTGTATAGGTCGCCAGCATGATGAATGTGCCAAGGATCGTCACACGAACATGTTTTGTCAGCAGAGTACCCAGCGGGATTTTCACCTGTTTTTTCGCTGCGGCGACTTTGGCAAATACCGGCGATTCGTGGAGAGAAACACGGACGTAGAGACCGATAATGACCAGTACGGCAGAGAAGATAAACGGCACGCGCCAGCCCCAGCTCATAAACTGTTCGTCGGTCAACAGCCAGGAGAGCAACAGGAACGTGCCGTTAGCGAAGAAGAAACCGATAGGCGCACCCAACTGCGGGAATGAACCGTACAGCGCGCGTTTACGCGGTGGTGCGTTTTCCGTTGCCAGCAACGCCGCGCCGCCCCATTCACCGCCCAGACCTAAACCCTGACCAAAACGCGCCAGCGCCAGCAGCAAGGGGGCGAAAATGCCGATTGTTTCATAGCCCGGCAGCAGGCCAATCACAACCGTTGAAATCCCCATGGTGAGCAGTGAAGCAACCAGCGTGACTTTACGTCCAACACGATCGCCGAAATGGCCGAATACGGCGGAGCCGATCGGGCGGGCCACGAAGGCGATAGCAAAGGTAGCCAGCGACTGTAGTGTGGCCGCCGTGGGGTCACCCTGCGGGAAGAAGATGTGGGGGAACACGATCACCGCCGCGGTCGCGTAAATATAGAAGTCGAAGAACTCAATGGCAGTGCCGATGAGCGAAGCGACGACGACTTTATTGCGCGAATTGACCGGGGCGTGTTCCTGTTCTTTATCGAGTGTTGTGGCGGTTGCTTGCATAATATTTTCTTATTTTGGGTCGAACGAAAGGCCATATTACGCACAGCAAAAGAGACATTTCAATCTGTAACAAACTTTGAGATCGGTCAAAAATGGAGCAAAAAGGGGATAATTTTTAGGCTTGAGATTTCACTTCCATGAAATGCTTCACACAATTTAAAACTTAGTTGATAAAACTGGTTTTTGGTTAAATAAAAGTTACGTTCTGGATTTATTCACTAAATCGGTGAGAGCAGGCGGCATTATAATTGCCGGATGGCGCTGCGCTTATCCGGCAATTCACAACTAATCCGGCGGTGGTTATTGCGTTTTCCCCGGCATACGCGGGTCGTCTTTGTATTCCGCTGTGGCAATCCAGGCGGCGCAGAACAGGGTCAAACGCGCGAAGAAGTAAAAGAATGCCATCAGCCCAAGCACCGAACCAAACGCCGCGCCGGAGGGGGATTTTACCAACGATGGCAGCGTGTAGGTCATGACGATCTTAATCACCTCAAAGCCAATAGCCGCAATAAATGTTCCGCGAATCAGCGCCTTCTTACGCGGTCGGTGACGCGGTAGCCGCCAGAAAATCCAGAAGAACAGCAAGTAGTTGGCGAAAATGGAGATCGCCAGACCAATCAATCGCCACGCGGGTTTCAGCCACTCAATACCGTCGAGATACAGTGCCGAGATGATCATTTGCTGGGCAGAACCGGCAATGGAGGTAATCGACAGCGTAACGATCAGCGCAATCAGCAATCCAATCAATGAGACAAAATCACGCAGGTATTTAACCCATATTTTTTCCTGATCCTGCGGTGTGCGTTCCCAGAGGTCCCGCGACTGTGCACGAATAGCTTCACGCAGGTTTCCCATCCAGTTAATACCAGAGTAGAGGGCGATTCCAAGCCCCACCAGACCCACGGTGGTACGTTGCTGAACGGCAGTATTGATGGTGTTTTTCAGCGTCGAGGCCAGCGTCGGATCGCTAACGTTGAGCAATATTTTGCTGAAGATATCCTGTAATAACGTGGGGTGTGAGGCGAGAATAAAACCGGCCGCCGCAAACGACACCATCAGGATAGGGATCATCGACAGGAACGAGAAATACGTGATGGCTGCGCCAAACTGATTTCCCATTCGGTCATTAAAACGCTCTGCTGCGCGGATCAGGTGGGCGATAACAGGTTGACGTTGAATTTTATCTGCGAAGGTTATGACTGTTTTCAGCGCCTGGTTCGCTGTGGCGTTTTTCACCGGTGTTGTGGCGGTTTGCTGTTGTTCAGGCGTAGGGTGCTTTGCGTCGTGTTCCTGCGTCATCCGATCGGTAGTCCTTATTTTGTTTACTCATGACATTATAGCCGCTCAGACCCACTTCCCGAAAAATGGGCTAATCCACATAGTCTTTCATCACACCGGTCAACCATTCCATGAACAGATGTACCCGGCGGGAAAGGTTCCGGCGATGTGGATAGAGCAAAGAAACGGGCATGGGTTCGGCCCGATATTGCGGTAACACTTCAACCAGCGCACCGGCGCGAAGGGCTTCACGCACCCCGACGCGTGGTACCTGAATAATGCCCAGCCCGGCAAGACATGCCGCATGATAGGTTTCTGTGCTGTTCACGGTCAGCATGCCGCCCGTTTTTACCCATGCAGTCCCATTGTCTGTAGCCACCTCGAAGCCCTGTGCGCGTGTTCCCAAATTGACCGAATAATGCACCACGGCATGTGAGGCCAAATCCTCCAGGCTTTCCGGATAACCAAAGCGGGCCAGATACTGTGGACTGGCACAGTTAACCTGCGTGAGTTTCCCCAGCGGTCGGGCAATCAGCCCCGAATCTTTCAGTGTGCCAACGCGTACGACGCAGTCGAAACCCTCACGAATTAAGTCTACCAGGCGGTCACTGCTGCTGAGTTCAAGCTCCAGCCCTGGATACTGATGCAAAAAGACGGGCAGGCGGGGCATGACCAGATTTCTCGCCACGCCAACCGGCATATCGACGCGCAGCTTACCGCTAATACTGGCTGGATCGTGATGGAACAACCCATCCAGTTCATCCAGATTGCTCAACAGATCTTTTGCACGTTCGTAATAGATCATGCCGTCTTGTGTGAGCTGAACGCGGCGGGTAGTGCGGTGCAGAAGCTGCGTACCCAGATGATTTTCCAGGGCCTGGATTTGGCGCGATACGCTACCTTTAGGAAGTCCAAGGGTGTCTGCCGCACGCGAAAAACTCTCCAGTTCTGCGACGCGGATGAACAACTGCATTGCGTGAATTTTATCCATTCCCATGCCCTATTGTTGTTCTGAATGAAACAGTAATGCGCAATTAGCGATATTTATTGTTCTTCTACCACCTAATAAGCTTTGTCTCAATCATCACAACATCTGAAATGAGGTTTCTTATGACGCAACGTATCGCATTAGTGACCGGTGGCGGTCGTGGGCTCGGTAAAAACGCGGCACTTAAGCTGGCGAACAAAGGAATAGGTATCGTCCTGACGTGGAACAGCAATGAAAAAGAGGCGCAGCAGGTTGTGGATGAAATTCGGCAATCTGGTGGAAAAGCAGCGGCATTACCGTTAAATGTCGGGGATATTTCAACTTTCCCATCCTTCGTTGAACAGATGAAGCACACCTTAAAGGCACAGTGGCAAAGCGAAGGGTTTGATTATTTATTGAACAATGCCGGAATCGGCATTACTGCGCCGTACTCTGCATTCACCGAAGCGCAATTTGACCAATTGCTGAGCATCCAGTTTAAGGGGCCATTTTTCCTGACGCAGAGTCTTCTTCCGCTGATGAACAAGGGGGGAAGGATCCTCAATGTCTCGACCGGCCTGGCGCGTTTTGCTCTACCGGGCTACAGCGCCTATGCCGCCATGAAAGGGGCGATGGAAGTGCTTACCCGGTATCAGGCTAAAGAGTTGGGGGAACGCGGTATTACGGCAAATATTATTGCGCCGGGCGCGATTGAAACTGATTTCGGCGGTGGGAACGTGCGTGATAACGCGCAACTGAATGCATATATTGCCTCGCAAACGGCGCTGGGACGCGTCGGGTTACCGGATGATATCGGTGATGCCATCGCCGCGTTGCTCAGCGATGAACTCGCCTGGATGACTGCACAGCGTATTGAGGTATCTGGCGGGATGTTCCTGTAACGTGCAACGTGCTTATTCAATAGGCTGCGATAGCTGTTGAATGAGCACTTAATGCTATATTGTAATTTGTAACATATTTATTATTTTTTCAGGATATCTTATTTTCAGCTAAAAATGTATTCTCTGAAAATTAATATTAATAAGGAATTCTGACCCTCGATAAATGAGGAATGTCTCAGAAATCTATCCTGTTCTGCCCGCTTTGTGTAATCCTTTTTCTTGAGCTGTAACTATTCATAACTCTTGCTTTTTTATTCTTCGCTTATCGGTAGAATGACCCCTGCCAAATGGTGAGTTATTATTTTTCCTCGTGAAGAATACCCTTTCGCGTCTCAAGACTACTATTTTTTTAGACGGAGAGTTAATAATGCAGGTAATAATGTTTGACAGGCAGTCAATATTTATTCATGGAATGAATATAAGTTTGCAGCAACGAATTCCAGGAGTGAATGTTCAGGGTGTCAGTCAGGCAGATGACCTTTGGCAAAAACTGGAAAATACCCCAGATGCGCTGCTCATGCTGGACGGTGATCTCGACGGTGAGTTTTGCTGCAGCTTGCTGCAACAGATTGCACACTCTTTTTCAACGGTGAAGGTGCTGATCTCTGCCACTGATTGCAGTAAGAAATGGCTGCAGGATGTGACGCAATTAAACGTGTTGGCCATTGTGCCGCGTGACTCTGATGCAGAAACCTTTACTCTGGCGCTTAACAGCGTTGCGATGGGCATGATGTTTCTTCCCAGGGATCACTTAGCGACAAACGATAGCAGTCGGCAAAATATAAAAACATTAAGCGCCCGCCAGCGGGAGATCCTGACCATGCTGGCGGCTGGTGAGTCAAATAAACAAATTGGTCGGCTGTTAAATATCAGTACCGGAACGGTAAAAGCCCACCTTGAGTCACTTTATCAGCGCCTGGAAGTTAAAAACCGTACTCAGGCGGCAATGATGTTAAATGAATTTCTATAATTGATATTTATTTCACGGTCAGACGCTATCTGGCTGTGAAATATTAACCGGCCACCTTTCTGCGTGACAAAAGCGCGTTATCCCAACACTTAGCATCCACGCAATAAAGACTTCTTGTTGAAACGGGTCGTTAAGCTGAGGTTTATTTGTGCGTATTAATGCTTGGCAGATATCCAGATCTGTGAGCAGCAGGGATTCTGCCTGCGCCATTGAAATGGGGGCAATAAAGGTTTCATCGGGTGTAATTTCATGCCCGTAGCCAATGACCCATACACCATTTTTATCCTGATACTTTTCCAGCGACAGGCCCTGCCATTGCTTGATAAATGCAATACCGGCGGAGGTAAAATGAGCGGCGCAATGCGGCATAATGATTTCTCTTAAAAGAAAAACAGTATAAAGATAATTATCAGCAGACGTAGTTGCCATATGGCCATTTTTGGCCATAAACGCCTTACGACTTAAGGGGCGGCATTCACGTTTTAACCGGCTAAATATCCTGTCATCTCAGGCACTTTTCCCGATATGCTATTGCGTATCGCCAGGCATAACCAGTCACCCCCCGTCATTGAGGGGCAGTCGCGCTGTTTTCAACACCGACACGGATTTATCCCCAGAATAAATTTCAATGATTTTGCCGTTGTCACTGCAAAACGCATTTATTTGTTATATGAATGTGTTCTAGTCTACAGCGGCACAATTCTGCGCTGTGCCACGTTTATAAAAAGATAACGAAATACATCGTGAGGCCGCACCTTTCTGGGCTCTTTTAGGGAAGATAATGACCAATAGCGCGTTACAGGCGACATGTGCGCCATTTGAACACTGTTTGGGGATCATCCGTCAGGCGTCGGTGGAAATTTTGCTGCTGTTAGGCGTACATGTGGCAGAGGGCAAAGATCCGCGTTGGTTTCTGGAGCAACTCGATCAGGCCCGACTGAATCTGGGCGGTTGGGGGGCTGTCGCCAGACGCTTGCAGATGAATGATGCGCAACTCAGCCAGTTCACGTTGCGTTTACGCCATCTTCAACAGAGTGTGCCTCAGTATGAAAGCGGTCAGGATGTCAGTGAAAACCAGCTGATTTCCGCGCTGCGTTTTGTAGCAGCACTGGAGCAATTACGCCAGCAACAGCCGCTCCTGAACTATCAAACCGATATCGACATCGGGGGGCAGGATGCGCAGATGCGGGCGCAGCGTCAGCTTCGCGCAATAGAATTAACGCTCAAAGCCCTCGTCGCACGGGTATGGCCAGATCAGCATCCGCTAAACAGTTTTCTGAAGCAGCACTTTGGTGCCGAACGCTTGCGTCGCTGGTTAAAGCTGGGCGAAGGACGTGATGCGCTGGACGGCATGTTGTTTAGCGAACTGGCGTTGATGGTGGTCGATAAGAAACTATTTGTTCGCCACTTTACGCAGATTTTTAATGATACGTCAGTGTTGATGCTGTTTGTCGAACCGCGCTTAACGCTGCGAATGTTTCTGGATGATTGCCGACAGGCGCGAAACGCTGTCATTGCTCAGCAACCGCTGACGTCAGTACAGCTGATGCTGTTAAATTACCAGTACCAACAAATTACGCATTCTGTGCAGCGAGCGTTTGAAGAGCGCCGAACGCGTATCAATCCTGCATCGTATCTGGAATCTGATGAGTCGACGGTTCGTCAATTCTGGGAAACGGCAAGGCAAAAAGACGAGCAGGCTGGAGGCGATAAAAAGGAAATTGCTGACAGTATCGATCCTCCTGAGAAGCGAGCGCAACGTACGGCCGAAGAGCGCGAACAGCTGATTTCCGGCATGTTGTGGGTGGCTGTCGGTGTTATGGTTCTGGCGATCTCGCTGGGCGCTTTCTGGCTATTCAATGCACCTGCACCGCAAGCATCTTCAGGGCAAACTGTTGAGATAGTGCAGGAAGAGCCGCGGCGTGATGCGCCTTCTGCGCGAGAATCGGTGACCCGGATGGGCATTACATGGGATACCTTTAATATGCGGGCGGCTATCGATCGCAACGATACCCGCGTCACGTCGCTGTTCCTGCAAGGAGGTATGGACTGGAAGCTGGCGTGGACGGAGCAGGCATTTTCCGCGGGGAACACCGCAGTTCTGAAGCTGCTGCTGCGGTATCCCTCACAGATGGATGAGGCTAAACCCTGCCAGCAGTTTATGACTACGCTCAGTCATGCCATGTCGAATGGCGCATCACTGACGTCACTGCATAAAAGCTACCTACAAAGTTTCTGCTCGACACCGGAGGTCGTTGCTCGTCAGCAGTATGATATGGAACAGGCCCAACTGCGTGTGCGCGCAGATCCAAATGCAGAGAACAAAAAATGGCAGAAAATCCACACCGCGCTGTACGATGCCATTAACTAACGGCCCGATGCATTTCGTGG
Organism: Citrobacter sp. wls827; assembly: GCF_005280875.1. Classification (NCBI taxonomy): domain Bacteria; kingdom Pseudomonadati; phylum Pseudomonadota; class Gammaproteobacteria; order Enterobacterales; family Enterobacteriaceae; genus Citrobacter; species Citrobacter sp. wls827. The sequence continues at coordinate 28,680 of NZ_SZWR01000023.1, forward strand.
CATCAGGCCGTCAGACATTTACGGTTCACCGTACAAACCGATTAATCGGCGCACCACGCCATTCGTCCAGCCAAATCCGTCCTGCAGCGGATATTCCCCGCCGCCGCCTTCGCGCGGCGTGCCGTCAGCGATATGGTACTTTTCAATTAGCTTGTGGTGTTCATGATAAAAAACATTAACTGTTTTCAGCCAGTTACGGGCAATTTCATCACCGAGATGGTCATCGCCATACAGTTTAAACCCCTGAATCGCCATCCACTGCAGCGGTGCCCAGCCGTTGGGTTTATCCCACTGCTCGCCGGTTTCATACTCGGTTGCTAAAATCCCGCCTGGCGTGAGTAAGCGGCTGCGTACCGTGTTGGCGAGTCGGTCGGCTTGTTCATGTGTTGCCATACCGACATACAGCGGCACAATACTGGCGGCAGAGAACAGGGCCATTTGTTCGCGCCGCCAGTCGTAATCGCGATAGCAGCCGTTTTCATCGTCCCACAGATAGCGGTTCACCGCTTCGCGGCGGTCACTGGCTTTCTGGCGAAACTGCGCTTCCGTTTCTTTGTCGCCTTTCAGCGCGGAAATATTGGCGATGGTGCTTTCCAGCTTGTAGAGGAAGGCGTTCAGATCAATCGGGATGAACTGAGTGGTGCGGATGCTGGCGAGACGACCGGCATCGCGCAACCAACGTGATGAATAATCCCAACCGGAGGCCGCGCCCGCGCGCAAATCCCGATATACCTCATTAGGTGGTCGGCCTGAATGCTTAGCCGTTTCTACGTCTTCAAGCCAGGACTCATCGCGCGGGGTATCACGATCGTCCCAATAGCGGTTGAGCAGAGAGCCGTCCGACATTCTGATCACGTGACGGTAGGCCTGGTTGAGCACCAGGGAATCGGCGCCATCCATCCAGAATGCGTATTCCATTTTTAGATGTTCAAGGTAGCGACGCGCGCCGCGCACGCCATCTTCTTCAAACAGTTCCACCATCAGCGCAAAGACCGGCGGCTGCGAACGGCTCAGGTAGTAGGTACGGTTACCGTTGGGGATGTGACCATAGTTTTCAATCATCCAGGCAAAGTTATCCGCCATACACTTCAGCAGATCTTCGCGGCCGCTCTCTGCCAGACCCAGCATGGTAAAGTAGGAATCCCAGTAGTAGGTTTCGCTAAAACGTCCACCGGGCACAATATATGACTGCGGTAACGCCAGCAGCGAAGACCAGGGAATATGATCCTGCGGCTCGCGCGTCAGCACAGGCCACAGTTGATCGATATGTTCTTTCAGCGAGCTTGCCGGATCGGACACATATTCGCTGGTGGGGGTTTCCGGCAGCCAGAAATGGTTCTCGACAAAGCGTCGCAGGTCAAAGTCGCGGTGGCGTTTAACTTTGCGATAGCGGATTAAAATGTCCAGTGGGTCCATTTTGGGCGCACAATCAGGGAAGGTTTTGCTATCAGCAAACAGTTTGGATGACTGGACGTGTTCAAACAGCTCGAGGTAACGATCGGCGGGGGTTAACGCATCTGACGCGGGTAACCCTGCAATCATCTCCGGCTCTGGCTCTGCCTCAATCATTTCATCCAGCTTTAACTCGCACGGATCCATTTCATAAAGCAGATCGATATCGATCGTCATTTCTTCTGAAGGGGCGTGGGGTAGTTTCTGGTTGAGCATAATGAGAAAGACCTCCGGTAACTGTTGAAATGCTAAGGCTATTGCCCGGTCGTCAGTTAAGCGTAGACATTCGCTTCGGTGCCGGGTGAGTAAAGCGTGCGGTCGATCACGTTTTAGTATTGCGCATTATTTAGAAAATAAGACTATCCCAATGAATATAATGAGGAATTCATAATTCTGTGTGACCTGAAGATATTTCATTTTCAGAACATTCGATTGCAACGAGGTGTGAACAGAACCCGGTAACGGCTTATCTTCGTAATAGGCACAGGCTATTCTATCGATAGTTATCCCCCATGTAATTGCTTGATACTTATCAAAATAATAAATCCCCTACTTTCTATGATGGTTAAGTCTGATAAAGACTATGCACTCATTATTCTAATTTTTCTGGGTCACAATAACTCACAACGGTGAGGGTAAAATAATGAAAATCATTACCCGTCTTACCGCGATAGCCATAGCTGGCGTCGTGATTTGTTATTTTGGATTATCCGGTTATGTGTGGTATCACGATAATCAACGGAGTAAACAGGCTGATGTTCAGGCCTCTACGCTGGAAGAAAATAATAAAGTATTAGGGTTTTTACGCGAAAAAGGATGCGATTATTGTCATACCCCTTCAGCGGAATTACCTTTCTATTCTTCTTTTCCTGTCGCTAAACAGTTGATGAATTACGATATTCAACTGGGATACAAATCATTCAATCTTGAAGCCGTGCGTGCGGCGCTGGTTGCGGATAAACCCGTTTCGCAAAGCGATCTGAATAAAATTGAATGGGTGATGCAGTACGACACCATGCCGCCAACGCGTTATACCGCGCTGCACTGGGCTGGCAAGGTAAGCGATACGGAGCGAGCAGAGATCCTGGGCTGGATTGCGAAACAGCGCGAGCAGTATTACGCCAGTAACGATACCGCCGCGCAGCATCGTAATGAGCCTGTGCAGCCGATACCGGAAAGCATTCCGACCGATGCCCGTAAAGTGGCGCTGGGCTTTACGCTTTACCACGACCCGCGTATTTCCGGTGACAGCACGATTTCTTGCGCGCACTGCCACGCCCTGAATGCGGGCGGCGTGGATGGTCGCAAAACGTCAATCGGCGTAGGCGGAGCGGTTGGGCCGATCAACGCGCCAACGGTGTTTAACTCCGTGTTTAACGTGGAACAGTTCTGGGATGGCCGCGCGCCAACATTGCAGGCGCAGGCAGGCGGCCCGCCGTTGAACCCTATCGAGATGGCGTCTAAATCCTGGGATGAAATTATTCAGAAACTGGATAAGGATCCGCAACTCAAACAAGAGTTTATCGCGGTTTATCCGCAGGGATTCAGCGGGGATAATATTACCGATGCGATTGCTGAGTTTGAGAAAACGCTAATTACGCCAAATTCGCCGTTTGATAAATGGCTACGCGGCGATGAAGCGGCGTTAACTGCCCAGCAGAAACATGGCTATCAGTTGTTTAAAGATAATAAGTGTGCGACCTGTCATGGCGGTATTATTTTAGGCGGACGCTCATTTGAGCCATTGGGTTTGAAAAAGGACTTTAATTTCGGCGAGGTCACTGCCGCAGATATTGGCCGCATGAACGTCACTAATGAATTACGTGACAAGCTGCGTCAAAAAGTCCCTGGCTTGCGTAATGTTGCGCTGACTGCACCTTATTTCCATCGCGGTGATGTGCCAACACTTGATGGTGCGGTAAAACTGATGCTGCGTTATCAGGTGGGTAAAGAACTGCCGCAGGAAGATATTGACGATATCGTGGCGTTCCTTGAGAGTCTGAACGGGGTGTATACGCCGTATATGCAGGGTAAATAGACTTTGCCCTGGTCCTGATTCGGACGTAAAAAAACCGACTTCACGTCGGTTTTTTTACGCTTCAGCCCGAGTTGGTGGCTCTGGCCGGAGTGAGATAGTTATCATCTAACGCTTCAATCCTATTACCTTAACGGTACTATTGCAAGAATGCGCTGGCAGTTACGATTAAAAGAACTGTATACTTATCCAGTTAGCTCTGTAACTTATCCCTTCCGGACGCGCGCTAAACGCTTTCTAAGTCCTGATCGGCGAAACGGGTGGTGCCGTTGGCTGATGCTCTGGCCGGGGTGAGATAGTTATCATCTAACAATGGAGCATGCCCCATGACAGGCAATGGATGAGTAAGCGGGTGCATTCTCACTCCATCTGATGGAGAAAACGGGTGATTGATAAAGCAATCATCGTTCTGGGAGCGTTAATCGCGTTGCTGGAGCTGATCCGCTATCTGCTGCAACTTTTGAACTGATAGCGGAAACGTAACTAAGGGCAAAGAGCTAACCCCTCTTTGCCCTTTAACACTCATGAAGTGCGATTAACGCATGGTAACGAACTCTTCTGCTGCCGTTGGGTGAATGGCAACGGTGTTATCAAAGTCTTTCTTGGTTGCGCCCATTTTCAGTGCGACCGCGAAGCCTTGCAGCATTTCATCCATTCCAAAACCAATACCGTGAATACCGACAATCTTCTCTTCCGGACCGACGCAAACCAGCTTCATGCGGCACGGCTGACGATGTGAGGTGACGGCGGTGTACATCGCGGTAAACGATGATTTATACACTTTCACCTGGTCATCGCCGTGCTGTTCACGAGCCTGCTGCTCGGTCAGGCCTACGGTGCCAATTGGCGGATGGCTGAAGACCACGGTCGGGATGTTGCTGTAGTCCAGATGTTCTTCCGGTTTGTTGTTAAACAGACGCTCAGACAGGCGACGGCCCGCGGCAACGGCAACCGGCGTCAGCTCAACGGCGCCGGTATTATCGCCGACGGCATAAATACACGGCACGCTGGTGTTCTGGAATTTATCAACGACGATGTAGCCTTTTTCGTTGGTTTTTACGCCAGTAACTGCCAGGTTGAAGTTATCGGTGGCTGGTTCACGACCAATTGCCCAAATCAGGCAATCTACCGTTTCGCTACGACCATCTTCCAGTTGCAAGGTCAGGCTGCCGTCAGCGTTTTTAACGACCGCTTTCGGAATCGCGTGCGTATGCAGGGTCGGACCTTCGGCGTTCATCACCTCAACCAGGGTTTCGACGATCATCGGGTCAAAGCTACGCAGCGGTGCGTGTTTACGCACGAACAGATGCGTTTGGGCACCCAGGCCGTTAATCACGCCTGCCAGCTCAACGGCGATGTAGCCTGCGCCTACAACGGCCACGCGTTTCGGCAGCGCGGGCAGCTCAAAGAAACCGTCGGAGTCGATCCCGTATTCCACACCCAGAATGTTCGGATGGCTCGGGCGACCGCCGGTGGCGATCAAAATATGATCGGCAGTAATGGTTTCACCGTTCACTTCAATGGTTTTGGCATCCACAAAGCGGGCAAAGCCTTTAATCACATCGACATTATTTTTGCCCAGCACATTGTCGTACGAGGTATGAATGCGGTCGATGTAAGCGGTACGGCTGGCGATCAGTTTATCCCAGTCGAACTTATTGATGGTGGTGTCGAAACCGTAATCCGGGCCGTACATATGAATCGCTTCGCGGATTTGTGCGGCATGCCACATCACTTTCTTCGGTACGCAGCCAACGTTAACGCAGGTGCCGCCCAGCTCTTTGGCTTCAATCAGCGCGCATTTCTGGCCGTACATTGCCGCACGGTTAATGGAGGCAATACCGCCGCTGCCGCCGCCAATAGCGATGTAATCATAGTGCTTGGTCATGACCGCTCCTTCATGTTCATTGTAGGGCGGAGAAGCGTTACGCCATCCGCCAAAATATTCGCGATTGTATACCTGATATTAAAAGGTTCCACCGATGGCTGCGATTACTCCGGCACGATCCAGCTTACCGAGGTATGACCGGTTCCTGCCGGAACCAGTTTGCTGTGCAACCACGGCAGAACGTTGTTCATCTGCTGCTCAAGCTTCCACGGCGGGTTAATCACAATCATGCCAGACGCTGTCATACCGCGCTGATCGCTGTCCGGGCGCACCGCCAGTTCAATTTGCAGAATTTTGCGGATGCCGGTGTCTTCGAGATCGTGGATCATGCGCTTGATTTGTTGGCGCAGAACCACCGGATACCACAGCGCATAAGTGCCGGTCGCGAAACGCTTGTAGCCTTCGTTAATACCGGTGACCACCGCCTGGTAGTCGCTTTTGATTTCGTAGGGTGGATCGATAAGGATCAGCCCACGACGTGAAACCGGCGGTAATTTCGCTTTTAACTGCTGATAACCATCGGCTTTGGCCACGCGTGCGCGCTCATCTTTCTGGAATTCGCCGCGCAGCAGGGGAAAGTCGCTCGGGTGCAGTTCAGTTAATTGCAGGCTATCCTGTTCGCGCAGCAGCTGGCGAGCAATTAACGGAGAGCCCGGGTAGTAGCGCAACTGACCGCTGCGGTTGAAGTGCTGCACCACGCCAATGTAGGGTTCCAGTTCGGCTGGCAAATCGTCCTGCTGCCAGATACGGGCGATCCCTTCCAGATATTCACCGGTACGTTCGGCATGCTCACTGCTCAGCTGATAACGGCCAGCACCAGCATGGGTGTCCAGATAGAGAAACGGTTTTTCTTTCTCTTTGAGCGATTCAATGATCAGGCTCTGGACGGTGTGTTTCAGGACGTCGGCGTGGTTGCCTGCGTGATAACTGTGGCGATAACTGAGCATGGGTAATGAAATTCCGCTGAAATGACGATTTGCCACAGTTTACAGCAGATCGGCACAGATTACCCGTAGGCCCGGTAAGCGCAGCACCACCGGGCGTCTTTCCGTCACGGTTAGCATTGAAATCCTCTACACTTAACCCCATTGTACAAATTAATATGCACAGCGCCGGATACGCGCTTCATTCACTCTTTTCAACAGGACCGCGCTAATGACCAATCCATTGCTGACTCCCTTCGAACTGCCGCCGTTTTCTAAAATTCAGCCTGAGCACGTTGTGCCTGCCGTCACTAAGGCGCTGAACGATTGCCGCGAAAACGTTGAACGCGTGGTTGCGCAGGGCGCGCCGTACACCTGGGAAAATCTCTGCCAGCCTCTGGCGGAAGTTGACGACGTGCTGGGGCGTATTTTCTCTCCGGTCAGTCATCTGAACTCGGTGAAAAACAGCCCGGAACTGCGCGAAGCCTACGAACAAACGCTGCCGCTGCTGTCTGAATACAGCACCTGGGTTGGACAACATGAAGGCCTGTACAAAGCGTACCGCGACCTGCGTGATGGCGATCATTACGCCACCCTGAACACCGCGCAGAAAAAAGCGGTCGATAACGCGCTGCGCGATTTTGAGCTTTCTGGTATTGGTCTGCCGAAGGAAAAACAGCAGCGCTATGGCGAAATCGCCACCCGTCTGTCTGAACTCGGCAACTTGTACAGCAATAACGTCCTTGATGCCACGATGGGCTGGACGAAGTTAGTCACCGATGAAGCCGAGCTGGCTGGTATGCCGGAAAGCGCGCTGGCTGCGGCGAAGGCTCAGGCGGAAGCCAAAGAGCAGGAAGGCTATCTGTTAACGCTGGATATCCCAAGCTACCTGCCGGTGATGACCTACTGTGACAACCAGGGGCTGCGTGAAGAGATGTATCGCGCTTACTCCACGCGCGCGTCTGACCAGGGGCCGAATGCGGGCAAATGGGACAACAGCCCGATAATGGAAGAGATCCTCGCGCTGCGCCACGAACTGGCACAGCTGCTGGGCTTTGAAAGCTACGCCTTTAAATCTCTGGCTACCAAAATGGCGGAAAACCCGCAGCAGGTCCTCGACTTCCTGACCGATCTGGCGAAACGTGCCCGTCCGCAGGGGGAGAAAGAGCTGGCTCAGTTGCGCGCCTTCGCGAAAGCGGAATTTGGTGTTGATGAGCTGCAGCCGTGGGATATCGCTTACTACAGCGAGAAACAAAAACAGCACCTCTACAGCATCAGCGACGAGCAGCTGCGCCCATATTTCCCGGAAAACAAAGCGGTTAACGGCCTGTTTGAAGTGGTTAAACGTATTTATGGCATCACTGCCAAAGAGCGCACCGATGTTGACGTCTGGCACCCGGAAGTTCGTTTCTTCGAGCTGTACGACGAAAACAACGAGCTGCGCGGCAGCTTCTACCTCGACCTGTATGCCCGTGAACATAAACGCGGCGGGGCGTGGATGGACGACTGCGTCGGCCAGATGCGTAAAAGTGACGGCTCGTTGCAAAAACCGGTCGCCTACCTGACCTGTAACTTTAACCGTCCGGTGAACGGCAAACCTGCGCTGTTTACCCACGATGAAGTGATCACCCTGTTCCACGAGTTCGGCCACGGTCTGCATCATATGCTGACCCGTATCGAAACCGCGGGCGTTTCCGGTATTAACGGTGTGCCATGGGATGCGGTCGAACTGCCGAGCCAGTTTATGGAAAACTGGTGTTGGGAGCCGGAAGCGTTGGCGTTTATCTCTGGTCACTTTGAGACCGGTGAACCGCTGCCGAAGGAACTGCTGGATAAAATGCTGGCAGCGAAAAACTACCAGGCGGCGCTGTTTATTCTGCGTCAGCTGGAATTCGGCCTGTTTGATTTCCGTCTGCACGCGGAATTTAACCCGCAGCAGGGGGCGAAAATCCTTGAAACCCTGGCAGAGATTAAAAAGCAGGTTGCTGTGGTGCCAGGGCCGACATGGGGCCGTTTCCCACACGCTTTCAGCCATATTTTTGCGGGCGGCTACGCAGCAGGCTACTACAGCTATCTGTGGGCTGATGTCCTGGCGGCGGACGCCTTCTCTCGCTTTGAAGAAGAGGGGATTTTCAACCGTGAAACCGGACAGTCGTTCCTGGATAGCATCCTGACTCGTGGGGGTTCTGAGGAGCCAATGACGCTGTTCAAACGCTTCCGTGGTCGTGAACCACAGCTTGATGCGATGCTGGAGCATTACGGGATTAAAGGCTGATTTACCCGTCATACTTCAAGCTGCCTCTTCGGCAACTGCGCTCACTCACCCTGGTCACGTACTATTTGTACGTTCCCAGGGATTCCTTCACTTGTTGTCTTGATGCAACTCGAATTATTTAGGGTAAAGCGGAATTGAAAATCTGCTTAATTGATGAAACAGGCGCCGGAGACGGCGCCTTATCTGTTCTGGCCGCCCGCTGGGGGCTGGAACACGATGAAGATAACCTGATGGCGCTGGTAATGACGCCGGAACACCTGGAGCTGCGCAAGCGTGATGAGCCGAAACTCGGCGGCATTTTCGTTGATTTTGTCGGCGGTGCGATGGCCCATCGGCGCAAATTTGGCGGTGGCCGCGGTGAAGCGGTGGCGAAGGCGGTCGGCATTAAAGGCGATTACCTGCCGGACGTGGTCGATGCGACCGCCGGGCTGGGACGCGATGCGTTTGTACTGGCCTCGGTGGGCTGCCATGTACGGATGCTGGAACGTAATCCGGTGGTGGCGGCGCTGCTCGACGATGGCCTGGCGCGCGGCTATGCCGACCCGGAAATTGGCCCGTGGTTGCAGGAGCGTTTGCAGTTGATTCACGCCTCAAGCCTGACGGCGTTAACGGATATTACGCCGCGCCCGCAGGTGGTGTACCTCGACCCGATGTTCCCGCATAAGCAGAAAAGCGCGCTGGTGAAAAAAGAGATGCGCGTGTTTCAGTCGCTGGTGGGGCCGGATCTTGACGCCGATGGGCTGCTGGAGCCTGCGCGTCAGTTAGCCACCAAACGTGTGGTGGTGAAGCGCCCGGACTACGCGCCGCCGCTGGCGGATGTCGCCACGCCGAACGCGGTAGTTACAAAAGGGCATCGGTTCGATATTTATGCGGGAACGGCATAGGCCAGATGCTGAGCTATAGTGCCCGATGGCGCTACGCTTATCGGGCCTACAGTTCGGTGCCGTTAGTAGGCCGGATAAGGCGGTAGCCGCATCCGGCGATTCGACTACACGAATGGAGCCAGCGGATCGGCAATCTCAAACGCCACGGCCTTGTCAGCCTTCGGTGGATATATCAACTCACTGACAATAGATACCTTCAGCTTTTTCGCTTCTGCGCGCGTCAGTTTCACCTGCTGATCCCATCCTTCGCTATACACCGTGCCCCATGCGCCAAGATCCAGACAGGTGACGTAGTTTTCCTGACGATACGGCAGTGGCGCAACGTTTAGCAAGCTGGCTGCCGCGTTATTTCCGGCAAATTTGCCCAGCAAAATAGCGTGCTGGCAGGTCATCAGCGCGTGATTACCTTTATCATCGGTGGCGGCGTAAGCCACATCGCCAGTGGCGTATATATCATCGTGACCTACAACCTGCAGATTGGCATTTACATGCAGACGGCCCTGACGATCGCGCGGTGCGTCAATTTGCGCCGTTAACCCGTTTGCCTGTACGCCAACCGTCCAGATAACGGTCTGTGAGGCAATGGTCTGCCCATCTTTCAGCGTTACGCCGGACGCATCTACGCACTCCACTTCCGTATTCACCCGCCACTCGACGCCCAGTTCAGCGGAGGCTTCGATAATCACGTCGCGTAATTCCTGGCTCCAGCGTCCGCCTGGCTGAGCGCCGCGTTCAACTACGACAACTTTGGTCTTAGCATCTTCACCCAGAATTTCACGCAGACGGCCCGGAAGCTCCAGCGCTATCTCAATCCCAGTGAAGCCTCCGCCGCACACCACCACGGTGTTACGCGCGTCGCTCTCAGGCAGGTCGGCCAGATCTTTCAGATGCTGCTCCAGTACCGTCGCGCTTTCAAGTTGGTCAAGGTCAAACGCGTGCTCGGCGGCACCGGCAACGATATCGCGGTTTACGTGGCTGCCGCTGGCGAGCACCAGGCGGTCGTAGCGGCGCAGATGAATGTCACCGTTGGCATCTTTCCAGCTCACCTCTTTAGAGTCCGGGAGGATCTGCTCGACGTGACCTTGCAGGAAGTTGACGCCAGTAACGTCAAACAGCGGTTGCAGTGGTGCGACCAGGGTTTGCACGGCGCTTTCATAAAAGCGCGGGCGGACACGCAGCTCTGGCTGTGGCGCAATCACCGTAATATCAATGGTCTGCTGGTGTTTGTCCGCCAGTCGCGCGGCGCTTAGTGCTGCCCACATACCGGCAAAGCCGGCGCCCACGATCAGAATTTGTTTATGCATTGGTTTTTTCTCACTGGTGACTACGAATCATTTACTCGGATTTTATTTGTCGTAGTTAATGATTGCAATGCGATCCTGATCCTTTTTTCAGTATTACGCCAGGGTGTTTTATTATCTGTTTGATAAATATCTATTTATATTTTTATGTTCATGCGGGGTTGCTCTGTTATCTGGAATGCCTTAGATGAAAAAGCTACAATAAACTCAGATTCATTTTGGCTGAGATAAAAAATGGCATTTTACAGTTCCGGGGTTGAGTACGGCATCCATAGCCTGATGTGTATGGTCGATAGCAAAGGCGACGCGCGGGATATGAGCGTGCGGGAAATTGCCGAACTACAAAGCGTGCCGTATGACTATCTGGCAAAAATCTTCACCCGTCTGTCGAAAGCTGGTCTGGTGCGCAGTATCGAGGGTAAGGGCGGCGGGTTCCAGTTGGCCAAACCCGCGGAAGACATCACCGTGCTGGATGTGGTCAATGCCATAGATGGCGATAAGCGTATTTTTGAATGTCGTGAAATTCGCCAGCGGTTGGCGGTATTTGAGGAGCATCCGCCCCAGTGGGCTTGTGAAGGCATTTGTGGTGTGCGTTCGGTAATGGACATGGCACAGCAGCGCATGGAAGAAGCGCTCGGCCAGCATACGATTCTGGACTTGGCGCGCAAAATGTATCGCAAAGCGCCAGATACCTTCGTGGTGGAAGTACAGGAGTGGATTGATGCTCGCAAAGGATAGCGAGTTAAAATGCCCGATAGCGCAAGGCGATCGGGCATATTGAATGTAGGCCGGATAAGGTAATAGCCGCCATCCGGCACTGAAGGTTATTGCTCGGTGCTCGGTGTATTAATCATGCGGTTTAGCCATGGCACCATAATCGCCATTACAACCGTTACCGCCAGGGTCACCAGGCCTATCTTACTGAACACGTTAGTATAAATAGGCAGCGTCTGGAGTGGGTCGGTAATGTTTTCCGGTACTGCGGTAAACGTTGCGACGTAACCCCCCATCAGGAAGGCTGCTGCCTGCGTCAGGAACCACATCCCAAGAATAAAGCCCATCAGGTGTTGTGGCACCAGTGCGGCGACCATAGCCAGCCCCAGGGCGCTAATCAGCAGTTCACCCAGACTCTGGAACAGATACACCAGCACGATAAACCACGGCGACGTCAACCCCTGCGCATCAGCAAACCACATTCCGGCTGCGGCGGCAGTCAGGAAGCCTAGTGAGCACAGGAACATGCCAAGCGTAAACTTCATCGGCATGGTCAGGTCTTTGCCTTTGTTTCCCAGACGGGTATAGATAGCGGCCAGCACCGGACTCGCCAGTACCACCCAGAACGGGTTCAGCGCCTGGAAGCTTACCGGGTTGATGGCGAAACCAAGAATTTCATGGTGCACGTTATTGATAGCAAAGAAGTTCAGCGAAGTTGGCATCTGCGCGTACAGCACGTAGAACACCACCGCTTCCAGCATCAGGATAAAGGCCACGAACATCTTGTTGCGCCCGGTTTTATCCAGTTTGAAGGCCTGGCGGAAGAAGATGATAGTCACGGCAATCGACAGGACGATCAGCACCAGGTTGGCAACCTGTACATTGTGCATCAGCCAGGCGCAGATAAAGACCATCACAACCGTACCGGCCAGCACATAGAGCAGGTTACGGAAATTCAGCGGCTTATGGTCCGGCTCTGAACCGATATTCTTCACCATGCCACGACAGGCAAAGTAGACCAGTAGTGCAACGATAAGCCCGGCTCCGCACAGGTTGTAGGTCACTGCGTAGCCAAACTTATCGGCAATCACCGGCGCCAGTGACAGTGACAACAGCGAACCGATGTTAATCGACATATAAAACAGGGTGAAAGCACCGTCCAGACGGGCGTCTTTCGGCGGATAGCATTTTGACAGCAGGCTTGCCGGGTTGGCTTTAAACAGCCCGTTACCGACGGCAATGGTACCCAAAGCAATAAAAATCAGGTCGGGCTTAAGCAGTGACATCCCGGTCATGAAGTAGCCGATCGCCAGCACAATGGCGCCGAGTACCAGCGTGCGTTTGGTCCCTAAGAGATGGTCGCCGACGTAGCCGCCGATGGATATCAGGCCGTATACCAATGCCGCAAACGCGCCAAAGGTGACAAATGCCTGTTCCTGAGAAAATCCGAGTTGCTTAACAAAAAATACCGCCAGGATGCCCTGAACGCCGTAATAGCCAAATCGTTCCCATAATTCCACAAAGAAGATCATGAAGAACGGACGAGGTTGCTGCAGCAAGCCCGTAGGTGCAGTAGTATTCATATTCCTTCGCCTTTCAAAGCCATCCCGAAAAGTATGAACGCGTATGCTTAAACGCGCCGAAAAAGTCTTATTTTGTTATAGACTGCGGCGATTAGCCGTAAGGGTAGATTATTATAGAGATAGTTTTCGATCCAATTAGTTGATCACACTAATTATGATTTATTTGTTGGATTGATGTACTAATTGTGTCTGAATGATAAAAACAAAAACGCCCGCGCAGGCGGGCGTTTACAGGCTTAACGACTTGCAGCGCGCCGGGTTATCTCCCGACGGCCAGCGTTTTATGCTTCTTCGTCGTCACGCAGCGGAACAATCAACATGTCGACGTGAACAGTGTTGATCAGTTGACGCGCGGAGGACATCAGTTTGCTCCAGAAATCCTGGTGATGACCACAAACGACCAGATCCATGTCGTATTTTTTGATGGCATCAACCAGAACCTGACCCAGGTCGCCGCTACCGCTCAGGGTTTCGGTGATAGGGTAGCCTGCGTTGGTGGACAGCTCGGTTAACGCGTGGTGGGTTTCTTCAGAAATGCGTTTCTGCATGTCGCCCAGATTCACGTCGATTAGCCCGGTGTACAGGTCGGAATAGTTTACGTCAACGTGGATAAGGGAGACTTTCGCATTGTAAGGCCGTGCCATAGAGACCGCTTTTTCAACCAGAACTTTGCTTTCTGGAGAAAGATCAACCGCGATAAGAATGTGTTTATAAGCCATAGTGTTACTCCTTCCATAAGTTGTCGATGACTAGCCTGCTGGCGTTCATTTGCCGCCGCGTCATCCGCGTCCTGCGAACTTTATGCGCGGGGCTAGCCCAGTCGTAAAAACGTACCTTTTAAGGACTATCCTTACATTATAGCGACCGGGATAATCCGTCAATCCGCCTTGCTTGCCAAGTAGTTAAACAAATTTTTTAGTTAATTGCATTGATAGTGATTAACCTTCTGGCAAAAAAATTAACTAATCTCCTACACTATTTAGAGAGGCGCTCGGATGCGTGACACTAACACGAGCGGTTTCGGTTGTACTCTTCACTGAATAGTTTGGCAGGGTATCGGGGAGCGGTAGTCCCGGAAAGGCGTTCCGTGGGCGGGTCGCCGGGGAGGAGATATGATAAGCACCATTGCGTTATTCTGGGCTTTATGTGTCGTTTGCATTGTTAATATGGCGCGTTATTTTTCTTCGCTACGCGCACTGTTAGTGGTACTTCGTGGTTGCGATCCATTACTTTACCAGTATGTCGATGGGGGCGGCTTTTTTACCTCGCATGGGCAACCTAACAAGCAGATGCGTCTGGTGTGGTATATCTACGCTCAGCGTTACCGTGATCATCATGACGATGAGTTTATTCGCCGCTGTGAGCGGGTTCGCGGTCAGTTCATCCTTACCAGCGCGTTATGTGGGCTGGTGTTAATCAGTATGGTCGCGCTGATTATCTGGCACTGATTTCTACGACAGATATAAAAAAAGCGGGTCAGTTTCCTGACCCGCTTT
>NZ_SZWR01000023.1:43297-64117 GCF_005280875.1 Citrobacter sp. wls827
TTCAGGGAGAGCCAGTACAGGACCCCGGAAAGGATAATTGCTGCTGGCAGGGTGAAGACCCAGGCCATCAGAATGCTGGTTACCGTTTTACGCTGCAAACCGCCACCGTCAACAACCATCGTCCCTGCAACAGAAGAGGAGAGAACGTGAGTGGTGGAAACAGGCATACCGGTGTAACTGGCGAGACCGATAGAGACTGCGGCAGTCATCTGTGCCGACATCCCCTGAGCATAGGTCATGCCTTTCTTACCGATTTTCTCACCAATAGTAGTCGCCACGCGACGCCAGCCAATCATCGTACCGCAGCCCAGAGCCAGAGCAACAGCCATGATAATCCAGACGGGTGCGTACTCAATGGTGCTCAGCATGTCGGTTTTCAGTTTCTTCAGCAGTCGCTGATCGTCGCTGCTTACGCCAGGCAGTTTCACGACTTTATCGGTGGTATCAGAGATGCACAGCATAATGCGACGCAGCTGGCTACGCTGCTCAACGCTTAACTTGTCGTAGGTTTCCAGGTTCGCCAGCATACCTTTTGCACGCTCAAGCGCGTTGATGGTATTTGCCGGGTGACAATGGAACTCTGCCGGTGTTGTTGTCGCCGTTTCCGTCGGAGACGGAACCAACTGATCAACGCCGGTCGCCTGTTTGAGCAGATCAGGACGCTGCTGGAAGTAGGTTTCGACGTTATTGATAGCATCACGGGTACGCGTAATTTCGTAACCAGAAGCATTCATATTCACCACGAAGCCTGCAGGCGCTACGCCAATCAGTACCAGCATTACCAGACCAATACCTTTCTGCCCATCGTTAGCGCCATGAGAAAATGCCACACCGATAGCGGAGAGGATCAGCGCGATACGCGTCCAGAACGGCGGCTTTTTCTTACCGTCTTTCTTTTCACGCTCTGCTGGTGTCAGGTGAATACGTGCCCGCTTCTTGGTGCCGTTCCAGTAACGACGCAGCAAGAAGATCAGACCGCCAGCGAACACCAGACCGACAATAGGGGAAATGATCAGCGAACCGAAAATATTGAGCACTTTCGGGATGTTAAGTGCATCCACCACTGAAGTCCCGTTCATCAACGCATTGGTTAAACCAATACCAATGATCGCGCCAATCAGCGTGTGGGAGCTGGATGCAGGCAGACCAAAGTACCAGGTACCGAGGTTCCAGATAATTGCCGCCAGTAGCATGGAGAACACCATGGCGAGGCCATGTGAAGAACCCATGTTGAGCAGCAGATCCGTTGGTAGCATATGCACGATGGCATAAGCTACGCTGAGACCACCCAGCAAAACACCAAAGAAGTTGAACAACGCAGCCATGACCACCGCCAATTGCGAACGCATTGCACGGGTATAGATCACGGTTGCGACAGCATTGGCTGTATCGTGGAAGCCGTTAATTGCTTCGTAGAACAGCACAAAAGCCAGAGCAAGCAATAATAAAAGCCCGGTATGTAAATCCAGGCCAGCAAACAAATGTAGCATAGGACGTTACGCCATTTTGAGGACATGAACGCGGCGCATTATCAGTGACTTTGGCGGCGCGGGCAAAGTGAAATATAGAGTTTTTTTGATTTGTCTCCTGCTTTGTTTTACACCACTAAAGAATTATCCTATAGAATTCAGGTAAATACCTATTATTGATAGTTTGGTGCTGGTGCGACCACTGAGGAATCTTTACAATTCACGCCCGCTTTTTAGAGAGGATCGCAACGTGGAAAGGTTTGATACCGTTATTATAGGCGCTGGCGCAGCGGGTATGTTTTGTGCCGCGCAGGCAGGGCAAGCAGGCAGTCAAGTACTGCTGATTGATAATGGTAAAAAGCCTGGACGTAAGATCCTCATGTCCGGCGGAGGGCGCTGTAACTTTACCAATCTTTATGTGGAACCGGCTGCATATTTGAGTCAAAACCCGCATTTTTGCAAATCGGCGCTGGCTCGCTATACGCAGTGGGACTTTATCGATTTGGTGGGTAAACACGGCATTGCCTGGCATGAAAAAACGCTCGGCCAGCTGTTCTGCGATGATTCGGCCCAACAAATCGTCGATATGCTGGTGGCCGAATGCGAAAAAGGTAACGTTACTATGCGTTTACGTAGCGAAGTCCTGAGCGTCGCACAGGATGATGATGGCTTCATTCTGGAACTGAACGGGATGACGGTCGGTGCGAAGAAATTGGTTATTGCCTCCGGTGGGCTTTCCATGCCGGGTCTGGGAGCAACGCCGTTTGGTTATAAAATTGCCGAACAGTTTGGTCTGAAGGTTCTGCCGACCCGTGCCGGTTTGGTGCCTTTCACGCTGCATAAGCCACTGTTGGAGCAGCTTCAGGTACTCTCAGGCGTGTCTGTTCCTTCCGTTATCACCGCTGAAGACGGCACCGTATTTCGTGAAAACCTGCTCTTTACGCACCGTGGGCTTTCAGGCCCGGCCGTTTTGCAAATTTCCAGTTTTTGGCAGCCCGGCGAATTTGTCAGCATTAATTTGTTGCCGGATGTTGACCTTGCGAGCTTCCTCGATGAACAACGAAGCGCACATCCAAATCAGAGCTTAAAGAACACGTTAGCGATGCAGTTGCCGAAACGTCTGGTGGAATGCCTGCAGCAATTAGGGCTAATCCCGGATGTGACGCTGAAACAACTTAACGTGCGCGATCAGCAATTGCTGGTCGAAACGCTGACCGAATGGCGGGTGCAGCCGAACGGTACCGAAGGGTATCGCACAGCGGAAGTCACGCTGGGAGGCGTGGATACCAACGAACTGTCTTCGCGCACGATGGAAGCCCGCAAAGTGCCAGGGCTGTACTTTATTGGTGAAGTGATGGATGTCACCGGCTGGTTGGGTGGGTATAACTTCCAGTGGGCGTGGTCGAGCGCCTGGGCATGTGCACAGGATTTGGTGTCTGAATAAGTGAAAGACTCTGTCTGCACATAATAAGAAAAAATATCATAGTGATGTGTGATACATGAACTGACTCTGACGTGCGTTTCTTAACTCCAGGAATGATATGATAAATCAGTTAAAAATCGCACAGATAAGAGAACGGGAGACACATGGTTATTCCTGAGGTAAAACAGGAGCGGCTCTATCAAAAGATAGCCAATCTCATCATTAAGCTCATCAATGATGGTATTTTTCCGCCGGGAAGCTTCTTACCACCCGAACGTGAGCTGGCGAAGCAACTCGGTGTAAGTCGCGCATCGCTCAGAGAAGCGCTGATTGTGCTGGAGATTTCCGGATGGATCACCATCCAGTCAGGTAATGGTGTGATTGTTGCTGATAAAAAGCATTCCACCAGTGATTATACGATTGAAGAAATCCTCTATTCGCGTGAGTTGGTCGACAGCCATTGTGCGCGTCTTGCTGCTCAGGCCGGGAAAGAAGATCTAATTAGCCAGCTTGAAGCACTGCATCTCAGCATGGAAAAGGCCATTAGCGAAAACAATGTGCATGGTTTTTATTCCCTCGATAAGCAATTCCATCTAACAGTATCAGAAGCCAGCCAGAACCGCGTACTGCTTGATATGTCGCGAATGCTGTGGGAACAGCGCGTTAACATCCCGTATGCCGGACTGGACAAACGTTCCGGCAATCGGGATGTATTAACCAGCATGAATACACAGCATAAAGCGATTGTGGATGCGATCCGCCAGGCTGATGCTAACGGTGCTTACCAAAAATCGCTGGAACATCTGGCCTATGTCAGACAGATCGTGGGTCTTTAATAACACCACGCTATTGGCTCAGAGCGGCTACCGCTGCACGTGCGCCTACGCTGTGCAATTGCTGACAGGCAGCGGTTACGCGTTCGATAAAGTCTGTGTTCTCGCAAAGGTCTCGCCCAAAGATAGTGTCAATTGCTAACAGCGCCCGGACACGTTCTTCTATTGATGGATACTGTTGATAAATAGCCTGATACTGTGCTGACAGCGGATCTATCACCTCAATCGGATGACCTTGTTCATCCACACCGCTGATGTAGCGCATCCAACCGGCGACTCCCAACATCAGATGGCGAGCATCTTCGCCTTTTTTCAGATGGAGTCGAATGGGGTCCAGCAAGCGTTGTGGTAGTTTCTGGCTGCCATCCATCGCAATTTGCCAGGTTCGGTGCTTCAGTGATGGATTAGTAAAGCGCGCAATCAGCAGCTCTGCATAAGCCGCAAGGTCTGTTCCTTCCGGCATCGACAGTGTCGGCGCTTGTTCATTGAGCATCAAAGCACGCGCAGCGTTGCGATACGCCGGGTTGGTCATCGTATCGGCAATTGTTTCATAACCGCCCAGATAACCAAGGTAGGCCAGGAAAGAGTGGCTGCCGTTGAGCATGCGTAACTTCATCATCTCAAATGGCACCACATCTGCTACAAACTGTACGCCCACGCGATCCCAGTCCGGGCGTCCATTGACAAAGTTATCTTCAATCACCCACTGACGGAACGGCTCACAGGCAATGGCACAGGGATCATCTACCCCCAGCTGTTCTGCGATTTGCGCTAACGTCTCTTCTGTCGCTGCCGGAACGATGCGGTCTACCATCGTGCATGGGAACGTTGCCTGTTCGGCAATCCACTCAGCCAGTTGCGGATCGCGCTCGGCGGCTAAACCCAGGACAGCGGTTTTTGCGACGTGGCCATTTTCTCGTACGTTATCGCAGGACAGCACAGTAAAAGCCTTCAATCCCTGCTGACGGCGTAGCGCGAGGGCTTCGACGATATAACCCATTGCTGATTTGGGGGACTGTGGGTGAGCAATGTCGTGCTGGATAAACGGATGATTCAGATCCAGCTCGCCGCTGGCGGCATCTGTGCAATATCCTTTTTCGGTGATGGTCAGCGAAACGATGGCCGTTTCGGGACGTGCCATTGCGTGGATAATGGCTTCACAGCCGTCAAATTCAGGATGCAGCGCTTCTTTCATCGCGCCAATGATTTTAAGCTCTGTCGTTTGTGCTCCGCGCTCGGCAACGGTGTACAGCAGATCCTGCGCCTTCAGGTTTTGAATCAGTGTGGCATCGTTTCCGGGCATCAGGTTGACCTCACAGATACCCCAGTCGCTGTCACTGCTTTCCAGCAAATGATGTGTATAGAGCGCCTGATGAGCGCGGTGAAAAGCGCCGCAACCAAGATGTACGATGCGCGAAACGAGGCGTGAACGATCCCAGCGTGGTCGTGGGGTGGAAATCTGGGCGGTGGCGAGATTCTTGTCCATGACAAACTCCTGTCATTGATGATCTTCTTTGATAATGCGCTATCAAAGACCGGTCCTGACTGAAAGTGAAAAACCGCATGGCAGGGATACCATGCGGCAATGTGGTTACTGATTGAAGAAGGCGCGTTGGATAGCCAGTTCAACGCCGCGTACTTCAGCCAGGCCCTTAAGGCGACCAATAGCGGAATACCCTGGGTTGGTTTTCTTTTTCAGATCATCAAGCATTTGATGACCATGGTCTGGTCGCATGGGGATAAGTGAGGCGTTGCCTTCAGCTTTACGTCGCTGTTCTTCTTCGACTATCGCTTTCACTACGCTGTACATATCGACATCCCCGGAGAGATGTGCCGCCTCATGGAAGGTTTTGGGATTCTCTTCACGTTGTGTGGAACGCAGGTGCGTAAAGTAAATCCGTGGGCCGAACTGTTTGATCATATCAACCAGATCGTTGTCTGCGCGTACGCCGTAAGAGCCTGTACACATCGTAAAACCGTTGGCTGTACTGTTTACGGTGTCCACCATCCACTGCATATCTTCTACAGTAGAAACGATGCGCGGCAGGCCAAGAATTGGGCGCGGTGGATCGTCCGGATGAACCGCCATACGTACACCCACTTCTTCCGCTACCGGAATAATGGCTTTCAGGAACCAGGCGAAATTTTCCCGTAAGGCCGCTTTGTCGATATCTTTATAGGTTGCAAGGTGGCTACGGAATTGGTCCAGCGTATAGCCTTCCTCAGCACCTGGCAGACCTGCAATGATATTTCGCGTCAGCCGAGCTTTGTCCTCTTCGCTCATATTCACAAAACGCTGGTGCGCCTGTGCAATTTCCTCCGCGCTGTAGTCCGCTTCCGCACCGGGACGCTTGAGGATATGCAGTTCAAAGGCGGCAAACTCAATCTGGTCAAAGCGCAGAGCCTTTGAACCGTCGGGTAGTACATATTCCAGGTCGGTACGGGTCCAGTCCAGAACCGGCATGAAGTTGTAGCACACGGTAAAGATGCCGCATTGGGCGAGATTACGCAGCGTCTGCTGGTAATTCTTGATCCACAGATCGTACTGGCCCGTGTGGGTCTTGATGTCTTCATGGATCGGCACGCTTTCCACGACCGACCAGACCAGACCGGCTTTTTCCACGATCGCTTTGCGTTTGAGAATTTCTTCTACGGACCAGACTTCACCGTTTGGAATATGGTGCAGCGCAGTTACCACACCCGTTGCACCGGCTTGACGAACATCGGACAACGACACGGGATCATTCGGGCCATACCAACGCCAGGTTTGTTCCATCGCTTTATCTCCTGGAAAAATTAATGAAAGGTCACATTGATCTTCAGATAGCGTTCCGGGTATTGATCGAGTTCCTTCACGGCGTCAGGCACATCATCAATATTCACCACCTTGCTGACGACATCCGCAGGATTAATGTTCAGCGTAGCCAGCATCTGTAACGCTTCTTCGAATTCGCCAGCACTGGTACGTGATCCGCGCAGATCCAACTCTTTAAACGTGATCAGGTTAGTGGGTAACGATGTCTCCTGTTTTGGCCAGCCGGTGAAAGCAATACGACCCGCAAACGAAGCAAGATCCAGCGTTTCGCGAATTGCACTGTTGGCACCAGATGCTTCGACGACAACCTGTGCCATCGTCCCCTGTGTGATATCTTTTATCGCCTCAACAACCTGGGTGTTCGACGGATTGATGACGTAAGGCACACCCAGCGATTTTGCGTACTGAAGTCGTTCGTCCACGATATCGATCAGAATTGGCGTCGCACCGTAGCGCAATGCGCTCAATGCTGCCATCAGACCAATCGCACCGGCTCCAATAATGGCGATATGCTCCCCGGCCGTCAGTTTGGCGCGATGTAGCGCATGCAGTGCGATAGTCAGTGGTTCAGCCAACGGAGCCATCTCAGTGGCGACGTCATCCGGGATTTTGTGAATCAAATGCGCGGGGTGAGCTACCACCTCCTGCATCGCACCATCAATATGTACGCCAATTACCTTCAGGTTTTCACAGCAATTTGTTCTCCCCACTGAACAGGGGTAGCAATGGCCACAATAAATATAAGGATCAACAATAACGCGGTCACCTTCCTTAATATTTGCTGGCATGCCATTGCCTTGTTTAATAACAATACCAGTGACTTCATGTCCAATAATACGTGGATAGGTCACCAGGGGATTAGTGCCGCGAAATGCACCTATATCAGAGCCACATATTCCAGCAGCATCAACTTTTATTAATACTTCATTATCTTTCTTTTCTGGATAATCAACCCAACGGGTTTCAATTTCACCAGGTTTATTGATGTAGACAGCTTTGACTTTCATTTGTTTTTAATCCTTTATTTTTGACAAATACGAATACCAGACAGCTGGAAACAATCGCAATAGCACCAGCCAGATAGAATGCGTAATCATATTTACCGCTGAACTGAACAATAAATCCGGTGACCAGAGGGCCAATGATTCCGGAGATATTTGCCAGCCCATGCATGGCGCCACCGACGCTACCCACTTTATCTTTGTGTACGACATCCTGAATAACTGCCCAATAAATAGGTCCAGTTAAATACAACAGGAATAACGAGACTGACATCAATCCAACGGCACTGCCGATAGTGGTAACTGTTCCAGAAACCGCCACACAGATTGCCGCTCCAGCCAGGCAAACACCGAGAATGAGACGGCGAGAAAGCAGGGCATTGCCCGTTACCCGATAGATAAAGTCAGAGCATACGCCACCCAATACCATGCCGATTGCACCAATCACCCAGGGGATCACCGTTGCAATGCTGATTTCTTTAATATCAAGGTGTAGCGAGTGGTTCAGATAGCTTGGGAACCAGGTCAGGAAGAAAAAGAGTATGTAGTTATAGCTAAAGAAGGCCAGCGTCGTTGCCCACACCATCGGCTGCTTCATGTAGTAGCCGAGAGAAGGCATCGCTTTACCGTCATCCGCTAAAATGATGTCATCATGGTTTTCAAAATCGACACGTTCTTCCGGGGCGAGGTGTTTACTTTTTGAAGGTTTATCACTGGCAATGAAATACCAAAGTAATACCCAGGCTAAACCAAACAGGAAAATAATACCGAACGCCGGACGCCAGCCTAATGAAAGAGCCAGCAGGCCAACTACCGGACCGGAAATTGCGCCACCCAACGGCGAGCCAGCGCTGAAAATACCGATGGCAGTGGCAGATTCTTTACGCGAAATCCAGTTATTGATAATTTTATTACCTGCAGCACTGACCGGCCCTTCAGCCATGCCGAATAATACGCGGACAGCCAGCATAGTCCATAATCCAGTAACCAGACTGGTCATCCCACAAAATACTGACCAGAGTAACGCGGCGACCAGAAATACTGTTTTGGGACCAAATCGGTCACTGGCCCAGCCACCGATAAAGTTAAACAGTGCATAACCAACAAAGAATGCGCTGAATATCATACCCATCTCAGCAGCATTGAATCCTAATTCCTTTTCGATGAGTGGAGCGGTGATCGACAATGCTGAACGATCCATATAGTTAAGCATGTAAACTATAAAAAGAAGAAAAACGATAAGCCATCCCATTGTTTTTCTTTTCATGATATATCCTCTTATTGTGGTCTAGCGGCCTGACCACAATATTTAAAACCTATTTTAAGATCACCATTCTTTTGATGCGAATGTGATCAACATAACGAAAAATTAGTGCTTTAAATAATCACGATCAAATGTGTGTTGGCATATCTTTATGAATTTTAAGGTTTTTATTGTGAGCGGTGAAATTTAGGATAAAAGCGAACTTGGTATTCAACACCTATTTTGGATGGATATTGCAATAGCGTCGTACAGGGAGAACGGCGAACGTTCAGCGCAAATCAGGCGGCTACGTACAGTCACAGTGGTATCCCACCCGCTGAGAACAGAAAAATGGCTCATAACGACCTCGTTTTGTAATGATTCATTAACATTTGAGCTACATGTCACAGAATCAACGATGAGACTAAAAGTCGCTTTGACACGCTTTGGGTTACCTTCTAGAGTGGAAAAATACAGATTTTAGATAAGAGACTATCTGTGAAATTAAGATGGTCTCTTATTGCATTTTTTTAGCTAATGGCGACCTTCTTCCGAATATTATGAAGGGGAAAGCCATGTCCGCATGTTCATTCTCAAATCCGATAAAAATCCGCGGTGTAGATGATGTCATTAATTGCATCGATGCCAGGGGAAAAATCAGTGGCAGAGCTGGTGTTATTTGGTGGTTGGCACTAGGCGGCCTTTTTCTTGATGCTTTTTCAAATTCAGCTCTCAGTGCTGGATTAAACCCAATGACCCGTAATTTAAATCTTACTGCGACCGAAGTTGCACTACTTACCTCATTTTCATCCTGGGTCGCCATATTATTTAACCCGATTGGCGGCTGGATAGCCGATCGCTGGGGTCGTGTGCCACCGCTGATCATTGCCAAAATAATGGCGGTGATTGGTGCTTTGTTGGTGATGTCATCCTCCAGTTTTAGCACGATAATCGTGGGTCGCTTCTTTGTTGGCGTCTCTTACGGGATGGACTTTGCTGTGGCAATGGCCATGCTGGCAGAGTTCACGCCTGTGAAACTCAAAAGCCGTCTAAATACCTGGCAGGGTGTCTGGTATGTTGCCGTTTGTTTAAATTTGGTATTAGCGCTGATGTTTTACTCATGGGACGTAGGTGATGCCATCTGGCGTTATTCCATTGCTGTAACGGCGTTATGTGGAATCATCATTCTGTTTTTCCAGTTCCGTTATTTAGTGGAAAGCCCGGTTTGGCTGGCAAGGAAATCCCGATTACCTGAAGCTATCGTTGCTATGAATAAAATATATGGTGAACAGTTTATTCTGGCGCCGAAAGCAGAACAGAAACCCGTTATTGGTCAGGCTGAAAAAGGCGCAAGAAATGTGCTGTTAATATTCCGTGGCGTCTATTTACCACGTACGATTCTGGCTTCGACCGTTCAAATCTGTCAGTCAATCCAATATTTCGGTGTGGGCTGGTATTTACCGGTTATTAGTGCTGCGATGTTTGGTAAAAATTTTGTTTACGCAACTTTATGTTCACTATTTTTTAACGTTTTCGGTATCATCGGCGGTTTCTTATCTCCCGCGATTGGCCGCCGTCTGGGATTGCGCCGCTCCTCGGCGATCGGTTTTGCCGTGGCCTTCCTCGTGCTACTCACGCTGGGTCTGTTCAGTGACACTATGCCACTTTGGGCCTCTTTGCTGGTCCCTGCACTGTTTATTCTTTGCCACTCTGGCGGACCTGGTGCAAACGGGAAAAGCCTGTCGTCACTCTCTTTTCGCAGTGAACTGCGGGCTGGCGCGAACGGCGTGGTCGGTGCGCTCGGGGCAATAGGTGCGGCGCTCGGGCTGTTTATTTTCCCGGTATTCCGTGATTTGTATGGCCTGCAAACGACCTTCCTGATCATGTCTGCCGTGCCGCTGTTTGCGAGCATTATCTGTTTTGTTATTCCGTGGGACCCCACTCGCACCACTATTCAGCCGGATAACGAGCCAGGTGCGCCGCAGTTCGAATCACCCCATTCACCTTATCCAGAGTCGATGACCCCAGAATCAAACAGGAGTACGAAATGAGTGAATACGAAGATGTCATTCTGGCTATCGATGAAGGTACATCGGGGACCCGTGCGGCAGTTGTTGCACAAAATAGCCAGGTTCACTGCCTGGAATACCAGCCGCTTCAGGTCAGCAGTCTGCGTCATGGTGTGGTGGAACAAGATGCTGATGAGGTCTTGCAGGCCACTATTGAGGTTTGTCGCAAAGCGATAGCTAACGCGCAATGCAACAAGATGCGCATTGTGGCGCTGGCGATTGCGACCCAACGCTCAACGGCAGTGCTGTGGGATGCGCAAACGGGTAAGGCATTAACTCCGGCGATGGTATGGCAGGATGCGCGTTTCACGGATGAACTGGCCCAGTTAGCCCCTGAATGGGATGCAAAACTGCTGCCGCGGATTGGGCGACCGGTTGGGATACGCTCTCCTTATCTTTGGGCGTCGCGCCATCTTGCCAATACGCCTGCGGTGGCGAAGGCGTATCAGGCTGGAACGCTGGTCTTTGGTACCGTTGATAGCTGGTTGCTTTGGCACTTGGCGCAGGAGAAAAAAAGTGTCACCACACCGACAAATGCCACCTCCGCTGGCGCGTATTGCCTCAAAGAGCATCACTATCATTTGCCATGGCTACAGACTCTGGGCTTCCCGGCGTCATTGCTGCCTGAATTACATGATGATGCCGATGACTTCGGCACCACTCATGAAGATATTCTGGGGATAAGCGTGCCGATCCTGGCCTGCGCAGGGGATCAGTTTGCAGGGGCTATTGGGCTGGGGTGTACCGAGCGAGGACAGGCTTTTTGTATGCATGGCACTGGCAGCTTTGTTGATTTAATGATGGGGCCAACGGTACCAACCTTGCAAAAGGGCTGTGAAAGTACGCTCACCATGACGGCGCGCCGCCAAAAAGGGCTTTCGCATTTCTCTGTCGAAACCTTTGTCCCCACTACCGGTTCGGCGCTCAACTGGGTGTGCGAAAAACTGCATTGGTTTGACTCACCCGAACAGATCAGCGAACTGGCCGCGCAGGCTAGCGACGCGGGTGGCGTGAGTTTTATTCCGGCGCTAACGGGGCTACGCGTACCCCATCTCCAGCCTCATGCCCGTGCGTCCCTGAACGGTATCTCAATCTCGACCACGCGCTCGCAGGTGGCCTACGCGATTCTGGAAGGGATTGCGCATTCGGTCGCGGCCTGTATTCGCGCAAATGAAGCGGCAACCGGGATCCCCACAAAAGAGTTGGTAGTCGGGGGAGGGTTATCCAATAGCGATACGTTATTGCAAATCCAGGCCGATCTTAGCGGTATTCCCGTGCGGCGAATGGCCGAAACGGCGCGGGCAAGCTTACGTGGCGTTGCGTTTTTGGCTGGTGCCGATGGGCTGCTGTGGGACTCGCTGCCGGATGCCTGCGCCATGCTAAAAACCGCGCGGCTATTTGAGCCGAAAATCAGTCATGACCTTCGCGAACAAAAAATTAACCGCTGGGCGATGCGTATTGCACTCGAAATGGAAGCCGCCGACAGCCTCACCTCAGCTAATCAGGAGCACACTTACTCATGAAGTTTTTCCCTTCGCGAAAGCCCAACAAAACCTGTAGTGAGATGTACGGTGCAGAGCCATTACGTCTCCAGCGCGCTGAACAACTGGATCGACTGGAAAGCGACACCTACGACATTCTGATTGTCGGTGGTGGCGTAACCGGAGCCTACGCGGCGTTGGATGCCAGTCTGCGTGGCTACCGGGTGGCGCTGATTGAGAAAAGTGACTTTGCCTCAGGCACATCATCAAAGTCATCGAAAATGGTACACGGCGGTCTGCGCTATATCGAACAAGGGAATCTGGGGCTGGTTCGTCACTCTTTACTCGAACGCCAGCGTATGCGGAGGAATGCCCGTCATCTGGTGCAACGGTTACCCTTTTTATTCCCGGTACTCGATAAAAATGGTGTATTCGACAAGCGGATGTCTGCTGCATTTGAAAGCCTGCTCTGGACCTACGACCTTGCGGGAGGATGGCGGGAAGGCATCCTTCACCAAAAACTTACCCCTGCGGAAGTGCTGTCGCATTGCCCGACGCTCAAAGAAGAACAGCTATCCGGTGGTTTTATGTATTTCGATGCCCGTGTCGACGATGCCCGACTTACGTTGGCATTGGTGCGCACGGCGGCGTTTCATGGCGCGGTGGTGACCAACCATGCGGAAGTCATCGAAACCACGCGCGACCAGCACGGCAAAGTGAATGGGGCCATCGTCTGTGCCGATGGCAGAGAAATTCAGGTCAACGCGCGGGTTGCCATCATGGCGACGGGCGTCTGGCTGCGTGACTGGAATGGGCTGAAAAAAGGTGACGTATCACCGCTGAATATCCGTCCTGCCAAGGGGGTACATGTTGCTATTCCGTGGATGAAGATCCGCAATGATTGCACGGTGACGATCCCGGTTGCCGGGCGCAGCCGCCGCGCGACGATCACCCGTTGGGGCAACGTTTCCTATTTGGGGACCACGGATGAGGATTATCAGGGCGATCTCAATGATGTTCACTGCAATCGCGCTGAATTGGACTTTCTGCTGGAAGGTGCGAATTCGGCATTGAAAACCGATCTCCGCCCGGAAGACGTGGTGGGAAGTATCGCCGGTTGCCGCCCTCTGGTGGGGACGGCGGGAGGCAAGACCGTTGAAATGAAACGTAATCATGAAATCACAGTTGCGGCAGATGGTCTGATTACGATTGTCGGCGGCAAGCTGACGACATCACGTCATATGGCAGAAGAGACCATCGATGCCGCCAGCAAAATACTCGGTCGTAAAAAGGCCTGCTCAACTAAAACCGCCTGGTTGCTGGGGGCGGCGGGCTATGACCCGCAGGCGATTCTGGCATCGGGCGGTTTGTCTGCGCACCTGGGGGAGCGCTACGGGACTGAAGCGCATTTTGTCAGTGACCTTATCCAGTCCAATCCCTTACTGGCAAAGCCAATTGTGGAAGGGCTTCCCTATACCGAAGCTGAAGTGGTGTATGCCGTGCGCCATGAACTCGCCAGCACCATTGATGATGTGTTATCGCGCCGAATTCGTGCCCGTCTGATGGCTCGTGATGCGTCAGCGAATGCTGCGCAACGCGTGGGGGAAATTCTGCAACAAGAGCTCAAGCTTCAGCCTGAACAGGTGGCCCGGCAGGTAGCCAGCTATCAGGCGGCAATTAAACATGAAAAATCAACACTTATGGGGACATCCGAATGATCAGTAAAGAAGCGATTAAACGCGGTTACAACCGTGGAAATTATACTGTAGGTGCACACACTCGCCCGGCATGGGCGACGGATATCAAAAGCAGCGGTGGCGCGAAAGGGATGCAGATTGATCCGGTGGTGATGAGCGAAGCGACGTTTGATCGACTGCGGGTCATTGCAGATGAGGTGCTGACATCGGAATCTGATGTGATTACCTGGACCCGCGACTGGTGGGCCGGTTCGATGATTGCGGAAACCCAGGGCGCACCGGCCACGTCAAAAGGGGCGATTGTACGTGTCTCTACGGTAGAACAAATTCAGGATGTGATGCGTCTGGCGAATGCGTTGGCAATCCCGGTCACGGTTTCCGCTGGGCGCAGTAACGTCACTGGTGCCGCATTGCCGTTGCGGGGAGGCATTGTGCTGGACGTTTGCGAACTCAACAAACTTATCGACTTCGATCCACAAAGCCAGATTGTTGACGTTGAAGCCGGCATGTTCGGCGACATTTTTGAACAAACTATCCAAAAAGAGTACGGCATGACGATGGGCCACTGGCCGTCATCGTTTGGTATCAGTACCGTGGGCGGTTGGGTGGCCTGTCGTGGCGCGGGACAGCTGTCGACCCGCTACGGCAAAATTGAAGATATGGTTTATGGGATGGATGTCGTCCTTGCTGATGGCCGCTTAATCACCGTGGGTGGCTATGCGCGTAGCGCAACGGGGCCTGATCTACAGCAGATGTTTATTGGTTCTGAAGGCACATTGGGTGTGATTGTCCGTGTGCGTTTGAAGCTTCATCGCCTGCCGGATTATGGCCGCGCCATCGCCTGGGGTTTTTCCAGCTTCGCCAGTGGACTGGAGGCATGTCGCGAAATCTTACAGCATGGGGCGAATCCGGCGGCACTGCGTTTGTACGATAACCTGGAAAGCGGCGTGCAGTTTGGTCTGCCAGAGACCAATGTCCTGTTGATTGCGGATGAGGGGGAGCCTGAGATTGTCGATGCGGTAATGGCTATCAGCGAACGTGTGTGCCAACGCGGCGGACAACAACTCGACGGCGAGGCTATTTTTGAACGCTGGCTGGACACCCGATATCTGACCGGAAAAAGTGCTGAAGGCTTTAAAAAGAGCCCGGGTCTGGTGGCGGATACGCTGGAAATGGTGGGACGCTGGCGCGATCTTAGCGACGTGTATGATGATGTGGTGGCCGCTATTAACGCCGTACCCGGCACGCTGGCCGGTTCGGCGCATCAGTCTCACGCCTACATCGACGGCGCATGCCTCTATTTCTCATTGCGCGGTGATGTGGCGATTGAGCAACGTGCGGCCTGGTATCGTGCGGCATGGGATGCAGCGAATGCGGTGCTAATTAAGCACAACACCTCCCTTAGCCACCATCATGGTGTTGGTCTCCTGCGTTCGCCTTATATGCAGGCTTCTTTAGGCGAATCGCTTTCCGTTCTGGCGGATATCAAATATGCGCTGGATCCGAAAAACATTCTTAACCCAGGCAAACTGGGGTTAAGCGTCGATCTTCTTTCACATCAGGCAGGCCAGTAATGATCAAAAATCTTGGCGTACTCCTGGCACGCCAGCCCGTCATTATGGCGATTTACGGTATTGAGCAATTGAAAACCGCGCTGTCCAGCAAGGCGGAAGTCTGCATTATTGCCAATATTGACCTGATTAAGCTCCATCCGGTGATAGAACTGCTGTCGCAGGCGGGGAAGTACGTCATCGTGAATATCGACAGCTGCAATGGGCTGTCCCAGGATAAGGGCGGCATTGATTATGTGGCCGAAACGGGAGCGATGGGGTTGCTCTCGACGCGTTTGCAAACCGTACAGCGAGCGAAAAAGTGTGGACTGGTGACGATGCAGAAAATCTTTGTCACCGACCGTTCTACCTGGCTACGCAGCCTGAAAGCCGTAGAACAAAGCGAACCCGATTACGTGCAACTGATGCCCGCGCAGATGTTGCCGCTACTCTCACAGGCTGACCGTAATGTGTTGCCGCCAATAGTGGCATCAGGCTTCGTCTGTAACGAGGAACATGCTCAAACGGCGCTGTTACACGGCGCGATAGCCGTTTCGAGCAGTGATAGCGCGTTATGGGATATAGACCTTCACCGTTAGAACACCGGGAGCCCGACCATGGAGAATTCACAACTTTTTGTTATTGCACATTATTTTTCTCGTAAGGGAATGGGAGACAAGGTCAATGATGCGCTCAGACTGCTTGCCCAGGCCTCGCGTCAGGAGCCTGAAAACATCACCTATGAGTTTTTCCGTTCTACGGAAGACGGCGATCGCTTTGTGATTATTGAAACCTATCGTTGTCCTGAGGGTCTCGAACTTCATCGACAAACGGAGCATTTTCAACGTATTGGCGTTGGGATTATCAACCCGTTGCTTGAGCGTAAAGAGGTGAAAAGCTTTCTCACTCATGCCGATACACCGCGTAGTTAAAAGCTGGCCATTTTTACTACCAGGAGTACATCAATGAACAATGTCATGAAGGATTTTACGTTTTCAACTGTACCGGAAATTATCGTCGAGTGGGCGGGAGCATCACGAGCAGGGGAGATTATTCAGCCGCGATTTAGCGCGCGTCGCGTGTTGTTGGTGACCGACCCCGGACTGGTCAAAGCAGGGATTCTGCCGCCTGTTTTGCATAGCCTGCAAGAGGCAGGGTTTCAGGTGACGGTCTATGATCGGGTCCAACCCGATCCGCAGGAACGTCTTGTCCGGGAAGCCTTACAGGTTGCTCGTGATGACCATTGCGACATGGTCATTGGTCTGGGCGGCGGCTCCTCGCTGGATGTCGCGAAGCTGGTGGCCGTGTTAATCAACTCTGAGCAAGATCTGCAGGCGCTTTACGGTATTGGCAAAGTTTCCGGGCAGCGTCTGCCGCTGATTAACATCCCTACCACGGCAGGGACGGGCTCAGAAGTCACTAATATTTCGATTTTGACGACCAATGATGACAGCAAAATGGGGATTGTCGCACCACAGCTATATGGCGATTTGGTGCTGCTGGATGCGCAATTGACGCTTGGACTTCCTCCGGTTCATACGGCGGCGGCTGGCATCGACGCGATGGTGCATGCCATTGAGGCTTATACCGGTAAACATAAGAAGAACCCCATTTCGGATGCGCTGGCGCGGGAAGCATTACGCTTAATTAGCCGCCATCTGGTGACTGCCTGTCGTGATGGGAACAACCGTGAAGCGCGAGAAAATGTTCTGCTGGGCGCGATGCTGGCAGGCCAGGCTTTTGCCAATTCCCCAGTGGCCGCAGTGCATGCGCTGGCTTATCCCCTTGGCGCACGACACCATATTCCACATGGGTTGTCGAATGCGCTGATGCTGATTCCGGTGCTGCAGTTTAATGCGCCAGTCGCTGCGCCGTACTATGCCGAGCTGGCTGCTGTTATTGGCGAGGAGGTGTCGGGGAATATGGAGAAAGATGCCGCGATATTTATTGCTGCGATGGTACGCATTATTGCTGAATCGGGTGCACCGAAAAAGCTGCGCGATGTCGATATACCTGCTGAAACGCTGGCGATATTGGCTCAGGATGCCATGCAGCAGACTCGTCTTCTGGATAACAATCCTGTTCCGCTCACGGCAGATGATGCGTTGCGGCTATACCAACACGCGTTTTAAACAGAACACTCGCCAAAAGCTTGTCCGGCGAGTGGATTGCCGGACACTGTTTTGCCCGATGACATCGCGAGAACAACCGAATAGACATATCGAATCCAGGTGTTAGTATTCAATAGATAGCAGTTATGAGTATGCGTGTTTCATTTCCGGCCAGGAACGCTGATGATGACAACATTACTACCCGATTTCACAGCATTTTCGTCATTCACTTCCTTCGCGGTATGCGTTGCTATAACGCCTGTCCGCTCTTTGGCCATCGTTTATCATTCCTTCTCATCCCGGATGGAATCTCTCACTGAATAGCAGTTCAGTGGGTTTTGTGACACGCATCGTTTGATAACAGGGATTACGGCGGGTCGAATATGGATAAGATTAAGCGTCATCTGGTGTGGTGGGGCGCGGGTATTGTGGTAGTGGTTGCTGCAATAGCATGGTGGATGTTGCGTCCTGCGGGGATACCGGAAGGGTTTGCCGCCAGCAACGGCAGAATTGAAGCCACTGAAGTGGATATTGCCACCAAAATTGCCGGACGTATTGATACGATCCTCGTATCGGAAGGGCAGTTCGTTCGTCAGGGCGAGGTGCTGGCGAAAATGGATACCCGCGTGCTGCACGAGCAGCGGCTGGAAGCGGTCGCGCAAATCAAAGAAGCGGAAAGTGCAGTTGCGGCGGCACGGGCGTTGCTGGAACAACGGCAAAGTGAAATGCGCGCCGCGCAGTCGGTGGTAAAACAGCGCGAGGCGGAACTGCAGTCGGTCTCTAAACGTCACGTGCGCTCCCGTTCGCTATCCCAGCGTGGGGCCGTGTCTGAGCAACAGCTGGATGACGACAGGGCTGCGGCAGAAAGTGCGCGCGCGGCGCTGGAATCTGCAAGGGCGCAGGTCTCTGCGGCAAAAGCCGCGATTGAAGCCGCCCGTACCAGCATTATTCAGGCGCAAACCCGCGTTGAAGCCGCGCAGGCCACCGAACGTCGTATTGCCGCTGATATTGATGACAGCGAGCTGAAAGCCCCGCGCGATGGTCGCGTGCAGTACCGTGTCGCCGAACCGGGCGAGGTACTTTCCGCGGGCGGGCGCGTGCTGAATATGGTCGATCTCAGCGATGTCTACATGACATTCTTCTTGCCGACCGAACAGGCTGGCCTGCTGAAGATTGGCGGTGAAGCGCGACTGGTGCTGGATGCCGCACCGGATCTGCGTATTCCGGCGACCATCAGCTTTGTGGCTAGCGTGGCGCAGTTCACGCCGAAAACGGTCGAAACCAGTGATGAACGGCTGAAGCTGATGTTTCGCGTCAAAGCGCGTATTCCACCAGAGCTGTTGCAGCAGCATCTGGAGTACGTGAAAACCGGTCTGCCGGGCATGGCGTGGGTGCGTGTTGATGAAAATCGCCCCTGGCCTGACGACCTGGTGGTGAGGTTGCCGCAATGACGCATCTGGCGCTGGTTCCCGTTCCTCCCGTGGCGCACCTTGACGGCGTGAGTCAGCATTACGGGAAAACGGTCGCGCTGAACAACATCACGCTGGATATTCCTGCCCGCTGTATGGTGGGGCTTATTGGCCCGGATGGCGTCGGAAAATCGAGCCTGCTGTCGCTTATTTCCGGTGCGCGGGTGATTGAACACGGCAACGTGATGGTGCTGGGCGGCGATATGCGCGACCCGAAGCATCGACGGGATGTCTGCCCGCGCATTGCCTGGATGCCGCAAGGGCTGGGGAAAAACCTGTATCACACGCTGTCGGTATATGAGAACGTCGATTTCTTTGCCCGGCTGTTTGGTCATGACAAAGCGGAACGCGAAGCGCGGATTACCGAGCTACTGAACAGCACCGGACTGGCGCCGTTTCGCGATCGTCCTGCCGGGAAACTCTCGGGTGGGATGAAGCAAAAGCTGGGGCTGTGCTGCGCGTTAATCCACGACCCGGAATTGCTCATTCTTGATGAACCCACCACCGGGGTAGACCCGCTGTCCCGCGCCCAGTTCTGGGATCTGATTAACAGCATTCGCCAGCGTCAGACCAATATGAGCGTGCTGGTCGCCACCGCCTATATGGAAGAAGCCGAGCGCTTTGACTGGCTGGTGGCGATGAACGCGGGTGAGGTATTGGCCACCGGCAGCGCCCAGCAGCTACGAGAACAAACCAACAGCGCCACGCTGGAGCAGGCGTTTATTGCGTTGTTACCTGAAGCGCAGCGTCAGGCGCACAAACCGGTGGTGATCCCGCCGTATCACGCTGAGCAGGAAGAGATTGCCATTGAGGCGAAAGATCTGACCATGCGCTTCGGCAAGTTTGTCGCCGTTGATCACGTTAACTTTCGTATTCCCCGCGGGGAGATCTTCGGCTTTCTCGGCTCCAACGGCTGCGGTAAATCCACCACCATGA
Organism: Citrobacter sp. wls827; assembly: GCF_005280875.1. Taxonomy (NCBI): domain Bacteria; kingdom Pseudomonadati; phylum Pseudomonadota; class Gammaproteobacteria; order Enterobacterales; family Enterobacteriaceae; genus Citrobacter; species Citrobacter sp. wls827. Next base: position 63,395 of record NZ_SZWR01000023.1, read on the forward strand.
AGATGCTCACCGGTCTGCTACCCGCAAGCGAAGGTGAGGCGTGGCTGTTTGGGCAAGCGGTTGACCCGAAGAATATCGATACCCGCCGCCGGGTAGGCTATATGTCGCAGGCGTTTTCGCTCTACAGCGAGCTGACCGTGCGGCAAAACCTTGAGCTACACGCGCGACTGTTCCATATCCCCGAAGCGGAAATCCCCGGGCGGGTACAAGAGATGAGCGAGCGCTTTTCGCTGACCGATGTCGAAGACACGTTGCCCGGTGCGCTGCCGTTGGGGATCCGTCAACGCCTGTCGCTGGCGGTGGCGGTGATCCATCGCCCTGAAATGTTGATTCTCGACGAACCGACCTCCGGGGTCGATCCGGTGGCGAGGGACATGTTCTGGCAACTGATGGTTGATCTGTCGCGTCAGGATAAAGTCACCATTTTTATCTCTACCCACTTTATGAACGAAGCGGAGCGCTGCGACCGTATGTCGCTGATGCACGCCGGAAAAGTACTCGCCAGCGGCACGCCGCAGGAGCTGGTGAAACAGCGTGGTGCCGCCAGCCTGGAAGAGGCTTTTATCTCCTGGCTACAGGAAGCAGCAGGCCCGGCGCCGGAAGCGACGCTTTCGCAAGCGACTGCTCCGCTGGTGCATGAAAACAGTCAGCCGCCGCGGCAGGGCTTTAGCCTGCGGCGCTTGTTCAGCTACAGCCGCCGTGAAGCGCTGGAGCTGCGGCGGG
>NZ_SZWR01000023.1:64177-65838 GCF_005280875.1 Citrobacter sp. wls827
CGCTGGCGCTGATGGGGACGGTGATCCTGATGCTGATCATGGGCTACGGCATCAGCATGGACGTGGAAAATCTGCGTTTTTCGGTGCTCGATCGTGACCAGACCGTCAGCAGCCAGGCGTGGTCGCTGAATCTGGCGGGGTCGCGCTATTTTATTGAGCAGCCGCCGCTCACCAGTTATGACGAGCTGGACAAGCGAATGCGTTCGGGCGAAGTGGCGGTAGCAATAGAGATCCCGCCAAACTTTGGCCGCGATATCGCGCGTGGCACGCCGGTGAAGATTGGCGTCTGGGTCGATGGCGCAATGCCGAGCCGCGCTGAAACGGTCAGAGGCTACGTACAGGCGATGCACCAGACCTGGCTGCAGGATGTGATGGCGCGTCAGCCCAATGCCAGTGGGCAAAACGGGCTGATGACCATTGAAACTCGCTATCGTTACAACCCGGATGTGAAGAGTCTGCCGGCGATTGTTCCGGCGGTGATCCCACTGTTGTTGATGATGATCCCTTCCATGCTCAGCGCCCTCAGCGTAGTGCGTGAGAAAGAGCTCGGATCGATTATCAACCTGTACGTCACGCCCACGACCCGCAGTGAGTTTTTGCTCGGCAAACAGTTGCCTTACATCGTGCTGGGCATGCTGAACTTTCTGCTGCTGTGCGCGCTGTCGGTGTTTGTGTTCGGCGTGCCGCATAAGGGCAGCTTTATGACCCTGACGCTGGCCGCGCTGCTGTACGTCACCATTGCCACCGGGCTGGGGCTGTTAATCTCCACGTTTATGAAAAGCCAGATCGCCGCCATTTTTGGTACGGCGATTATCACGCTTATCCCGGCGACGCAGTTTTCCGGGATGATCGATCCGGTCGCCTCGCTCGAAGGGCCGGGCCGCTGGATTGGCGAAATCTACCCGACCAGTCATTTTTTGACCATTGCGCGTGGAACGTTCTCTAAAGCGTTGGATCTGACGGATCTCTGGCAGCTGTTTATGCCGCTGGCAATCGCCATTCCGGTGGTGATCGGTCTGAGCGTATTACTGCTGAAAAAACAGGAGGGGTGATGCGCCGATTACGCAATATTTATAACCTCGGCATCAAAGAGTTACGCAGCCTGCTGGGCGACAAAGCGATGCTGACGCTGATCGTCTTTGCCTTCACGATTTCGGTTTATTCTTCCGCGACCGTCCTGCCGGGTTCGCTGCATCTGGCGCCGATTGCTATTGCCGATATGGACCAGTCACAGCTGTCGAACCGGATTGTGAACAGCTTTTATCGCCCGTGGTTTTTACCGCCGGAGATGATCACCGCCGATGAGATGGATGCCGGGCTGGATGCCGGACGCTACACCTTCGCCGTGAACATTCCGCCTGATTTTCAGCGCGATGTGCTGGCAGGAAGACAGCCGGATATTCAGGTTAACGTCGATGCCACGCGGATGAGCCAGGCCTTTACCGGCAACAGTTATATCCAGAATATCATCAGCGGCGAAGTGAACAGCTTTGTGGCGCGTTACCGTGACAACAGTGAGCCGCCGGTGGCGCTGGAAATGCGCATGCGCTTTAACCCCAATCTGGAACCTGCCCGTTTTGGCGCGGTGATGGCAATCATCAACAACATTACCATGCTGGCGATTGTGCTCACCGGCTCGGCGCTAATTCGCGAACGTGAGC
>NZ_SZWR01000023.1:65898-69880 GCF_005280875.1 Citrobacter sp. wls827
TCTGCTGGTGATGCCGGTAACGCCGTTTGAGATCATGATGGCAAAAATCTGGTCGATGGGGCTGGTGGTGCTGGTGGTTTCCGGTTTATCGCTGATGCTGATGGTAAAAGGCGTGCTCGGCGTACCCATTGAAGGCTCGATACCGCTGTTTATGCTGGGCGTGGCGCTGAGCCTGTTCGCCACCACCTCGATCGGTATTTTTATGGGCACGCTGGCGCGCTCCATGCCGCAACTGGGATTGCTGATGATTCTGGTGCTGTTGCCGTTACAGATGCTTTCCGGTGGCTCCACGCCGCGTGAAAGCATGCCGCAGGCCGTACAGGACATCATGCTGACGATGCCGACTACCCACTTTGTCAGCCTGGCGCAGGCGATTCTTTATCGTGGCGCAGGGTTCGGCATCGTCTGGCCGCAGTTTCTGACGTTGCTGGCGATTGGCAGTGCGTTCTTCCTGATAGCGCTGCTGCGCTTTAGAAAGACGATTGGCACGATGGCGTGAACATTATTGCCGGATGGCGGCTACGCCTTATCCGGCCTACAAACGAGAACGGGTGTAGGCCGGGCAAGCGAAGCGCCCCCGGCAACGAAACAGGTAATTACTCTTCTTTTGGCAGGCACTGCAAATGACCGTGGCGCACTCCGCGCTGGGAAATCACATCATCGGCAAAATGCTGAACATCGCCCATGTCGCCTTTTAGTACGGCGATTTCCAGGCAGTCGTCATGGTTGATGTGAACGTGTAGCGTAGCGACCGATAAATCATGGTGATGGTGCTGCGTCGAAACAATGCGGCTGGCCAAATCACGCTTCTCATGTTCATAAACATACGAGAGTACCGCGAAGCCCTGAGTGCCATGCTCCTGGGTCGTTTCCTGCGCCAGCGCACCACGCAAAATATCGCGAATCGCTTCAGAACGGTTGTTGTAACCACGGCGCTGGCTCAGGCTATCCAGCGTTTCCAGTAAATCGTCATCGAGAGTAATGGTGACTCGTTGCATCTGCAGTTAACCTTTCATGTCGCGCGTCGGCGCACAGGGAATGCGGGAGTTACAGCCTCTGCACGGCGTCGGCTGTCAGGGTAAATGGCGTTGGCGTGCACACGGCCAGACTCAGGGTTTCGAGCTGGCACTGGCTAACGGAGAGCGAGGATGTCAGTGTAGTGCTATCGACGCTGACAATTTGCCAGGCGCTGCCGCCACGCTGCTTAACGATGGCTTCTTTGCGCGTCCAGATGCGCCAGAAAGCCGCCAGTTGGTGGTCCGGATGTTCTGCTTCGATTTCGGCATGTTCCCCTAGACTGAACACCGTATTCGCCAGCGTCTTCCAGTTTTCGCGCGGGCGCACGACTTCAATATCGCAGCCCACTTCCCCTTCGTCGCTAAGCAGCAGAGCAATGTCATCACCGCTGTGGCTAAGATTGAACCACAGCGGCGTGTCGGCTGAAAAGGCCGGTTTTCCTTGCTCGCCGTAGACGATATCAGGCAATGGGGAAAGGGCATGGGAAAGCAGCACGCGGCCAGCCAACCAGCGTGCGCGGCGAGCACCCTGCGGTGCCTGCTCATAGAGCGCATGAGGCAGCACGCCGGTGCTTAAATCAGAAACTTTCCCTAGAACGATCCGGTACATATCACGGCCAACGTTTGATGATGATAGAAGTATTGATGCCGCCAAACGCAAAGTTATTGCTCTGCAAAAACTCGCAATCAATCTTGCGGGCTTCACCCATAATGTAATCCAGCGCGCCACAATTGGCATCTGGCTGACTCAAATTCAGCGTAGGCGCAAACCAGCCTTCACGCATCATTTGCAGACTCATCCAGGCCTCCAGTGCGCCACAAGCGCCAAGGGTATGCCCAAAATAGCTTTTAAGCGAGGATAGCGGCACATTATCACCATAAATTGCGGCAGTCGCCTGACTTTCTGCAATATCGCCACGATCGGTAGCGGTACCGTGCGCTGAAATATAGCCGATATCCCGGGCGCTAATACCGGCCATGCTCAGCGATTTTTCCATGCAAATCTGCATTGTCTCACGCTGTGGCTGGGTGATATGGGCAGCATCGCAGTTAGTGGCAAAGCCGACGATTTCACCGTAAATCGTTGCTCCGCGCGCTTTAGCGTGTTCCAACTCTTCCAGCACCAGCGTACCAGCACCTTCCCCGATGACCAGACCATCGCGTTTTTCATCGAATGGGGAGGGGGTGGTTTTCGGTTCGTCGTTGCGCTGGCTGGTGGCGAACAGCGTATCAAATACGGCGGCTTCGGAAGGGCACAGTTCTTCTGCACCGCCGGCAACCATCACAGTTTGATAACCGTGTCGGATGGCTTCCCATGCGTAACCAATTGCCTGGCTACCGGAGGTGCAGGCGCTGGATGTCGGGATGACTCGCCCACGCAGGCCGAAAAACAATCCGGTGTTAACAGCCGTGGTGTGCGGCATCATTTGCACGTAGGTCGTGCCGGTGATGTTATTGGTGTGCTTCTCGGTCAGCATGGTCGCGAACTCACTCACCGGCCCGGTGCTGCCTGTGGAGGAACCGTATGCTATTCCGGTTTCACCGTTGGTCAGTACCCGATCGCCAATCAGTCCGGCTTGTTCTAACGCCAGTTCTGATGCGCGAGTGGACATCAGCGACACGCGACCCATGGCGCGAATGCGCTTGCGGGTATAGTGTTCCGGCAGAGTGAAGTTATCGATCGGCGCACCCAACAGCGTGTGCAGTCCGTCATAAACCTGCCACTCCGGCATTTTGCGTACCGCATTTTCATACGCCAATAGCCTGGCTGAGACATCCTGCCAGTTTTCGCCAAAGGCGGTGACGCCGCCCATGCCTGTAATCACGACACGACGTGTCATAACATCCCTCCATTGATGGAAATCACCTGGCGAGTGACATAGCCCGCCACATCCGACATTAAATAACTGGCAAGCCCGGCCACTTCTTCAGCCTGACCTATCCGTTTCATGGGGATCATCGACATCGCCTCTTTCAATGCGGCTTCTTCCATCTCGATCATCCCGGTATCAATCAGTCCTGGTGCAATACAGTTTACGGTAATTTTGCGTTTTGCCAGTTCGATGGCCAGCGCTTTGGTGGCGCCAATAATACCGGCTTTTGCTGCACTGTAATTAACCTGACCGCGGTTGCCCATCACGCCGGATACCGAAGACAGTGTGATGATACGACCCCCCTGGCGTGCGCTAATCATCGGCATAATGCACGGATGAATGACGTTGTAAAAGCTGTCGAGGTTGGTGTGGATCACCGCATCCCAGTCGCTATCGCTGAGCGCAGGGAAGGCGGCATCACGCGTTACCCCGGCGTTGCTGACAATGCCGTACCATGCGCCGTTAACCTCAATATCGTGCTCCAGTACTTCACGGCATTGCTCGCGATTGGCAACGTCAAACGTCAACAGACGCCCTGCGCCGCCAGCGGCGAGGATAGCCTCCAGTGTGTCTTGTGCACCTTGTGCATCGCGATGATAGTGCACGCCGACCACAAAGCCGTCTGCCGCCAGTTGTCTGGCGATGGCGCGACCGATACCTTTGCTGGCACCCGTAACTAAAACTGAACGACTCATGTGGACGCTCCTTGTTGAAATAGCGTGTTAATTTCTTCTGTTGTCGGCTGGAAGGTGTTGACGCGACCGGTTGCCAGCGTCTTGTTGTCTGCCTGAATGACGCATTCAAAGCTACCGAATCGTGCATCCTGCATCAGCAATTTGACATGGATGCTCAGCCGCTTCCCGGCAGGCAGAACACCCGCAGCACAGACTAACTCGCGTGCGCCCAGCACCATACCTAATGCAATACTCGCCTGACCGTGTTGCTGGCGGTGCCAGCCAGACCAGACGCCAATGGTCTGCGCCATTAATTCCAGTGCGAACCAGCCGGGCAGATTGCCATCGGGGTCGAGGAAAGGGGCCAGTACGCTGTTTGCCGATACCGTCACGTGGCAGGTGGCGGTTTCGTCCGCCA
>NZ_SZWR01000023.1:69947-85645 GCF_005280875.1 Citrobacter sp. wls827
GCAGCATCGGCGCGTCATGCGGTAAATAATCGCCCGGTGATAAATAGTGGCTCATGAGATTCTCCCGAGCAGGATGCTGGCATTATTACCGCCGAAGGCGAACGAGTTAGATAAGATTACCGGGCGAGTCAGCGGCTGCGGTTGTTCAATGATGCCGCAGGGTGGCAATGTTTCATCGCGCGGCGACTGGCTAAAATCCTGCGGTGGCAGGGGCAGGTTGCGTTGCAGAATCAGCATACTGATTGCTGCTTCGGTGATCCCCGCCGCGCCCAGCGTGTGCCCGGTCAGGTGTTTGGTTGAACTGCATGGGACCGTGTCGCCAAATAGCGTGCTCACGACGTTGGACTCAATCTGATCGTTGAGCGGAGTGGCCGTTCCGTGCAGATTGATATAGCCCACGTGTTCCGGTGTCATTCCTGCGTCGTTAAGCGCCTGGCCTATGGCGCGAATGGCACCTTCTCCCTGCGGGTGGGGAGCCGAAATATGGTATGCATCGCTGGATTCGCCGACACCCAGCAGCGCAATGGGCTGTGGCTCGCGGGTTAATACCATCAATGCGGCGCCTTCGCCGATGGTGATCCCATTGCGGTCGCGGCCAAACGGCTGACATCGCGTTGGGGAGAGCGATTCCAGACTGTGGAAACCGTTGATGGGCATCCGACTTAGCGTATCGGCACCGCCGACAATGGCAATATCCACCAGACCAGATTCGATTAAGCGACGCCCGCTCATGATTGCCCGTGCACTGGACGAGCAGGCGGTTGAGAGCGTAAAGGCCGGGCCATCCAGCGCCAGCCAGTGGCTAAGAAAACGCGACGGATCGCCCAGTTCCTGCTGCGGGTAGCGCCAGTCGGTGCTCTCTTTGTCGTTGAGCATCAGATCAACGTGAACGTCACCTTCATTCAGACCGGAGGTGCTGGTGCCGAGAACGACAGCAATACGATCGCGGCCAAACCGGGCGATAGCGTCGTCTACCTGTGGCTGGATTTGTGCCAGTGCAGCCAGCAGTAGCTGGTTATTGCGCGAACGATGTGCGCTAAATTGCTGAGGGATCGCGGGCAGATCACCGTCAACGCCTGCTAATACGGCGGGTGGATGTCCTTGTAGCCAGTTCGCGCGCGGACGCATTCCCGGCGCTATGCCACGTGTGAGGTTGGCGGCGATTTCATCGGTGTTATTGCCCAACGCGTTAATCATGCCAACGGCAGAAATGTAGATCATCTCAGTCACCCAGGTATTGAATGGTGATGTGGTATTTAAATACGTGCTGCTCAATGCTGATCGGTTCGCGTTTTCCTTTGCGATTCAGATACGTGATTTCCGTGACCAGTTTGCCGCGGCTATTGCGCAGTTCACGTGTATCGCCCGTATCGACGAGCGTCCAGCCTTGAGGTAATTGCGGTTGCCAGGCGCTAATTGGCCAATGACTAAGCATCACGTCAGCCAGCACCTGGCTTGCGGGCGGCAGTTGCGGAACGATGATCGATTGTTCGGTGTGCAATCCTTTTTCATCGTAAGTCACGAGGAACAGGCGAATGCCAACTGATGACAACCCGGCCAGTGTGATTTTCTTATCATCAGCATTAAGCATGACCAACAGCGACTGCGTTTTGCCGTTAAAACTTCCGGTCAGCAGCTGTTGTGAATTCACCGCGGGAGAAATCCCCGGAGCAGGTAGCGTCACACGTGTTCCCGGCTCTAACCAGGCTTGCGGGCGGCCTTGCTGTTCCGGCTGTGTGTGGCTGCAACCGGCAAGAATCAGTGCGGCGAGCGCTATCATTAACGGCCTGATAAGGCGAATCCGCCACCCGGCAAAAAATGTCGATAACATCATCTTTTTTTCTTCTCTCTTTTCGTTGGCATCGCCAGCGGTGACAGCAAAAATGCAGTGAAAATACCGCTCACCAATACAATGCCAAAACTGCTGATTGCCTGAGTGGCGCTAAAGACCAGCATGCCGAGCGTCAGGAGCGTAGTCATCATCGCCAGTGTGATAGCCAGTAGCGACGTCAGTGGCGTACCGCGTGGATTACTGAAAAACAGCGTGTAGTTAATGCCAATCCCCAGCACCAGCACCAGTGCCAGCAGCGAGAACAGGTTGAGCGCGTGCCCACTCAGAGCCAGTACCGCCAGACCACAACCTAAAGACAGCACCGAGGGGACCAGGCTAATAAAGCCTTTACGCCAGCCAAGTCGAATGAAGGCGCCACTGGCAATTACTGCCAGCGCAACACATAGCAAGCCCGTCAGAATATGGCGATACAGCGCAAACAGAGTGTCAAAGCTGCTCTTACGATCCACCCACGCAACGCCGGAATATTTCGTGCTGAGCGTGTTTAAAGCATCACTTTGTTTCACTCCTTCAACGGGAACCAGCACGCTGCTTTCACCGTCTGCCAGCGACAGCCACAGTAAGCGCCAGCCTTCACTGGCCGGGCTGGAAAGCCAGGCATCGACGGTGACCGGCATAGCGATAAGATCGGGTTTCACCGTTGCCAGCCCGGCGCTGTTTAAGGCTTTTGTGACGGCGGGCGCGGCATCTTTTAACAGGGTGAGATCCTGCTGCTGCCTGGCGAGCGAATTTAACGGAATAGTGCGATATCCGCTGAGTAATCCGTCTTTTTTTGCCTCTTCCAGCGCGGGAGTAAAGGCTTCCAGTCGCTCCAGCGTTTGTTGAGCGGATTTGCCGTACACGACAAACCACTTCTGGTCGACGCTTTGCCCGGTCAGGGCGGTAATCGCTTTTTCCTGAGCGAGAATGTTCTGCGGTAGCGCCTGTAACTGGGAGATATCATCGTCTACGCGTAGCGTCGCCATGCCTGCCAACGAGAACAACGCGAGCGCCACCGGTAGGCCAACGGATAATTTCTTATTCCGCCGCCAGGCGGCAAGCCAGCGTAGCATGAGTACCATTGCCGGAACCGGGCGCACCGGCAACCTGTGACACAACCATGGGTGCCAGAAAATGACCGTCAGGCACGAGGCACTCAGACCCACCGCCGCGAATACCGCCATCTGGCGAATACCGGGGAAGGGGGCCAGCATCATAATCAGATAAGCCGCCACGGTAGTGAGCAGTGCCAGGAGCAGGGCATTGCGTACTTTGGCAAGGCTTTGCCATGGCGATGTTTCTGCGCCGTGTACCATCCGCTCGGTCAAATAGTAGAGCGTATAGTCGGCGGAAATACCGATGATGCTCATGCTCATCACCAGCGTCATCAGATGGAGTTCGCCAAAAATCAGCAACGTGACGACGGTTCCTGCCAGCGCGCCAATACCAATTGAAATCAGGCACAGCAGCAGCGGACGCAGCGAACGAAACACGGCCACGATGAGCAGGATCACCCCGATCACGGTCGCTATGCCGAGGGTCGAGATATCCTGTTTCGCCTGCTGGCTGGCGTAATCGCTGTAGAACAGCGTTCCGCGAGACAGTAATTGTGCCTGCGGATAGTGGGCTTTGAACTCACCTTCCAGCGTATTCAGCGTGGTGACCAATTGGTGCGTCTGTTGCATATCAAACGATGAGCCGGTCAGCTCGCCATGTAACAGATACCAGTAGTTGCCTTGCTCGTCCTGAGTGACCAGCCAGCCTTCCATCAGGTGTAAACGCTGGCCATTTTTGGCCATGGCCAACTGCGAGCCGCGCATCAGCATGAGGGGATCGTTTTGCAACTCTTTGCCGCTGACACCGGAGAATGCGGAGTAAAGCTGGGACAGGATCCACTGGGCCTGGGCTTCGCCGCCGTTTTGCAGACGAGCGCGGGTATCGTTATCTATCAGGCCGTTACGGTGTTTCCAGAAGAAAGCCCCCCATGCCTGCTGGCTGTCGGCGTCCATCGGGCCTTTCACCTGGGCCAGCGCGTGCGATTTTTGCAGCAGCGTCAGCCAGTCGTGGGCCGCCGACGGGTCCGGTTGCTTACCGGGACTCACCAGCCAGACCAGTTGCCGGTCGAGGCGCTGCATAAAGCCTTCGTTCAGGCTCGGGGGAATGTCGCCCATTGCCTGTTTTGGCAGCATGGCCAGCACGCTGCTATTGAGCCTGGCCTGCGGGAGTAGCGTCAACAAGACGCCCAGCATAATCAGGCAGGCGAGCCCCCATAACAGCGCGGGACGTTTACTGGGCGGCAAAGCGTTGGCGTTCATCATCGGTCAGTTGCGCTGGCGTCAGTTGGTGTTGGGAAAGCGCGATATCGGTGCGATCGCCCTGCTTGTCATTGAGCTGAATGCTCTCCAGGTAGGTCTTGCCGGCTAAATCAATCGTCGCGAAAATCTTATCCAGTGGCGTGGTGATTGGCGTCAGGCGTAACGTCCAGCGCCCCTCCCCTACGTCGGTAAAGGTCACGCGGAAGTTTTGCTCCAGCACCTTACGATCCGCCTGGAATAATGCACGTAGCAGATGATTGAACTGGAACATTTGCGGGTTGTTTTCGGCGGTGATGGTCTGCGGTGGCTGACCGTTAATCACCTGAACCATCCGCTTATCATCAAGCAACAGTTGCATCGGGAACGGCGCGGTTTGGTCCCACAACAGACCCTGGTCACGGGCGATCAGCATTTTGCCCTGAGACCGCAGCGGCTGCGGCAGATCTTTTATCGTCCGGGTTTGATCGAAATGGGCGCGAACGACCGGCTGTTCGGTAAAACGCTGTTGCAGGTCATCAAGCGTCAGGGCGCTGACAAAAGGGCTGATGAGCAGCACCAACAATGGCCATAATTTCATGGCGTCACTCCCATTCGTTCAAACAAAACATCCGGGCTGACAAAGCACAGCTCACGGCTTTTTTCGTCCACGGCGACCTGGATGGTATAGCCCGTTGTGGCGCGTTTTCCTGTTTCAGCATCGAAAATGTCGTAGTCGATACGCAGGCGATTTTCGAACTCTTTAATACGGGCACGCACACGGATACGCTGCTCGAAAGTCAGGGCGTTGCGATACTTCACCCGGGTGTCGACCACGGGCCACAAATAGCCGGACGCTTTCATCTGCCGATAACCGTAATTGAATTGGTTCAGCAGTGCCTCGCGGGCAATCTCGAAATAGCGGAAGTAGTTGCCATGCCACGCTACACCCATCATATCGACGTCGTGAAACGGAATAGTCAGCTCGACTTCAGCCGTAAAGCGGGGATCGTTAAGCACCCTTTACTCCTTGTCTTTGGTGTCCGGCAACTGCCAGAAATCGAAAAAGTTAAACCAGTCGAGTGGCGACTGAAGTGCATAGTGCTCAAGGCGTTCGGCGTAGCGATCGACGGTATTCTGTAATGCCTGTTGTCGGGTGGCACGCGGCAAGAGCAGAGGGTCAGCAAATGGTTCGCAGTGGATGCGTAGTTTCTCCTGCTGGCGCAGGGCGAAAATCAGATCCACCGGACAGCGTAAAATAGACGCAAGAATGAACGGGCCCTGTGGGAAGGGCGCAACTTGCCCCATAAAGCGGCTCCAGCAGACACGCCATTCGCCGCCACGTTGGGTAGTGACTGCGATGCGATCGCCAACGATGGCGATCCATTCGCCACGATCCAGTTTCTCTTTGAGCAGAATGGCGGTATCCGGGCCAATATCGTTCACCGGTAGCAGGTTTAACGCGGCCTGCGGGGCCATCTCTTCCATAATTTTTTTAAAGCGTTGGGCGTTATCGCTAAATACCAGCGCATTGATTGTTTTACTGCCCTGTAGCTGGGCGAGTGCCCGACAGGCTTCGACATCGCCCAAATGTGAGGCCAGCAGCAGTTTTCCTCGCGGGTCGCTGACATTTAGCGTCTCTTCTGCGCCTGGTGCAAAAACAACATCGCGGCCGAGGTGCAGTTCACCGCGCCAGCTGGCAATTTTATCCAGCATCGCGCCGCCAAAACGCAGGAAATGCTGATAACTGGTCAGGTTTGACGGTACTGGCATCCGGCGTGCGATCAGTTGCGCCCGTACGCGGCGAATCCAGCTCTGAGAGGCTTTTCGGGCAGTTGATGCGGTGAGCCAGTAAACGCCGACTACCGGATACAGTAGCAGGGAGAAGGCTTTGCGACCCAGTAAACGCCAGACCAGCAACATCAGACGCATTCCCCACAGCCCTTTGACTTCCTGCTGCTGCGCCCAGTGTGTTGATGAACGACGAAAAAGCAGGGAGGGGATGCGTGGCAACATGCCAAAAAACAGGCGAGTGTGCATTAATGAAATGCGCAGATTGTCTTTGAGCGCGTCAAAATGGGATAGCCCGTCCTGCGGATAGATGACTCGTGTGGGGATAAAATAGCTGGGGTTGCCTTGCCAGTAGAGACGCACCATTACTTCTGTATCAAAATCCATCCGTTTGCCGAGCGTCACGCGCTGTGCCAGTTGCAGTGTAGGTGTCACCGGATACACCCGGAAGCCGCACATGCTGTCTTTTAGCTGCATCGAGAGCGTTTCTATCCACACCCAGATGTGGGTTACCCAGCGTCCGTACAGGCGCGAGCGAGGGACAGAATCATCGTAAATCGGTTGCCCGGAAATGAGCGCTGCCGGATGTTCTTTTGCCAATGCAAGTAGTCTGGGAATATCTTCAATGGCATGCTGACCGTCGGCATCGACCTGCACGGCATGACTGAACCCGGCATCTGCCGCCGCCTGAATTCCGCTAATCACCGCCGCGCCTTTGCCTGCGTTGACCGGCAGGCGAATTAACGTCAGATTGCCGTATTCTGCCGCCAGGCGTGCCAGTTCATCTTGTGTGGTCTTGTCGCTGCCATCGTCCACCACAATGCAGGGGAGATTGAATGGCTGAAGACGATCCAATACGCCCGACATCATTGCGCCGTGGTTATAGCAGGGGATCAACACGCACGGGGAAAACGTCAGCGACATAACCGAATCTTCCCGCTGCTGGCGGTATGGCGCGCTTCACCGTCGTGGCGCTGATAACTAAAAGAGAGCATCTGACGTTCTTCCTGCCAGCTCAGACTCAGGGTGATGGTGGTTCCAGGCAATAGCGGTGACTGGAACTTCACGTTCTGAATACTGTGAAAACGCCAGCCAGGGACCAGCAACGTGGTGGCGTAATGCATCGCCCAATCCAGCTGTGCAACGCCTGGCAGTAGTGGCTGCACGGCAAAATGCCCGCTGAACCAAAACAGCGAAGGGTCGAGATGTAAAACAATCTCAGCCTGTTGAGGCTGTGCCTGATGGCGCTCGATTTCATGGGGTTTCATGAAATAACTCCTGTAATTGCGCATAGACACGCTTGTTCATACTGTTGACCGGAATCTCATCAATCACCCGCCAGTAGCGGGGAACGGCGACCGGCTCCAGCCAGGGCAACAGCGAACGTCGCCAGGTCAGTTCTTGCTGTTTTCCTCCGCATGCGAGCCAGCGTTGGTGGGTTTTGTCATCCAGTACCAGCAGGACGCCAACGCCCTGGCGTCCCCCGCGTGAGACCGGCAATGCCGCGACATCACGTATACCGTCCAGTGCCAGCAAGCGTTGCTCCACTTCGCTGAGTGAAATGCGTTTCTCTTCAATCTTGACGACTCGCCCGCGCCTGCCCATCAGGCGAAACTGACCATTTTCGGTAAATTGCAGAATATCATCCAGCAACAGGCCATCATCAGCGGTAATTAGCGGTGAAAATACACGAAACGCGTCATTTTCTGGCTGAAATCTGACGCCGGGAAAAGGCAGCCATGCCACATCATCTTGATGGCGATAACGCCACGCAAGGATCCCGGTTTCAGTGCTGCCGTAGATCTCATCGGGCCAGACATTCAGCCAGTCAGCAGCCTGTGCGACGTCCTGCCAGGGCAGCATACCGCCCGCAGACAGAATCAGTTCGACCGGCGGCGGTGCCAGGTGGTGGTCGAGGCGTTTCAGAAACGCCGGACTGCTGATAAACGCATACCGATGCTCATGGCTCAGCGCCGCCAGTTGTTCGGCATACCATAGCATTGCCGCGTGCAGCGGCAGACCTAAGGCCATCGGCAAGAAGATACGAAACGTCAGACCATACAGATGTTGCGGAACCACTGACGCGACCACCCGGCAACCTGCGAGACGATCGGCAAAGCGCGTCGCGAGCAATGCCGCTTCGCTATCCAGACGAGCGATCGGTTTGATCACGCGTTTCGGCTGGCCGGTCGAACCGGAAGTGAACAACTCCACAAAGGCGTCGCTGCGTATTGCCGGAAACGTGATGTCGTGGGTCACGGATGTCATAGCAGAACTGACCACCCGTAGCGTTCCCTGCCACTCCAGCGTTTTATCGCTCAGTACGCCGTCAAACAGCCTGTGCTGCTCGTTTAACAACGAAACGCGACAATGCCCTGGGATCACCGGCGTTTTGCCAGCATGTAGCGTGGCCAGCAGCGCGACGATAAATAAATAGCTGTTCTCGAAGCACAATGCCCAGCGCTCACCTTCCTGCTGCTGCAGGTATGTTATCAACTGGGCCACATCATGGCGCAGATGACCCAGCGTCCAGGTATGCTCTTCCTGCCACGCAACAGGGACGTCGTTCGGGCGTGGGTCACAGAGCCATTGCGCAAGTGTGAGGGGCTGCTTCATTGGGTATCTCGTTTTATCACCAGTTGGCGAACTAACCACTCGCCGGCCATCAATGTTCCCATCAGTAAATAGGAAACCATACCGTTCCAGGTCGTCCACAGGGTCATATCGCCATTCAGTGCGGTAAAGAGCGCAACGCTGCCGTTGATGATGAAAAAGGCGCACCAGATTTGTGTCACACGGCGTGTGTAGCGTACTCCTGCCTCGGGCAGATTTGGGTCGCGCAGCCGCGCCAGGCGTTCAACAATGGGCATCGCGGACCAAAGCGATCCGCCAAAAACCGACAGCATCACGGCGTTTACCACTACCGGATAAAACAGCAGCAACTGATGTGTTTTGAGCAGATAACTGGCAATGCACAACGTGATACCCGCAACCGCCACGACCTGTGTTACAACGCGTAACGGCCCCGCCTGTCGCCGGGTCTGGCGAAAGCGTAAAAAAAGGAGTAGCGCCATCAACGGTAGCAACCAGTGCAGACTGTTATGCGCAAGGCCAAACCAGATCAAAAACGGCCAGGCCAACAACAGTAGGCCTGTTAGCAGTTGTACGACTGGCAGCGAGCGAGTGCCCGACACGGTGAATTACGCTTCTTTGAGAAGGCGTTCTACCGCGTCGACGACATCTTGTACGGTGCGTACTGCTTTGAACTCTTCCGGTTTAATTTTCTTACCGGTTTTCTTTTGCAGATGCACGATCATGTCGACGGCGTCGATGCTGTCGAGTTCCAGATCTTCGTACAGGCGCGCCTCAGGCTTAATGTCCTGCGGGTCGACTTCAAATAGCTTGACCAGCAGTGATGAGACTTCTTCGTAAATGGCTTTTTGTTCGGTCATAACGGACTATCCTCAGGCACGTTGCGCGTGAATGAACGATGCCAGCGTGGCGACGGAGAAGAAGTGCTGGCGCATTTCTTCGCTCTCTGCTGAGAGGACCACGCCATACTCGTTTTTCACCGCCAGCCCAAGCTCCAGGGCGTCGATTGAGTCCAGACCTAATCCATCGCCAAAGAGTGCCGCTTCGGTATCAATATCGTCAGCTGTCAGTTCGTCGAGATTCAATGTCGTTATAATGAGATTTTTGATTTCAAGATAAAGCGCTTGCATCATTAATTCCTGAAAGAGGTAAAGTACCTGGTTGTAATTGAAGCAAAAGATGCCGGTTCAACTGCCTTGCGGCCAGCGCCGGTTCTTGTGAATTTGCGTCGTAAAATTGGTCGATCTTAACCCGTTCGTGTACTGAAACGGTAAACATGGGCTTTATCGATGGGACGTCGTACCATTTGCTTTCTTTATCCAGCATTTGTTCGCTGCAGCTTATGGTTACGATGCGTAAATCGCTGCTGCAGCGTACGGCGATATTCGCCGCACCACGCTGTAACGTCATTTCCTCTCCGGGGCGTGTACGGGTTCCCTCGGGGAAAATTAAAATGGTATCGCCTTGTTCCAGACGTTGCTGGCACGCGGGTAACAGCGCATCAGCCTGACTGTTAATCAGATAATCTGCTGCCCGGACCACGCCGCCAAGAAACGGGTTTTTTAGTAATGCGCTTTTCACCAGACAGTCGGTTTCTGGCATGACCGAGGCCAGTAGCACGTAGTCGATGAGCGTCGGATGATTGGCGACGACCAGGCACCCTTGTTCGTTGCGTAAAATGTCTCGTCCTGCAATCTGGTAATCCAGCACGCCAAGTCGCTTCGCCACCGTTAAAAAGAGGCGAAAACTGGCAGCAATGCTGCGTCTGGCGATACGCCGACGTCGGGCTTTATCCCATACTGCGATGAGCAATACGTTAAACCAGACAGTAGAAAGGAGCAGTCCGCCGAGGCCAAACAGGGCAAAGCAAAAACCGGTCATCACCAGTCGCCATACCCAATTAAGCCGCAGGAAAATCGTGTTCATCCCTGACTCCACTGCCACTGTACGCGCTCGCCTGGCAGGGTAAACGCCGCGGTATCTTGCAAATAATGTTGTAAAAACAACAGGCTTTGTGGCAATGGCGTCTCACCTTGCGCGCAGTGTGGACGGGTTTCGCATTGCCAGCGATCACCGGATTCAATAACCAGCGCGACGGCAAACGGCCATGTAGGCATATCAGGCGGCAACTGCGGATGATAAAACTCGGGCAGAAAACCGTCGAAATCGACCATCAATACGCGCTGATATCCCGCCTGTAACAGCCCGATGACTTCGCATAGCCCCTGCTGGAACGTATCCCTGCCAGCGGAAAGCGAGGAGGAGACAATCGGCTTTTTCGCGGCGATGGTCAGGTTTCCCACAGCAGAATTATGCACAGAGAGGGCGAAATCGGTTGGTGAGAGAGCCTGCTCAGTCGCCAGGGCGTGCAGGATCCTGTAGTTACGCTCCAGTTCACCATGGCGGCTGGTGTACAACACGGCATCGATATCATGACGGCGTAGCATCGCCAGCCCGCAATCAACGGCCAGTTTGCTACCGGAGCTGAGGCGGCGAGCCGTCATCATCGGTAACTCGCTGAGTTTAGCCAATGGCGCGGTGGGATCGATGGCGTGCGAAAACCGTGACCATTCATGCCACTGTTCTGTTTCGCTTAATCCTGGCGCCTTGGCCTGCCAGTCGATAATGTTGAAAGCAAATTTCATCAACGCGTATCCGCGGTAAATCGGTTGTTCCGATTGTTTCTTATTTTTTCTTCTGACATATCAATAAAGTATGCCCAACACCTAAGTTGTCGTGGCGTTCATCTACCTGAAAACCTGCCTGATTCAGATAGTGATAAAACTTCTCTACGCTGTAGAAGCGGCTGTTGCCATTCGCCATACAGGTAAAATAAAGCGAAGACGCATTCAGGCTAAATGAGGCCGCTTCAAATTTTTGGGCATCCCAAAACAGTTCCATAATGCACAGCTTCGCGCCCGGTTTCATCACCCGAGCAATGTTGCTCAGAATGGCGATAATTTGTTCCGGGGAAAAACAGTCCAGAAATTGGCTCATCCACCAGATATCTGCCTCTGCGGGTAAAGGCGAGTCGCTAAGCATATCCACAGCATGGAAATTTATGCGATGGGATAATCCCGTATTTTCGATATTTTCGCGGGCAAGTGCAATTTGTTGCGGCAAATCTAATAGAGTGACTGCAATATTGTCATCATGTTGACAACAACGTAATGCCCATTTCCCGGTATTTCCGCCGACATCGTACAGGGTTGCAGGGGCGCTGGCGAATACATATGGCAATGCGGCATCAAATGCGCCATCTGAATAGTAATGATCGAAAGCGAACCAACTTTCACGCGCAGCCAGGGGTAATTGCGACAGTGCAGGATAGATTGTTGGCCAGTCGCCAAAAATTTTTAATCCCGCGGGCTTCCCTTCTTTCAGCGCATTCTCCAGATAGAACAGTCCCTGATAACAAACATCCTGGGTGAAATCCATATTCACACGCGTCATCGTGTCATGTAAAAGGAAGTGGCCGACTTTAGCGAGGTAATAATATCCTTCTTTGTGGGTAATAATTCGCCCACTTAACCCCATATCCAACAGGATGCTGGCGGCATATTCGTTGATGGTGCTGTTTTCGGTAATTTCGTCGAGCGTGGCGCCGCGTTTACCTTGCTTGTCCAGCCAGGTGAGTACTCCCGCATTTCGCAGACACAACGCGGTTTGAAAAAGCATAGGGGCAAAGGCGATACGTTGTGCTTCAGTAATGGCATCCAGTGCGCTAAGCGAATCCTGTTCGTACATGTGGGGACAACCTGTTAAATGGCAGAGAGTAAGAGTATCGGGCCTTTTCGGCCCGACTTTAGGCGTAATTACAGATTGGCACCGGCTGACAGATTGAGCTGGATGTCTTTATCCAGATTGCGTACCCAGCGGTTGTAGTTTTTATGAATTTTTCCACCAGAAGCCTGCAGGTTAAGGCTGCTGTCGTATTTAATGTCATAGCTGGTGGCGGTATAGGTGATACGGACTTCAGCCACATGATCGCGGGTTTGTTGGCGTGCTTTAATGACACCAGGACCGGCTTCAGACATGACCCATTGGCGTTGAATGCCCGCTTTCAGAATGGCGGTTTTAACCTGATCCTGAGTGTGCCCCGCGCTTACGCTGGTGTGAACTTGATCGATCGGCGCAGTACGTGCACATCCCGCCAGCGCACCGACAACGGCAATGGCCGCAAACCACTTAATATACTGTTTCATTAAAACTCCCTCTCAAAGTACTGTTTATACGTGTTTAATAATAAGCTTCGAAATAATGATCACCCTGCAGTTCCCGTGATTTTATTTAAGCTAAATCAGCATTTTATTTCACGTGTCCGATAGCAAGGCGATGAGGTTGCCGGATGGTAATATTCGGTGACTTTCTTCAACGGAAATTTTTCAGCGTAATCATCGGCGAGAAGTATAGATTTTTAGATAAAACGTATCAAATAAAATAACCTTTAAATATAGGCAGATAGTTTGAGTTAAATGCTGTGGGGGGATTCATTATTCTTATGTGGTTTGGCAAAGACATCCATACGTTGACTTATGTATTTTCTTTATTAAAAAATGAAATCCTTTTCACTCTTTATTTAAGATAAATTGCGATATATACCTGTATGGATATCAGTTTAACGGGCATATAAAAAGATAAAAACTACCTCGGTTGGTAGTTTTTCAGGGTAGCCGACTTTTGGGTCTGCCGGGACCCAGCAAAATGGCCAGTTTGCTGCCACCGGTGGTGGTTTCCATCCAGATTTTACACACGCTGGTTAACGGCACAGAGAGCAGCATGCCTACCGGGCCGAGCAGCCATCCCCATACCAACAGAGAGAGGAAGACAATTAGCGTCGATAATCCCAGGCGATGCCCCATCATGCGCGGCTCGAGGATATTGCCAATCACCATATGCACCACCAGAAACAGCGCGCCGACCAGTACGCATTCGTAAATGCCGTTGAACAGCAGCGCCTGAATCATGGGCGGCACGGCGGAAATAACCGAGCCTATATTGGGCACATAATTGAGCAGGAAGGCCAGCACGCCCCACATCAGAGCAAACTGAATCCCCATCAGCGCCAGTCCCAGCCAGACGATAGCGCCAGTCCATAGGCTGAGCAACGTTTTCAGTGCCAGATAGTGAGATACGCCCTTGAGCGCCCGATGCAGCCCCGCAATATGGATTTGTGGGTTGTTCAGCGCAAAGCGCAGCTTATAAGGAACATGGCGCACCTCAAACAGCATAAAGACGACCGTCATCACCAGCAGAACGACGCTGGCCATGGCGCCAGAGAGGCTGGTCATCAGTGTGGTGGTGAAGGTCATGAGTTTATCGGAATCGATACGTTGCAGGATGCGCTCTGGCGACATATGCAAATTCAGAAAGGGCACCATCTCTTGCAGATACAGGACTTTGCGCGTCAGCTCCTTATTGTATTTGGGTAGCATAGCCATGAATTCCGTGATCGAAGACGCCAGAACGCCGATCAGTGCCGTGAGGACGAACAGCATGACCACCACTACGAGCGTAATGGCAACCGGGCGGCGTACTCCCCGGCGAATAAACCAGGTGACCAGCGGATTCAACACAATGGCAAAAAAGAGAGCCAGCAGCAGTTGCACAATGATATCCGCCGCGGCATGAATACCGGCGAGGATCACCACCAGCGCGGCCAGTTTAAGTAAAATGTGCAAACCTGTTTTGTCAGGCTGAATGGTTGTCATGTCTTCTTCCTGTTTGCGTTTTTGCATTAAGAGCTCATCCCAGTAGGCGTTATTGGCGCAGACAGTTTGAACACGGTCAGCGCGGAAGAACCGGAGCGTACACGCAGTACGTGAGGATTCTGAGCACTGCCCAGGTTCGAAATGGCAAGCAAAATAGCCCTAATGGGGTTGGCTCTAAGTGTAGCGGCTGGCTTGTGACTGATATTCCTAAACTGGCTGCTGATTTATAGTCTGCAACATGGTAGAAATGAAACACTGTTGTGAATATGTGGTGACCCTCCATGCCCGAACCCGTCGCTGAACCGACGCTGAGCGGTTTACGCCTTAATCTGCGCATTGTCTCCGTGGTGATGTTTAACTTCGCCAGCTATCTGACCATCGGCCTGCCGCTCGCGGTATTGCCGGGCTACGTCCATGATGTGATGGGATTCAGCGCCTTTTGGGCTGGACTGGTCATCAGCCTGCAATATTTCGCTACGCTGCTGAGCCGTCCACATGCTGGTCGCTATGCCGATTTGCTGGGGCCGAAAAAGATTGTGGTATTCGGACTGTGCGGCTGTTTTTTAAGTGGTCTGGGCTATTTACTGGCGGGCTCAACGAACGGCTGGCCGTTGGCCAGTCTGCTGCTGCTATGCCTGGGTCGCGTGATCCTTGGGATCGGGCAAAGCTTTGCCGGGACTGGCTCTACGCTGTGGGGCGTAGGGGTTGTGGGTTCAATGCACATTGGACGGGTGATTTCATGGAATGGCATCGTGACCTATGGCGCGATGGCGATAGGTGCGCCGCTGGGCGTACTGTTTTATGCCTGGGGTGGCTTACAGGGGCTGGCGCTGACGGTAATGGGCGTGGCGCTGCTGGCGATACTGCTGGCGCTCCCTCGTCCGGCGGTAAAGGCCAGCAAAGGCAAACCGTTGCCGTTTCGCGCGGTGCTCGGACGCGTCTGGTTGTACGGCATGGCGCTGGCGCTGGCCTCGGCCGGCTTTGGGGTGATCGCCACGTTTATTACCCTGTTTTACGACGCTAAAGGCTGGGACGGCGCGGCTTTCGCGCTGACGCTATTTAGCTGCACGTTTGTCGGTACTCGTCTGCTATTCCCAAATGGCATCAACCGGTTAGGCGGGCTGAATGTGGCGATGATCTGCTTTAGCGTCGAGATTGTTGGGTTGCTACTGGTCGGGATGGCTTCCATGCCGTGGATGGCGAAAATTGGTGTTCTGCTGGCCGGGGCCGGGTTCTCGCTGGTTTTCCCGGCGCTGGGCGTGGTAGCGGTAAATGCCGTCCCGCAGCAAAATCAGGGCGCTGCGCTGGCGACCTACACGGTGTTTATGGATTTATCGCTGGGGGTTACCGGGCCGCTGGCTGGGCTGGTAATGACGTGGGCGGGCGTGCCGGTTATCTATCTGGCGGCGGCAGGGCTGGTGGCTGTGGCGTTATTGCTGACCTGGCGGTTAAAAAAACGGCCTCAGGTAGTGTCACCGGAGG
>NZ_SZWR01000023.1:85690-88177 GCF_005280875.1 Citrobacter sp. wls827
CGTCATCGTCTTAACCGTTACTGGATAACCAGCGTGTTAATGATGTTTTCTGCGGTAGTCTGTGCTTTTTGCTGATCGTCAGCAGGCAGCGTGATTTGCAGGGTCAGCAGTTGGTTATCCACTTTGCCCAACACCACAGAAGAGTAAGCGGTCTGGCCTTTAGCCGAGATGATGCTGTCTAACTGCTGCAGCGTGTGGCCTTTCAGCTCAATAGATTTATTGGTGACGACCTGCAGCTGCGGGTCACGGCTACGCTGCTGATCTTCCAGACGTTTTGCCAGCACAGCCAGGTCTTCGTTGGTGTTGTCGCCAACAATCACAATCACCGCTTTCTGGCCGGTTGCGTCAGAATAGACGTGCATATTGTTCGCCTGAGTGCCCAGCTTGCCGCTCTGATCGGTCATATCCGCTGGCAGGGAAAAACTGAGTTTGCCGTCCAGCAGGCTGACCGGTTGTCCGCTGGCGCTACTTTCTGCGGCAGCTTTCTCTGCTGGCGCTTTTGTATCGCTATTATCACAGGCCGCAAGCCCCATAACCAGCAGGCCAATACCGACATATTTAACCAGATTGCGCATTGACTTCTTCCTTTCGATAAACGGCCATAACGGCTCATTCGTCCATCTTATCACAACTCGGAAAATGAACCTTTAACTCGTCTGCAATGCAGCGATTTCGGATTTATCTGCCAGCCTTTTCAGCAACATATTCAGCAGCACGCCGTACATCGGCAGGAAGAAAATAATGCTGATCAGCACCTTGAAACAGTAATCGACCAGCGCGATTTCCATCCAGTGCTCGGCCATAAAGGCATCCGGGCTACGCCAGAAAGCGATAAAGAAGAAGGCCAACGTATCGCTGATGTTGCCAAACAGCGTGGACGCCGTTGGCGCCAGCCACCAGCGACGGTTCTGACGCAGGCGGTTAAAGACATGCACATCCAGAATTTGTCCCAGCGCGTAAGCCATAAAGCTGGCGGCGGCGATACGGGCGACAAACAGGTTAAAGTGCAGCAGTGCGCCAAATCCCTGCCATGATCCCATATAAAACAGGGATGAAACGACATAGGAGATCAGCAGCGCGGGGATCATCACCGCAAAGATGATGCGTCGTGCCAACGGCGCGCCAAAAATACGCACGGTCAGGTCGGTGGCGAGGAAAATAAACGGAAAGCTAAACGCGCCCCATGTGGTATGGAAACCAAAAATGGAGATTGGAAGCTGCACCAGATAGTTGCTGGAGGTGATCACCAGCAGATGAAATAGCGATAGCCAGAACAACGCTTTTACGCGCTGAGTTTGTGTAAACGGAGTCATATTGTGACCTTTTTGTTGGATGGGGTGAGGGAACCCAATAAAAAACCGTCGCATGATACTGCTTTAAGAGCACATTGCAATGGTTGTTTTTCACGCAATCGTTAACCTGATTGGCTTACGCCACAACAGAGCGTAAAATAACGCCGTTTTTGAATGAACGAGACTACGATGAGCGATCTGTTTACCTCTCCCGACCATACTCTTGATGCCCAGGGACTGCGCTGCCCGGAACCGGTGATGATGGTGCGTAAAACCGTACGTGGCATGCAGGCCGGTGAAACACTGCTGATTGTCGCCGACGATCCGGCAACAACCCGCGATATTCCTGGCTTCTGTACCTTTATGGAGCATGAGCTGGTGGCTAAAGAGACCGACTCGCTGCCGTACCGCTATCTGCTGCGTAAAGGTCAGTAGTTTTGTTTGCCGGATGGCGCTAACGCTTATCCGGCAAACAAAGAACGTGTAACCCGTAGGCCGGATAGGGCAACGCCGTCATCCGGCAAAAACTATCCTTTACGTAACAACCGC
This sequence comes from Citrobacter sp. wls827, assembly GCF_005280875.1. Lineage (NCBI taxonomy): Bacteria > Pseudomonadati > Pseudomonadota > Gammaproteobacteria > Enterobacterales > Enterobacteriaceae > Citrobacter > Citrobacter sp. wls827. Next base: position 87,532 of record NZ_SZWR01000023.1, read on the forward strand.
AGCGCGTTAGCAGTCACCAGTACCGTCGCCCCCGTATCTGCCAGTACCGCCAGCCACAGTCCGGTTATCCCGAGCAGCGTGGTGACGAGGAAAATCCCCTTCAGACCCAACGCAATCGCAATGTTCTGGCGAATATTGGCGTGGGTGGCCCGCGCCAGTTGAATCATTTGCACCAGACCACGCAGGCGGTTGTGGGTCAGGGCGGCATCGGCGGTCTCCAGCGCGACGTCGGTTCCGCTCCCCATGGCAATACCGATGGTGGCTGCTTTCATCGCCGGAGCGTCGTTGATGCCGTCGCCAACCATCGCCAGCGGCGACTGTTGGTTAAGATGGGAAACTGCCTGCACTTTATCTTCCGGCAATAGCCCCGCTTTGAATTCAAGGCCCAGTTCACCGGCAATGGCGGCCGCTGCACGTGGGTTATCACCAGTCAGGATCACCCCTTTCACGCCAATCTGATTAAGTTCGCTGATGGCGGTGCGGGCATCGTCGCGCAGCGTGTCCTGTAAGGCCAGCACGCCGAGTACAGTATCGTTACGCAACACCAGCACCACCGTTTGACCCGCGCTTTCCAGCTCGCTTATCTGCCCGGCAAAGGCATCGGCAGGCTGTTTACCGGCGGCGCAAATCAGCACGCGCTCGCCGT
>NZ_SZWR01000023.1:88242-101418 GCF_005280875.1 Citrobacter sp. wls827
TCCGACTAATGCGCGCTGTTCTTTCGCGACAGGTATAGCCAGTTCGCGCGTTTGTGCTTCCCGAACAATCGCCTGCGCCAGCGGGTGTGTCGCGCCTTGCTCTACCGCTGCCGCCAGCGCCAGCAGTTCAGCCTCGCCAATACCGCTTGCCGGGTGAATCGCTGTGACGCGCGGTTTACCCACGGTCAGAGTACCCGTTTTATCAAACGCGACCTGCGTGACTCTTCCCAACTGTTCCAGCGCGGCCCCGCCTTTGATTAGCGCGCCACGACGCGCCGCGGCGGCAAGACCAGAGGTAATGGCTGCGGGGGTTGAAATTACCAGTGCACATGGGCAGCCAATCAGCAGCAGCGTCAGCCCTTTATAAATCCACTCCTGCCAGGATGCGGCAAACAGTAGCGGTGGTACAAGGGTAACCAGCAGCGCAACCGCCATAATGGCTGGGGTGTAAATCCGGCTGAAACGGTCAATAAAACGCTCAATGGGGGCGCGACGTTCATCCGCTTCTTCAATCAGCTTCAGAATACGGTCAATGGCGCTGGCGCCCGGTTCGGAGAGCACTTCCAGCGTAACCAGACGATCCACGCTGGTGGCACCTGCCGGGACTTTCTCGCCGGTGGCGCGTTCAACCGGGATCGATTCGCCGGTCAGGGCGCTTTCATCAAAACTGGCAAAGCCGGAGACCAGTTTGCCGTCGGCAGGTAAACGCCCACCCGCGGCCACTTCGATAACATCGCCAGGGCGGAGGCTATTAATAGCCACCTCTTCGCGCTCGCCGTTACGCAGGCGCGTGGCGGTTTCCGGTTTGAGCGCCATCAGCGCGCTAACCCCTTTACGGGCACGGCTGGCAGCCCATCCTTCCAGACGCTCGCCGATTAAAAACAGCAGCAGTACCATGGCGGCTTCCGCTGTCGCGCCGATAAACAGTGCGCCGATGGCGGCCACGCTCATTAATGTTTCAATGGCAAAGTAGCTGCCGGTTTTCATCAGACGCAGAGCCTGACGGGCAATGGGGTACAGACCGACCAGGGTGGTGGCGATAAACGCTATCTGACCGAAGGGGTGATTGAACTGCTCCAGCCCCCAGCTAATCGCCATCATGATAATCAGCGAAATCAGCGGTAGGTTTTCTTTAAACCGCGATTCGGGGGCTTCTTCTGGTGCCTGCTCATCACGCAGGGTATAGCCTGCTTTCTGCACCGCATTTTCAACTTGCTGGCGGATATCGGAACCGGCGTCGACCACCAGTTTTTCGGTGGCAAACAGCACCTGAACCTGGTTAACGCCGCTGACCTGGCGGACCGCATTCTCTACTTTTCGGGCGCAGGCCGCGCAGTCCATGCCTGCCACTTTCCAGGAATAGCGAGTCCCGTCAACGGTATCGGATACGGGTGGCGTAGTGGAGCAAGTTCCTTCGCAGCAGCAGCCATCAGCCTTCTTTGGCGCAGGCGCTGGCTTGAAAGAAGAGAATTGTGGGGCTTTTTTGCCATTGGTATCGGGTGTCGACATGGCATCCTCCGATTGATAATCATTTCGTATTAACCGGAGGATACACTCTGGAGTCGACTCCAGAGTCAAGCATTTTAAAGATACAACGAACGAACAATCAGGAAATGTCCGGCGAAGTAGCAGGCGGCGGCAATGGCGTTATCGGCGCGGAAGCGGCGACGGTAATGGCTACCCAGCCAGACAATATTGCCGATGAACAGGAGCGATGCGCCCATAAATGCCGACAGCGCCGGAGCGGTCGGGCGGAAGAACCACAGTTCGCCAGCCATCCAGACCATCATCAGCGTGATGCCAATAAAGGTGCAGATAGCGACACGCAACTCTTCCAGGCGCGTCCAAATCACAGCAATCAGCAACGCCCCCAGCACCACCAGTACCAGCGGCAAAGGCCAGAAGAACGACAGCGTCATTTGGCTGGCGAAGTAAATGGTATACAGCAGGTGTGACAGGAAGAATGCCCCCACTGCGTACAGTAGGCGTTGGCGCGGCAATAGCGTCAGCGCGTCGCCCAGCAGCGAAGCCAGCAAGCCGGCCAGTACCAGGTAACTGATAGCGTTAAACATTGGCGCCTGCCAGGCCAGCAGCGCCAGCAGGAGTAACGTCAGGGGTTTAAAGACCCAGCGTTGCCAGGCAGGCCCACGATAGGAAGCATCCACGAACAACCATGCGGAAAGGCAGACAGCGATAAACGACCAAAGCATCTTAGTTCCTTGAATTCGTTATTTTTTCGTAAGCGGGGTGCTCACGGCTCTACTGTCCAGTGTAGAGGTCGATACTGCCAGATGACAACACCATAACGGGCAATGTATGCTTATTTCCGCATTTTCTGATGGGTTAATAATATGAGCAAGCCACCACTTTTTTTCATTGTTATCATTGTCTTAATCGTTGTCGCAGCGTCGTTTCGCTTTGTTCAGCAGCGACGTGAAAAAGCGGATAATGATGCCGCGCCGCTGGTGCAAAAGCAGGTGGTGGTGACGAATAAGCGGGAAAAGCCGCTAAACGACCGGCGCTCCCGTCAACAGGAAGTGAGCCCGGCGGGCACCAGCATGCGCTATGAAGCCAGCTTTAAGCCACAAAACGGCGGCCTGGAGCAGACGTTTCGTCTGGATGCTCAGCAGTACCATGCGCTAACGGTCGGGGATAAAGGCACGTTGAGCTACAAAGGTTCGCGTTTTGTTGATTTTACGGCTGAACGCTAAGGTTTCATTTGGCTGATGCCGGATGGCGGTTTACGCCTTATCCGGCCTCCTGGTTTTGTCGCTCCGGCTCGCTATGCGATACCAGGCAAAGTGAGCACCATTACTTCTTCAACTGGTCTTTAATCTTCTTCTGCCATACCAGCAGTTCAAATACGCCGAACAGAAAAATACGCACTTTCTCGCCGCTGGTCATTTGCGGGCCATCTTTCGGCATGGTTGATTTCAGCAGCGCCAACTGCATGCCGTGCATCAGCACCATAAACACCAGAGCCACATTTACGAAGATATTGAGCGGACGTGGGAACGGTTGAAAAATATTCAGTAGCAGGAATGCCCAGACACACAGCATCAACAGACGTCCCAGATTAATCAGCATGTTGCTCTCCTTGTGCTTCACGTTGATACAGACGATAAGCAACCTGCCCAGCCACTTTTTCGCGGTATAACGACCAGTTAACCGGAACCGGCGGCAGGCCGTTTTCGACTTCGCTTTCCACGTAAATATACGCTTCATTTGCCAGCCAGCCGCGAGTTTCCAGAAGAGTTAATGTTTCTTCCAGTAATCCTTTACGAAACGGCGGATCCACAAACACCACGTTATGCGGCGTACCGGCCTGGGCCAAAAATGTCAGGGTATTGGTGTTGACCACGCGGGCATGGGGTGCTTTCAGCGTGGCGAGATTCTTTTGCAACTGCTGAGATACCGCGCGATCCATCTCCAGCAGCGTGGCATCTGCCGCATAGCGGGAGAGTGCTTCCAGACCCAACGCGCCGCTGCCGGCAAAGCAATCAAGGCAACGGGCATCGACCATCACCGGGGCCAGCCAGTTAAACAGCGTTTCGCGTACGCGGTCGGTGGTCGGACGCAGTCCGGGGCTGTCCGGAACCGGGAGTTTACGGCCTCGCCATTGCCCGCCAATAATGCGGATCTGTCCGCTGCCAGAGTGATTCGGTTTTTTCATTTCTATTATTGCTCAATCCGCCTATAGCATGTCATTCCAGGCGGTGATGTGAGTTAAGTTAAGTGATAGACTATTTCATCATTTTTTTAGCTGCTATGTACATAGCGTTGACGCTGTGCCATGAAGCAACAGCGGGGGAGTGTAGTCGCAAATGGCGAAAGAGAAAAAACGTGGCTTTTTTTCCTGGCTGGGCTTTGGTCAAAAAGAGCAGGCACCGGAAAACGAGACAGAAGTAAAAAACGAAGAACAACAACCGGTTGCTGAAGAAACTACCGTCGTTGACGAACAGCCGCACGTCGAGGAAACCCGTAGCGAGGCGGAAACGCAAGCCTTTGCAGCTGAAGTTGTTGAAGTCACTGAACAGGTTGCGGAAATTGAGAAACTGCAGCCGGAAGAAGAACCTGTTGCCGAACAAGCGCAGCCGGAAATTGAGCCGGTTGCTGAAACTGTAGTGGAAACGCCAGCAGCGGTAGTTATCGAACGCGAAGAATTACCGCTGCCGGAAGAGGTGAAAGCCGAAGACGTTTCTGCCGAAGAGTGGCAGGCCGAAGCGGAAACCGTAGAAATCGTTGAGGCGGTTGAAGAAGAAGCCGAAAACGAACCGCAACTGACCGACGAAGAGCTGGAAGCGCAGGCGCTGACCGCTGAGGCCGCTGAAGAAGCCGTCATAGTGGAGCCGCCAGAAGAACCTGCTGTAGAAGAACCGGTAGAAGAAGAGGTGGTCCAGGAGCAGGAAAAACCAACCAAAGAAGGTTTCTTTGCGCGCCTGAAGCGTAGCCTGCTGAAAACAAAAGAAAACCTCGGTTCCGGATTTATCAGTCTGTTCCGTGGTAAAAAGATCGACGATGATCTGTTTGAAGAGTTGGAAGAGCAACTGCTGATCGCCGATGTGGGCGTAGAAACAACCCGCAAGATCATTGCAAATCTGACAGAAGGCGCCAGCCGCAAGCAGCTCAAAGATGCAGAAGCGTTGTACGGCCTGCTGAAAGATGAGATGGGTGAGATTCTGGCGAAGGTTGACGAACCACTGAATGTTGAGGGTAAGACGCCATTTGTTATCTTAATGGTTGGCGTTAACGGCGTGGGTAAAACCACCACTATCGGTAAGCTGGCGCGTCAGTTTGAGCAGCAGGGTAAATCGGTGATGCTGGCGGCGGGCGATACTTTCCGTGCGGCGGCGGTAGAACAGCTGCAGGTCTGGGGTCAGCGTAATAATATCCCGGTGATTGCTCAGCATACCGGCGCAGATTCTGCGTCCGTTATCTTTGATGCCATCCAGGCGGCGAAGGCGCGTAACGTAGATGTGCTGATCGCTGATACCGCAGGGCGTTTGCAGAATAAATCGCACCTGATGGAAGAATTGAAAAAAATCGTTCGCGTGATGAAGAAGCTGGACGTTGATGCGCCGCATGAAGTTATGCTGACTATCGACGCCAGCACCGGGCAGAATGCGATAAGCCAGGCCAAACTGTTCCATGAAGCGGTGGGTTTAACCGGTATCACCCTGACCAAGCTGGACGGAACGGCGAAAGGCGGGGTCATTTTCTCGGTTGCCGATCAGTTTGGCATCCCTATCCGCTATATCGGTGTGGGTGAACGTATCGAGGATTTACGTCCGTTTAAAGCGGGCGATTTTATAGAGGCACTTTTTGCCCGAGAGGATTAACAATGATTCGCTTTGAACATGTCAGCAAGGCCTATCTCGGTGGGAGACAAGCGCTGCAGGGAGTCACATTCCATATGCAGCCTGGCGAGATGGCGTTTCTGACCGGCCACTCCGGCGCGGGTAAAAGTACCCTGCTGAAGCTGATCTGTGGAATTGAACGGCCCAGCGCCGGGAAAATCTACTTTAGCGGGCACGACATCAGCCGTTTGAAAAACCGTGAAGTGCCGTTTCTGCGTCGCCAGATCGGCATGATTTTTCAGGATCACCACCTGTTGATGGACAGAACCGTCTTCGACAACGTGGCAATCCCACTGATCATTGCGGGTGCCAGCGGGGACGATATTCGTCGTCGCGTGTCAGCGGCGCTGGATAAGGTCGGGCTGTTGGACAAAGCGAAGAACTTCCCGATTCAACTCTCCGGCGGTGAACAGCAGCGTGTGGGCATCGCCCGCGCGGTGGTGAACAAGCCTGCGGTACTGCTGGCGGATGAACCGACGGGGAACCTGGATGACGCGCTGTCAGAAGGGATCCTGCGTCTGTTCGAAGAGTTTAATCGCGTCGGGGTAACGGTATTAATGGCGACGCACGATATTGGGCTGATCTCCCGTCGTTCTTATCGCCAGCTTGTCCTGAGTGACGGACACCTGCATGGAGGCCTGGCGCATGAATAGGCGTGACGCTATCAATCAAATCAAACAGTTCGGTGGACGACTGGATCGCTTTCGTAAATCGGGCGGCGCGCCGGGTGATGGCGGTCGCAACGCGCCAAAACGTGCGAAAGCGTCGCCAAAACCGAACTCGCGTAAAACCAACGTCTTTAACGAGCAGGTACGTTATGCGTTCCAGGGCGCGTTACAGGACCTGAAAAGTAAACCGCTGGCGACATTTCTGACGGTGATGGTTATCGCTATCTCACTGACGTTGCCAAGTGTTTGTTACATGGTCTACAAGAACGTGAACCAGGCGGCAAGCCAGTATTACCCGTCCCCGCAGATCACCGTATATCTGCAAAAAACGCTGGATGATGATGCGGCGGCACGTGTGGTGGGGCAGTTACAGGCCGAACAGGGCGTGGAGAAAGTGAATTACCTCTCCCGTGACGATGCGCTGGGCGAATTCCGTAACTGGTCTGGCTTTGGCGGCGCGCTGGATATGCTGGAAGAGAACCCGTTGCCCGCCGTGGCGGTGGTGATCCCGAAACTGGATTTCCAGGGCACGGAATCACTGAACACGCTGCGTGATCGTATTGCACAAATCAACGGTATCGATGAAGTACGCATGGATGACAGCTGGTTTGCACGACTGGCGGCGTTAACGGGCCTGGTCGGACGCGTTTCCGCGATGATTGGCGTGCTGATGGTGGCGGCGGTCTTCCTCGTCATCGGTAACAGCGTGCGTCTGAGCATTTTTGCGCGTCGCGATACCATTAACGTACAGAAACTGATTGGTGCGACGGATGGATTTATCCTGCGTCCGTTCCTTTACGGCGGCGCGCTGCTGGGTTTTTCCGGCGCATTTCTTTCACTGATTTTGTCAGAAATTTTGGTGATGCGACTGTCATCAGCGGTGACTGAAGTGGCACAGGTTTTCGGAACGAAGTTTGATATCAACGGCTTATCATTCGATGAGTGCTTGCTACTCCTGCTGGTATGCTCAATGATTGGCTGGGTGGCAGCCTGGCTTGCCACGGTTCAACATTTACGCCACTTTACCCCCGATTAAAAAATCTCTGGTATAATCTTTCCCTGCACTGAGTAGTTCGCTCTGCAGGGAAAGAGCCCTGTTTTCTCTTCCCGGCGCATTCATCGTGATGTCACATTTTGTGCGTAATTTATACACATTACGACATGGAACTTGTGGATAAAATCACTGTCTGATAAAAGATTGAATGATATTCTCGTTGCTCATAAGCTCTGGCATGGTTGTTGCTATTGGTTTTTACCAACGCCAGATGACAAAGATTGAGAGGATTTGAATGACCAAAGAAATGCAAAATTTAGCTTTAGCCCCTGTTGGTAACCTGGAGTCTTACATCCGGGCTGCGAACGCGTGGCCGATGTTGTCGGCTGACGAGGAGCGGGCGCTGGCTGAAAAGCTGCATTACCAGGGCGATCTGGAAGCAGCTAAAACGCTGATCCTGTCTCACCTGCGCTTTGTTGTTCATGTTGCTCGTAACTACGCGGGCTATGGCCTGCCGCAGGCGGATCTGATTCAGGAAGGTAATATCGGCCTGATGAAAGCCGTGCGCCGTTTCAACCCGGAAGTGGGTGTGCGTCTGGTCTCCTTCGCCGTGCATTGGATCAAAGCCGAGATCCACGAATACGTTCTGCGTAACTGGCGTATCGTGAAAGTCGCGACCACCAAAGCACAGCGTAAGCTGTTCTTTAACCTGCGCAAAACCAAGCAGCGTCTGGGCTGGTTTAACCAGGACGAAGTTGAAATGGTTGCTCGTGAGCTGGGTGTTTCCAGCAAAGACGTGCGCGAAATGGAATCCCGTATGGCGGCGCAGGACATGACGTTTGACATGTCTTCGGACGACGAGTCCGACAGCCAGCCGATGGCTCCGGTTCTGTATCTGCAGGATAAATCCTCCAACTTTGCCGACGGCATTGAAGAGGATAACTGGGAAGATCAGGCCGCGAACAAACTGACCCACGCAATGGAAGGTCTGGACGAGCGTAGCCAGGACATCATTCGTGCCCGCTGGCTGGACGAAGACAACAAGTCGACGTTGCAGGAACTGGCCGATCGCTACGGCGTTTCCGCTGAACGTGTTCGTCAGCTTGAAAAGAACGCCATGAAAAAATTGCGCGCGGCGATCGAAGCATAATCTTCCAGCCGACCTGGAAATGCTGATAAACCCTGGATGAAAATCCGGGGTTTTTTGTTTTTATCTCTCCCCCTCTCTCCTGACGTTTATGCTTTTTGTCATCAAGTTGTTATCTGCATGTCAAATTTAGCTATTCCAAAATAATAAAAATCGGGTATGTTTTAGCAGAGTATGCTGCTAAAGCACGGGCAGCTATCCAATAATTGAAATAAAGTGCTGAACAACAACATCACAACACACGTAATAACCACAATAATGGGGATTGTCAGGATGAATATGAAGGGTAAAGCGTTATTGGCAGGATGTATCGCCCTGTCTTTGAGCAATATGGCGTTTGCTAAGGATATTAAAGTTGCTGTCGTCGGCGCGATGTCCGGTCCGGTAGCGCAGTATGGCGATCAGGAATTTACTGGCGCAGAGCAGGCGATTGCAGATATCAATGCCAAAGGCGGCGTGAAAGGCGACAAACTGGTCATGGTGAAATATGACGATGCCTGTGACCCGAAACAAGCGGTAGCGGTTGCTAACAAAGTGGTCAACGACGGGATTAAATACGTTATCGGCCACCTGTGTTCTTCCTCCACTCAGCCTGCGTCAGATATCTATGAAGACGAAGGCATTCTGATGATTACCCCAGCGGCAACGGCGCCAGAGCTGACCGCACGCGGCTATAACCTGGTGTTACGTACCACTGGTCTGGATTCCGATCAGGGCCCAACGGCCGCCAAATATATCGTTGAAAAAGTGAAGCCGAAGCGCATTGCGATCGTTCACGACAAACAACAGTACGGTGAAGGCCTGGCGCGTTCCGTGCAGGACAACCTCAAGAAGGCTAACGCTGACGTGGTGTTCTTTGACGGGATCACCGCCGGTGAGAAAGATTTCTCTACGCTGGTGGCGCGTTTGAAGAAAGAGAATATCGATTTCGTTTACTACGGCGGTTACCATCCGGAAATGGGGCAGATCCTGCGCCAGTCTCGCGCCGCGGGTCTGAAAACTCAGTTTATGGGACCTGAAGGGGTAGCGAACGTGTCGCTGTCTAACATCGCGGGTGAGTCTGCAGAAGGCTTACTGGTAACGAAGCCGAAGAACTACGATCAGGTTCCGGCGAACAAACCGATTGTGGATGCGATCAAAGCCAAGAAACAGGATCCGAGCGGTGCATTCGTATGGACCACCTACGCCGCGCTGCAATCCTTGCAGGCCGGTCTGAACCAGTCTGACGACCCGGCTGAAATTGCCAAATACCTGAAAGCAAACTCAGTGGAAACCGTAATGGGGCCTCTGTCATGGGATGCGAAGGGCGACCTGAAAGGCTTCGAATTTGGCGTGTTTGACTGGCATGCCAACGGGACGGCGACAGACGCCAAGTAATTTTCCCGGCGCCTTTTGCGCTGCAGGTGCGTTGGCTGTGTTATTCAACCCCGGTCACTTACTTCTGTAAGCTCCCGGGGACTTCATAACTTGCCGCCTTCCTGCAGCGCGAAATTCTTGGAAAATTGCGAGGTGGTTTTTTATTTTTTCTCCCAGCATGTAGGCCGGATAAGCGTCAGCGCCATCCGGCTTTTTTATCTTTTTTCCCAGCCATTCTCCTGGGCCGTAAACCCTAATGCCTGCATAAACGCGGCCATCACGCCGCGGTCTTCCACGCCGACGTCGGCCATCCACCATGAACTCACGTCCGGGTTTTCGCGGAGAGTTTCTTCAACCAAATACTGCCCAACGCCACGACGACGGGTGATATCGCGTACACGTAAGGAATCCAGTGCACCTTGCGTACCGCTCAGGGTGACACGTACTGCGCCAAGCAGGCGCTCGTTAAAGCGTGCTGCATAGATCCGGTGCGTTTCATCTACGCTTAATGATGAGGCGGAATATTCCGGCCAGATTTTGCCAAGATCGATGAGATCCTGATCACTGAAGTTTTCTAAACGAACGATGGTCAGCTTCATTAACAGCATGTCCAAATCACAAAAGATGGAATGAGTGTACCGAAATAATTCGTCCGGATGCTTTCTCTTTTTTATGTGAATAACCAGATTAATAATTTTGTAACAACAGTAATGACAGTTTGAAACCGTAGAGATTGAAAAACAGGCAGAATAATACCCTGGAATGCAGCATTTTATTCGGCTCTTTGTACCGTTATTTTATGCTGACAAACGTGCTTTTTTTTGTTTATCTATAGTGAAAAGCAGAATATTATCTTTTCTTAATCGACTGAAAAATAGAGATTTTAGCCTGATTTTGCTTAAATGACTGCGCTAAACCATTAATGAGACTGGTAAAAATAGTGCAGTTCAAAAAAAGCACAGACTGCTTTTTAACCACATAAATACAAAATATTAATTACGTCACGAATGGGGATTCAGGTAATGAAACGGAATGCGAAAACAATCATCGCAGGGGTGATAGCACTGGCAATGTCGCACGCTGTCATGGCGGAGGATATCAAGGTCGCTGTTGTTGGCGCGATGTCAGGTCCGGTCGCGCAGTGGGGCGATATGGAATTTAATGGCGCACGTCAGGCGATTAAAGATATCAATGCCAAAGGTGGGATCAAAGGCGACAAGCTGGTCGCCGTGGAATATGACGATGCCTGCGATCCGAAACAGGCCGTTGCCGTCGCGAACAAAATCGTCAACGACGGCATTCAGTACGTAATTGGCCACCTGTGTTCTTCATCGACTCAACCGGCATCAGATATTTACGAAGACGAAGGCATTCTGATGATTTCTCCGGGAGCGACTAACCCGGAGCTGACGCAGCGCGGTTACGCTCACATTATGCGTACAGCGGGCCTGGATTCCTCTCAGGGGCCGACCGCCGCGAAATACATCCTGGAGCAGGTGAAGCCACAGCGTATCGCCATCATTCATGACAAACAGCAGTACGGTGAAGGCCTGGCGCGTTCGGTGCAGGACAGCCTGAAAGCAGGTAAAGCCAACATCGTTTTCTTTGACGGTATCACTGCCGGGGAAAAAGATTTTTCTGCGCTGATCGCCCGCCTGAAAAAAGAAAATATCGACTTCGTTTATTACGGTGGCTACTACCCGGAAATGGGGCAAATGCTGCGTCAGGCACGTTCAGTTGGCCTGAAAACCCAGTTTATGGGACCAGAGGGCGTGGGAAATGCCTCACTGTCTAACATTGCTGGTGATGCCGCTGAAGGCATGCTGGTGACCATGCCAAAACGCTATGACCAGGATCCGGCGAATAAAGCTATCGTCGATGCGCTCAAAGCTGACAAGAAAGATCCAACTGGACCGTACGTGTGGATCACTTATGCAGCCGTCCAGTCATTGGCGACAGCAATGGATCGTAGCGGTAGCAAAGAGCCGCTGGACCTGGTGAAAGATCTGAAAGCACACGGGGCTGATACCGTGATTGGGCCGCTGAAATGGGACGAAAAAGGCGATTTGAAGGGATTTGAGTTTGGTGTCTTCCAGTGGCACGCGGATGGTTCATCGACCGTCGCGAAGTAATACCTGAAGACGAGTTATCCCACCGCCCGTGTAAAACGGGCGGGTTAAGAAAGGTTACCTTATGTCCGAGCAGTTCCTCTATTTCTTGCAGCAGATGTTTAACGGCGTCACGCTGGGAAGCACCTACGCGCTGATCGCCATCGGCTACACGATGGTGTACGGCATTATCGGCATGATCAACTTCGCCCACGGCGAGGTGTATATGATCGGCAGTTATGTCTCCTTTATGATCATCGCCGCGCTAATGATGATGGGCATTGATTCCAGTTGGCTACTGGTCGCGGCGGGCTTCGTCGGCGCGATTGTGATTGCCAGCGCCTACGGCTGGAGCATTGAACGCGTGGCGTATCGGCCCGTGCGCAGCTCCAAGCGCCTGATTGCGCTAATTTCCGCTATCGGGATGTCCATCTTCCTGCAAAACTACGTCAGCCTCACTGAAGGCTCGCGCGATGTGGCACTGCCCAGCCTGTTTAATGGCCAGTGGACCGTTGGCAGTAGCGAAAACTTCTCTGCTTCCATCACCACCATGCAGCTGGTTATCTGGATTGTAACCTTCCTGGCGATGCTGGCGCTGACGCTGTTTATCCGTTATTCCCGTATGGGGCGCGCCTGCCGTGCCTGCGCGGAAGACCTGAAAATGGCCAGCCTGCTCGGCATCAACACCGATCGCGTGATTGCGCTGACCTTTGTGATTGGCGCAGCAATGGCGGCAGTAGCAGGTGTGTTGCTTGGACAGTTCTACGGCGTAATTAACCCCTATATTGGCTTTATGGCCGGGATGAAGGCCTTTACTGCGGCGGTGCTTGGCGGTATCGGTAGTATTCCAGGGGCGATGATCGGCGGCCTGATTCTGGGCGTCGCGGAAGCGCTCTCCTCTGCTTATCTGAGTACTGAATACAAAGACGTCGTTTCATTCGCGCTGCTGATTCTGGTGCTGCTGGTGATGCCGACCGGTATTCTGGGTCGCCCGGAGGTAGAGAAAGTATGAAACCGATGCATTTTGCAATGGCGCTGCTCTCTGCCGCCATGTTCTTCGTCCTGGCGGGCGTCTTTATGGGCGTTCAGTTAGAGCTGGACGGTACCAAGCTGGTGGTCGATACCGCCTCGGATATCCGTTGGCAGTGGGTGTTTATCGGCACTGGCGTGGTCTTTCTTTTCCAACTGCTGCGTCCCGTTTTCCAGAAGAGCCTGAAGAGCGTCTCCGGGCCGAAGTTTATTCTGCCGGCGATTGACGGCTCCACCGTTAAACAGAAGCTGTTCCTGGTGGCGCTGCTGGTGATTGCCGTGGCGTGGCCGTTTATGGTGTCGCGCGGCACGGTGGATATCGCCACGCTGACGATGATTTATATCATCCTCGGCCTCGGCTTAAACGTGGTGGTGGGGCTTTCCGGCCTGTTGGTGCTGGGCTACGGCGGCTTCTACGCCATTGGTGCGTACACCTTTGCGCTGCTGAACCACTATTACGGTCTTGGTTTCTGGACCTGTTTGCCGCTGGCGGGACTGGTATCGGCGGCGGCAGGAT
>NZ_SZWR01000023.1:101469-109280 GCF_005280875.1 Citrobacter sp. wls827
TTGGCTTCCCGGTTCTGCGTCTGCGCGGCGACTACCTGGCAATAGTGACCTTAGGCTTTGGCGAAATCGTGCGTATCCTGTTGCTCAATAATACTGAAGTCACCGGTGGCCCGAACGGTATCAGCCAGATCCCGAAACCGACCTTTTTCGGTCTGGAGTTTAGCCGTACCGCCCGTGAAGGCGGCTGGGATACCTTCAGCAACTTCTTTAACGTCAAGTACGATCCCTCTGACCGCGTCATTTTCCTCTACCTGGTGGCGCTGCTGCTGGTGGTCTTCTCGCTGTTTGTCATCAACCGCCTGTTGCGTATGCCGCTGGGCCGTGCATGGGAAGCGTTGCGTGAAGATGAAATCGCCTGCCGTTCACTGGGCTTAAACCCTACGCGCATCAAGCTGACCGCCTTTACCATCAGCGCCGCGTTCGCCGGTTTTGCCGGTACGTTGTTTGCCGCGCGCCAGGGCTTTGTCAGCCCGGAATCCTTCACCTTTGCCGAGTCGGCTTTTGTGCTGGCGATTGTGGTACTGGGCGGAATGGGCTCACAGTTTGCGGTGATCCTGGCGGCCATCCTGCTGGTGGTGTCACGCGAGCTGATGCGTGATTTCAATGAATACAGCATGTTAATGCTGGGTGGTTTAATGGTACTGATGATGATCTGGCGTCCGCAGGGCTTGCTGCCGATGACCCGTCCACAGTTGAAGCTGAAAAACGGGGAAGCAAAAGGAGAGCAGGCATGAGTCAGCCATTATTATCGGTTAGCGGCCTGATGATGCGTTTTGGCGGCCTGCTGGCAGTCAACAATGTGTCTCTGGATTTGCATAAAAAAGAGATAGTCTCCCTGATTGGCCCGAACGGCGCGGGGAAAACCACGGTCTTCAACTGCCTGACCGGGTTCTATAAGCCGACCGGAGGGACGATTAAGCTGCGCGACCAGCACCTTGAAGGGCTGCCGGGCCAGCAAATTGCGCGTATGGGCGTGGTGCGTACTTTCCAGCACGTACGTCTGTTTCGCGAAATGACGGTGATTGAAAATCTGCTGGTGGCGCAGCATCAGCAACTGAAAGCTGGGGTTTTCTCCGGGCTGCTAAAAACCCCTGCTTTTCGCCGCGCGCAGGATGACGCGCTGGACCGCGCCGCCACCTGGCTTGATCGTATCGGCCTGCTGCAGCATGCTAACCGACAGGCGAGCAACCTGGCCTATGGTGACCAGCGCCGTCTTGAGATTATCCGTTGCATGGTCACTCAGCCGGAAATTCTGATGCTCGATGAACCTGCTGCGGGTCTTAACCCGAAAGAAACCAAAGAGCTGGATGAGCTGATTGCTGAGCTGCGCGATCATCACGACACCACCATCCTGCTCATTGAGCACGACATGAAGCTGGTGATGGGCATTTCAGACCGTATTTACGTGGTGAACCAGGGTACGCCGCTGGCGAACGGGACACCGGAGCAGATTCGTAACAACCCGGACGTGATCCGCGCCTATTTAGGCGAAGCATAATGGTGGTGAGGCATAAGATGGAAAAAGTCATGTTGTCTTTTGACAACGTCAACGCCCACTACGGCAAGATCCAGGCTCTGCACGATGTCAGCTTGTATATCAACCAGGGTGAAATCGTGACGCTTATCGGTGCCAACGGTGCGGGGAAAACCACGCTGCTCGGAACGCTGTGCGGCGATCCTCGGGCAACAAGTGGGCGTATTGTCTTTGATGGTAAAGATATTACCGACTGGCAGACGGCAAAAATCATGCGTGAAGCGGTGGCGATTGTCCCGGAAGGGCGTCGCGTGTTTTCCCGTATGACGGTGGAAGAGAACCTGGCGATGGGTGGTTTCTTTGCCGAGAAAGGCCAGTTTCAGGAACGCATCAAGTGGGTGTATGACCTGTTTCCTCGCCTGCATGAGCGCCGTATTCAACGTGCGGGAACCATGTCCGGCGGCGAACAGCAGATGCTGGCGATAGGCCGTGCGCTGATGAGCCAGCCGAGGCTGCTACTGCTTGATGAACCGTCGCTGGGTCTGGCGCCGATTATCATCCAGCAGATCTTTAACACCATTGAGCAACTGCGCGAGCAGGGGATGACGATTTTCCTCGTCGAACAAAACGCCAACCAGGCACTGAAACTCGCCGACCGTGGGTACGTGCTGGAAAACGGCCACGTGGTGCTGGAAGATACCGGTGATGCATTGCTGGCTAACGAAGCGGTGCGTAGCGCTTATTTGGGCGGTTAACAGTTATCTAAATAGACAAGGGGCTCATCAGGCCCCTTTTTTATTGCGCTATGTTATTATTGATAATGATTATCAATAATAAAAATGAACATGGAGAAAGGATGACACGTTCAGGTGCCTGTATGGCTATTGGAAGTCTACTATTGGCCGGCTCATTCAGTGCGCAGGCAGTGAAAGAGCAAACTTTCGATCCGCGCGATCCTGCAATCTGGCAAGAAAAGCCGGTCAACCCGTCAGCACAATCCAATTCACCCTGCGAGGTATTCAGCAGTTCTGTGTGTCCGGGCTGGGAAGATGAAAAATCGGATATCCAGCGTGACCGTGAGCGGCGGGAACAGCAGCGTTTACAGAACGAATATGAACGCCGCTGGCGAAGAGAGTAAGACTGGAAACGCAATCATTCATACCTGCAAGGATTGCGAGTTCTGTCCCAGCATTTGTGCACTATATTCTGTATAATCAATAGCTTGATTTATATTTTATATCAATGGTAATTGCATGAATGATTCACCGCATCAAACTAATGTGCAGCCCATGCCCGCAATTGATGGCGTCACGGTTTCCTTTAATGGGCTGAACTATCTGCGTCCAGAACTCCTGCTGGATTTTGTCAGTATTAGTCCATCACCATTGCTCGCCGTAACGCCTGTAGCGCTGCTGTATTCCTCTGTGGGCGTGCTTCAGCAAGTCGATTTGCGCAAGCTGCCGGTGGAAGTCTGTGGGCGCGTGGTTTATCCCATCTCTTCGCTGAAGCTTCCTGCATTACGGGGAAAACTCATCATCAACGCCCAGTCACGGCGACTCAAGTTTCTGGAAAGCCTGGTGGCGATATCTCCGGAAGATAACATTCATGGTATGCAGATCCTGGGTCTGGCGCTGGAATTCACGTTTGCACAGCCTGCCTGATCTTACCAGGGTGACAAAACCTTCTTTATTCACCGGGTAAAGCATACCGCTACCCGGCTTTGTTGTGCAC
Source organism: Citrobacter sp. wls827 (assembly GCF_005280875.1). Lineage (NCBI taxonomy): Bacteria > Pseudomonadati > Pseudomonadota > Gammaproteobacteria > Enterobacterales > Enterobacteriaceae > Citrobacter > Citrobacter sp. wls827. The sequence goes on from NZ_SZWR01000023.1 coordinate 104,675, forward strand.
CACCCCGCATTTTCCTGTCACTACGCTTTCACCGCCTTGCCATCTGTTTGTCGCCTTACTATCTTTTTTTTGTAATAAAAAAGTTATTTTTCTGTCATTCGAGCATGTCATGTTACCCCCGCGAGCATAAAACGCGTGATATCGCGCATCCGGCACAACAAGAGAGATAACCGATGATATCGTTACGACATACAGCTTTAGGACTGGCACTTAGCCTGGCGTTTGCAGGTCAGGCACTGGCGGTCACCACCATCCCATTCTGGCACTCAATGGAAGGCGAACTGGGTAAAGAAGTTGATTCTCTGGCGCAACGTTTTAATGCCGCCAATCCCGACTACAAAATTGTTCCGCAGTACAAAGGCAACTACGAGCAGAGCCTGAGCGCAGGTATTGCCGCTTTCCGTACCGGAAACGCGCCTGCGCTGCTGCAGGTTTATGAAGTGGGTACGGCAACAATGATGGCCTCGAAAGCCATTAAACCGGTCTATGAAGTATTCAAAGAGGCTGGCATTAACTTCGATGAATCTCAGTTCGTCCCGACGGTTTCCGGGTATTACACCGACTCTAAAAGTGGACATCTGCTCTCCCAGCCGTTTAACAGCTCCACTCCGGTGCTGTACTACAACAAAGATGCCTTCAAAAAAGCCGGTTTAGACCCTGAGCAGCCGCCGAAAACCTGGCAGGACCTGGCGGAATACACCGCGAAACTGAAAGCGGCAGGCATGAAGTGCGGCTACGCCAGTGGCTGGCAGGGGTGGATTCAGATTGAAAACTTCAGTGCCTGGAACGGTCTGCCGGTAGCAACCAAAAACAATGGCTTTGACGGTACTGACGCGGTGCTGGAGTTCAATAAACCGGAACAGGTGAAGCATATCGCTCTGCTGGAAGAGCTGAACAAAAAAGGCGATTTCAGCTACTTCGGGCGTAAAGATGAGTCGACCGAGAAGTTCTACAACGGGGATTGCGCCATTACCACCGCCTCTTCCGGTTCTCTGGCTGACATCCGCCATTACGCGAAATTCAACTATGGCGTCGGGATGATGCCGTACGATGCCGATGTGAAGGGCGCGCCGCAGAACGCCATTATCGGTGGAGCCAGCCTGTGGGTGATGCAGGGCAAAGACAAACCCACCTACGAAGGCGTGGCGAAGTTCCTCAACTTCCTGGCGAAGCCTGAGATTGCTGCCGAATGGCATCAGAAGACTGGCTATCTGCCGATCACAACCGCGGCCTACGATCTGACCCGTGAGCAGGGCTTCTATGAGAAGAACCCTGGGGCTGATATCGCCACCCGCCAGATGCTGAACAAGCCGCCGTTGCCGTTCACCAAAGGGCTGCGTCTGGGCAACATGCCGCAGATCCGCACCATCGTGGATGAAGAGCTGGAAAGCGTCTGGACCGGGAAGAAAACCCCGCAGCAGGCGCTGGATGCCGCCGTTGAGCGTGGCAATCAGTTACTGCGTCGCTTTGAGCAATCGACCAAATCGTAATGTGAAATGCCGGGTGACGGCTGCGCCTTACCCGGCCTACAAATGCGCGTAGGCCGGATAAGCGTAGCGCCATCCGGCGCTGTTCAGGAATCAAACCTCCATGTCTTCATCCCGTCCGGTGTTCCGTTCGCGCTGGCTTCCCTATTTACTGGTGGCTCCGCAGCTGGTTATCACCGTTATTTTCTTTATCTGGCCTGCCGGTGAAGCGCTGTGGTACTCGCTACAATCCGTTGATCCGTTTGGTCTTTCCAGCCAGTTTGTCGGACTGGAAAACTTTGTCGCGCTGTTTCATGACCCGTACTACCTCGACTCATTCTGGACCACCATTAAGTTCAGTACGTTAGTCACGGTAAGCGGTCTGCTGGTGTCGTTATTTTTTGCGGCGTTGGTGAATTACGTGGTGCGCGGCAGCCGTTTTTACCAAACGCTGATGCTGTTGCCTTACGCCGTTGCGCCCGCCGTTGCTGCCGTATTGTGGATCTTCCTGTTTAACCCCGGGCGCGGGTTGATTACCCATTTTCTCGGTGAGTTTGGCTATGACTGGAACCATGCGCAAAACAGCGGTCAGGCAATGTTCCTGGTGGTGTTCGCGTCGGTCTGGAAGCAGATTAGTTACAACTTCCTGTTCTTCTTTGCCGCACTGCAGTCTATTCCGCGCTCACTGATCGAAGCCGCCGCGATTGACGGTGCGGGGCCGGTTCGCCGCTTCTTTAAACTGGCGCTGCCGCTCATTGCCCCGGTGAGCTTCTTCCTGCTGGTGGTGAATCTGGTGTATGCCTTCTTTGACACCTTCCCGGTGATTGATGCTGCCACTGCAGGCGGGCCGGTACAGGCGACCACGACGCTGATTTATAAGATCTATCGCGAAGGTTTTGTCGGGCTGGATCTGGCTTCTTCCGCTGCACAATCTGTGGTGCTGATGTTCCTGGTCATTATTTTGACGGTGGTGCAGTTCCGCTATGTGGAAAGTAAGGTGCGTTACCAATGATTGAGAACCGTCGTGGGCTGACAATATTCAGCCATGCCATGTTGATTATGGGGATCATGGTGATCCTGTTTCCGCTGTACGTCGCGTTTGTCGCGGCGACGCTGGACAATAAAGCGGTGTTTGAGACGCCGATGACGCTGGTTCCCGGTACACAGCTGCTGGAAAACATGAAATACATCTGGGTTAACGGCGTGGGCGTCAACAGCGCACCGTTCTGGCTGATGATGCTCAACAGTTTCATCATGGCGTTCAGCATTACGGTAGGGAAAATTACCGTTTCTATGCTCTCCGCATTCGCCATCGTCTGGTTCCGCTTTCCGCTGCGCAACCTGTTCTTCTGGATGATTTTTATCACCCTGATGCTACCGGTTGAGGTGCGTATTTTCCCGACGGTAGAAGTGATCGCCAACCTGAAGATGCTCGACAGCTATGCGGGTCTGACGCTGCCGTTGATGGCATCTGCGACAGCGACTTTCCTGTTCCGTCAGTTCTTTATGACCCTACCGGATGAACTGGTTGAGGCGGCGCGTATTGACGGCGCGTCACCAATGCGTTTTTTCCGCGATATCGTACTACCGTTGTCAAAAACCAATCTGGCGGCGCTGTTCGTGATCACCTTTATCTACGGCTGGAACCAGTATCTGTGGCCGTTGTTAATTATTACCGACGTCAATTTGGGCACTGCGGTGGCGGGTATCAAAGGCATGATTGCCACCGGTGAAGGCACCACGCAGTGGAACCAGGTAATGGCAGCCATGCTGCTGACGCTCATCCCTCCGGTAATCATCGTGTTAGCCATGCAGCGCGCGTTTGTGCGTGGTTTAGTGGACAGTGAGAAATAAAAATGGCTGGTTTAAAACTACAGGCAGTAACCAAAAGCTGGGACGGCAAAACCCAGGTGATTAAACCGCTGACGATGGACGTCGCGGACGGGGAATTTATCGTGATGGTTGGCCCATCCGGCTGCGGAAAGTCTACGCTGTTGCGGATGGTGGCCGGGCTTGAACGGGTAAGCGGCGGCGATATCTGGATTGATAATAAACGCGTCACCGAGATGGAGCCGAAGGATCGCGGCATTGCGATGGTCTTTCAAAACTATGCTCTCTACCCGCATATGAGCGTGGAAGAAAACATGGCCTGGGGGCTGAAAATCCGCGGGATGGGCAAGGAGCATATTGCTGAGCGGGTGAAAGAGGCGGCGCGTATTCTCGAACTGGGTGAGCTGCTCAAACGTCGTCCGCGCGAACTTTCCGGCGGCCAGCGCCAGCGCGTAGCGATGGGACGAGCGATTGTGCGTGACCCGGCGGTATTCCTGTTCGATGAGCCACTTTCTAACCTTGACGCCAAGCTGCGCGTACAGATGCGTCTGGAGTTACAACATCTGCATCGCCGACTGAAAACCACTTCGCTATACGTGACGCACGACCAGGTTGAAGCGATGACCCTCGCCCAACGGGTGATGGTGATGAACAAAGGCATTGCCGAGCAGGTAGGGACGCCGGTTGAGGTGTATGAAAAGCCTGCCAGCCGCTTTGTGGCGAGCTTTATCGGCAGCCCGGCGATGAATCTGCTCGACGGGCGCATCAGCGCTGCGGGTACCCATTTTGAGCTGGAGGGCGGCATGACGTTGCCCATCGGCAGAAGCGCCAGGGAGTGTATTGGGCGTAACATGACGCTGGGTATCCGCCCGGAGCATATTGCGCTAAGCTCGCAGGCTGAAGGCGGCGTGCCGCTGGTCGTCGACACGCTGGAAATGCTGGGTGCGGATAATCTGGCACATGGACGTTGGGGGGAGCAAAAGCTAGTGGTGCGGTTGGCGCATCAGCATCGCCCGACGGCAGGCAGCACGCTGTGGCTGCATCTGCCAGAAAATCATCTGCATCTTTTTGATGGCGAAACAGGACAACGTGTATGAGTAACTGGCCTTACCCCCATATTGTCGCCCATCGTGGCGGCGGTAAGCTGGCACCGGAAAATACCCTGGCGGCGATCGACGTGGGGGCGCGATACGGGCATACCATGATTGAGTTTGACGCTAAATTGTCGAAAGACGGTGAGATCTTCTTACTGCATGACGACAACCTGGAACGCACCAGCAACGGCTGGGGCGTGGCTGGCGAGCTGAACT
>NZ_SZWR01000023.1:109337-111215 GCF_005280875.1 Citrobacter sp. wls827
GCGTGGATGCCGGCGGCTGGTTTAGCGGTGAGTTTAAAGGCGAACCGTTGCCGCTGCTCTCGCAAGTTGCTGAGCGCTGTCGCCAGCACGGCATGATGGCAAATATTGAGATCAAACCCACCACCGGGACGGGGGCGCTCACCGGGAAGGTCGTGGCGCTGGCCGCGCGGGAACTGTGGGCGGGAATGACGCCACCACTGTTGTCATCCTTTGAAATTGACGCGCTTGAAGCGGCGCAACAGGCGGTGCCTGAACTGCCGAGAGGTTTGCTGCTGGATGAATGGCGCGAAGACTGGCGCGAGCTGACCACGCGGCTTGGCTGCGTCTCTATTCATCTTAATCATAAGCTGCTGGATGAGGCGCGCGTGGATGCGCTGCGCGATGCGGGGCTACGTATTCTGGTGTATACCGTCAACCGACCCCAGCGCGCGGCAGAACTGCTGCGCTGGGGTGTGGACTGCATCTGTACCGATGCCATTGATACGATTGGCCCGGATTTCCAGCCCAGTTAAGGCCCAATTGTTTTTAACGGAACGTTAGGTTGCGGCGTGCTGGAGGGCTTCAGCATGTCGCCGTTCTTTTTCTCCGACAGCATATGTTGCTTATTGAGCGAGCTGTCCGGATTACGGGTTCCACTCAACATCCCACCGTTACTGTTAGGCAGCATTTGCTGCTGTCCAGGATTCAACTCGCCCGGCTGAGACTGCAGCACGCGCTGGGTGTTCGTGTTGATTTGGTTTTCCATATGCTGTTGCTGCATGCGCGTCTGCGTTTGCAACTGCTGGTTGAGCATCCCTTTCTGCTGAATCTGCTGTGATTGCATTTGGGTTTGCATACGCTGCTGACTCGGGATCTGATAACCGGGTTGATTCGGGTTATTCATGGTGTTGATGGGCTGTGCAAAGCCAGCAAACGGCAAGAGCATGGCTAAAAGTAAGAGTCGTTTCATCGCTTTTCTCCTCTCGGGGATCGTTTAAGTTTACTCCTTTCTCGCCGTTACGATGATTATTTCAGAGTTATGCACCAGGCTTAGTGGGGGCCGACCCCCGTACATCTGGAGAATAACGATGATAAAACCGACGTTTTTACGCTGGGTAGCCATTGCTGCTCTGCTCTCAGGAAGTTGTTTTAGCGTGGCTGCCGCGCCGGCTGCGCCACCGCCGGTATCCTACGGTGTCGAGGAAGATGTGTTCCATCCCGTTCGCGCGCAACAGGGGATGGTGGCTTCCGTAGATGCTTTAGCCACCCAGGTTGGGGTGGATATTCTGAAACAGGGCGGGAATGCCGTTGATGCCGCTGTTGCCGTGGGCTACGCGCTGGCGGTGACGCATCCACAGGCGGGTAATCTGGGCGGCGGTGGGTTTATGCTGCTGCGTACCAAAGACGGTAACACCAAGGCGATCGATTTTCGTGAAATGGCTCCCGCTGGCGCGACCCGTGATATGTTCCTTGATGAACAGGGCAACGCCGATGCGAAAAAGTCGCTAACCTCACATCTGGCATCCGGTACGCCGGGTACCGTGGCGGGTTTCTCGCTGGCGCTGGAGAAATACGGCACGATGCCGCTGAACAAAGTCGTGCGCCCGGCAATGAAGCTGGCGGAAGAAGGCTTTGTGGTTAACGACGCGCTGGCCGACGATCTGAAAACCTATGGCAGCGAAGTGATCCCTAATCACGAGAACAGTAAAGCCATTTTCTGGAAAGACGGCGAGCCGCTGAAAAAGGGCGACAGGCTGGTGCAAACGAACCTGGCGAAAAGCCTCGAGATGATTGCCGAAAATGGTCCGGATGCGTTTTATAAAGGGGCGATTGCCGATCAGATTGCGGAGGAAATGCAGAAAAACGGCGGGCTGATGACGAAAGAGGACTTAGCCGCCT
>NZ_SZWR01000023.1:111262-122616 GCF_005280875.1 Citrobacter sp. wls827
TGAGCGTACGCCGATTAGCGGCGACTATCGCGGGTATCAGGTATTCTCTATGCCGCCGCCGTCCTCAGGCGGGATTCACATCGTGCAGATCCTCAATATTCTCGAAAACTTTGATATGAAGAAGTACGGGTTTGGCAGCGCCGATGCCATGCAGGTAATGGCTGAAGCGGAGAAATATGCCTACGCCGACCGCTCGGAGTATCTGGGCGACCCGGATTTTGTGAAGGTGCCGTGGCAGGCGCTGACCAATAAAGCCTATGCCAAATCGCTTGCCGATCAAATTGATATCAACAAGGCTAAGCCTTCCAGCCAGATCAAACCTGGCAAGCTCGCGCCGTATGAAAGCAATCAGACCACCCATTTCTCGGTGGTGGATAAAGACGGTAATGCCGTGGCGGTGACGTATACGCTGAACACCACCTTCGGCACCGGGATTGTGGCGGGTAACACCGGCATTCTGCTTAATAACGAAATGGACGATTTCTCCGCTAAGCCGGGCGTACCAAACGTTTATGGACTGGTGGGCGGTGATGCCAACGCGGTTGGGCCTAAGAAGCGTCCGCTGTCATCGATGTCGCCGACTATCGTGGTAAAAGACGGGAAAACCTGGCTGGTTACCGGCAGCCCTGGCGGGAGCAGAATCATCACTACCGTGCTGCAAATGGTAGTCAACAGCATTGATTTTGGAATGAATGTCGCCGAAGCAACCAACGCGCCGCGCTTCCATCATCAGTGGTTGCCGGATGAACTGCGCGTTGAGAAAGGGTTTAGCCCGGACACCATTAAGCTGCTGGAGCAGAAAGGGCAGAAAGTCGCGCTGAAGGAAGCGATGGGCAGCACGCAGAGCATTATGGTAGGACCGGATGGTGCACTGTATGGCGCATCCGACCCACGTTCCGTGGATGATTTAACGGCGGGATACTAAGGATAATGGCCCTCTTCGGTGGGAGAGGGCTGATTTGGACAGTTTAATTTTTAGCGAACATAATATTTCAAACTAAAAAAGATGCTGTTGCTCTTTGATCAAGTTAAAGCCATTTTGGGCTACTTTGTAGCGTGGTCTTGATTTATCTTCGCCATATACAACATCAACCAATCCGCTATTGACAAGGCTCGTTACGATATTCGCAACGTTACCAAATCCAGGAACGTTTCTCGTATAAAGCGCACGATCCAGAGCTATCCAGTTCCAGTTAATATCTTTTTCGGCCATAACTTTCAGTACGTTAAATTCTGTTTCAGTTATCATAGTTGATCGTATCCGAGTGAGCTTAGCTTCGTGTTGTTTTGCTCGTTTCGTAGTCTTTTAAATATTTCTCCAGCGGCCAGGCAGTACCTAAATCAACGATTTCACCGCTATCTTTATCGATGATGAAAGGCACATTTCCTGCCAGGCGGGAAGCGTTGTCTCCGGTTTCGAGGTATTCCCTCGATTCGAAGCAAAAAAACCAACCTTCTGCAAACCGTCCGTGGAGAGTGATGACGACAGGAGCATCCTCATCGTAAAGATATTTATTGGCTTTGTTTATGGCTTCTTCGTAAGTGATCATAAAGATCCTCCTGACTGTACGAAATGTTATCGTTGATCTACTTCTTTTTTCGCTCAAGCCCAATATATTCAACAAAATCCTCCCCAGAGTAAATATTCATTCTTATTCTGAGAATATCTATTGCATCTTTTGCTAGTTCTTTAGGTATGAATAAAACAAAAACTCTGTCATCGCCATCAATAATTGTCCCTAATACCAATTGCGAAAATATATCGTCTGGCAATATATAATCACCTAATGTATTCCTGATTATTTCTTTTGCTCTTTTCTCTAAAACGTCTAACGGTATTTTTTTCATTGTGTGTTCTTGTCTTTATTAACGAACAGTATCTAAAATTGCATTTAAAAATTCAGTGAAGGATTTAAATGTTCCAAATACATTGTCAGTGCCAATGTTATCTCTAATTTCAAAAAAACAGGTTTTAGTATCATAGGTGAATAACGAAATACTATCATCACCAATGACTAATCGTTCTGCGATATCAGGGTTTATATAGTCATCATTATTTCTATAAAATTCGTTCATGATAAATAAGTTCTTAACTAAAGGTTCCGGTATTGAAAGACTGAAAATTCTTAATCCGTTATACTCAAACCCATCCATTGTTTCTAAGAATGTTAAATAATCAGGTTGATTAGAGAATAATATGCAGACTTCATTGCATAATTGTTCGAGTATCGGTGATGTTTCAGTTTCAGAGTTTCTTTTTGTGATGCTTTCAACAAAGGCGTTCTTTATGGCGTCTTCTATAGGGTAATCGAACTCATCCATCATCTTTTTTAATTCAACTAAGAGAAATTCAATTTTCATTTTTATTTAATCCTGGATTGCTATTTGAGTGGATAAATTGAGCCTGATGGGATAGCCCAGAATGTTGTTTTGCTTTCACCTGGTAACATTGTTCTTGTTACATTGGATTGCATATTGGTAAATACTTTGTGATAAGGCTCATTTTCTATTAATATTAAATTATCAAAGTTGTTTGTTCCTCCATCATCTAATGGTAACTTATGGTGAACACTATAGTTATAAGGCGTATTCCCATTACTCATTCTTAAAAAGTCATTTGAGTTAAATCTACTCACTAAACTTGGATTTTTTGCGAGATCAATAAGGAATTTTTTCCTTATGGTACTATTAAATTCCTTTCGCAATACTGCTGCTTCAGTGGGGTTTCTTCGGGTATAATTTATTTCTTTTATTGTTACGCCACTGAGTAATTTCGGCTCACCTCTCAATCTTCCAAGATAGATATTAATCTCTTGATAAATTTCAGAATTAGAGCGTCTAGCTAACAAAATAGAACCTGCTGCAAGTGCAGCGCCTGCAGTTTTTTCATTCAGGACCTGATCGTAGCCCTTAATCGCATCACCTCCCAGCTTCTCTGCCGTTTCCCTGAAACCTTCGATATTCCCGTTGTAGATCCCTCCGGCGGCAAGCAGTCTGCCAATCCCTTTGCTGTTTAACGTTTTGAGGCCGTTGTCTGTGGGCGTTTTTGGAGGGGGGATAAACAGGCGGTTGTAGTTCTCGGGCAACGCCAGGTAACTGAACTCAGTGTTGGCAACAAGATGTTTGCAGAGGATATATTCATAGCTGATGGTTATTGTTTCTGTATCTAAACTATTTTCACTGAACTGCTGCTGAATACCGGATAAGAAAGCTCCCCGCAGTTGAATATAATAATACTTCTCCCATCTACCGAATCTATTGATGCGGTAGAAATAAAACTCCATAAACAATTGCTCGTTGTTGTTAATCGCATTAATAAACAACGGCGTGCTTTTATCGATCAGCTTACAAAAGCGTAGCCCGTGCAACTGAGAGCCTTTGCCAGTACTGGTTATACTATTAGCGAGCGAAAAGGCAAAGATTTCGTCCTCGTGTCCGATTTGCCAGCGATTACCCACAGATGCAGTGGTTCCACATCCGTCAGAAATAGCGCCTTGTTGCTGCCCTGAAATCATCAGATAGACGATATCACTCATGACATCCTTATCCTTTTATTACGTATTTTCGTAAAACGGAGGTTTTTACTCTTCCATTTTTAATTACGCTTTTTGATGGCGTTCGTATATAGCAGAAACAAAACGTTTCATTTTAAGTGGGATTTGCTGAGGATAATCTGAATATAAATAATGTATGGGGCAAGTGTTTATGTATTTAATAACTCTGACTTATTAATTGAATATGTGTTGATATTTTTTATTCCATATTGATGACCTACAGAATTCTGAACGTTGCAGGCCTTATTAGTTCCTTAAGGAACATACTGTTGCAGTGATTCGGACCAGCGAAATATGTGACTGCTTTTATCCTGCAGGTTCACGACCTCTAAATCATAAAATCCCTGCGTCTTTGCCGACCGCAATTTCAGGATGTACTTACTCTCGCTGATGTCGTGCTGTCGCGTTCCGTCCTGGTTCCAGTCTCCGGCGATGTCCTGATATTGATAAACAAGGTCGGAAAACACGTTGATTATCTTGTTATCTTTGATCGTGTACAACTCCAGCACTTCATAAAATGCGCCGCCGCCGGAGTAGGCATCGGAGTAGCCACCGCGCACCCCGAACGCCAGAGTATCAGGCGCGATCCGGTACGGTGCCAGATCCAACTTTGTATAATAAGCCAGCGGTCTGACGGACTCATCATCGCTCTCTTTTTCAGCGGCTTTATTCCACGCTGAGATCTGGTTTAACGGTTTTTCCGAGCGGGCAATTGGCTGTAGCTGTTGGTTCTGCCAGGAAAAAACGCCGAGATATAATTTATTGGCGCGTCCGTTGCTGTAGTTTTCCGGGCAGGTGTTATCCGCGTATTTTTTTGCTTGCTCGGCGTCAGCCTTATTATCGGCAAAACAGGCAATGCCAATATATTTACCGTCTTTTCCCCAGGCTTTGGCGCCGGTGAGGATCAGATTATTAGGATCTTCGTTCGGCGCAACCCAGCCAATCCACTGTTTCTCTGATAATCCCTGCGGAAGTTCACCAAATCCTTTCGCAGGTGTTGCCCCTGCCATTTGCTCTGCAAAAATCTGTTTACCTTCAGGATGTTGAATGGCACCGGGTACGGCATCGAGATTTTGTACGGTAGTGGCAAAAGCAGGGGAGAGCGAGGCCAGCAAAACCAGGGGAACAAACTTTTTCACTATTGCGTCCTTTCAATAAGCAGGGCGATAAGACTCGCCCTTAAATTTATTTCACGCGTGCCATAAAGTAGGCATCAACATACTCACCGTTGCGCAGGCCGTATTTCTTACCGGTGCCTTCGATTTCAAAGCCGTACTTTTTGTAAACCGCCACAGCAGGCTCATTATCGACAAACACAGTGAGTTCAATACGTTCGACGCGCAGCCAGTTGTCGCACATGTCGATCATCGTGCGGATGAGGGCGCTGGCAACGCCGCGATTGTGCCACCGGGCATCCACGCAGATACCAAAATCGGCCACGTGGCTGCGGCGGGGGCGCTGAGCAACTGCAATGGAAAGATGTCCCACGACGATATCATCGATGCAGGCAACCAGCTGTTTGATCCCCGGTTGATCGGTTAGCCGCGCTTGCCACATTTCGAGGGAAGGATGAGGAACCTGTAGCGTGTTGTGGTACACCTCCGGCTGGGCGTGGATCTGACGAATTGCGTCGTAATCTTTCGGTTCAGCGTGGCGTATCACTATCTCACTCATTCCTTATCTCCTTCAGGGTTAATTGAGTCTTTACCCTCGCTGAGAAAGAAAATTCCGTCAACTGCATTTTTTTGCAAAAAGAAGTAGACAAGTGCGAATGAGAATGATTATTATTGCTCTGCGTTCAGGGGAACCCCTACGGAGAACCTGAAAGCACGACATTGCTCACATTGCTTCCAGTATTACTTTAGCCAGCTTTTGCTGGCTTTTTTTTTGGGGCTGGGTTTCGGGCTAGTTTGCTTGTCAGCTTAATCCCGGGCTGTGCTCGCAATCCTCACGTACTCTGTGTACGCTCCGGTTGCTGTGCGCAGGCCGTGAATAATCTGCCTGCGCCACTGACGCCCGAGCTTGAGGCTACTGCTTTTGTAGGCCGGATAAGGCAATGCCGCATCCGGCACGATGACAGGATGGATTCAGTCTCCAGCCGCTTTGCGCTATGGTGTAGATAATCATCTTCAAAAGGACTGTCTCATGACCTTACACTGCGCATTTATTGGTTTTGGTAAAAGTACCACCCGCTACCATCTTCCCTACGTTCTCCACCGCAAAGATACCTGGCATGTGGCGCACATCTACCGTCGCAGCGCCAAGCCGGAAGAGCAGGCGCCGCAGTATTCACATATTCACTTCACCAGCGACCTCGACGAGATCTTAAACGATCCGCAGGTGAAGTTAGTGATCGTTTGTACCCATGCTGACAGCCATTTTGACTACGCCAAACGTGCGCTGGAGGCGGGTAAAAACGTGCTGGTTGAGAAACCGTTCACGCCGACGCTGGCAGAAGCAAAAGTGCTGTTCGAACTGGCGCAAAGCAAAGGGCTGACCGTTACGCCGTACCAGAATCGCCGTTTTGATTCCTGCTTCCTTACCGCCAAAAAGGCGATTGAGAGCGGCAAACTCGGCAAGATTGTTGAGGTTGAAAGCCATTTCGATTACTACCGTCCCGAAGCAGAAACCAAGCCGGGATTGCCGCAGGACGGCGCGTTTTATGGCCTGGGCGTACACACCATGGATCAGATTATCTCGCTGTTCGGTCGCCCTGAACACGTGGCCTATGACATCCGCAGCCTGCGTAATAAAGCGAACCCGGACGATACCTTTGAAGCACAGCTGTTTTACGGCGACCTGAAAGCCATTGTTAAAACCAGTCATCTGGTGAAAATTGACTATCCGAAGTTTATCGTCCATGGCACCAAAGGCTCGTTTGTGAAGTACGGCATCGACCAGCAGGAAACCAGTCTGAAGGCCAATATCATGCCGGGTGAGCCTGGTTTCGCTGCTGATGATTCCATCGGAATGCTGGAGTATGTCAACGATGATGGCATCACAGTAAAAGAAGAGGTGAAGCCGGAGATGGGGGATTACGGTCGCGTCTATGATGCGCTGTACCAGACGCTGACCGCCGGTACGCCTAATTACGTCAAGGAATCTGAAGTTCTAACCAACCTGGAGATCCTCGAACGCGCCTTCGAACAAGCAACGCCTGCCACGATAACCCTCGCCAAATAGCGTTAATCGACTCCTCTGGGCTTGTTCATATTTTTTGAACAGAGGAGTCAATTTTCACCCTCTATGATCCCAGGCAGATTGAGTCCACACTTACTCCATCGAAAACATCTGGGGGTGAACACAATGATCTATTTACGCAAAGCTAACGACCGCGGTCATGCGAATCATGGCTGGCTCGATTCCTGGCATACCTTCTCTTTTGCCAACTACTATGACCCGAACTTTATGGGGTTCTCGGCACTGCGTGTGATTAACGATGACGTGATTGACGCAGGTCAGGGCTTTGGCACTCATCCCCATAAAGACATGGAAATCCTGACCTACGTGCTGGAAGGCGCGGTGGAGCATCAGGACAGCATGGGCAACAAAGAGCAGGTTCCTGCCGGTGAGTTCCAGATTATGAGCGCCGGGACGGGGATCCGTCACTCGGAGTACAACCCGAGTAATACTGAGAAGCTGCATCTGTATCAGATCTGGATCATGCCGCAGGAAAACGGTATTACGCCGCGCTATGAACAGCGCCGTTTCGATGCCGCGCAGGGTAAACAACTGGTGCTGTCGCCTGATGCCCGCGATGGCTCGCTGAAAGTGTACCAGGATATGGAGCTGTACCGCTGGGCGTTACTGAAAGATGAGCAGTCGGTACATCAGATTGCCGCTGAACGTCGCGTCTGGATCCAGGTCGTTAAAGGCAACGTCACCATTAACGGAACCAAAGCGACCACCAGTGATGGTCTGGCAATCTGGGATGAACAGGCAATTTCTATTCATGCCGACAGCGACAGCGAAGTGTTGTTGTTTGACCTGCCGCCTGTATAACGTGCTGTAACCTGATGTAGGCCGGATAAGACGCGAAAGCGTCGACATCCGGCTTTTCATCGTTTGTCATTAATTCCGCACGTCCGTGGTAAACTGGGGGAATCTATCCCTTTTTAACGCTTCAGGACGATGAAAAAGAAAAGACCCGTACTTCAGGATGTAGCCGACCGCGTGGGCGTGACCAAAATGACGGTCAGTCGCTTTTTGCGTAACCCGGAGCAGGTCTCCGTGGCGCTGCGGGGCAAAATTGCCGCTGCACTTGATGAGCTGGGTTATATTCCCAATCGCGCTCCTGATATCCTTTCTAACGCTACCAGCCGCGCTATCGGCGTGTTGTTACCGTCTCTCACAAACCAGGTTTTTGCTGAAGTGTTACGCGGCATTGAGGCCGTCACCGACGCCCATGGTTATCAAACTATGCTCGCGCACTACGGCTATAAACCCGAGATGGAACAAGAGCGCCTGGAATCGATGCTGTCGTGGAATATCGATGGCCTGATCCTCACCGAACGTAGCCATACGCCTCGTACGCTGAAAATGATTGAGGTCGCCGGTATCCCGGTGGTTGAGTTGATGGACAGCCAGTCCCCGTGTCTGGATATCGCCGTCGGTTTCGACAACTTCGAAGCCGCGCGCCAGATGACTGCCGCTATCATCGCCCGCGGACACCGTCATGTTGCCTATCTTGGCGCACGTCTTGATGAACGTACTATCATCAAACAGCGGGGCTACGAGCAGGCAATGCGCGATGCCAACCTGGTGCCGTACAGCGTGATGGTGGAACAGTCTTCTTCCTACTCCTCCGGTATTGAACTCATCCGTCAGGCGCGGCGCGAATATCCGCAGCTCGACGGCATTTTCTGTACCAACGATGACCTGGCGGTAGGGGCGGCCTTCGAATGCCAGCGTTTAGGGCTGAAAATCCCGGATGACATGGCGATTGCCGGATTCCACGGTCACGACATCGGGCAGGTGATGGAGCCGCGTCTGGCGAGCGTGCTCACGCCGCGTGAACGGATGGGCAGCATTGGTGCTGAACGTCTGCTGGCGCGCATCCGTGGTGAAGCAGTCACACCTAAAATGTTAGATTTAGGTTTCACCTTGTCACCGGGCGGATCTATTTAAGCCAACAAGTTTGAAGTAGCTCACACTTATACACTTCGAGCACGAATGGATATTGCTTCTCTATTTATCCGGCTGGACAATGTTACCGATAACAGTTACCCGTAACAATTTCCAGATTCTTGTACCAGTGGGGGCAACGCTTTGAGCACGACTAATCATGATCACCACGTTTACGTTCTGATGGGCGTATCGGGCAGCGGTAAATCTGCTGTCGCCAGCGAAGTGGCGCATCAACTGCAGGCCGCGTTTCTTGATGGCGATTTTCTCCATCCGCGCAGCAACATCATGAAAATGGCTTCCGGTGAGCCACTCAACGATGACGACCGTAAACCGTGGTTACAGGCGCTGAACGACGCCGCTTTTGCGATGCAGCGTACCAACAAGGTTTCGCTGATCGTCTGTTCCGCTCTGAAAAAAGTCTATCGCGACCAGCTGCGCGATGGTAACCCGAACCTCTCTTTCATCTATCTGAAAGGGGATTTTGACGTTATCGAAAGCCGTCTGAAAGCGCGTAAAGGCCACTTCTTCAAAACGCAGATGCTGGTGACCCAGTTTGAAGCGCTGGAAGAACCAGGTGCGAATGAAAGCGATGTACTGGTGGTCGATATCGATCAACCACTGGACGGTGTGGTCGCCAGCACCATTGAGGTTATTAACCAGGGCAGTAAGTAGTGAGTACATTAACGCTTGTTTTAACAGCAGTAGGGTCCGTTTTATTACTGCTGTTTTTAGTGATGAAGGCGCGTATGCACGCCTTCCTTGCTTTGATGGTGGTGTCTATTGGTGCAGGTCTCTTTTCCGGTATGCCGCTCGATAAAATCGCCGCGACTATGGAAAAAGGGATGGGAGGCACGCTCGGTTTCCTGGCGATTGTGGTGGCGCTGGGGGCGATGTTTGGCAAGATTTTGCATGAGACCGGCGCAGTCGATCAAATTGCCGTCAAAATGCTGAAATCCTTCGGCCACAGCCGCGCACATTACGCGATTGGCCTGGCCGGTCTGATTTGCGCGCTGCCGCTGTTCTTTGAGGTGGCGATTGTGCTGCTGATTAGCGTGGCGTTCTCGATGGCGCGTCACACCGGTACCAACCTGGTTAAATTAGTCATTCCGCTGTTTGCGGGCGTGGCGGCGGCTGCGGCGTTTTTACTGCCGGGGCCAGCACCGATGTTGCTGGCTTCGCAGATGCACGCTGACTTTGGCTGGATGATCCTGATTGGCCTGTGTGCCGCGATTCCGGGCATGATTATCGCCGGACCGCTGTGGGGCAATTTCATCAGCCGTTACGTTGAGCTGAACATTCCTGATGACATTACCGAGCCGCATCTGGGCGAAGGTAAAATGCCGTCCTTCGGCTTTAGCTTGTCGCTGATCCTGCTGCCGCTGGTATTGGTTGGTCTGAAAACCATCGCCGCGCGCTTTGTGCCGGTTGGTTCTTCAACTTACGAATGGTTTGAGTTTATCGGTCACCCGTTTACCGCGATTCTGGTAGCATGTCTGGTGGCGATTTACGGTCTGGCGATTCGCCAGGGTATGCCAAAAGACAAAGTGATGGAGATCTGCGGTCATGCGCTGCAACCGGCGGGGATTATCCTGCTGGTGATTGGTGCAGGTGGCGTGTTTAAACAGGTGCTGGTTGATTCCGGCGTCGGTCCGGCGCTGGGCGAAGCGTTAACCGGAATGGGTCTGCCGATTGCCATTACCTGCTTCGTGCTGGCGGCAGCGGTGCGTATCATTCAGGGGTCAGCAACCGTGGCGTGCTTAACGGCAGTCGGTCTGGTGATGCCGGTGATTGAACAGCTGAACTTCTCCGGTGCGCAGATGGCGGCACTGTCAATTTGTATCGCGGGCGGTTCGATCGTGGTCAGCCACGTTAACGACGCCGGTTTCTGGTTGTTCGGTAAATTTACCGGCGCAACGGAAGCACAAACGCTGAAGACCTGGACGATGATGGAAACCATCCTCGGCACGGTCGGCGCAATTGTCGGTATGATTGCCTTCCAGCTGTTGAGCTGAGTCCTGTTGCCCGGTGGCGCTTGCGCTTACCGGGCCTGAATTCATTGCACATCGTAAGCCGGGTAAGCGTCACCCGGCTTTTTTTACAGCATTACCATGCCTTCATCTGTTTTCAACCAGCGCGGCGCTTTCAGCGTGTCGGCGAAATAACCCACCAAATCCTGCAACAAATCACCTGCCACTCGCTCCATATCATCAGAAAGCGTTTTGCTCATCAGTAAATGCGTCAAAAGCTGGCAGTAACGTCCCATCTGGTCGGGCTCAGGCTCGAAAAGGGGAAAACGGGTCGGTAAGGTTTCCACTGTCAGGCTGGCCTGTAGATGCTGCGGTACAGGCTCCGTTAAGGTCGGTTGTAATAATGCGAGACAGGCCGACAGACGTGCACAAATCGCCAGCTTTTCAACCGGGTCATGGCATTCAACCAGTCCTTCGACAAAACGCTCGCAGTTATCCGCCAGCTCGGTGAAATCCGTGGCATGGCTAAAGGGCAGGGTAAATATAGAGTGTGAAAAGAGAGGGGTCGTCGCCATAGGGCAGCCTCCAGTATGTTTTATTTAAACCACCACCGGAGAGGCTAATCTCGCGGGTGGCGGAATCGAGCGGAGTTAGCCTTACCGGTCATACTGGATACCGGCGCGTCTTGCGACGCCCCCGCTCGACC
>NZ_SZWR01000023.1:122693-122976 GCF_005280875.1 Citrobacter sp. wls827
AAGTATATGTCGCCAGTATGATTTTCAGAAGGCTAATTCTGACACCTGATTTTGCAGGTGCAGCGAGAAGATAATGCTTATCCGCGATGCTGACAAGAGGGCATTCCGGAAGGCACCTCGCAGAAATGAAAATACGCTATATCAGCGACTTAAAAGCATAAGGAATACCTGTAATTACAGCGGTGCCGTTGGCCCGGCTGAAAATCGCTGAGCTGTTTCCTGGACGCCGGGGCGACGCGCAGGGATGCGCGTCGAGGGCGCCGTTTGCATGGATGCTACCTGC
>NZ_SZWR01000023.1:123032-142719 GCF_005280875.1 Citrobacter sp. wls827
GCGGGAAGGAATAAGGCGAGGGAACCGCGACGCGGCGATTTTCCTGCCGGAGAGCCGGGATTGTTAAGGGGGCTGCGTAGCCCCCTTAACACGTTCACTGGTGACGAGATCTCAGAGAAGCAATGAACATAACGTGAACGGAATCGTTCTCTGAAATGCCATGCTCTCCAGCTTCAAAACGGTCACCCCTTCATCCACATCCGTACGCCATCAAGGAACATCTGGGTGGCCATCATCACCAGAATCAGCCCCATCAGGCGCTCCAGCGCGTTCACCCCTTTCTCCCCCAGCAGACGTAAAAACAGCGACGACTGCAACAGAATCACAAACGTACCGCCCCAGGCGATCAGCAGGGCAATCACCAGATGCCCCATCTGGTTCGGGTACTGATGCGACAACAGCATTAATGAGGCCAGGATTGTTGGGCCTGCCACCAGCGGAATCGCCAACGGAACGATAAACGGCTCTTCACCAGCTGGAAGCCCGGTGCTATTCCCGGTGGCGCTGGGGAAAATCATCTTAATGGCGATCAGGAACAAAATGATGCCCCCGGAGATAGAGACGGTTTCCGCGCGCAGGTTAAGAAATGCCAGAATTTTCTCGCCCGCAAACAGGAATATCAGCATCACCAACAGCGCAATGAACAGCTCGCGAATCATAATCGCGCGGCGGCGTTTTGGTTCGGTATGTTTCAATACGGACATGAAAATGGGCAGATTTCCGAGTGGATCCATAATCAGGATCAATAAAACTGCCGCTGAAATGATTTCATTCATAACTCAAATTCCCTGATAATTACCGCGGACTTTCTGCTTGCTTGCGCAGCGGGATAAGTCGCATTACTGATGGCTTCGCTATCATTGATTAATTTCACTTGCGACTTTGGCTGCATTTTGTATGGTGAAGGATATGCCACCAGGACACTGGCATACATATACGCATCATCCTTCAAACTGCCTCTTTGTTGGCTTCACTCAGAAACCCCAATCGCATAGTTTTCTATGCTCATGGGGATTTCTTCGCTTGCCGCCTCGATGCATTTTGAATGATTTTACGTATAAACACAGCACACATCTCTGCAGGAAAAAAACGCTATGAAAAATGTTGGTTTTATCGGCTGGCGCGGTATGGTCGGCTCTGTTCTCATGCAACGCATGGTTGAGGAGCGTGACTTCGACGCCATTCGCCCTGTTTTCTTTTCTACTTCCCAGCTCGGGCAGGCGGCACCGACATTCGGTGGAACCGCGACCGGCACGCTTCAGGACGCTTTTGATCTGGATGCGCTGAAGGCGCTCGATATCATCGTGACCTGTCAGGGCGGCGATTATACCAACGAAATCTATCCAAAGCTTCGTGAAAGCGGTTGGCAGGGTTACTGGATTGACGCGGCCTCTTCGCTGCGTATGAAAGACGATGCCATCATTATTCTCGATCCGGTTAACCAGGATGTCATCACCGATGGCCTGAATAAAGGGATTAAGACCTTTGTCGGCGGTAACTGTACCGTTAGCCTGATGCTGATGTCCCTCGGTGGCCTGTTTGCCAACGACCTGGTCGACTGGGTCTCCGTGGCGACCTATCAGGCGGCTTCCGGCGGCGGCGCGCGTCATATGCGCGAGCTGTTGTCTCAGATGGGTCATCTGTATGGCCATGTGGCCGATGAACTGGCGACCCCATCCTCTGCTATTCTCGATATCGAACGTAAAGTAACGACGCTGTCCCGTAGCGGTGAACTGCCGGTTGATAACTTTGGCGTACCGCTGGCCGGTAGCCTGATTCCGTGGATCGACAAACAGCTCGATAACGGTCAGAGCCGTGAAGAGTGGAAGGGACAGGCGGAAACCAACAAAATTCTCAACACGTCTTCCGTGATCCCGGTTGATGGTCTGTGCGTGCGCGTCGGCGCGCTGCGCTGCCACAGCCAGGCGTTCACCATCAAACTGAAAAAAGATGTGTCTATTCCGACTGTGGAAGAACTGCTGGCGGCGCACAACCCGTGGGCGAAAGTAGTACCAAACGATCGTGAAATCACCATGCGTGAGTTAACCCCGGCGGCCGTTACCGGCACGTTGACCACGCCAGTAGGTCGTCTGCGTAAGCTGAATATGGGACCGGAGTTCCTGTCAGCCTTTACCGTAGGTGACCAGCTGCTTTGGGGTGCTGCGGAGCCATTGCGCCGCATGTTACGTCAACTGGCGTAATGGTTTGTTAATGATCAAAGGGTGCTGAGTCACCCTTTTTTTTGCGTAATACAGGAGTAAGCGCAGATGTTTCATTTTTTACCAGGAGTAAGATAAAGCATTGGCTATTCTTTAAGGGTGACTTAGTACCGGAGGTATTAAGTTGTTGCCTGAAGGTGGGACGACGCAGAGAGGATGCACAATTGTGCTGCGCCGTTCAGGTCAAAAAAAGTGTCGCTACCTGATGTCGAAAATCAGTTGGAAGGGGTGACACCATAAAACAGGAAGACAACCATGTCCGTTCGTATCGATAGAGACGTGATTAATGCGCTAATTGCAGGCCATTTTGCGGATCCTTTTTCCGTACTCGGTATGCACCAAACTGACGCTGGACTTGAAGTCCGCGCCTTATTACCTGACGCCACCGAAGTGTGGGTGATCGAACCCAAAACCGGACGCAAAGTCGGCAAGCTGGATTGCCTCGACTCTCGCGGTTTTTTCTGTGCTGTACTTCCCCGCCGTAAAAATTTCTTTCGCTATCAGTTGGCCGTTGTCTGGCATGGACAGCAGAATCTGATTGATGACCCTTATCGTTTTGGCCCATTGATCCAGGATATGGATGCCTGGCTGCTATCTGAAGGTACGCACCTGCGACCTTACGAAACGCTGGGTGCGCATGCGGATACCATGGATGGCGTCACCGGTACGCGCTTCTCCGTCTGGGCGCCGAATGCACAGCGTGTTTCAGTCGTGGGACAGTTCAACTACTGGGATGGCCGTCGCCACCCGATGCGCCTGCGCAAAGAAAGCGGTATCTGGGAGCTGTTTATCCCCGGTGCCCAGCAGGGTCAGCTGTATAAATATGAGATGATCGATGCCAACGGTAAGCTGCGAATCAAAGCGGACCCTTACGCGTTTGAAGCGCAAATGCGCCCGGAAACCGCGTCGCTTATCTGTGGTTTGCCGGAAAAAGTGGTGCAAAGCGAGGAGCGTAAAAAAGCCAACCAGTTTGATGCGCCGATTTCTATCTATGAAGTGCACCTGGGGTCATGGCGTCGTCATACCGACAACAACTTCTGGCTGAGCTACCGTGAGCTGGCGGATCAGCTGGTGCCTTACGCCAGGTGGATGGGCTTTACCCACCTTGAACTGTTGCCGATTAACGAGCATCCGTTCGACGGTAGCTGGGGTTACCAACCTACCGGCATGTATGCGCCGACCCGTCGATTTGGTACGCGCGATGACTTCCGCTATTTTGTGAATGCCGCGCATCAGGCGGGGCTGAACGTCATTCTCGACTGGGTGCCGGGTCATTTCCCGTCGGACGACTTTGGTCTGGCTCAGTTTGATGGCACCAGTTTGTATGAACACAGCGATCCGCGTGAAGGCTATCACCAGGACTGGAACACGCTGATCTACAACTATGGCCGCCGTGAAGTCAGCAACTATCTGGTGGGCAACGCCCTGTACTGGATTGAACGCTTTGGTATCGATGCGCTGCGCGTGGATGCCGTAGCATCGATGATTTATCGCGACTACAGCCGTAAAGAAGGGGAATGGGTTCCGAACGAATTTGGTGGTCGCGAAAACCTCGAAGCCATTGAGTTCTTGCGCAATACCAACCGTATTCTTGGCGAACAGGTGCCGGGTGCGGTGAGCATGGCGGAAGAGTCCACTGATTTTGCTGGCGTTTCAAGACCGCAGGACATGGGCGGTTTAGGGTTCTGGTATAAGTGGAACCTCGGCTGGATGCACGACACGCTGGACTACATGAAACTGGACCCGGTTCATCGTCAGTACCATCACGATAAGCTGACCTTCGGCATGCTGTACAACTACACCGAAAACTTTGTCCTGCCGCTGTCGCATGACGAAGTGGTACACGGTAAAAAATCCATTCTCGATCGCATGCCGGGAGACGCATGGCAGAAGTTTGCCAACCTGCGCGCCTACTACGGCTGGATGTGGGCCTTCCCAGGCAAGAAACTGCTGTTTATGGGCAACGAGTTTGCGCAGGGACGTGAATGGAACCACGACGCCAGCCTCGACTGGCACCTGCTGGAAGGCGGCGACAACTGGCACCACGGCGTACAGCGTCTGGTGCGCGATCTGAACCTCACCTATCGTCATCACAAAGCGCTGCACGAGCTCGACTTTGATGCCTATGGCTTTGAGTGGCTGGTGGTGGATGACAACGAACGTTCGGTGCTGGCTTTCGTGCGTCGTGACAAGGTCGGCAATGAAATCATCGTGGTTAGTAACTTTACGCCTGTGCCCCGCCACGGCTATCGCTTCGGTATCAATCAGCCGGGGAAATGGCGTGAGATCCTCAACACCGACTCGATGCATTACCACGGCAGCAATACCGGCAACGGCGGTGCGGTGCACAGTGATGAAATCGCCAGTCATGGTCGGCAGCATTCACTGAGCCTCACGTTGCCGCCGTTGGCAACGATCTGGCTGGTTCGGGAGGGGGAATGACGCAACTGGCAACCGGCAACGCCACCCCCCATGGTGCAACGTATGACGGCCATGGCGTTAATTTTACTCTCTTCTCAGCCCACGCTGAACGCGTTGAATTATGCGTATTTGACGAGGACGGTTGCGAACTCCGCTACGACCTGCCGGGGCGTAGCGGCGATGTCTGGCACGGCTATCTGGCCAACGCCCGGCCCGGTCTGCGCTATGGCTATCGCGTCCATGGCCCATGGCAACCGCAGCAGGGCCACCGGTTTAACCCGGCGAAACTGCTGCTCGACCCTTGCGCCCGTCGGGTCGAGGGCGAGTTAAAAGATAACCCACTGTTGCACGGTGGGCTAAATGAACCGGATCACCGTGATAACGCCGCCATCGCGCTGAAGGGCGTGGTGGTGTCCGACCATTATGACTGGGAGGATGATGCCGCGCCGCGCACGCCGTGGGGCAATACCGTGATTTACGAAGCGCATGTCAAAGGGCTGACGTATTTGCATCCTGACCTGCCGGAAGAAATTCGCGGAACCTACAAAGCGCTGGGTCATCCGGTGATGATCGACTATTTCAAACACCTCGGCATTACCGCGCTGGAGCTGCTACCGGTGGCGCATTTCGCCAGCGAGCCACGGCTTCAACGGCTGGGCCTGTCGAACTACTGGGGATACAACCCGGTGGCGATGTTCGCGCTGCATCCGGCCTATGCCTGCTCGCCAGAGAGTGCGCTGGATGAGTTTCGTGATGCGGTGAAAGCGCTGCACAAAGCGGGGATTGAGGTCATTCTCGATATCGTTTTGAACCATAGCGCCGAGCTGGATCTTGAAGGACCGGTCTTCTCCCTGCGCGGAATTGATAACCGTAGCTATTATTGGATCAGGGACGATGGTGATTACTACAACTGGACCGGCTGCGGGAACACCCTCAACCTGAGCCATCCTGGCGTTGTGGAATACGCATGTGAATGCCTGCGTTATTGGGTGGAAACCTGCCACGTGGACGGCTTTCGTTTTGATTTAGCATCCGTCATGGGGCGTACGCCTGCGTTTCGTCAGGATGCGCCGCTGTTTACCGCGATCCAAAACTGTCCGCTGCTCTCTCGCGTCAAACTGATTGCGGAACCGTGGGATATTGGTGAAGGCGGGTATCAGGTGGGGAATTTCCCACCACCGTTTGCCGAGTGGAATGACCATTTTCGCGACGCAAGTCGACGCTTCTGGCTTCAGCGTAATCTGTCTTTAGGTGAGTTTGCCGGACGTTTCGCTGCATCCAGCGATGTGTTTAAACGCAATGGCCGCAAACCCAGCGCCACGGTCAATCTGGTGACCGCGCACGACGGTTTTACGCTACGCGACTGTGTGTGCTTCACAAATAAGCACAATGAAGCGAATGGTGAGGAAAATCGCGACGGCACTAGCAATAACTACAGCGACAATCATGGTAAAGAAGGATTAGGCGGCACGCTGGACCTGATTGAACGGCGGCGCGACAGCATTCATGCGCTGTTAACCACGCTGTTGCTCTCCCAGGGGACGCCGATGTTGCTGGCGGGCGATGAGCATGGTCATAGCCAGCACGGCAACAATAACGCTTACTGTCAGGATAACGCCTTAACCTGGCTGGACTGGCAGCAGGCAAACAGTGGGCTAACCACATTTACTGCCGCGCTGATTCATCTGCGCCGTCAAATACCTGCATTAACGGGGGATTGCTGGTGGGAAGAGGGCGATGGCAATGTTCGTTGGCTGAATAAGTACGCACAACCCTTAAGTGCGGATGAGTGGCAAAACGGCCCGAGGCAGATGCAAATCCAGCTTTCAGACCGTTTTCTGATTGCAATAAACGCCACGCTTGAGGTGACAGATATCGTTTTACCTGAAGGGGAATGGCACGCCATTCCCCCATTTGCCGGAGAGGATAATCCGGTGCTTACGGCTGTCTGGCAGGGACCTGCGCACGGACTGTGTGTGTTCCAGAGAAGATAAAAAGGAGTTAGTCATGGTGAGTTTAGAGAAGAACGATCGTGTAATGTTGGCGCGCCAGCTGCCATTAAAATCTGTTGCCCTGATCCTGGCCGGTGGCCGCGGAACCCGTCTGAAAGATTTAACCAACAAACGAGCCAAGCCTGCCGTGCACTTTGGCGGTAAGTTCCGCATTATCGATTTTGCTTTATCCAACTGCATTAACTCCGGGATCCGCCGTATCGGCGTGATCACTCAGTACCAGTCCCACACGCTGGTGCAGCATATTCAGCGCGGCTGGTCGTTCTTTAGCGAAGAGATGAACGAGTTCGTCGATCTGCTGCCTGCCCAGCAGAGAATGCAGGGTGAAAACTGGTATCGCGGCACGGCGGACGCGGTGACCCAAAACCTGGATATCATTCGACGCTATAAAGCGGAATATGTGGTGATCCTCGCGGGCGATCATATTTATAAGCAGGACTACTCACGCATGCTGATCGACCACGTCGAGAAAGGCGCGCGCTGCACCGTGGCCTGTATGCCTGTGCCGATCGAAGAAGCCAGCGCGTTTGGCGTAATGGATGTTGATGAAAACGACAAAATTATCGAATTCGTTGAAAAACCCTCCAACCCGCCGGCGATGCCGAATGATCCGACCAAATCCCTTGCCAGTATGGGGATCTACGTTTTTAACGCCGATTACCTGTATGAATTGCTGGCGGAAGATGACCTCGATGAAAACTCCAGCCACGATTTCGGCAAAGACATTATCCCGAAAATCACTGAAGCTGGCATGGCGTATGCACATCCATTCCCGTTGTCCTGCGTGCAGTCTGACCCGGAATCCGAGCCGTACTGGCGCGATGTGGGAACGCTGGAGGCCTACTGGAAGGCGAACCTCGATCTGGCTTCGGTGACGCCTGAACTGGATATGTACGACCAGGACTGGCCAATCCGAACGCACATGGAATCGCTGCCTCCGGCGAAATTTGTACAGGACCGTTCCGGCAGCCACGGCATGACGCTGAACTCGCTGGTTTCCGGTGGCTGTATTATTTCGGGTTCGGTGGTGGTGCAGTCCGTACTGTTTCCGCGCGTGCGGGTGAATTCTTTCTGTAACATTGATTCGGCAGTGTTGTTACCTGAAGTGTGGGTTGGACGTTCGTGCCGCTTACGTCGTTGCATTATCGATCGCGCCTGCATCATTCCTGAGGGCATGGTGATTGGCGAAAATGCGGAAGAAGATGCTCGTCGCTTCTACCGCTCAGAGGAAGGCATTGTGCTGGTCACGCGTGAAATGCTACGCAAACTGCAAATCAAACAGGAGCGATAATGCAGGTTTTACACGTTTGTTCAGAGATGTTCCCCCTGTTAAAAACCGGGGGACTGGCGGATGTTATTGGGGCGTTACCTGCGGCACAAATTGCGGACGGTGTGGATGCCCGCGTATTGCTTCCGGCGTTTCCTGATATTCGTCGCGGCATTCCCGATGCGCAGGTCGTGACGCGTCGGGATACCTTCGCCGGACGGATAACGCTGTTATTCGGACATTACAACGGCGTCGGCATTTATATGATTGATGCGCCACATCTCTATGACCGTCCCGGGAGCCCGTATCACGATACGAACCTGTTTGCGTATACCGATAACGTGCTGCGTTTTGCGCTGTTGGGTTGGGTCGGCTGTGAAATGGCCTGCGGCCTTGATCCATTCTGGCGCCCGGATGTGGTGCATGCGCACGACTGGCATGCCGGTCTGGCCCCGGCGTATCTGGCGGCGCGCGGCCATCCGGCGAAATCGGTGTTCACCGTACACAACCTGGCGTATCAAGGCATGTTTTATGCAAAGCATATGGATGACATCCAATTGCCATGGTCGTTCTTTAATGTGCACGGGCTGGAGTTTAACGGCCAGATTTCGTTCCTGAAGGCCGGGTTGTACTACGCCGACCACATTACGGCGGTCAGTCCGACCTACGCGCGGGAAATTACCGAGGCGCAGTTCGCCTACGGCATGGAAGGTTTGTTGCAGCAGCGCCATCGCGAAGGGCGTCTTTCCGGCGTGCTGAACGGTGTTGATGAAAAAATCTGGAGCCCGGAAACCGATCTGCTGCTGGCGTCGCGCTATACGCGTGACACGCTGGAAGAGAAGGCGGAGAACAAACGGCAGCTACAGATCGCGATGGGACTTAAGGTTAACGATAAAGTGCCGCTGTTTGCTGTAGTCAGTCGCCTGACCAGCCAGAAAGGGTTGGATCTGGTGCTGGAAGCGTTGCCGGGGTTGTTAGAGCAGGGCGGACAACTGGCGTTGCTCGGCGCGGGCGAGCCGGTATTGCAGGAAGGTTTCCTCGCCGCGGCGGCGGAACATCCGGGCCAGGTGGGCGTACAGATTGGCTATCATGAAGCCTTCTCGCATCGCATCATGGGCGGGGCTGATGTGATATTGGTGCCCAGCCGTTTTGAGCCGTGTGGCTTAACACAATTGTATGGACTGAAGTACGGCACGTTGCCGCTGGTGCGACGTACCGGTGGGCTGGCTGATACGGTGTCTGATAGTTCGCTGGAGAACCTGGCGGACGGTATCGCCAGTGGGTTTGTATTTGAAGATAGTAATGCCTGGTCGCTGCTACGGGCGATCCGGCGTGCTTTCGTATTGTGGTCCCGGCCTTCGCTGTGGCGGTTTGTACAACGTCAGGCCATGACCATGGATTTTAGCTGGCAAGTCGCGGCGAAGTCATACCGTGAGCTTTACTATCGCTTGAAATAGTTATCCAGGAATCACCTATATGAATGCTCCATTTACTTATGCATCGCCCACACTCAGCGTAGAGGCACTTAAGCATTCTATTGCCTACAAGCTGATGTTCACGATTGGTAAAGACCCGGTCATTGCCAATAAACATGAGTGGCTGAACGCCACATTGTTCGCGGTGCGCGATCGTCTCGTGGAGCGCTGGCTGCGTTCTAATCGTGCGCAATTATCTCAGGAAACTCGTCAGGTCTATTACCTGTCTATGGAGTTCCTGATTGGCCGCACGCTTTCCAATGCACTGTTATCGTTGGGGATTTATGACGATGTCAAAAATGCGCTGGAAGGCATGGGGCTGGATCTTGAAGATCTGATCGACGAAGAAAACGACCCGGGTCTTGGCAACGGTGGCCTCGGGCGCCTGGCGGCCTGCTTCCTGGACTCGCTGGCAACGCTGGGACTGCCGGGACGCGGCTACGGTATTCGCTATGACTACGGCATGTTCAAGCAAAACATTGTTGATGGCCGACAGAAAGAGTCGCCGGACTACTGGCTGGAATACGGTAACCCATGGGAGTTCAAACGCCACAATACGCGCTACAAAGTGCGTTTTGGCGGGCGTATTCAGCAGGAAGGCAAGAAAACGCGCTGGATAGAAACTGAAGAGATCCTCGCGGTTGCCTACGACCAGATTATCCCCGGTTACGACACTGATGCCACCAACACGCTGCGCCTGTGGAATGCACAGGCCAGTAGCGAAATCAACCTTGGTAAATTCAATCAGGGCGATTACTTTGCGGCGGTGGAAGATAAAAACCACTCCGAGAACGTTTCCCGCGTGCTGTATCCGGATGACTCCACCTATTCGGGACGCGAGCTGCGCTTGCGTCAGGAGTATTTCCTGGTCTCCGCCACGGTGCAGGATATCCTGAGTCGTCATTACCAACTGCACAAAACCTACGACAACCTGGCTGACAAAATTGCTATTCACCTCAATGACACCCATCCGGTGCTGTCGATCCCTGAGCTGATGCGTCTGCTGATTGATGAGCACAAGTTTAGCTGGGACGATGCCTTTGAGGTGTGCTGTCAGGTCTTCTCGTATACCAACCATACGCTGATGAGCGAGGCGCTGGAAACCTGGCCGGTGGATATGCTGGGTAAAATTCTGCCGCGCCACCTGCAAATTATCTTTGAGATTAACGATTACTTCCTGAAAACGCTGCAGGAGCAGTATCCGAGCGATACGGGTCTGTTGGGGCGGACGTCGATCATCGATGAATCCAACGGCCGCCGGGTGCGTATGGCATGGCTGGCGGTGGTGGTGAGCCACAAGGTTAACGGCGTGTCGGAACTGCACTCCAACCTGATGGTACAGTCGCTGTTTGCTGACTTTGCGAAGATCTTCCCGACCCGTTTTTGCAACGTTACCAACGGCGTGACGCCGCGTCGCTGGCTGGCGCTGGCGAATCCGGCGCTTTCCAATGTGCTGGATGAGAACATTGGCCGTACCTGGCGCACCGATCTCAGTCAGCTCAGCGAACTGGAACAACACTGCGATTACCCGCTGGTAAATCAGGCGGTGCGTCATGCGAAGCTGGAGAACAAAAAGCGACTGGCGACGCTCATCGCGCAGCAGTTGAATGTGGTGGTGAATCCGAAATCGCTGTTTGATGTGCAGATAAAGCGTATTCACGAATACAAACGTCAGTTGATGAACGTGCTGCATGTGATCACCCGCTACAACCGCATTAAGGCCGATCCTGACGCCGAGTGGGTGCCGCGTGTGAATATCTTCGCCGGTAAAGCGGCTTCGGCCTATTACATGGCGAAGCACATCATTCACCTGATTAACGATGTCGCGAAAGTGATCAACAACGATCCACAGATTGGCGACAAACTGAAAGTGGTGTTTATTCCTAACTACAGCGTCAGCCTGGCGCAGGTGATTATTCCTGCCGCCGACCTGTCTGAGCAGATTTCACTGGCCGGGACCGAAGCCTCCGGGACCAGTAACATGAAATTTGCGCTGAATGGCGCGTTGACCATCGGTACGCTGGATGGTGCCAACGTCGAGATGCTGGAACATGTGGGCGCAGAAAATATCTTTATCTTTGGTAATACGGCGGAAGAGGTTGAAGCCTTACGTAGTCAGGGCTACAAGCCGCGTGAGTATTACGAGAAAGACGAAGAGCTGCACCAGGTGCTGACGCAGATTGGCAGCGGCGTATTTAGTCCTGAGGAGCCGGGACGCTATCGCGACCTGGTGGACTCATTGATTAACTTTGGCGACCACTATCAGGTGCTGGCGGATTATCGCAGCTACGTTGATTGCCAGGATAAGGTTGATGAACTGTATCGTCATCCGGAAGAGTGGACCACCAAGTCGATGATTAATATCGCCAACATGGGCTACTTCTCGTCGGACAGGACGATCAAAGAGTACGCCGAAAACATCTGGCATATTGATTCGGTGCGGTTGTAAAACACGAGGCCGGGGGCGCTTCGCTTGCCCGGCCTACGTTTATGCACTTTTGTAGGCCGGATAAGGCGTCGCCGCCATCCGGCATTTTTATCAGGACGCCAGCGACAGCTGGTGCTTCTCAATGTATTCAGCCAGCCACTGGGTCATGCGTGACTGCTGCTCAGCGTTCAGCCACATACCTTCTTTCGTGCGACGCCACAACGCATCTTCCGCACGACGAACCCATTCGTGATCGACCAGATATTTCAGCTCGGCCTCATAAAACTCATGGCCAAAGTCTTCGCCTAACTCGGCAAGCGAGGTGGCTTCGCCGATGACCCATTCGGTGTTGCTGCCGTAGGTGCGAGAATAATGGCGCGCCAGCGACTCGGTCAGGAACGGGTAGCGACGGCGCAGTTTGGCCGCGTAATCCTCGCGATCGCCGCCGATGTCACCGCCTGGCAGGATGCACTCTTTGGTCCATGCAGGCCCAATGCCCTGATAGTACGACGCCAGTTTTTCCATCGCATGTTCAGCCAGCTTACGGTAGGTCGTCAGCTTGCCGCCAAAGACCGACAGCAGCGGCGCTTTGCCGTTTTCATCATGGATATCCAGCGTGTAATCACGGGTGATAGCCTGCGGCGAGTCGGACTCGTCGTCGCACAGCGGGCGCACGCCTGAGTAAGTCCAGACGATATCATCACGGCCCAGTTGCTTCTTAAAGTGCGCGTTGTAGACCTTCAGCAGGTAATTGATTTCACTCTCATCAATTTTCACCGCTTTTGGGTCGCCTTTGTATTCAACGTCGGTCGTCCCGATGATCGAGAATTCGTCCATCCATGGGATGACAAACACAATACGTTTATCTTCGTTTTGCAGGATGTAAGCCTGCTTCTGGGTATGGACGCGCGGCACCACGATGTGGCTGCCTTTAATCAGGCGAATACCGTACGGCGATGGCAGGTGCATGCCGTCGTCGAAGAACTCTTTCACCCACGGGCCGGTAGCGTTGACCAGACCGCGCGCCTGCCAGGTGTGCTTTTTGCCAGTATCGATATCTTCGGCTTCCACAATCCACAAACCGTTTTCACGGCGAGCGGAGGTGGCGCGCGTGCGGGTTAACACTTCTCCGCCTTTGCGTACGACCATTTGGGCATTTGCCAAAACCAGTCGTGCATCGTCTACCCAGCAGTCAGAATATTCGAAACCGCGCACAATCTCAGGTTTCATTACGGAATCTGCGCCAAAACGCAAACCGGTAGAACCTGGCAAACTGGTGCGTTTGCCCAGATGATCGTACATAAAAAGACCAATACGGATCATCCACGCCGGACGCAGATGCGGGCGATGGGGCAGACGAAAGCGCATTGGGAAGGCGATATGCGGTGCCATTTTCAACAGCACTTCACGTTCGGCCAGCGCTTCGCTAACCAGACGGAATTCGTAGTGTTCCAGGTAGCGCAGGCCACCGTGGATGAGTTTGGAGCTGGCGGAAGAGGTGGCACAGGCTAAATCCTGCGCTTCCAGCATCAGCACGGATAAACCGCGTCCAGCGGCATCTGCCGCGATACCGGCACCGTTGATGCCTCCACCTATCACAATCAGATCTTTGGTTTCCATGCTGGCCTCTCGCACTTTCGTTATAGCTCATTAATGTTCGTTATCGAGCATAATAGCAAAGAATCGCGCCATTGGTAACATAGGATAAACAATTTACAGTGATACATATAACATTATGGTGTTGAACTGCCGTCGGGACGTACACTAAGAAGTAACATGTTCGAAAAGCGTCACCTGCAAATAAAGAAGAGAGAGCAATGGATCAGTTTGAATGTATTAATGTCGAAGAAGCGCATCAGAAGCTGCATCAGGGAGCTGCGGTGTTAGTGGATATCCGCGATCCGCAAAGCTATGCGATGGGTCACGCCCCGCAGGCGTTTCATCTGACGAACGACACGCTGGGATCATTTATGCGTGAGCATGATTTCGACACCACTGTGTTGGTGATGTGTTATCACGGCAACAGCAGTAAAGGCGCGGCGCAATATCTTCTGCAGCAGGGCTATGACGCGGTTTACAGCGTTGACGGCGGCTTCGATGCCTGGCATCGACATTTTCCGGCAGAAGTGGCATACGGTTCGTAAGCTAACAAAGATGCAGCCTGAAACGGGCAGGATATATATACTGTCCTCTTTTGTGTGGATGAAGCGACAGCAACCATGTTGATGATTACCTCTTTTGCTAACCCCCGCGTGGCGCAGGCATTTGTTGATTATATGGCGACACAGGGCGTTATCCTGACGATTCAACAACATCAGCAAACGGATGTCTGGTTGGCGGATGAGTCCCAGGCTGAGCGCGTGCATGCAGAACTGGCGCGATTTCTGGAGAACCCGGGCGATCCGCGCTATCTGGCGGCAAGCTGGCAGTCAGGGCAGACCGACAGCGGTTTGCGCTATCAACGCTATCCGTTTCTTGCCACGTTGCGCGAACGTGCGGGTCCGGTGACCTGGGCGGTGATGGCCGCGTGTGTGCTGGTGTTTATCGCAATGAATGTGATGGGTGACCAGGCGGTTATGCTCTGGCTGGCATGGCCGTTTGATCCTACGCTGAAATTTGAATTCTGGCGTTATTTCACCCACGCGTTTATGCACTTCTCACTGATGCACATTCTGTTCAACCTGCTGTGGTGGTGGTATCTCGGCGGCGCGGTTGAAAAACGACTCGGCAGCGGAAAACTAATCGTCATTACCGTAATTAGCGCGCTGTTGAGCGGCTATGTGCAGCAGAAATTTAGCGGCCCGTGGTTCGGTGGACTTTCCGGCGTAGTGTATGCCCTGATGGGCTACGTGTGGTTGCGCGGTGAGCGCGATCCGCAAAGCGGCATTTTCCTGCAGCGTGGTTTGATTATCTTTGCGTTGATGTGGATTGTTGCCGGCTGGTTTGATTTGTTCGGCATGTCGATGGCGAACGGCGCGCATATCGCCGGGCTGGCCGTCGGTCTGGCAATGGCATTTGCTGATACTATTCATGTGCGAAAACGAACGTAATTTCAGGGAACCATAATGAAGCAAACACAACGACATGACGCGATCATCGAACTGGTAAAAAAACAGGGATACGTCAGCACCGAGGAGCTGGTGGAGCATTTCTCCGTCAGCCCACAGACGATTCGCCGCGATCTCAACGATCTGGCCGATCAGAACATGATTTTGCGCCATCACGGCGGCGCGGCGCTGCCCTCCAGCTCGGTCAACACGCCGTGGCATGACCGTAAAGCGACGCAGACGGCGGAAAAAGAGCGCATTGCCCGCAAAGTCGCCACGCAGATCCCGAACGGCTCCACGCTGTTTATTGATATCGGCACCACGCCGGAAGCGGTCGCTCATGCGCTGCTTAATCACAGCAACCTGCGCATTGTGACCAACAACCTCAATGTGGCGAATACGCTGATGGCAAAAGAGGATTTCCGCATTATTCTGGCCGGTGGCGAACTGCGTAGCCGTGACGGCGGTATTATGGGCGAAGCGACCCTCGACTTTATTTCACAGTTCCGTCTGGACTTTGGCATCTTAGGGATAAGCGGTATCGACAGCGATGGTTCGCTGCTGGAATTTGATTATCACGAAGTTCGCACCAAACGCGCCATTATTGAGAATTCACGTCATGTGATGCTGGTGGTGGATCATTCGAAGTTTGGGCGTAATGCGATGGTGAACATGGGCAGTATCAGCATGGTGGATGCAGTATATACCGACACGCTACCGCCTGCTGGCGTGATGCAGGTCATTGCTGACCATCATATCCAGTTAGAGTTGTGCTAAGCGGGTTCCAGGCCTGATACGCATAGCGCATCAGGCGTTAACTAAACGCCATACCCCATCATCTTCAGCAGTTTCTGCGCATGTTGCACCGCATCCTGGCGGTGCGCCACGCCGAGCTTTTGGTACAAATTGCGGATGTGCGTCTTAATGGTCGTCGCGGCAACAGCCAGCTCACCGGCAATCTGCTCGTTGCTGTAGCCAGAATAAATCAGACCGAGAACCTGCCATTCACGCTGGGTCAGCGGGCTGGTACGGATCAGCTCCGGGACGTCCGGGTGGGTGAGCAGGCGTTCAACGAATCCTTCATCAAAGTGGGCGAATTTGTGGCGGTGATGCTGGTTAATCTCACGCAAAATACGCTGCGCACGATGCTGTTCAAGTTCCGGTAATGTGTTGAGCTGAATCAGCTGGCGTAACTGCTGCGCCATGGCCTCGCCTTCGATCACAAAGTGGCTGATGAACCCGGTGCGGTTCGCCAGTTGCAGGGCGTCGAGCAACACCCGCTGTGCGTCATTTTTGCGCCCCGCCTGCCAGTACAACTGATTAAGCAGCAGCAGGTTACGGTTCAGATCGCTCATCAGGCGCAGATTGCGCGCATTTTCATTCAACTCTTCCAGCACAATCTCAGCCGGTTCAAACTCGCCCAGCAGGATCTGCGCACGGGCGATGTTGCGCCATTGTCCTTGCAGGAAGTGGTTATTGGCGAATTCCGGTTTCGGCGTGTGGCGCAGCCAGTTGGCGGCTGAATTTTTGTCGCCGACCATTTGCCAGTAAATCACCCGGACTTTATCAGCGTTGGAGATCCAGTCGCTGTGATAGTGGCCATTACCCAGCAGGTTTTCCAGACGGTTGAGCAGGCTACGCGCGTTGTCCAGATCGCCACGCGCCAGCGAACACTGAACCTGCAGCGCCAGACACTGTAGCTGCTGCTGCGGCTGGAAGGTGGAAAGTAGTTCAATACCCGAGCGGGCAGACGCTTCCGCTTCGTCCAGGCGCGCCCATGCCCACAGGAGCTGCGCACGAATGCGCACCAGGAACTCGTGCATCGGCAGCTGTTCGAGGTGCTGCTCTTTGATCAGCTGGAACGCTTTTTCCTGGATTTCCCAGGCGGCCTGCAAAAAGCCCTGGGCAAACAAGATTTCACTTTGCTGAATAAGACTCCACAGGGCGTAATGCCAGACGTCATGATGGCGCGCCATTTGTTCGGTTTGCTGCATCAACGCCAGAGAACGCGTGAGGTCGCCCTTACAGTGCAGAACTTCGCCGTGTACCGAGGTGGCGACAATTCGGCTATAGAACCAGGCGATGGGTAATTCATCCAGCGCCAGTTTCGCCAGACGCTCGGCTTCATCAGGATTTCCGTCGTTAATCGCGACCTGCGCTCGCAGGGCGTTAAATTCAGCATGTAGCGTCTGTTCCATATCGCCTTTCATTTCCTGCTCAGCGCGCGCCAGCAGGGTATTCACCTCGCCGTAGCGGTGCTGGCTTTGCATCAGCCAGGCTTGCAGCAGAACCAGACGCGGATTTTCCAGCAGGCTTTCCCACGGCAGAGCTTTCAATGACTCTTCAAGTAATGCCAGTTCGCTGTGGTTAAACAGCCCCCACGCATGATTGAGCAGAATGTCGCGCAGCATATGGGCGTCGCCTGCCGCCAGCGCGTGGTGGATGGCTTCGGTCGGAAAACCTTGCGCCATCCAGCTTTCAGCGGCGGCGCGGTGTATTTCGGGAAGTTCGGTAGCTAACTCCCACTGGCAACGCTGGCGTAAAAAGCTGCCAAATAGCGGGTGATAGCTAAACCATTCGCCGACATCATCCATCCGCTGCAGGAATAATCCCTGGCGCTCAATTTCCTCCAGCCGCATTTGGCCGTTTTCTTCGCCCGTGACCCGAACAATCAGCGCATCGTTCATCGAGCGCAGGATGGCGCTTTTTAGCAGGAAATGGCGGGTTCCGATATCGACGCTGTCCAGGACTTCATCGACCAGATAATCGGATAAATGGCTGGCGTTGATACCGGCCAGACGTCGTGCCGACTGGTGGGCGGAATGGTTGTTCTGACGGGCAGATAAGGCGATCAGCTGTAACGCCGTGGCCCAGCCTGCAACGTCATCGCACATGCGGCTACTTTCCGCAGCCTCAATCGGGGAGGACAGGCGACGGTCAAAGAATTGTTTGGCTTCCTGGTGGTTAAACGCCAACTGCTGGCTGCCGATTTCCAGCAGTTGATCGCGTACGCGCAGGTTGGCAATGCCCAGTTGCGGTAGGTTTCGCGACAGCACGACTAACGTCAGATTCTCCGGCTGATGGCGCAGGAAGAAACGCATCGCTTCGTGAATAGCCGGATTGGAGATCAGATGATAATCATCCACGACCAGATAGAGTGGACGATGCCACTCTGCCAGTTCAATGAACAACTGGGCAAACAGTGAAGTCAGGCTGGCATACTGGCGTTTTTGCACCATGGCTTCGCTGGTGGTGCAGTGCCCACCGGTCGCCTGTTGGATTGCCGCAATCAAATAGCTGGCGAAGCGCTCTTGCTGGTTATCGCCTTCATCCAGGGAATACCAGCCTAATTCGTTCTTCCCCGCCGCCCATTGTGAAACAAGCGTTGTTTTTCCATAACCAGCAGGACTTGTTATCAGGGCAAGCCTGAAATTGTTCGCGCCGGAAAGTTTAGCCAGCAGGCGCTCACGAACCACCGTATGGTCGAGTCGAACCGGACGACTTAATTTAGACGGAATCAACATAAGTTAGTCACTTCACTGTGTGAATATGGGGGAAAACGATTTTTTTTGCGCTTCGTAATTAATAGATATAAGGTCGGCCAGAACGGGATTTATTGCAAGCTAAGCGGACTTTTTGTGTGTCTGATTTTGCACTATGTCACAAATCTATACATCTATTGCAATAATTGTTTTAAAGAGTCGCAACAGGCATGGTGACTGGATCCAGCGTTATTTTTACGGGGCGGAATAACTCCTCTTCTTTTATATGGTTACTGTGGTGATGAATAAAAGTCGATGAATTTTGTGCTCGACTTAAAACTTTCATGTGAAATATCTCAAGCAGAATGTGTATTTCAGGTTAGAAACTATTTCTCCGTTTACATATTTTTTCTAAATGTCATCTTCCTGTTTGATATTGTCTGGATAATCCCTTTTGATTAATGCGAAAACCGCGATGCATTTCAGGGGGATGCGCAGAGCCTGCGTATTTATCAGCCATAATACCCCTCGTAAAGTGGCGGCGATCACATTTTAACGCTCATCCCCGCTCCTCCTCCCTACCTAATCCCTGGCAGGATGAGGAAGGTCAACAACGAGCCTGGCAAACTAGCGATAACGTTGTTTATTACCTAAGGACCTGGAATCCCTATGTCACAGCCTACTTTCAACAAAGATCAATTTCAGGCTGCCCTGACGCGTCAGTGGCAGCGCTTCGGTTTATCGTCGGCTCACGAAATGACGTCGCGCCAGTGGTGGCAGGCCGTGAGTGGGGCGTTGGCTGAGTTACTCAGCGCCCAGCCTGCGGTGAAACCGGCAAAAAATCAGCGCCATGTTAACTATATCTCAATGGAGTTTTTGATTGGCCGTCTGACGGGGAACAACTTGCTCAACCTGGGCTGGTATCAGGCGGTGAGCGACGAGCTGAAAGCACACGACATCAACCTGACCGACTTGCTGGAAGAAGAAACCGATCCGGCGTTGGGGAACGGGGGGCTGGGCCGTCTGGCTGCGTGTTTCCTCGACTCGATGGCAACGGTTGGCCAGTCGGCGACGGGCTATGGCCTCAACTATCAGTACGGTTTATTCCGTCAGTCATTTGCTGATGGGCAACAGATGGAAGCTCCGGATGACTGGCATCGCGGCAGCTACCCGTGGTTCCGTCACAACGAAGCGCTGGATGTGCAGGTAGGGATTGGCGGCAAGGTCAGCAAACAAGGCCACTGGGAGCCGGGATTCATCATCACCGGTCAGGCCTGGGATCTACCGGTTCTCGGCTACCGCAACGGCGTGGCGCAGCCGCTGCGTCTGTGGCAGG
>NZ_SZWR01000023.1:142806-149555 GCF_005280875.1 Citrobacter sp. wls827
GACGGTGATTTCCTGCGCGCAGAGCAGCAGGGCATCGACGCCGAAAAACTGACCAAAGTGCTGTACCCGAACGATAACCACACCGCGGGTAAAAAGCTGCGCCTGATGCAGCAGTACTTCCAGTGCGCCTGCTCCGTAGCCGATATTCTGCGCCGCCATCATCTGGCGGGACGTAAATTGCACGAACTGGCCGACTACGAAGTTATTCAACTGAACGACACCCACCCGACTATTGCGATCCCTGAACTGCTGCGCGTGCTGATCGATGAGCACCAGATGAGCTGGGACGATGCATGGACGATCACCAGCAAGACGTTTGCGTATACCAACCACACTTTGATGCCAGAGGCGCTGGAGTGCTGGGATGAGAAGCTGGTGAAAGCGCTATTACCGCGCCATATGCAAATCATCAAAGAGATTAACGACCGCTTTAAGACGCTGGTCGATAAAACCTGGCCGGGTGATGCTGAAGTCTGGGCGAAGCTGGCGGTGGTGCACAACAAACAGGTGCGCATGGCCAACATGTGCGTGGTCAGCGGCTTTGCGGTTAATGGTGTGGCAGCGCTGCACTCCGATCTGGTGGTGAAAGATCTGTTCCCGGAATATCACCAGCTCTGGCCGAACAAATTCCATAACGTCACCAACGGGATTACCCCACGTCGCTGGATTAAGCAGTGCAACCCGGCGCTGGCAGCGCTGCTGGATAAATCGCTGAAAAAAGAGTGGGCTAACGACCTCGACCAGTTGATTAACCTGGAAAAATACGCCGACGACGCGAAGTTCCGTCAGCAGTATCGTGACATCAAGCTGGAGAACAAAGCGCGTCTGGTGAAGTTTATTAAAGCGCGAACCGGTATTGAGATAACGACTAACGCGATTTTTGATATTCAGATTAAACGTCTGCATGAGTACAAGCGTCAGCACCTGAACCTGCTGCATATTCTGGCGTTGTACAAAGAAATCCGTGAGAACCCGCAGGCCGATCGCGTGCCGCGCGTATTCCTGTTTGGGGCGAAAGCGGCTCCGGGTTACTACCTGGCGAAAAATATCATCTTCGCCATTAACAAGGTGGCGGAAACCATCAATAACGACCCGAAAGTTGGCGATAAGTTGAAGGTCGTGTTCCTGCCGGATTACTGTGTCTCAGCGGCGGAAATGCTGATCCCGGCGGCGGATATCTCTGAGCAGATCTCAACCGCAGGGAAAGAGGCTTCCGGCACCGGCAACATGAAGCTGGCGCTGAATGGCGCCTTAACTGTCGGTACGCTGGATGGCGCAAACGTCGAAATCGCCGAAAAAGTGGGCGACGAGAATATCTTTATCTTTGGTCATACCGTGGAAGAGGTGAAGGCGCTCAAGGCCAAAGGTTACGATCCGGTGAAATGGCGTAAGAAAGACAAAGTGCTGGATGCGGTCCTGAAAGAGCTGGAAAGCGGGAAATACAGCGACGGCGACAAGCATGCCTTTGACCAGATGCTGCACAGTATCGGCAAGCAGGGCGGCGACCCGTATCTGGTGATGGCGGACTTCGCGGCCTACGTTGAAGCTCAGAAGCAGGTTGACGTGTTGTATCGTGACCAGGAAGCCTGGACCCGGGCGGCGATTCTGAATACCGCACGTTGCGGCATGTTCAGCTCGGATCGCTCCATCCGCGATTATCAGGTGCGTATCTGGCAGGCGAAACGCTAAGGAATCGCGATGGAAAGCAAACGTCTGGATAATGCCGCGCTGGCGGCGGGGATCAGCCCCAATTACATTAACGCTCACGGCAAACCGCAGTCTATTGGCGCCGAAACCAAGCGGCGTTTGCTTGAAGCCATGCATCGCACCACCGCCGCCACGCAGGTGGCGGTGACACCAGTGCCGAATGTCATGGTTTATACCGCCGGTAAGAAAATGTCGCTGGCGGTTGAGGGAAGCGGAGAGTTTAGCTGGCTGCTGACCACTGAAGATGGCGTACAGCACAAAGGGCATGCCATCGGCGGCAAATCTTTTCACCTTCCGACGAAACTGTCGGAGGGCTATCACTCGCTGACATTGACGCAGGGCGAGCTGCGCACCCACTGTCGTGTCATCGTGGCGCCAAAGCGCTGCTATGAACCGCAGGCGCTGCTGGAGGGGCAAAAACTGTGGGGCGCATGCGTTCAGCTCTACACCCTGCGTTCAGAGAAAAACTGGGGGATTGGCGACTTTGGCGATCTCCGCGCCATGCTGGTAGATGTGGCGCAACGCGGCGGCGCGTTTATCGGGCTTAATCCTATTCACGCGCTGTATCCGGCGAACCCGGAAAGCGCCAGCCCGTACAGCCCGTCATCACGTCGCTGGTTGAACGTCATATATATCGACGTCAACGCAGTGGAAGATTTTCATCTGAGCAAAGAGGCGCAAAGCTGGTGGCAGAAACCCGCGACTCAGCAAACCCTGCAACGTGCGCGGGATGCCGAGTGGGTTGATTATTCTGCTGTTACCGCACTGAAGATGACCGCGCTGCGCATGGCGTGGAAAAATTTCTCTGCACGTGACGATGAGCAGATGGCGGCATTTCGCCAGTTTGTGGCTCAGGAAGGAGATAGCCTGTACTGGCAGGCAGCCTTTGACGCGTTGCATGCGCATCAGGTGCAAGAGGATGCGTTGCGCTGGGGATGGCCGGTGTGGCCGGAAGCTTTTCAGTCGGTAGATTCGCCGGAGGTCAAACAGTTCTGCGCAGAGCATCGTGATGAGGTGGATTTCTACCTGTGGCTGCAGTGGCTGGCGTATACCCAGTTTGCTGACTGCTGGAAAACCAGCCAGGGTTTTGCGATGCCGATTGGACTGTATCGCGACCTGGCGGTTGGTGTGGCAGAAGGTGGGTCAGAGACCTGGTGTGACCGTGAACTGTATTGTCTGAAAGCCTCAGTTGGCGCGCCGCCGGATATTCTTGGGCCGCTTGGGCAAAACTGGGGGCTGCCGCCGATGGATCCGCACATCATCACGGCACGGGCCTACGAACCGTTTATCGAACTGCTGCGCGCCAATATGCAGAACTGCGGCGCGCTGCGTATCGACCATGTTATGTCGATGCTGCGTCTGTGGTGGATCCCCTACGGTGAAACTGCCGATCACGGCGCTTACGTGCACTATCCGGTCGACGATCTGCTTTCAATTCTGGCGCTGGAGAGTAAACGTCATCACTGCATGGTAATTGGTGAGGATCTGGGTACCGTTCCCGTGGAGATCGTCAGCAAGCTGCGCGACAGCGGCG
Organism: Citrobacter sp. wls827; assembly: GCF_005280875.1. Classification (NCBI taxonomy): domain Bacteria; kingdom Pseudomonadati; phylum Pseudomonadota; class Gammaproteobacteria; order Enterobacterales; family Enterobacteriaceae; genus Citrobacter; species Citrobacter sp. wls827. The sequence goes on from NZ_SZWR01000023.1 coordinate 146,048, forward strand.
TGTACTCCTACAAAGTGCTTTATTTCGAGAATGACCATGAGAAAAACTTCCGTGCGCCGAAAGCGTACCCGGAACAATCAATGGCAGTCGCGGCGACGCATGACCTTCCTACGCTTAAAGGTTATTGGGATAGCGGCGATTTGACGCTGGGTAAGGCGCTGGGCCTGTACCCGGATGAAGTCGTGCTGCGGGGGTTGTATCAGGACCGGGAGCTGGCGAAACAGGGGCTGCTGGACGCGCTGCACAAATACGGCTGCCTGCCAAAACGTGCTGGTCACAAGGCGTCACTGATGTCGATGACGCCGATTCTTAATCGCGGCATGCAACGCTACATCGCTGACAGCAACAGCGCGTTGCTGGGCCTGCAACCGGAAGACTGGCTGGATATGGCTGAACCGGTCAACATTCCGGGGACCAGCGACCAGTACAAAAACTGGCGGCGTAAGCTCACCGCCACACTGGAGCAGATGTTTGCAGATGAGGGCGTGAACAAGCTGATTAAGGATTTGGATAAGCGGCGAAAAGCAGCGGCGAAGAAGAAGTAATAAAGCCGGGGATATCCCCGGCTTTATTATGGTGAGAGCACGTAGGCCTGATAAGCGCAGCGCCATCAGGCAATTCTGGCGCACATTGCCGGATGGCGGCTTTGCCTTATCCGGCCTACAAGCTGTCCCGCTTAAACCACCATACCCAGCAGCAGACACCCAACCAGACCACAGACGGAGATAATGGTTTCCAGCATTGACCATGACTTGATGGTTTCACCGATAGTCAGGTTGAAGTACTCCTTGAACAGCCAGAAGCCTGGATCGTTCACGTGGGAGAAGATGACAGAACCGGAACCGACTGCAATAACCATCAGCTCAGGGCTTACGCCGGTCGTTGCAATCAGTGGTGCCACAATCCCGCCAGCGGTTATTGCCGCAACGGTTGCAGAACCCAGTGCGATACGCAGGACCGCCGCGATAGACCATGCCATCAGCAGTGGAGACACGTTAGAGCCGTGCATCATCGAAGCGATGTATTTGTCCACGCCGCTATCAACCAGGACCTGTTTGAAGGCACCGCCGCCACCGATGATCAACAGCATCATCGCGATGATTTTGATTGAGGATACCAGCGTGTCGTTAATCTGATCCATCGAACGTCCACGGTTCAGACCAAATGTGAACATCGCAATCAGCACCGCGATAAGCGTGGCCATAACCGGGTCACCGAGGAATTCTGCAACCGTCAGGAATGCATGTCCTTTCGGCAGAATCATCTCCGCCACGGCGCGCATCGCCATCAGAATGACCGGTACCAGAGAGGTCCAGACGCTGACGCCAAAGCCAGGCATCTCTTCTTCAGTGAAGGTTTTCGCGCTGTACAGACCTTCCGGGATTGGCTTATCGATGCCTTTCAGGAAACGTGCGTAAACAGGACCGGCGAGAATAACGGTCGGGATTGCCAGAATCGTACCAAACAGCAGGGTTTTACCCATATCTGCGTGGAAAATGGTGGCGATAGCGGTTGGACCCGGGTGCGGTGGCAGGAAGCCGTGCGTTACGGACAGCGCGGCAGCCATCGGCACGCCAACGTACAGCAGCGGGATGTTGGCAGCAGCGGCAATGGTGAACACCAGTGGCAGCATCAGTACGAAACCAACTTCGTAGAACAGGGCAAAACCAACGGTGAAGCCGGTTAATACCACCGCCCACTGAATATGTTTTTTGCCGAATTTAGCAATCAGGGTGGTTGCGATGCGCTGTGCGCCGCCGCAGTCCGCCAGCATTTTGCCCAGCATGGCGCCAAAACCCATAATCAGGGCGAGGCTGCCAAGGGTTCCGCCGACACCGGCTTTAATCGAACCAATGACTTTATCCAGTGGCATCCCTTGCATCAATCCGACAGCAAGCGCCACCAGGACGAGAGCGATGAAACCGTTCATTTTGAAACGGATCATCAGGAGGAGTAACAAGATTACACCGATAGCAACGATGACTAATGGCATGATTTACCTGGCCTTTACTTTGTTATGGGTAACGTCAGTGTTTAGATGACAAATTCCGATTGTCCCGACCGGGAACAGCGTATTCACAGCACCAATGCTGATTGCCCGTAAAACTAATCAGTTTCGCTGGCTGTTATGTGCGTCTTGGGTGCTGATACGAATGATACGGGTAACATACTGCGCTTGAAAATCACCTGAACAGGCAAAATTTAAATTATGAGAGGCTGGTCAAATTATGCGGGGGATTGTTGCAGGGTACGTGCAGAGAAATGTAAGTGCGTAGGCCGGATAAAGCGTTTACGCTGCCATCCGGCATCAATGCCCGATGGCGACGCGGATGCGTCTTACCGGGCCTACAAGTCTGGTCGCTAGTAGTAAGAGTGCTCGCCACGCTGGTGTTCGGTTAAATCGCGAACGCCTTTCAGTTCCGGGAATTCAGCCAGCAGCTGCTTCTCGATACCTTCTTTCAGCGTCACATCGACCATTGAACAGCCGTTACAGCCGCCGCCAAACTGCAGAATGGCGTAGCCTTCATCGGTGATTTCCATCAGAGAGACGCGACCACCGTGGCCTGCCAGCTGCGGGTTGATCTGCGATTGCAGCATGTACTCCACGCGTTCCATCAGCGGTGCATCATCGGCAACTTTACGCATTTTGGCGTTTGGCGCTTTCAGGGTCAGCTGGGAGCCTAACTGGTCGGTAACGAAATCGATTTCTGCATCTTCCAGATACGGTGCGCTCAGTTCATCAACATATGCGGTCAGCAGGTCAAATTTAATGGCGGTGTCGGTTGCTTCCACGGCGTCTGGCGGACAATAAGAAACGCCGCATTCAGCGTTAGGCGTGCCGGGATTAATCACAAATACGCGGATTTGTGTCCCTTCTTCCTGATTTGCCAGCAGTTTGGCAAAGTGCGCTTGTGCAGCATCGGAAATATGGATCATAGTAATGGCCTAATAGTTGACTATTTTACTTGGTTATAATACGCCCATCATCGAGGCTCTACAAGGTTCGACACAGGCACCATACCTGGGCAGTCGCCGCGCCGTTGCGTAAAAGCAGCTGCGCGATTTCCGCGACGGTACTTCCGGTAGTGACGACATCATCCACAATAACCATATGGAGTCCCTGCACCGGCAATTCAAGGCGAAAGGCGTTTTTCAGGTTACGTTTACGCAATCGGGCGCTGAGATGGTGCTGCGTGGCGGTTGCCCGAACCCGCGATATGGTCCGGCTGTCCCAGTCGCAGCCCAGCCAGCGCGCCAGTGGGCGACACAGTAATTCGCTCTGATTAAACCCCCTGCGCCAGTGCCGTCGCTGCCAGAGCGGTACGCTGATGAGCCTGTCTGGCAGAGGAAGACCGCTGACGCGCCGTGCCTGCAATACCTCCAGCAACAGCAGACGTGCCAGCGCAGGGGCTATTTCGCTGTACCGTGAAAATTTAAGCTGGTGGATAAGCCCGCTCAACGGCGGAACATAGTCGCTGACGGTGACCAGCCGCTGCCACGGCGGCGG
>NZ_SZWR01000023.1:149622-169220 GCF_005280875.1 Citrobacter sp. wls827
GGAATGATGGTATGAGCTGCAGGGAGTCCACATTGGGGGCATAGGTTGGCGTGTTGACGCGTTGCCCGCGTACAGACTGAGCAGATCCCCCAATGCCCTAACGTCAGCGGCATTCGGCATAGCCAGCATAATCCTGGTACTGTTAGCATAGAGACATCCTTGTTAGCTAAAAGAGAACAGTAACTGATGAATGACATCTGGTGGCAGACCCAGGGTTCGGGAAATTGCCATCTTGTGCTGCTGCACGGATGGGGACTGAATGCAGAGGTGTGGCATTGCATAAGCGAGGAACTGAGCTCGCATTTCACGCTGCATCTTGTCGACTTACCGGGATTTGGCCGCAGCCAGGGTTTCGGCGCGATGTCGCTGGAAGAGATGGCTGAGCGAGTATTAAAACAGGCACCGGAGAAAGCTATCTGGCTCGGCTGGAGTCTGGGCGGGCTGGTCGCGAGTCAGGTAGCGTTAACCCATCCTGAGCGTGTTCAGGCGCTGGTGACCGTCGCGTCTTCCCCTTGCTTTAGCGCGCGGGATGAGTGGCCGGGTATCAAGCCAGAGGTGCTGGCAGGCTTCCAGCAGCAGCTGAGCGAAGATTTCCAGCGTACAGTGGAGCGTTTTCTGGCGTTGCAAACGATGGGCACGGAAACCGCACGTCAGGATGCGCGAGCGCTGAAGAAAACGGTGTTGGCATTACCCATGCCGGACGTCGAGGTACTTAATGGCGGGCTGGAGATCCTGAAAACGGTCGATTTGCGTGAGCCGTTGTGCTCGGTGGAAATGCCTTTCCTGCGGTTGTACGGCTATCTTGACGGGCTGGTTCCGCGCAAAGTCGTCCCAATGCTCGATGCCCTCTGGCCGCAGAGCGAGTCTTTGGTGTTTGCTAAGGCGGCGCATGCACCGTTTATCTCGCATCCCGCCGAGTTCTGTGCAGCGCTGGTGGCGTTAAAACAGAAACTGAATTGCTTCTAAAGTAACGGATATCTGCATAAACGAATTATCCGGCCTGGACGTTTGCACCATTTGTAGGCCGGATAAGCGTAGCGCCATCCGGCAAAGAGCATCTGATTAGCGTAAAGCCCACCATTCGCGCAGGCAGGCTTTACCTTCCGGGCAACTTTTGCAGCTTCCGGAAAGACACCCGTCGGCATCTTCCTGAATCCGCACCGCTTTGCCCATCTTTTCTAACTGATTCAGCATGGCGTCAATCATCGGCTGCGGGGTGTGCAGCGTGTGGCTAATTTGTGTTGCCTCCATGCGCCCCCGCAAAGCCAATAAATCACGAACCTGAATAAGCGATGCCATTGTCGATAACCTTAGTGGCAATCGCCAGTGGTGCTGGAGCAGCAGGAACTTGCCGTTCTGTTGGTCGCCAGCAGTGCGAGGTCCACACGGCTACGTGCTCGACGCAGCAGGCCCAGCAACACGATGTTAAACAGGATGACCGCTAAAATGCACACCAGGCTGTAGGTCGGGTGTTCTTTGTAGCTGACCGCCTGATAAAACAGCGTTGACAGCGAATAAGCAATATTCAGCCCCCACAAAACCGAGAAGCCCATCCAGCCACGGCTGGATTCACGTGCGATAGCGCCCATCACTGAAATGCACGGCACATACAGCAGCACGAAAATCAGGTAGCTGTACGCGGCGGCGGCGCTGCCAAATTTCTCACCCATCACGCCCATTGCGCCCGTCGCCATTTCTCCGTCGCCCTTGCTGGCTTCGATAGGGTTAGCCAGTACGCTCAGGCTGAAGGTGTCTTTCAGGCTTTGCCAGGTTTCATCCACTGCGCCGAGCAGCTCGTCACCGAGGTGGAAATCTGCCGGGTTGAACTCTTCTTCCTGAATGTTTTCTGCGGTATAGAGCGTGTTCAGTGTACCAACTACCACTTCTTTCGCCATCGCGCCGGTGAACAAACCTACGGTTGCCTGCCAGTTATCTTCGTGAACGCCAATCGGTTTAAACACTGGAGTAATAACACGGCTAACGGAGGCCAGCGCAGAGTCGTTGATGTTGTCGACGATTTTTCCGCTCAGCGAGAAGCTGTTAAACGCGCTGAGGAAAATGCTGACGATGATGATGACTTTACCCGCACGCAGAACAAAGCCTTTCAGGCGCTGCCAGGTCTGAATGATCAGACTCTTGATGTGCGGCACGTGGTATACCGGCAGCTCCATCACGAACGGCGTTGCTTCACCACGCATGATGGTGTGTTTGAGCATCAGGCCGGTCAACACCGCCATCACGATACCCAGTACGTACAGCGAGAAGACCGCCAGTGCACCGTTCTGACCAAAGAACGCCGCGGCAAAGACGGCGAAAATCGCCAGACGTGCTCCGCAGGACATAAACGGCGCCATCATGATGGTCATCAGACGCTCACGCGGGGCGTCCAGCGTACGTGCGCCCATCACGGACGGTACGTTACAGCCAAAGCCGACGATCAGCGGGACAAACGATTTGCCCGGCAGTCCCAGCGCCTGCATCAGACGGTCCATCACAAATGCGGCGCGCGCCATGTAGCCGGAGTCTTCAAGGAAGGAGAGGAACAGGTACATCATGCCGATTTGCGGTACCAGCGGTAGCACGGTGTTAATCCCGCCGCCAAGGCCCTGGGCCAGGAAGATGGTTAGCCAGTCCGGGAAGTGCAGCGTGTAGCCAATCCACTGAATACCATGAATAAAGAGCGCCACGGAGCCGACGTCAAACAACGGTTGCAGCGCGCCGCCGATGTTAATGGCGAGCAGGAACATCAGGTACATCACGAACAGGAAAATCGGCAGTCCGAGGAAGCGGTTGAGAACGATTTTATCTACCGCGGTGGTGAAACGGCTCGGCTCTGCCGTCAGAGTATTGCTGACGGTATCGCAGATAGCAGCAATGCACTGATAGCGCGCATCGGCGATATGCAGCGCCGGATCGTCCATTGTCTCGCTCAGACGAGCAACGGCAGCATCCAGGTTTTGCGCGGCATCACCGGCGTAAGCGCGGCTGTAAATATCGCCTTCCAGCATCTGCAGACCCAGCCAGCGGCGCTGTTTCAGTGGCATGTCTTTGGCCATCGCGTCGGCGAGGGAGTCCGCTTCCTGCAACAGCGGCTGGGCATAATGGACCAGCTCGACGGTGTCGTTTTCTTTGTAGCGGTCGATCGCCAGTTTCAGCGCTTCAATACCACGCGCGCGGGTGGAAACCAGCGGAACCACCGGGCAGCCAAGACGTGCTGAGAGGGCGTCGATATCGATACGGATTTGCTGCTTTTCTGCGATATCCAGCATATTCAACGCGACGATGCAGGGGATGCCCAACTCAAGCAGTTGCAACGTCAGGTAGAGGTTGCGTTCAAGGTTTGACGCATCGACCACGTTGATCAACAGATCTGCGTCGCCGCTCAAAATATAGTGACAGGCAATTTGCTCATCGAGAGAGGTCTGGGATGAGATTGTCGTCAGTGAATAGGTGCCAGGTAAATCCACCAGCGTGACCTGATGGTCCGTTGTGGCGAAATGACCTTCTTTACGCTCAACGGTAACGCCAGCCCAGTTGCCTACACGCTGGCGCGCGCCGGTGAGCTGGTTGAATAAGGTTGTCTTGCCGGAATTAGGATTACCAATTAAACCAATGGTTAGTTTTTTCATTTTTATAGACTCACTGTATTAACAGGAAACCGCTTCCACTTCTAATAACGCCAGATCTTTCTTACGCAATACCAGGCTTACGCGACGCGTTTCGATATGGATAGGATCGCCGAGCGGGGCGACGCGTACCACGTTGAAGGAGGAGCCGGGCAGCATGCCAAGTGACAACAGTTTCTGACGATAAGCCGGGCTGATTTCACGGGCAAAGCCGGTAATTTTCCACGCACTGTCAGGAGTGAATTGCATAGGGACCTACTTATATCTCGCTAACTGGATGATTACCTCATGGGGCGACAGGGCGGCATGAGACCAGATGATTAGCCAACGTAAGGAAAGAGTAAATAATCAACAAAACAATGATAATGAGAATGGTTTCTATCATCAATAGAATAAATGTGACGGAATGTAGAATTGAACAATAATTTGAGCCAATTTTGATATTTCTCAACATTTATTCCGCTTTGGAATGAATGTTTCTGCAGTGTCATTATTGACTTTCTTAATGTTTAATTAAGGTTTTATTTGTTAATGAGGTGATAAATATAAGGGGCGGAGAGAAGATAATATATTAAATATGCCGGACAGGGTGTTTACACCGCCATCCGGCACATGATCCAAACTTAGCGTTTTTTACCCATTGCCGCCGCCAGCGCATCCATCATCGCGCTGTTGCCCGCAGGCTGGGCGTCACGACCACGCGGTTTCGCCGCTTTTGGCGCTGGGCGATTGCCCTGAGTGCGATCGTTATTCCCGCCGCCGCGACGCGCATTGGTTTCACCCGGCTGCTCGTCCAGGCGCATGGTCAGCGCGATACGCTTGCGTTGCAGGTCAACTTCCAGCACTTTCACCTTCACGATGTCGCCCGCTTTCACCACGGTGTGTGGATCGTCGACGAACTTATTCGACAATGAAGAGATATGCACCAGACCGTCCTGATGAACGCCGATATCCACAAACGCGCCGAAGTTGGTGACGTTGGTGACCGCCCCTTCCAGAATCATTCCTGGCAGCAGGTCGTTCATGGTTTCTACACCATCGGCAAACTGTGCGGTTTTAAATTCAGGACGCGGGTCGCGGCCCGGTTTTTCCAGCTCTTTGATGATGTCGGTGACAGTCGGTACCCCGAAACGTTCATCGGTGAAATCGGCAGCTTTCAGATTGCGCAGTTCGTCGCTGTTGCCCATCAGGTCACGCAACGATTGCTCGGTGGCGGCCAGAATGCGTTCCACGATCGGGTAGGCTTCCGGGTGAACGGTGGAGGCATCCAGCGGGTTATCGCCATGGTTGATGCGCAGGAAGCCCGCGCACTGTTCAAAGGCTTTTGGCCCCAGACGGCTGACTTTCAGCAGTTGCTGACGGTTCTGGAACTGACCGTTCTCATCGCGCCAGGCGACGATGTTTTGCGCCATCATGCGCGTCAGGCCGGCCACGCGGGTCAACAGCGGAACGGAGGCGGTATTGAGATCGACGCCGACGGCGTTTACGCAGTCTTCCACCACCGCATCCAGCTTACGCGCCAGCTGCGTCTGGCTAACGTCGTGCTGATACTGGCCCACGCCGATCGATTTCGGATCGATTTTCACCAGCTCAGCCAGCGGGTCCTGCAGACGACGGGCGATAGACACCGCGCCACGCAATGAAACGTCGAGATCCGGGAATTCCTGCGCCGCCAGCTCGGAAGCAGAGTAAACCGATGCCCCGGCTTCGCTGACGATCACTTTCTGTGCGGTGACTTTCGGGAACTGTTTCTGCACGTCGAGGAAGAAACGTTCGGTTTCACGCGACGCCGTACCGTTACCAATCGCCACCAGTTCAACGTTGTATTTTTCACACAGCGCCGCTACAGCAACGGCGGCTTTGGCGGCCTGACCGGTGTGTGGATAAATGGTGTCGGTCGCGACCAGCTTGCCGGTGCCGTCAACAACCGCCACCTTCACGCCGGTACGCAGACCGGGATCGAGGCCCATAGTGGCGCGCAGCCCCGCAGGCGCGGCCATCAGCAGATCGTGCAGGTTACGGGCGAAGACGTTAATCGCTTCATCTTCGGCACGTTCACGCACGGTGCCCATCAGCTCGGTTTCGAGGTGCATCAGCACCTTAATTCGCCATGTCCAGCTGACCACGCCTTTACGCCAACTGTCGGCAGGGGCGTTGTTCAGGCGCAGTCCCAGGTGGTTCTGGATAATCTGTTCGCCGTGGCTCTCTTTTGGCGGCTCATCGAATTGCGGATCGGCATTCAGCGAAAGCTGAAGCACGCCTTCGTTACGGCCACGGAACATGGCCAGCGCCCGGTGAGACGGCACGGTAGAGATCGGTTCGTGGTGATCGAAGTAGTCGCGGAACTTCGCGCCTTCCTCTTCTTTACCGCTTACCACGGTGGAGACCAGGTGGGCGTTTTTCCACAGGTAATCACGCACTTTCGCCAGCAGGGCGGCGTCTTCTGCGAAGCGTTCCATCAGAATGTAGCGTGCGCCGTCGAGTGCGGCTTTGGTATCCGCCACGCCGTTCTCGGCGTTGAGGTATTTAGCGGCTTCCGTTTCCGGGTCGTGAGACGGCTCGTTCCACAGCAGGTCTGCCAGCGGCTCAAGGCCTGCTTCAATGGCGATCTGCCCACGGGTACGGCGTTTAGGTTTGTACGGCAGATAGAGATCTTCGAGTTCGGTCTTACTTAACGTGCCGTTGATCGCTTTCGCCAGATCGTCGGTCAGTTTGCCTTGCTCGCCGATAGATTTCAGGATTGCCTGACGGCGGTCTTCCAGTTCACGCAGATATCCCAGACGGGTTTCCAGATTACGCAGTTGCGTATCGTCCAGACCGCCGGTGATTTCCTTACGATAACGTGCGATAAACGGCACGGTGTTCCCTTCGTCAAGCAAGCGAACGGCAGCTTCTACCTGTTCAGCACGAGCCTGAATTTCACCTGCGATAATGCGGCAGAAAGAATCATTCATCATGGATAGCTTCGTCTATAGGATAAAAAATCAGGGGATAGTTATACGGATTGACTGGCAAAAATGCCAGTCATCTACGGGGGCTTCGGATTGTTCCGGTCTCATTTAACGTATTCAATCTCATTTACGTACCAGCTGGCTTCCCCGCCAGGGGTGTTCACCACCGCGAGATCGCCGACCTCTTTTTTCAGCAGCGCCCGCGCCATCGGCGAATCGATAGAGATGTAATCTTTACGGCCGAAGATCTCATCGTAGCCGACAATGCGGAATTTGCGGATGTCGCCATCGTCATTTTCAATCTCAACCCATGCGCCAAAGAAGACTTTGCCTTCCTGCTGCGGGGAGTAATCGACAATTTTCAGATTCTCCATGCACTTGGTCAAATATCGGACGCGACGGTCAATCTCGCGCAGGCGCTTTTTATTATACTGGTAGTCAGCATTTTCGCTGCGGTCACCCAGACTTGCGGCCCAGGTAACTTTTTTGGTGACTTCCGGGCGCTCTTCACGCCAGAGATAATTGAGCTCTTGTTTGAGTTTTTCATACCCTTCACGGGTTATCAGGGGCGTTTTCATCTTATTGTTTTACCTTCGACTCTGTGATGATGCGCACAATTAGTATTACGCGAGCATATCAACAGAATAAATAATGTATTGCGAGAAACATTGTATACTTAAGCTGCTGTTTAATATGCTTTGTAACAATTTAGCCTGGAATTCATACCAGAATTCGCTGGTGACTCACGCTAGCTTTCTTAAGAATATACACTTAATTGTTGCGAACCTTTGGGAGTAATAACAATGCAAGAGAACTATAAGATTCTGGTGGTCGATGACGACATGCGCTTGCGTGCGCTTCTGGAACGTTATTTGACCGAGCAGGGCTTCCAGGTTCGAAGCGTCGCAAACGCTGAGCAGATGGATCGTCTGCTGACCCGTGAGTCTTTCCACCTGATGGTGCTGGATTTAATGCTGCCGGGAGAAGATGGCCTGTCTATTTGCCGTCGCCTGCGCAGCCAAAGCAACCCGATGCCGATCATTATGGTCACGGCGAAGGGCGAAGAAGTGGACCGTATTGTTGGACTGGAAATCGGTGCTGACGATTACATCCCGAAACCGTTTAACCCGCGTGAACTGCTGGCGCGTATCCGCGCTGTACTGCGTCGTCAGGCAAACGAACTGCCGGGCGCGCCTTCCCAGGAAGAAGCGGTCATTGCGTTTGGTAAGTTCAAACTGAACCTCGGTACGCGTGAAATGTTCCGCGAAGATGAGCCTATGCCGCTCACCAGCGGTGAATTTGCGGTGCTGAAAGCGTTGGTAAGCCACCCACGTGAACCGCTGTCCCGCGACAAGTTGATGAACCTGGCACGTGGTCGTGAATATTCGGCGATGGAGCGGTCCATCGACGTGCAGATTTCTCGTCTGCGTCGTATGGTGGAAGAAGACCCGGCGCACCCTCGTTATATTCAGACCGTATGGGGTCTGGGCTACGTCTTTGTTCCGGACGGTTCTAAAGCATGAGGCGAATGCGCTTCTCGCCACGAAGTTCGTTTGCTCGCACGTTATTGCTTATCGTCACCTTGCTGTTTGCAAGCCTGGTGACGACCTACCTTGTGGTGCTGAACTTCGCGATTCTGCCGAGCCTCCAGCAGTTTAATAAGGTCCTGGCCTACGAAGTCCGTATGCTGATGACTGATAAACTGCAACTGGAGGACGGTACGCAACTGGTAGTGCCACCTGCATTTCGTCGGGAAATTTACCGTGAGCTCGGTATTTCCCTCTATTCCAACGAGGCCGCTGAAGAAGCCGGTCTACGTTGGGCGCAACACTATGAATTCTTAAGCCACCAGATGGCGCAGCAGCTGGGCGGCCCGACGGAAGTCCGCGTTGAGGTGAACAAGAGCTCGCCGGTCGTGTGGCTGAAAACCTGGCTGTCGCCCAACATCTGGGTACGCGTGCCGCTTACGGAAATCCATCAGGGTGATTTCTCACCGCTGTTCCGCTATACGCTGGCGATTATGCTGCTGGCTATCGGTGGCGCGTGGCTGTTTATCCGTATTCAGAACCGACCGTTGGTGGATCTTGAACATGCGGCGTTACAGGTGGGGAAAGGCATTATTCCGCCGCCGCTGCGCGAGTACGGCGCCTCTGAGGTGCGCTCTGTTACCCGAGCCTTCAACCATATGGCCGCCGGCGTAAAACAGCTGGCCGATGACCGTACGCTGTTAATGGCGGGCGTGAGCCATGATTTACGCACCCCGCTGACGCGTATCCGTCTGGCGACGGAAATGATGGGCGAAGAAGACGGATACCTCGCGGAGTCCATCAATAAGGACATTGAAGAGTGTAATGCCATTATCGAACAGTTCATCGATTATCTGCGGACGGGTCAGGAGATGCCGATGGAGATGGCCGATCTGAACTCGGTATTAGGTGAAGTGATCGCGGCAGAAAGTGGTTACGAGCGTGAAATTGATACTGCATTACGCCCAGGCGTCATTCAGGTGAAGATGCACCCACTGTCTATCAAGCGCGCGGTTGCTAATATGGTGGTTAACGCCGCTCGCTACGGTAATGGCTGGATTAAGGTCAGTAGCGGTATGGAAGCGCATCGCGCCTGGTTCCAGGTCGAAGATGACGGGCCGGGTATCAAACCGGAACAGCGTCAACACCTGTTCCAGCCGTTTGTGCGCGGTGACAGCGCGCGTAGCACCAGCGGCACGGGTCTGGGACTGGCGATTGTACAGCGTATTATTGATAACCATAACGGTATGCTGGAAATTGGCACCAGTGAGCGAGGCGGGCTGTCGATACGCGCCTGGCTTCCGGTTCCATTCACGCGCACGCAGGGGACAACGAAAGACGCGTAGAAAAAAGGGAGGCTAAATGCCTCCCTTTTTATTTCGCTAACCGACTGATGTCGCTGCGCTTATCAGTTGCAGTAGGCCGGATAAGGCAAAGCCGCCATCCGGCACTTTTCGTTACAGCTTCGGTCCGGCGCTAACCAGCGCTTCGCCCGCAGGGGTGTCGGTGTACTTCTCGAAGTTCTCGATAAACAGTTTCGCCAGTGCGTTGGCTTTTTCTTGCCACTGCTCCGGGGATGCGTAGGTATTACGCGGATCGAGAATACGCGTATCCACACCCGGCAGCTCGGTTGGAATTGCCAGGTCAAACATCGGCAGACGGAACGTTTCCGCGTTATCCAGAGATCCGTTCAGGATGGCGTCGATAATCGCACGGGTATCTTTGATTGAGATACGCTTGCCGGTGCCGTTCCAGCCGGTATTCACCAGATAAGCCTGTGCACCAGCCGCCTGCATGCGTTTCACCAGTACTTCTGCGTACTGCGTTGGGTGCAGCGACAGGAATGCCGCGCCGAAACAGGCAGAGAAGGTTGGCGTAGGCTCAGTGACGCCACGCTCGGTGCCAGCCAGTTTGGCGGTAAAGCCAGACAGGAAGTGGTACTGGGTTTGGTCCGCCGTCAGGCGAGAAACCGGTGGCAGTACGCCAAATGCGTCGGCGGTCAGGAAGATGACTTTGGTTGCATGACCCGCTTTTGACACCGGCTTAACGATATTGTCGATGTGATAAATCGGGTAGGACACGCGGGTGTTCTCGGTTTTGGAACCATCATCGAAGTCGATAGAACCATCTTCGCGCACGGTGACGTTTTCCAGCAGGGCATCACGGCGGATTGCGTTGTAGATTTCCGGCTCAGCATCTTTAGACAGTTTGATGGTCTTCGCGTAGCAACCGCCTTCGAAGTTAAATACGCCGTCGTCATCCCAGCCGTGTTCGTCATCGCCAATCAGGCGGCGTTTCGGATCGGTGGACAGCGTGGTTTTACCGGTACCGGACAGGCCAAAGAAGACCGCCACATCCCCTCTTTCACCGACGTTTGCCGAGCAGTGCATGGATGCAATACCTTTCAGCGGCAGCAGGTAGTTCATGACGGAGAACATACCTTTCTTCATCTCGCCGCCGTACCAGGTGCCGCCAATTAACTGAATGCGTTCAGTCAGGTTAAACGCCACGAAGTTTTCGGAGTTCAGACCTTGTTCTTTCCACTGTGGGTTAGTGCATTTTGCACCGTTCATCACGATGAAATCAGGTTTGAAATCAACCAGTTCTTCGTCGCTCGGGCGGATGAACATATTTTTGACAAAATGTGCCTGCCAGGCGACTTCGGTAATGAAGCGCACGGAAAGACGGGTATCCGCATTAGCACCGCAGAAAGCATCAATGATAAACAGACGTTTGCCGGAGAGTTGATGGGTGACTAACCCTTTCAAATGCTGCCAGGTTTCCTGGGAAAGCGGTTTGTTGTCGTTCTTACCTTTACCTTTGTCGGACCACCAGAGTGTATCTCGTGTGGTGTCGTCACGGACAATGTACTTATCCTTTGGCGAACGTCCGGTAAAGATACCGGTATCAACTGCAACGGCGCCCAGATTCGTTAACACGCCACGCTCATAACCTTCCAGGTTTGGATCAAGTTCTTCCTGATAAAGCGTGTCGTAGTCTGGATTGTAAACGATATCCTGAACGTCATTGATACCATAAGCCTTGAGATCTTGCGGGGTTAAACTGTTGTTCACACGCATTTCACTGCTCCTTAGCCAATATGTATTACCTGGAATAGTAAGGTTTTTTAGGGATTGCTAACCGCGACAAGGCTCATAGATTTACGCATCCGGTGATTCCACGAATAACCGAATACGCTGCGACTCCTGTCACAAAGAGGCGGATATTATGGCAGGAAACCCTTTTTTGTTGTGGAAAATGTTCTTAAAACGTTAATAGAGAGTGTTTTTGGCGGGAATCTTGTGAGTGTAATCGCATTCATGTAAGAAAAAAACGTAACTCAAACATAAACAATATCGATTCACCTCGCGCAGTTGGGCTCCGAAATGGACCGACAAATACTCATATTTGTGAAGTTGATGCGATAATTAGATTTTCTCTTCTTTCTGGAAAACGACATGGACAGTGTTGAGCTTTCACCAACGACCCGCTGGGGCATGATCTTTATCGGACTGCTACAAGGGTGTGTGTGCTACCTGCTGATGGCGTATCTTGCGCCGCAGAACAGTGACTGGCTGTTCTACGGGATGCCCGTAACGATTGCGCTCTCCTCTGCGCTTTTGCTGACTGTCGTCTCATTTAAGCAACGTGCTCTATGGTGCTGGATGGCGTTGATCTGTGTGGTTGTGCTGGCGATGAGTGTGTGGCTGAAATGGAGTGTGGCAGACAGTGACAGATGGCGGCAGGATGACATTTTTTTTGCCTACGGCTGGCGCTTACTGTTGATGGCGATGCTGGCTTTGCCGTGGATTCAATATCAACTTCACGCCCGTCGTGAACAGGCTCGCTATCCGCAGTTTTATACCTACCTGTGGCTTAACTCGCTGACGCTGCTGATCGCTTTTGTGGCCAACGGCCTGTTCTGGCTGGTGCTCCTGCTGTGGAGTGAAATGTTTCAACTGGTCGGAATCACCTTCTTCAACACGCTTTTCTTTGAGACTGACTGGTTTGTTTATTTGGCTTTAGGTCTGATCACCGCACTGGCAGTAGTGCTGGCACGTACGCAGTCGCGTCTGGTTGCTGCGGTGCAAAAGTTGCTGACGTTCCTTGCCACAGGTTTACTTCCGCTGGTTGCACTGTTAGCGCTGATGTTTATGCTGACCCTGCCTTTTAGCGGACTGGACGCTATCTCACAGCGCGTGTCAGCGGCTGGCCTGATGTCCACGTTGACGCTGATCTTCCTGTTGCTGATGGCCATTGTGCGCGAGCCGCACAAAGAGGCGTTACCTTATCCTGGCGCATTACGTTACTTGATTAACGCTTCACTGGTTGTTGCTCCTCTCTATATGCTGATTGCCGGTTGGGCAATGTGGCTGAGAATTCATCAGTATGGCTGGACGCCTGAGCGTTTGTATGGCGCATTGGTGGTCTTTGTATTACTGGTGTGGTCCCTCGGCTATCTGGTCAGTATTTTGCGCGCTGGAGGCAACCCGCTCGATATTCAGGGAAAGGTCATTCTTGGCGTTTCGCTCCTGACATTGGGCCTGTTGATTCTGCTGACGTCGCCGGTCATTGATGTTTGGCGTATTAGCGTCAACAGCCATATGGGGCGCTACTACAGCGGGAAAATTACGGCTGACCAGGTCAGTCTGTATATGCTGGATCACAGCGGAAAACCCGGTCGCGCCGCACTGGAAGCATTGCAAAAAGACGATGCATTCAACAAAGACAGCAAGCGCAGGCGTGATTTAAATGCCATCCTGCGGGGGCATCGCGATCCGGTAAATGAGCTGACAGCAACGCAGTTAGCGCCGAAGGTGATGATTGCACCGGGAAGCAAGAAGCCCGATGACGCGTTTTGGACGTTTTTAAAGGGGCAGCGCTACCGGATCGCCTCCTGTATTGAGCAGGATGCGTGTGTGTTGGTGGATCAGGATCTCAACGCGGATGGGCAGCCCGAGCAAGTATTGTATGCTTTTGGCGATGGGGAGAGCCTGGTCTTTGGCGTTAAGGAAAACAAATGGGTGTTGATCGCGACAGCCCGGCTACCGGAGGGATTCAATAAGGATCAACTGCTGCAGGCGCTGGCGAATCATCAACTGGATTCGGCTTCAAGAGTCTGGCGGGATATCACCATTAATGGCAAACGACTGCCGATGACTTATTACAATGAGTGAATCTGTTGCCGGATGGCGGCGCGAGCGCCTCATCCGGCCGACAAAAGTTTTACCGTAGGCCCGATAAGCGTTGCGCCACCGGGCAAAACGGGGATTAATGCACCTGTGGATCGGCAGGGGAGGCGTTGCTGCGGATCTCTGCAATATCCATGGCGTTAAACAGATAGTGGCTACCGCAATAATCGCAGTGCATATCGATTTCACCTTCTTCTGCCAGAATGCTGTCAACTTCTTCATCCGGCAGCGTTTTCAGAGCACCCGCGCAGCGTTCGCGTGAACAGGTGCATTTGAACTCAACATCCTGAGGATCGTAGAGGGTGACTTCTTCTTCGTGGTACAAACGCCACAGAACTTCGTTGGCTGGCAGCGTCAGCAACTCTTCGGCTTTGATGGTTTCTGTCAGTGCGGCAAGGTGATCGAAATCATCTGCCTGTGCGTTTTGCGCTGGCATGACCTGCAACAGCATACCGCCAGCAGCAGGTTTACCGTCGACGTCGCCAGTGCGGATAAACAGACGCGTCGGCAGCTGTTCTGAACGCATGAAGTAATCTTCCAGGCAGGCCGCCAGCGTGTCACCTTCCAGACCGACCACGCCCTGATAGCGTTCGCCTTCTTCCGGTGTAATAGTGATCACCAGATAGCCGTTGCCAACCAGTGTTTTCAGATCGGCATCTTCAGGGATATCGCCTTGTATACGAGCCACGCCGCGCATCTGCTGGTTGTTGTTGCCGTTAATGACCGCCAGGCTCAACGGACCGTCGCCCTGCAGTTGTACGGTGATATCACCGGCAAACTTCAGCGTCGCGGTCAGCAGGCTGGTGGCAACCAGCAGCTCCGCCAGCACGGTTTTGACCGGCTGTGGGTAAGTATGATTTTCGAGGATCTGTTGCAGGGTTTGCGAAACGGTTACCAGTTCGCCGCGCACGGCAAAGTTTTCAAACAGATAACGATGTAATTGGTCATGTTGCGGCATAATCATCTCTCTTGCAGGTGACAGTCACTCGCTGTCGCCATGTTTAAATCGTAACAGGTCGCGGCGCTCTTTTTTGTCCGGTCGCCTGTCCGGGTGCGGCATGGTTAACGCGTTAAGTTTACGCGCCAGCGCCATTTTTTCGCGTTTTTCCACGCTTTCTGCGGTTTCTTCATACAGCATAACGGCTTCAGTTGCCGGGCGGCGCTGCTCGCTAATGGCTTTAATAATGACCGTTCGTTCGTCATTTCCCTGGCGCAGGGTGAGGGTGGCATTTAGCTCGACAATCTTACTCGGCTTGCTGCGCTGCCCGTTGTAATGCACCTTACCGCCTTCAACCATTTCGCGGGCGACTGCGCGCGTTTTATAAAAGCGTGCTGCCCACAGCCATTTATCCAGCCTGACTTCGACAGGGGGCTTCTCTTTCATGGCGTCTCCTTCACATCAGTGAGGGGATCAGTCGGCGGTAGTCATTCAGTGACGGATGGCGTGCGTACTGTTTTTCCGCTGTACCTGAGTCGGGATTGGTTACGCCGAGGCAGTAACGAATGCCGAATTGAGCAGCGGCGTCGAGAATTGGTTCGCTGTCGTCAATAAACAACGTCTTCTCTGCACTCATTCCCGTTTCTTCAGCGACAGCGTGCCATAACCGCTGATCCTCTTTGGGATAACCAAATGTGTGGGTGGAAAGTAATAAATCAAGGTGTGAGGCCAGACCGGTATGCTGAAGCTTCACCGCCAGGTTATGCGGATGCGCATTGGTGAGCAAAATACGACGTTTGCCGCTCGCTTTTAGGGCATCAAGGAACGGTACCGTATCTTCACGCAGTACGGCGCGTGGTCCCTGTGCGGTTGTCATGGCGCATATATCCAGACCCAGACGTTCGCTCCAGTAATCCAGGCAGTACCAGTTTAGCGTATGCTGTACGGCATGATACTGCTGACGAATAAATTCCTGGGCTTCCTGGGGAGAGATACCCTGCTGCGCGCCGTAGGTTTCCGGCACCAGTTTTTGCCAGAAATAGTTATCGAATGCCAGATCGAGCAGCGTACCGTCCATATCCAGCAGAACGGTGTCGACGTCCTGCCAGGCAATATCTATGTGCATGGAAACTCCCCAGAGGAAAATAAGATGCGCGACAGGGTAGCATATTCCGTCGCGCGGGCGTGTTATCGAATCAGGCTTTCTGGGTCTTCAAGCAGCGTTGGATTCAGGCAACTCTCGTAATATTCCTGAATTTCCGCGATGCGCGAACGATGACGCTGGTAGCGTCTGAATGCCTGAACGCTGTTGTAGATAGCGCATCCCAGCATGGAGAGCATCAGCAGCGTGGTGCCAAGGTAACGCCATAAACCTGAACGATCCGGGATCCGGTGCAGGCCAATGTGCTGGGTACCGTTGGCGTCGGTCGAGATGTTGGTGACAATCCCTTCAGCGCGAAATGGCGTTTGCATCAGCATCTGGGCAAGGCGCTGGAAAGCGTTCCATTGCTCTTGTGGCGGATAGTCGTACAACGAGGTCGCCGGCCAGGGCTGATCAACCAGGTCGCTGCCTTCGTCACTGATAATCAGGAAACCACCGGGGGCAGGGCTATTCAGTGCCTGAGCCGCCCGGGCGGTCTCGCGTGAAATGAACGGTGCCGTAGAAGTATTCACCAGGTTATCCAGTGATTCGGCGCTTACCGGGCGCAACAGCACATTCACACCATCCAGTTTCCCGGCGTTTGCTCGCTTAACCAGAGCGTTCCAGTCCTTACTGTTACCC
This sequence comes from Citrobacter sp. wls827, assembly GCF_005280875.1. Classification (NCBI taxonomy): domain Bacteria; kingdom Pseudomonadati; phylum Pseudomonadota; class Gammaproteobacteria; order Enterobacterales; family Enterobacteriaceae; genus Citrobacter; species Citrobacter sp. wls827. The sequence continues at coordinate 165,638 of NZ_SZWR01000023.1, forward strand.
AGGTTAACCAGGGCATTTTTCAGGCGTACGCATTCATCTTCGGCGGCACACAAATCGGCGGTTTTCAGGACAATATCGCCAAAATCATCCAGCAATACCATGCCGGACTTCTGAATGGCTGAGCGTAATGATGAGCTGACGCGAGAGTCATCGTCGGGTTTGGGATGCAGTTGGCGGCTAACGCTTTGGGTCAGTGCGGTCGCCTTATTGACCAGGTCGGACTCAGGCAGCGGCAGGGCGCGCGCGTCATTCCAGATAATCTGCGAACAATCAAATGGCATAAAAGGTGTCGCGGGTTGTGCGTTCCAGCTCCCCTGAGTGTGGATGTTACACATCCCCGTGCCACTCAGATGCAGCGTGTCGCCCACGCGAACGCCTGCCTTTTCCAGTTGCTTAACGCTGGTGGCCTCAACAGTTTGCGCCCCTTTCATCCAGGAAAGCGTAAGTTTAATTGGCATATCCAACGGGACCCAAAACAGCAGCATTAGCAATACCAGCAACGAACCGCCGGCAATGACGGCGCTGCGTAGCCAGTGTTGCAACGGGAAGTTTTTCACCTCGTCATGCAAAGATAAAAAACGCCCCTGGCGGACAACATGGCGATCCAGATAGATATCAATATCCGTTTGCTGGCCAAGGTCCTGTGCAATGTAAGGTTGCCAGTGTGGTGGATAAATCAGGTCAATAATACCCAGGGAGATATTATTAATTTGCTCCTGATCGTTTTCACCAAACAGCCCCCAGCGACGTGGAGTGCCACGCAGACAGTGGATTTCTCGTAGAGCCGTTTTAGACGGTGGTGCAAACAGGCCCCACAGACCCGCAGCCAGCAGCAACACCGCGCCACCGGCGGTCCACGGTACGAACGTGTCTGGCATGATTAAACAGAAAAAGAACAGCAGGAATGAGGCAGCAATCAGTAACGCTTCGCGCAATCCCGACGGGCGGCTGAGAGCATATTCTTCATGCGTTTCCTGACGAATATTCAGCAGTTCAATCTGCTCGCTTTCTTCACCACGAATAGATGCCTGAGTAGACGCGGTGTGCTGTAGGGCGTAGCCGCGCGCTTCCTGCATATACTCTTTCAACGTATGACCGTTCAACGAGATAACCAGCGGCAGCGTATTGGTGTGGATCAGCTCAACGCTGTTTTCGTCATTGATGTATTGTTCCCAGAAGGGAGGCAAATGCACTTCGACGGAGTCGAGATAATAGCGCCATTTATTCGGATCGTCGGTGGTGATGCCATAGCGCGTAATTGAATGCGTCAGTACGATGACGCTATTACTTTGGGCATTCAGGGTTAACGATACCGGTGCCGAACTGGCACCTGTGGGGCCAGGTACCTGCTGAATTTGACTGAGGTTTTCGAGATAGTTTTCGACCGCGCCACGTTCTTCGGGTGTTAGTTTACGCTTAGAGGCGTCAGAGAAGACGTTGCTCAACGGTAATTTTTGTTGTCTGAATTTTGATCTGAATCGCCACCCTGCAAGCAATGAGCAGGCCAGCAAAGCAGCTAAAAAAATCAGAATGGTGCTCATGCTTTCCCCATCTTACTTAGTCTGTCAGGCGTGGTCAGTCGCACCCTGTTCAATATTCGTGATTCTGTGGTTGGCTATCGGCAAGTGTGGAGTTGAACTTGAGCATCTTTAAGTACAGCCCAATAAATGCGAATAATAGCAAAATCACCAAAAACGGAATATCAGCAAATTCCTGGAGTTATTTCAACCTATTGACTTTTAATTTGAAATAGGGATTAACTTTTAGTACGTTACATAAATGTAAATAAACGGCAATTCACATTGCCGAAACCGTGCTGTATATCGCACAATAACCCCAGATTTCACAGCAAAGATCCTCATGATGAGCAAATCATTACAAAAGCCCACGATTTTGAAAGTGGAAACCGTCGCACAATCCCGGCTATTTAAAGTCGAAAGCGTGGACCTTGAGTTCAGCAACGGCGTACGTCGTGTTTATGAGCGTATGCGCCCATCCACGCGCGAAGCGGTAATGATTGTGCCGATTGTGGATGACCACCTGATCCTCATTCGCGAATATGCGGTCGGAACCGAATCTTACGAGCTTGGTTTTTCCAAAGGGTTAATCGATCCGGGTGAAAGCGTGTTTGAAGCGGCTAACCGGGAACTGAAAGAAGAAGTGGGATACGGTGCGAAGGACCTGACGTTTTTGAAAAAACTCAGCATGGCGCCTTCCTATTTCTCCAGCAAGATGAATATTGTGGTCGCTGAGGATCTTTATCCTGAGTCGCTGGAAGGTGATGAGCCCGAGCCATTGCCACAGGTGCGCTGGCCGCTGGCGCATTTGATGGATCTGTTAGAAGACCCTGACTTCCACGAAGCGCGTAATGTCAGTGCGCTGTTCCTGGTACGCGAATGGCTGAAAGGGCAGGGGCGGTTTTAATCGACATTGCCGGATGGTGGATGTCGCCTTATCCGGCCTACAAAATCCAGCAATATCAAACAATTGTGCCGAAAATGTAGGCCGGATAAGCGAAGCGTCATCCGGCAAAAGATTAGAACAACTCGTGCGTCTCACCATTATCAATAATGGTTGTCCCCACCTCATGTACCGCCTGTTGCGTTGGCTGAGTACCTTCAATGAAATACTCTGCACGGCTGTTACCGCCGTTTGCCAGTTGGCCGGTGCTACGATCGATATTGACGGTAACGATACCCGGTGGTGGTGTCAGCGGCTGCTCAGGGACACCTTCTAATACACTCTTCATGTAGGCATCCCATGCAGGCTGCGCACTCTTGGCACCGCCTTCGTAGCCGGAGATTTGGTCTTTGATCGCGCCGGATGCCGTCGTATGTCCGAGATCGCGGCGATGATCATCAAAGCCGATCCATACCGAGGTCACCACCCCTGGGCCGTAGCCGGAGAACCATGCTTCTTTCGAGCTGTTGGTTGTCCCGGTTTTCCCGCCGATGTCATGGCGCTGTAAATCGCGTCCTGCACGCCAGCCGGTTCCCATCCAGCCTGGTTCACCAAAGATATTGGTGTTCAACGCGCTCTTGATCAGGAAGGCCAGCGGCGTGTTGATGACGTGCGGTGCGTATTCTTGCGTGCCGCTTTGTGCGACCAGCGCCTGGTTAGCTTGCTCAAGCTGTGGCATTGGCACGGCGGCGTTTTGTTGTTCCTGAGATACCGCAACATCTTCAACGTTACTGTTTTCCAGCACGTTAGACTTCTGCGTATCGCCGTAAATTACCGGGATATCACATTCCGGGCAGGCAATTTTTGGCTTCGCCTCAAAGATAACGCCACCCATATCGCTTTCAATCTTACTGATGAAATACGGGTCGACCAGGAACCCGCCGTTTGCCATTACCGCGTAACCGCGAGCAACCTGCAGCGGAGTGAACGAGGCTGAGCCCAGCGCCAGTGATTCAGTATGCACAATATTCTGTGCCGGAAAGCCGAAACGCTGCAGATACTCTGCCGCATAATCCACACCCATTGCGCGCATGGCACGAACCATCACCACGTTTTTCGACTGGCCGAGCCCCTGACGTAAGCGGATAGGACCGGCGTACTGTGGCGGTGAATTCTTCGGCTG
>NZ_SZWR01000023.1:169284-177918 GCF_005280875.1 Citrobacter sp. wls827
CCCAGCGGGAGATTGGCACGTCGTTGAGCATGCTCGCCAGCGTCAGACCTTTATCCATCGCGGCGGTATACAGGAAGGGTTTGATGTTGGAACCCACCTGGCGTAACGCCTGGGTTGCACGGTTAAACTTGCTCTGGTTGAAGTCAAAACCCCCCACCAGTGCCAGCACTGCGCCGTTTTGCGGGTTAATCGAAACCAGTGCGGAGTTAACGTCCGGCACTTGCGCCAGCCACCAGGCATCTCCCACCTGGCGTACCCAGATTTGCTGGCCAGTCTGTACTACGTCGGTCACTTTACGCGGTGTTGGGCCTTGTTGAGTATCCGAACGATAAGGACGCGCCCAGCGCATACCTTCCATACGTAATGACACCGATGTTCCATCCGCCAACGCAGCGGTCGCTTCCTGTGGGTTGGCGCTGGTGACAACCGCGGGCAGCAGCGGTCCATAAGTCGGCAGCGCTTTCAGCGTATCGGTGATTTTTTTGCTGTCCCAACTGCTTTCGCCCACTTTCCACAGCACGTTCGACGGGCCGCGGTAGCCGTGGCGCATGTCGTAATCCATCACGTTGTTGCGTACTGCCTGCTGAGCTGCCTGCTGTACTTTGCGTGTAATGGTGGTGGTGATGCGATACCCGTCTTCATAGGCTTTCTCACCATAACGGTTATACATCTCCTGGCGCACCATTTCAGACAGATACGGTGCAGAGAAAGCGATTTCCGGCGCGTGGTAGTTGGCGTCAATCGCTTCATTACGCGCCTGATCGTACTGGGCCTGGGTGATGTAGTTTTCGCTCAACATACGCGACAGTACAACGTTACGGCGCGCAGTTGCCCGGTCCATCGAATAGAGCGGGTTGAAGGTTGACGGCGCTTTTGGCAGACCGGCGATCACCGCGATTTCACTTAAGCTGAGTTGATCAACTGTCTTGCCGAAATAGACCTGCGCGGCAGCACCCACGCCATAGGCGCGATACCCCAGATAGATCTTGTTCAGATAAAGCTCGAGGATCTCGTCTTTACTCAGCAATTGCTCAATACGAATAGCCAGGAACACTTCTTTGATCTTACGCATCAGCGTACGTTCCGGACTCAGGAAGAAGTTTCTCGCCAACTGTTGGGTAATGGTACTGGCCCCTTGTGAGGCGTGGCCGGAGAACAACGCGACGCTGGCCGCACGGAAGATCCCCACCGGGTCCACCCCGTGGTGCTCATAGAAGCGGCTGTCTTCTGTGGCGATAAAGGCTTTAACCATTACCGGCGGCATTTGATCCAGCGTAACCGGAATTCGACGTTTCTCGCCATATTGCGCGATGAGTTCGCCGTCAGCACTGTAAACCTGCATTGGGATCTGCAGACGCACATCTTTTAGCGTCGCGACGTCAGGTAATTGTGGCTCGATATAGCGATAAAGGCCATAGATCGAGCCTGCTCCCAGCAGGATGCAACATACTGCAAGGATTAATAAATACTTTACGAACTTCACTGGAGATTTCCCATTTAGTGGCATTTGGGCAGTTTATAAACAAACGCGCGGTAGTATAAAGGCAAGCCAGACGCATTGATATACCCGTTGAAGGAACGGGTGATAAGGAGATCATCAGCAATGGCTTTTCGTATATGGAAAATTGGTCTGCATATTCAGCAACATGATGCGCTGGCTGTCGCTATCGTTCGTGACGCATCCGGTTGGGTCCTACAACGCTGGTGGCGTATGCCGCTGGCACATCAGGTTGTCGTCGATGGGCACATTCGTGAGCCGGAACAGCTTACTGCGGTGCTCCTGCCGTGGAGCCGTGAACTACCGCACAGGCACCATATTCACCTTTCTTTTCCTGCCAACAGGACGTTACAAAAAAAGTTACCCCGTCCAGCAATGACCCTACGCGAACCAGAGCAAACGGCATGGTTGTCTGGGGCAATGGCTCGCGAACTGGATATGGAGCCGGATGCGCTGCAGTTTGATTATAGCGAAGACACGCTAAGCCCGGCGTTCAACGTGACGGCGGCACAAAGCAAAGAAATATCGGCACTCCTGACACTGATGCATCCCCTGAAAGTACAGGTTACGGCCATTACGCCGGATGCCAGTGCCTTGCAGCGATTAATTCCTTATTTACCCGTGCATCAATCGTGTCTGGCATGGCGTGACGATACCCAATGGCTCTGGGCGAGCCGCACGGCATGGGGACGTAAATCGACGGGGGAAATTGACGATATTGACGCGCTTGCCGCGGCATTATCTCTTTGCCCTGTGGATATTGCGCTATGTGACGCTGGTGGCTTTGATCCCTTTAATGCGGTGTCCGTCCGCCAGCCACCGATTCCAACGGAAAGCCACAACTTTGCTGTTGCGCTTGGGCTGGCGATGGGAGGTGTGTACTGATGGCGGCGAACATCAATCTTTTGCCCTGGCGTCAGTCGCGGCGGTATGCCCGTCTGCAATGGTGGGGAGCATTATTGAGTGGATCTTTACTGGTTATTGTGGGTATCGCGTTGGGTTATTACGCGCTTTCTCGCGTAGATAATCGGGTCGATTTACTGCTGGCTGATGCCGAAAAAATGCGGGCTGAAACCCTGATAGCGCTCAAGCCGCGCCTGCAACAGCGTCAACAACAATGGCAGCAGGCGCAACAAAGAGAAAAACGGCGTGAACAGATGCGAAGCTGGCAGTCTGTTTTACAAGGGGTGGCCGAGTTGCTGCCAGAACAGGCGTGGTTAACAGGAATGACCTGGCAGCAGGATACGCTGGAGCTGACAGGGCTGACGCTGAACGTTGCTGCGCTTCATAGACTGGAGACGCAATTACGTAAACACCCTGGGTTTCAGTTGGGAAGCTCAGGGGAAACGCGACAAGATGCGCAGGGACACTGGCAGTTTCACTATCGTCTGATACGGAGTGTTATGCATGCAGGCGCTTTGTGATGGCTGGTTAGCGCAGACGCCGCGGTTTCGACTTTTGTGCTGGGGCGGCTGGATGTTGGTTCTGATCGCGGCTGCGCTGTTGTGCCTTTATCCTGTAGAGCAACAACGGAAAGCGCAGCAGGCAGCATTAGTCCGTCAACGCGTGGCGATTCAAGATCAATGGCGCAATCTGTATCTGCTGGCGTCATCGGTTGAACAACCCTTTTCTCCCTCTGAAGCGAGGCCGGTTCCTTTTTCCCCATTGGTATATCAAAGCTCTCTTACACGTCTGATCCACTGGCAGCCCTCCGTACGGGGAGGCGAACTGGCGCTGAAAACTGCGTGGGATGCAGTCCCACACGTGTTTGCCCTACTGGCGGAACAGGGAATGAGTACGAGTCAGTTTTCTCTTAGTGCAGAAGATGCTGATGTGTTGTTGACGATACACCTGGAGCGTCTGAATGATGACTAAGCGCTGGCTGTTCGCGTGTTTTAGCGTGCTGTTGTTGACCGGCATGCGCAATCCCTTTCAGCCGCCAGAGGATCTCTGCCGGATGGCTGAGTTGTCGGCATGGCGTTATCAGGGGGCGGTGATCCAGGGAGGGCGCTCAATTGGTTTTATGCAGGATGGTCAACACAAATGGCGGAGGGTCGAGCAGCGAGATGTTCTGAATGGCATCTGGAGGGTATCTCAGGTGACAGCCCAAAGCGTAACTATCGACACAGGGAATGATTGTGAGCCATCACGGTGGCAGTGGCAACGACAAGGAGAGGCGAATGAAGCGGTGGATAGTCATCGTGCTGATGACCGTAATACCCAGCGTGCTGGCTGGGAAAGCACAAAACGTGACGCTGGTGGTCGATGATGTGCCCGTTGTACAGGTGCTGCAGGCGCTGGCGGTGCAGGAGAAGAAAAATCTGGTGGTGTCACCGGATGTTAGCGGTGTGCTGTCATTGCATCTGACGAATGTGCCCTGGAAACAGGCATTGCAGACAGTTGTGAAAAGCGCCGGGCTGGTATTACGCCAGGAGGGTAATATTCTGCATGTGCATTCTGTTCAATGGCAGAGTGAAAATGCGGCCCGCCAGGAAAACGAGCAGGCACGGATTCAGGCCAGCTTGCCGCTGGAACATCGCAGCATCATTTTGCACTATGCCGATGCATCCGAGTTGGCCAAAGCCGGTGAAAAACTGCTGAGTACTAAAGGAAGTATAACGGTCGATAAACGTACCAACCGCTTACTGCTGCGAGACAATTCTGTTGCGCTAAACACACTGGAACAGTGGGTGGCGCAAATGGACTTGCCCGTTGAACAGGTCGAGCTGGCGGCGCATATCGTCACGATTAATGAAAAAAGTTTGCGTGAGCTGGGGGTTAAGTGGTCGCTGGCAGATGCACAATTGCCAGGGGCGGTGGGGAATGTCACCACGCTTGCCAGCGACCTTTCTGTGTCTACTGCAACATCGCGGGTGGGATTTAATATTGGCCGCATTAATGGTCGTTTGCTGGAGCTTGAGTTGTCCGCATTGGAGCAAAAACAGCAGCTCGACATCATTGCCAGTCCTCGATTACTGGCTTCTCATCTGCAACCTGCCAGTATTAAGCAGGGCAGTGAAATCCCGTATCAGGTCTCCAGCGGTGAAAGCGGCGCGACTTCCGTCGAATTTAAGGAAGCGGTGCTGGGGATGGAGGTAACGCCGACCGTGCTGCAGAAAGGGCGGATCAGACTGAAACTGCATATTAGCCAGAATGTCCCCGGGCAGGTGCTACAGCAAGCGGATGGCGAAGTGCTGGCCATCGATAAGCAGGAAATTGAAACCCTGGTGGAGGTTAAGAGCGGCGAAACGATCGCGTTGGGCGGGATTTTTTCACATAAAAATAAATCAGCAGCTGACAGTGTGCCGCTATTAGGCGACATTCCCTGGCTTGGCTCTCTTTTTCGCCATGATGGTAAAGAAGATGAGCGGCGTGAGTTAGTGGTTTTTATCACGCCCAGACTGGTCCCAACAGAATAACTTATGCATGAAAACCCGTTGTTTTCGCGCTGAACACGTTTCAGGGATTTGACGTGCGGGTGTATTTAGCATACAAGGAGTACCGATTTGAGTGTCGGGACTTTTCTGTACTTATGCAGCAGTGAATACGCTTCGCCTTTCCGGTGGTGTGTCATAGGCTTATTTGGCGTCATTTGGCTACACGATACGTCATCAGGTCAGATGTTTGCAGGGTAGCATGCCTGCCACGACCAGAAATGCGTAAGGTTTGGTGATTTATTCAGTTGCCAAACCCGCTTGAGTATTGAGATAATTTTCAGTCTGACTCTCGCAATATCTTATGAGGTTTCAGTTCATGTCCTGCTGCGCTGGGTGTCTGCGAAGCGGGTTTACCATTAACGAATAGTCTTAGTAGTACCGAAAAAATGGCAGAGAAACGCAATATCTTTCTGGTTGGGCCTATGGGTGCCGGAAAAAGCACTATTGGGCGCCAGTTAGCTCAACAACTCAATATGGAATTTTACGATTCTGATCAAGAGATTGAGAAACGAACCGGAGCTGATGTGGGCTGGGTCTTCGATGTAGAAGGTGAAGACGGCTTCCGTGATCGCGAAGAAAAAGTCATCAACGAGTTGACGGAAAAACAGGGTATTGTGCTGGCAACTGGCGGTGGCTCTGTAAAATCACGTGAAACACGTAACCGTCTTTCCGCGCGTGGCGTCGTGGTCTATCTTGAAACGACAATTGAAAAACAACTTGCACGTACTCAACGTGACAAGAAACGCCCGCTGCTGCAGGTAGAATCGCCGCCGCGTGAAGTTCTGGAAGCATTGGCCGACGAACGCAACCCTCTGTATGAAGAGATTGCCGACGTGACCATTCGCACCGATGATCAGAGCGCGAAAGTCGTAGCAAACCAGATTATTCATATGCTGGAAAGCAACTAATTCTGGCTGAATACACACTCGTCTGCGGGTACAAGTAACTAAGGTGGATGTCGCGTAATGGAGAGGATTACAGTCACTCTCGGGGAACGTAGTTACCCTATCACCATCGCGGCTGGTTTGTTTGATGAGCCAGCTTCATTCTTACCGCTGAAATCGGGCGATCAGGTTATGTTGGTGACCAACGAAACCCTGGCTCCCCTTTATCTCGATAAGGTTCGCGGCGTACTTGAACAGGCGGGTGTTAACGTTGATAGCGTTATCCTTCCCGATGGCGAGCAGTATAAAAGCCTGGCGGTGCTGGATACGGTCTTCACTGCGTTACTGCAAAAACCGCATGGTCGCGATACCACGCTGGTCGCACTTGGCGGCGGCGTGATTGGCGATCTTACCGGTTTTGCAGCAGCCAGCTATCAGCGTGGTGTTCGTTTTATTCAAGTCCCGACAACGCTGTTGTCGCAGGTTGACTCCTCCGTAGGCGGTAAAACCGCCGTAAACCATCCCCTCGGTAAAAACATGATTGGCGCGTTTTACCAACCTGCTTCCGTGGTGGTGGATCTCGACTGTCTGAAAACGCTTCCTGCGCGTGAATTGGCATCGGGCCTGGCGGAAGTGATCAAATACGGCATCATCCTTGACGGTGAATTTTTTAGCTGGCTGGAAGACAATCTGGATGCGTTGTTGCGTCTGGATGGTCCGGCAATGGCGTACTGTATTCGCCGTTGTTGTGAGCTGAAAGCAGAAGTTGTCGCAGCGGACGAGCGCGAAATGGGCTTACGTGCTTTACTGAATCTGGGACACACGTTTGGCCATGCTATCGAAGCTGAAATGGGTTATGGCAATTGGTTACATGGTGAAGCCGTCGCAGCAGGTATGGTAATGGCTGCCCGCACGTCAGAACGTTTGGGCCAGTTTACCTCCGCTGAAACGCAGCGCATTATTACGCTGTTGCAGCGCGCAGGTTTACCGGTGAATGGGCCGCGTGAAATGTCTACACAGGCTTATTTGCCGCACATGCTGCGAGATAAAAAAGTGTTGGCGGGAGAGATTCGTTTAGTGCTTCCGCAGGCGATAGGGAAGAGTGAAGTGCGCGGCGGAGTGTCGCACGAGGTGGTTCTTAACGCGATTGCTGATTGCCAGCAGGCGTAACAACAAGAAAGGTCAGGCTTGCGTTGTAAAGCGTAAGTCTTTTAGCTTCAGGTTATGTGCAAAGTCGTAAGCATTAACCTTTGAGTGGGGTGTTAAATGGATGAATTCAAACCAGAAGACGAGCTGAAACCCGATCCCAGCGATCGTCGTACTGGTCGTTCTCGTCAATCGTCTGAACGCGATAATGAGCCGCAAATCAATTTTGATGATGTTGATCTGGATGCCGACGATCGCCGTCCTGCGCGGGCACGTAAAGAGCGTGATGAAGAGCAGGACATTGAAGAAGACTATGAATCTGATGACGATGTTGTGGATGAAGAACGTGTAGAACGTCGCCCACGCAAGCGTAAAAAAGCGGTCAGTAAACCAGCCTCCCGTCAGTACATTATGATGGGTGTGGGTGTTCTGGTACTTCTGCTGCTGATTGTCGGTATCGGTTCTGCGCTGAAGGCCCCCTCATCTTCCTCTTCCAGTGAGCAGGCTGCGTCTGGTGAGAAGAGCATCGATCTTTCTGGCAGCAATGCGACGGATCAGGCGAACACCACAATGCCTGCGACGGGTGCTGAGCAGACCGCTGGCAATACGCAGCAGGATGTTTCTCTGCCGCCGATTTCCTCTACCCCGACTCAAGGCCAGGCACCTGCCACAGCGGAAGGTCAGCAGCGCGTCGAAGTTCAGGGCGATCTGAACAATGCACTGACGCAGCCGCAAGGTCAGGCACAGGTTAACAACGTCGTAGTCAACTCTACGCTGCCAACTGAACCTGCTACCGTAGCACCAGTTCGCAATGGCAATGCAGGGCGTCAGACTGCGAAGACTGAGCCAGCAGAACGTACTGCAGTTGCACATCAGGAACGCAAACAGGCTGTTATTGAGCCGAAGAGCAAGCCGCAGACCACGGTAAAAGCGACGCCGACAGAGCCAAAACCTGTTGCTCAGGCTAAACCAACCGCAACTGCGCCGACGACCACAACCAAAGCGCCGGTGGTAGCTGCTACGCCGAAAGCGACTGTTGAGCCGAAAGCAACCGCGACGACGCCAGCCCAGACTGCAACACCTGCACCAACGACAGCAACACCGGTTGCGGGTGGTGCGAAAAGTGCAGGGAACGTTGGCGCGTTAAAATCAGCGCCATCCAGTCACTACACGCTGCAGCTCAGCAGTTCCTCTAACTACGACAACCTGAATGGTTGGGCGAAGAAAGAGAACCTGAAGAACTACGTGGTGTACCAGACGACGCGTAACGGTCAACCGTGGTATGTTCTGGTGACGGGCGTGTATGCGTCTAAAGAAGATGCAAAACGTGCAGTGTCTACGTTACCCGCCGACATTCAGGCGAAAAACCCGTGGGCAAAACCGCTGCACCAGGTTCAGGCCGATTTGAAGTAAGATAGGATATGTTCTGCAATGGTTTGCTGTTTCGCCCAATTGCGGGACAAAGACTAAAGCGCAGGATGCTGTCGGAGCTTTCTCCACAGCCGGAGAAGGTGTAATTAGTTAGTCAGCATGAAAAAAAATCGCGCTTTTTTGAAATGGGCAGGGGGGAAATATCCCCTGCTTGATGACATCAAACGGCATTTACCTCAGGGTGAATGCCTGATTGAACCCTTCGTGGGTGCCGGGTCGGTGTTTCTCAACACCGACT
>NZ_SZWR01000023.1:177966-204700 GCF_005280875.1 Citrobacter sp. wls827
ATATTCTTGCCGATATCAACAGCGACCTTATCAGTCTCTATAACATCGTGAAGACGCGTACCGATGAGTATGTGCAGGCTTCACGTGAGCTGTTTATGCCTGAAACGAATCAGGCTGAGGTGTACTACCAGTTCCGGGAAGAATTTAATGCCTGCCAGGACCCGTTCCGACGTGCAGTGCTGTTCTTATATCTCAACCGTTTTGGCTATAACGGGTTATGCCGTTATAACCTGCGTGGTGAGTTTAACGTCCCCTTTGGTCGTTATAAAAAACCTTACTTCCCGGAAGCCGAGTTGTACCATTTTGCTGAAAAAGCGCAAAATGCAGAGTTCCATTGCCTCTCCTATGAAGAGTGCATGGATCGCGCGGATAGCAACTCTGTGGTCTATTGTGACCCGCCATATGCACCGCTCTCGGCGACGGCAAATTTCACCGCGTATCATACCAACAGCTTTAGCCCGAAAGAGCAGGCGCATCTGGCCGAGATGGCAGAAAAGCTGGTCAGTAAGCAGATCCCGGTGTTAATTTCGAATCATGACACGCCGGATACCCGCGAATGGTATCGAGCGGCGAAACATTTTCAGGTCAAAGTGCGGCGCAGTATAAGCAGCAACGGCGGCACACGTAAAAAGGTGAACGAACTGCTGGCACTATACAAACCAGGAGTCGCAACGCCTGCGAAAAAATAATTCTCAAGGAGAAGCGGATGAAACAGTATTTGATTGCCCCCTCAATTCTGTCGGCTGATTTTGCCCGCCTGGGTGAGGACACCGCGAAAGCGCTGACCGCGGGTGCTGATGTCGTTCACTTCGACGTCATGGACAACCACTACGTGCCGAACCTGACCATCGGCCCGATGGTACTGAAATCGCTGCGTAAATATGGCATCACCGCTCCGATTGATGTTCATCTGATGGTGAAGCCCGTTGATCGTATTGTCCCGGACTTCGCCGCCGCTGGCGCCAGCATCATTACTTTTCACCCGGAAGCCTCCGAACACGTCGATCGCACTTTACAGCTGATCAAAGAGCATGGCTGTAAAGCGGGCCTGGTGTTCAACCCGGCAACACCGCTGAGTTATCTGGACTACGTCATGGATAAGCTCGACGTGATCCTGCTGATGTCCGTTAACCCAGGCTTTGGTGGACAGTCCTTTATCCCGCAAACGCTGGATAAGCTGCGCGAAGTGCGCCGTCGCATTGATGAATCTGGCTATGACATCCGTCTGGAAGTGGACGGCGGCGTTAAGGTGAACAACATTGGTGAAATCGCGGCTGCCGGTGCGGATATGTTTGTCGCAGGCTCTGCTATTTTCGACCAACCAGACTACAAAAAAGTTATTGATGAAATGCGCAATGAACTGGCGAAGGTAAGTCATGGATAAGTTTCAGGATATTCGGGGCGCTGCGTTTGACCTCGACGGCACGCTGGTCGACAGTGCGCCGGGATTAGCCGCAGCGGTGGATATGGCGCTGTATGCGCTGGAACTGCCGGTAGCCGGTGAAGAACGCGTTATCACCTGGATTGGCAATGGCGCAGACGTACTGATGGAGCGCGCGCTGGCGTGGTCTCGTCAGGAGCGCGCGACATTACGTAAAACGATGGGTAAACCGCCCGTTGATGATGATATTCCCGCTGAGGAACAGGTACGTATTTTGCGTAAGCTGTTCGACAGATACTACGGTGATGTCGCAGAAGAGGGGACATTCCTGTTCCCTGATGTTGCCGACACGCTGGGCGCGCTGCATGCGAAAGGATTGCCGCTGGGTCTGGTGACCAACAAACCGACCCCGTTTGTCGCGCCATTACTCGAAGCATTAGATATCGCCAAATACTTTAGCGTGGTCATCGGTGGTGACGACGTGCAGAATAAAAAACCGCATCCGGATCCGCTGCTGCTGGTGGCAAGCAAGCTTGGCATCAAGCCTGAGCAAATGCTCTTCGTAGGGGATTCACGCAATGATATTCAGGCGGCAAAAGCTGCTGGCTGCCCGTCCGTTGGCCTGACCTATGGCTACAACTACGGTGAGTCGATCGCGCTGAGCCAGCCCGACGTTATTTACGACCGTATTAATGAACTACTGCCCGCTCTCGGGCTTCCGCATAGCGAAAATCAGGAATCAAAAAATGACTAAGCCCATCGTTTTTAGTGGCGCACAGCCCTCAGGTGAATTGACCATTGGCAACTATATGGGTGCGCTGCGTCAGTGGGTGAGCATGCAGGATGACTACCATTGCATCTACTGCATCGTTGACCAACATGCTATCACTGTTCGTCAGGACGCTCAGCAGTTGCGTAAAGCAACGCTGGATACGCTGGCGCTGTACCTGGCATGCGGTATCGATCCTGAAAAAAGCACCATTTTCGTCCAGTCTCATGTGCCGGAACACGCACAGTTAGGTTGGGCGCTGAACTGCTACACCTATTTCGGCGAGCTGAGCCGTATGACCCAGTTCAAAGATAAATCCGCACGCTATGCGGAGAACATCAACGCCGGGCTGTTTGATTACCCGGTGCTGATGGCGGCGGATATTCTGTTGTATCAGACCAACCAGGTACCGGTTGGTGAAGATCAGAAACAGCATCTGGAACTGAGCCGTGATATCGCTCAACGTTTTAACGCCCTGTACGGCGATATCTTTAAAGTGCCTGAGCCGTTTATTCCGAAATCCGGTGCGCGCGTCATGTCGCTGCTGGAACCGACGAAGAAAATGTCCAAGTCGGATGACAACCGCAATAACGTGATCGGCTTGCTGGAAGATCCGAAATCAGTGGTTAAGAAAATCAAACGCGCGATGACCGACTCGGAAGAGCCGCCGGTTGTGCGCTACGACGTGCAGAATAAAGCGGGTGTTTCCAACCTGCTGGATATCCTCTCTGCCGTTACTGGCCAGAGCATTCCTGAGCTGGAACAGCACTTTGAAGGCAAAATGTATGGTCATCTGAAAGGTGAAGTCGCAGAGGCCGTTTCCGGTATGCTGACCGAGCTTCAGGAGCGCTATCACCGTTTCCGTAACGATGAAGCCTTCCTGCAGAAAGTGATGAAGGAGGGCGCGGAAAAAGCCAGCGCGCGTGCCTCTGTTACGCTGAAAGCCGTGTATGAGGCTATTGGCTTTGTTGCCAAGCCGTAATACTTTTTGCATTGCTGAAAAAACCGGGAATTTCCCGGTTTTTTTGTATCTGCGCAAAGAGATTTATTGATTATTCAGCCGCTGCGCCGCAACCGCCAATCATTTTAGAAATTGAAATTGCCGGGTGCAGCAGGTAATCATACGAGCAGGTTTTATTACGGTTTTCAATATGACCCGTACAAGCGGTCAACGTCGTCAGAATCCCTGCCACAAGGGCAATTTTTGCAATCTTAAGCATAACGAAATCCTTGTAGATATAACCATTTATATATATGAAAAAAATGGAAAAAATCCATTTTCCGCCGGTGAAAATATCAAGTAATGGAACAGGGAGGTAGTCCAGATAAGGACTACTCAAAGACAAGGAAATATGCTTTGAAAAACAGGTGAGAAATAAAAACGGCAGTCAGGAAAGAGATTCCAGGACTGCCGTTTGCGTTAATTAGCGGAACGATTTCAGAACGGTATACCGTTGGTTATTTCGCTGATGTGAATCAATGGTTCGAGAACCAGTTCAGCTTATCGCGTAATCCCACTACACGACCCACGATAATCAGCGCCGGGCTTTCAACCTGTTTTGCCAGTTCACCGAGCTGTGTCAGCACACCGCTGACGACGCGCTGTGTTACGGCAGTACCATTCTCGACCAGGGCAACCGGCATATCGGCTTGCATACCAAACTCGATGAGTTTTTCCTGAATCGTTGCCGCCTGATTCAGTCCCATATAGAACACCAACGTTTGTTTCTCTGCTGCCAGGTTCTCCCAGTCCAGCTCACCGCCTGTTTTCAGGTGCCCGGTGACCAGGCGTACGCTCTGCGCATAATCGCGATGAGTCAGTGGGATACCGGAATAAGCAGAACAGCCAGAAGCCGCTGTAATGCCTGGCACGACAGAGAATGGAATACCGGCATGACACAGGGTTTCCAGCTCTTCGCCACCGCGGCCAAAGATGAACGGGTCACCGCCTTTCAGTCGCACTACGCGTTTACCTTGTTGCGCTTCACGCAGCAGGATCTGGTTGATCTCTTCCTGCGGAACGCAGTGATAACCCGCACGTTTGCCTACGAACACACGATCTGCATCGCGGCGTACAAGGTTCATGATGTCGTCGGAAACCAGGCGGTCATAGACCACGACATCCGCTTGCTGGATCTGCTGTAGCCCTTTCAGCGTCAGCAGGCCGGCATCGCCAGGACCGGCGCCAACCAGCACCACTTCACCACGATGGTCCAGAGGTTCACTGAGCAACTGCTCGGTGGTTTCCTCGATGGCTTTCAGGTCATTGTTCGCCAGCGACTGCGCCAGGCGGTCATTCACGAACAATTTTTCCCAGAAGCGGCGACGTTCACCCATGCTGGCAAACTGTTGCTTCACCCGGGAGCGCAACTTGCCGGCATATTGTGCGACCTGGCCCAAATGCTGAGGCAGTACGGATTCAAGCCTTTCACGCAGCAGACGGGCAAGCACCGGCGATGTCCCGCCGGAGGAGACCGCCACCATCAGCGGCGAGCGGTCGATAATGGAGGGCATGATAAAACTTGCTGCTTTTGGCGCGTCGACCACGTTGCAGAAGATACGGCGTGACTCCGCGGCGGTGCTGACGCTTTGGTTGACGGCATCGTCATCGGTGGCGGCAATAGCCAGCCAGCAGGTGTCGAGCAGGGACTCATCGAACGGTCCCTCAACCAGCGTCAGCATGCCTTCATCTGCCCATACTTTGAACTGCGGAATAAACGCCAGTGCATTAACCGTTAAACGGGCGCCAGCTTCCAGCAGTAACCGCGCTTTGCGTTCTGCGACATCACCACCGCCGACGATCAAGCAGTCGCGGTCACGTAGTTGACAAAATATAGGCAAATGGTCCACGACATTACCCCTTAATTAATTATTGGCAGCAGCCTCTGGCTGGTTGATTTTTGCCGGAGCCGGACGCTCCGATTTTGGCGTAGCATACCAATAACCTAATCCCATGAATACGACACCGGACAAAGTATTACCGAGTGTCACCCACAGCAGGTTATGACCAATTCCTGACAGGGTATAAGCTTCGCTGTGATGACCGAACCAGGAGAGGGCAAACAGCGTCATGTTGGCCACCGAGTGCTCGTAGCCTGAAGCGATAAACGCCAGCAGACACCACCAGATAGCGAGGAATTTTGCCGCGCCTTCGGTACGGATTGCCATCCATATTGCCAGACAAACCAACCAGTTACACAGTGCACCTTTAAAGAACAGCACCGTTGCAGGCGCGGTGGTTTTCGCCAGCGCGACCGAATGGACGATGCTGGTATCGACCGGCAGCAGACTGCCGCCTCCCCAGTTATAAAGCAGGGCGACAAACACGGATCCGACCAGATTTCCCAGCCAGGTTTTTGGCAGGATAGCCCACATTTGGCCGTGGCTGATGGTGCCCGCTTTCACGCCGAGCGTCAGAAACATCGTATGGCCTGTGAATAGTTCTGAACCGGCAATAATCACCAGCGTCAATGCAATACCAAAGGTTGCACCCATCACCAGCGGACGTACGGACGGGTCAAGCAAATTACCGAGAGTGAAAATAAGAATGATGCCGAGACCAACGTAGGCCCCCGCCATTGCCGAACTGACCCAGAACCCGAGTGGGTTATTTGCCGACAGGCGTGCGATGCGCGCAGCGTTAGCCGCACACTTATTGATAGTGTCTGTGAACATGTGTTGATTATCCTTTTCTCACTTCATCCTTTGCACTGCGTCTTTGTTGGCTACTGAGTTACTCGTCTCGTCCTGAGACTCGCCCTTACGGGCCGTCGCTGTGCGACGTTCAAATCTGTTCCTGACAGATTTGTCGCTCACCCCAGTCACATAGTGAACTATGCTCCTGGGGGTTTGCTCAGTTGCCGCCGCGATGCAGCACAAATGATTTTGTGATAACAATTACAATGAAAAAAATACAAAAAAGGGGAGGCGTTGCGCCTCCCAAAAATTAATTAACCGCGCAGTTGTACCGTGCCGTCTTTCACTCGCGCTTCGTAATGTTTCACGGAGAATTGTTCGTCTTCCATGCACAGCCCATCGCTTAAACGAAAGCGTTGTTTCTTCAGCGGACTGGCGACCCACAATTCGCCCTGATGTTCAGCAATCAACCCACGCGACAGTACGCTGGACTCAAAGAATGGGTCGATATTGCTGATCGCAAACACCTGATCGCTGTGATACGGGCGGAAAATAGCAACCTGCTCAGTACCTAACAGGGCGCAGACGCCTGTCGCAGGCAGAATGTCATCGATTTTGCAGATGTTTTTCCACTGGCTCATGCGTTTTCCTCCACCAGAGTCACCGGAATACGCTCATAAGGCGTAGCCGGACGATGTTGTTCGCGCTCAGGTACAACCTGAACATTCGGATCGCGTTGATCGCTGTTGATAAAGTGTTTAAAGCGAACCTGTGCGGATGGGGTGTTAACCGTTTCTGTCCACTCACACACTACCGCTTCACGCAGACGAGCCATCTCTTCTTCCAGGTGCTGGTTCAACCCCAGTTTGTCGTCGATGATGACTGATTTCAGATACTCGATGCCGCCTTCCAGGTTATCTAACCACGGTGCAGTACGGGTCAGTTTGTCCGCAGTACGGATGTAGAACATCATAAAGCGGTCAAGGTACTTGAGCAGCGTTTCACGATCGACATCGGCCGCCAGCAGGTCTGCATGACGCGGTTTCATCCCGCCGTTGCCACAAACGTACAGGTTCCAGCCTTTCTCAGTGGCGATGATACCCACGTCTTTGCCCTGAGCTTCCGCACATTCGCGGGTACAACCGGAGACGCCGAATTTCATTTTGTGCGGGGTACGAATGCCTTTGTAGCGATTTTCCAGCTCCACGCCGAAGCCGACGCTATCGCCGACGCCGTAACGGCACCAGGTGCTACCTACGCAGGTTTTCGCCATACGCAGCGCTTTGGCATACGCGTGACCGGTTTCAAAACCGGCTTCAATCAGCTGACGCCAGATTTCCGGCAGGTCATCTTTCTGCGCGCCGAACAGGCCGATACGCTGAGAACCGGTAATTTTGGTGTACAGGTTAAATTCACGCGCGATACGACCGACAGCCACCAGGCCTTCAGGGGTAATTTCGCCACCCGCAGAGCGCGGGATCACGGAGTAAGTACCGTCTTTCTGGATGTTCGCCAGGAAGTTGTCGTTGGTGTCCTGCAGCGGCGTGTGCTGTGGTTTGAGGATGTACTCATTCCAGCAGGACGCCAGCAGGGAACCGACGGTAGGTTTGCACACTTCACAGCCGTAACCTTTACCGTGTTTAGCCAGCAACTCTTCGAAAGTTTTAATGCCTTCTACGCGGATCAGGTGGAACAGTTCCTGACGTGAATACGGGAAGTGTTCACACAGGTTGTTATTCACTTCGATACCCTGTTTCGCCAGTTCGGCGTTCAGGACCTGCGTTACCAGCGGGATACAACCGCCGCAGCCGGTACCGGCTTTGGTTTCGGCTTTCAGCGCCGCAACGGTGTGACAACCTTTGTTGATAGCGGCAATCAGCATGCCTTTGGTGACGTCAAAACAGGAACAAATCTGCGCGCTGTCCGGCAGTTTATCCACGCCGATAGACGGCTTACCGCTGCCCGCGTGTGCTGGCAGAATCAGTGAGTCCGGGTTTTCTGGCAGTTCGATGGCGTTCAGCACCAGCTGTAGCAGGTTGCCGTAATCGCTGGTATCACCGACCAGAACCGCACCCAGCAGGGTTTTGTTATCTTCACTAACGATGAGGCGTTTGTAGACTTCTTTGCTTTCGTCGAGGTAAACATAGCTACGCGCTCCCGGTGTACGACCGTGCGCATCGCCAATCCCGCCGACATCCACGCCGAGCAGCTTCAGCTTGGCGCTCAGGTCCGCGCCTTCAAAAGCGTTTTCGGTTTCGAGAATATGGTCAACGGCAACCTGTGCCATTTTGTAGCCCGGGGCCACCAGACCATACACGCGGTTGTTCCAACTGGCGCATTCGCCAATCGCATAGATATCCGGGTCAGAGGTCTGGCAAGAATCGTTGATCACGATCCCGCCGCGCGGCGCGACGTCCAGGCCGCACTGAGTTGCCAGTTTGTCGCGTGGACGAATACCGGTAGAGAAGACGATGAAATCAACTTCCAGTTCGCTACCGTCGGCAAAACGCATGGTTTTGCGCGCTTCGGTGCCTTCCTGGACGATCTCTTTGGTGTTTTTGCTGGTGTGCACACGCACGCCCATGCTTTCAATTTTGCGACGTAACTGCTCGCCACCCATATGATCCAGCTGTTCAGCCATCAGCATCGGGGCGAATTCAATGACGTGAGTTTCAACGCCGAGGTTTTTCAGGGCACCAGCGGCTTCCAGACCCAGCAGGCCGCCACCGACAACGGCGCCGCGTTTGCTACGGCGCGCGCAAGATTCAATGGCGTTGAGGTCTTCAATGGTACGGTAAACGAAGCAGTCCTGGGTTTCCGAACCTTTAATCGGTGGGATCCACGGGTAAGAGCCCGTCGCCATGATCAGCTTATCGTAATAGACCGTACGACCTGCGCTGGAGTGGATTACCTTCTCCTGGCGGTTGATGGTAATTGCGCGTTCGCCCACTAACACCTTAACGCCGTGCTTCTCATAGAATCCTTCACGCACCAGAGAAAGCTCTTCGGCGGTGTGGTGGGAGAAGTAGGAAGACAGGTGTACACGGTCGTACGCTTTGCGGGGTTCTTCACAGAAGACGGTAATATCAAAATTGGCAGCGTCGGATTTATCAAGAAGATCCTCAATAAAGCGATGGCCGACCATACCATTACCGATAATAGCGAGTCTGACTTTGCTCATTTTTGCCTCGATTTCTTTTCTATTACTGCCTACCTTAACGATTCAGCAACCGCACTTATTGATACAAATCAAATTCGGCCTTATATACTCCTTAAGGGGTATATGACTGATTTAACTGCATTTTTATAAGTTACGGAATTAACTGGCTTTTCGTGTTTGTATAAAAAGCGCACAATTTAAGGGGTTTTTGTAAGAATTGGCCTACATGACCAGTGAAAGGAAGAGGGCGCGAGAGTGTGCCGGATAGCACAGATACCATCCGGCAGTGAGATTAATGCGTGGCTGGCGCGTTATGCTGGCGATGACGCGTGACGAACCCAAGAATAAAGCACATCACGAATACGACGGCATACAAACCGTTCGCCGTCTGCAATGCCGCCAGCGGGCCGCTGTGCGCCACAATAGGACCGGTGACCACGAAGGTGAGCATAGTACCGATGGTGCCGCAGGTCAGAACGAAGTTAACCAGTTTTGGTGAGGCGACCTTCGTCTGCTGTGAGCCGAGGGTAATAATGGTGGTATAAATCGCGCTGGAGAAGAAGCCCAGCGTCAGAATGAACCACGGCATATGTTCCGGCGTGCCGGTGATGAACAGATACATCAGAACGGTGGCCAGACCTGCCAGTACGGTCAGGATGCGCTGCAGATCGAAGAATCGCAGGATAAAGCTAAACGCCCACATGCCAACCATATAAGACATCCAGAAGTCGCTGACCAGTTTACCCGCATCGTTCAGGCTCATGCCCAGGCTTTTGGCGTATTCCGGTACCCAGGAGATAAAGCCCAACTGACCGAGGATGTAGCACAGCGCGGCGATCGCCAGGAACAGCACGCCAATACCCCATTTTTCTTTCACTACCGGGGCGTCCGGTTGCTGCGCGTGTTTACCCAGCGCCGGGAATTCGCAGCCAAAGGTCAGCAGGAAAATGGCGACGTAGACCAGGCCGATGCAGGCATAGACCCAATACCATTCGATGCTGCGCGCTAACAGATACGCTGCCACCATCGGGAAAATCATCCCCGCCATGCTGAAGAAGGAGTCAGTAAACAGCAGGCGGGAACCGCGCTGGCGACCTTCGTACATCTGGGTCACCAGGAATGTACCAATCGACATGGTGATACCACTCACCACACCCAGCACAAACATGGCCGCAGAGAACAAGGCCAGGCTGTGGCTGAGCATCAGTCCGGCGACCGCCAGGACCATCAGGATGAAGCCAAAACGCAATTGCGTTTTCAGCGGCACGATTTCCATCAGCCAGGCATTCAGAAAAATAGAGATCAGGATACCTGCATTCAGGAAGGTGAAAGTGTTACTCATACTGGAAACGGGCAAATGGAAATAGTCTGCGATGTTTCCCATCACCATCCCGGTGACAATGACCAACGCACCTGTCAGGGCGTAGGAGAGAAAGCTAATCCATGTGAGCTTAATGCGATTGCTGTTAGTCATGACTGGCCTGTATAGAAGTGTAAGGCGCATTAACGGCGCCGTGAGCGGGCAGATTTTAGGCGTTTTAGTGATGTATTTAAATGTTTTTTGGTAATTGCTGAGCCTGTTACATTTTTGTATGTGATCGTGATCACATAGACATTTACGGCTATGAGGTTACATTTGTTTCAAGTACGTAAAATTAGGTAAAGGGATGGCCTTGTTCATGAAGGCTCTTTAGAATCAATCCACTTGCTTCATTTCTGCTCTTGTTAAGGAATTCTCATGCTCAAATCGACTCTGGCGGCTGTTGCAGCTGTTCTCGCTCTTTCTGCTCTCTCTCCCGCAGCGCTGGCAGCGAAAGGGGATCCGCATGTCCTGCTGACAACTTCTGCCGGTAACATTGAGCTGGAGCTGAACAGTCAGAAAGCCCCGGTTTCAGTGCAAAACTTTGTCGATTATGTCAACAGCGGTTTCTATAACAACACCACGTTCCATCGTGTGATCCCAGGATTTATGGTGCAGGGTGGTGGTTTTACCGAGCAGATGCAGCAGAAGAAACCTAACCCGCCAATCAAGAATGAAGCCGATAACGGACTGCGTAACACCCGTGGCACGATTGCTATGGCGCGCACTGCGGATAAAGACAGCGCGACCAGCCAGTTCTTTATCAACATTGCGGACAATGCATTCCTCGATCACGGCCAGCGTGATTTTGGCTACGCTGTCTTTGGTAAAGTTGTGAAAGGTATGGATGTCGCGGATAAGATCTCTCAGGTTCAGACCCACGATGTCGGTCCTTACCAGAATGTTCCGTCAAAACCGATTGTTATCCTTTCAGCCAAAGTCCTGCCGTAATCGTATTTTGCGCGGGCAGCGCTTGCCCGCGTTCTCTCCCTTCTCTGCGTAACCCGAAATTGCTGCTTATACTTGTGGCAAGTGTCGGCTCATTCAGGGAGGTCACGTGAAAAAACTCACCGATAAACAAAAGTCCAGGATCTGGGAACAACGGCGAAATGCCAATTTCCAGGCAAGCCGGCGACTGGAAGGCGTGGATATTCCACGGGTTACTCTGAGCGCTGAAGACGCCCTGGCGCGTCTTGAAGAATTGCGGAGGCACTATGAGCGATAAATTCGGTGATGGACGTGACCCCTATTTGTATCCGGGCCTGAATGTCATGCGTAACCGGCTGGGGGTTCATCAGGCGCAGCGTCTGGCGCAGGCAGCTTATGAGTTGACGGCGCTGCGCGCGGCAACTATCGAATTGGGCCCGCTTAAACGGGGTTTGCCGCATCTGTGTGCTATTCATCGCCAACTCTATCAGGATATTTTTGACTGGGCGGGACATCTGCGAGAAGTCGATATCTACCAGGGCGATACCCGCTTTTGCCATTTCGCTTATATCGAGAAAGAGGGCAATGCGCTGATGCAGGACCTGGAAGACGAGTCCTGGCTGGTGGGGTTGTCGCAAGAAAAGTTTGTCGACCGCCTCGCACACTACTACTGTGAAATTAATGTGCTGCACCCGTTTCGCATCGGCAGTGGTCTGGCGCAGCGTATTTTCTTCGAACAGTTGGCGATTCATGCCGGGTATATACTCAACTGGGAGGGCATCCAGGTTGAGGAGTGGAACCAGGCAAATCAAAGCGGTGCCATGGGGGATCTGTCCGCACTGCAGGCGATATTTCGTAAAGTGGTAAGAGAAGCCCTGGAAACTGAGTAGAATAGCGCGGTTCTTCTGTACCGGAGCCGCCATGATCCTGCTTATCGATAACTATGATTCTTTCACCTGGAACCTGTACCAATACTTCTGCGAACTGGGGGCTGATGTCCTTGTCAGGCGCAACGACGCGCTGACGCTGGCGCAAATTGATGCGCTGAGCCCGCAAAAAATCGTCATTTCCCCGGGACCCTGTACGCCGGATGACGCCGGTATTTCGCTGGATGTCATTCGCCATTTCGCGGGGAAGATCCCTCTGCTGGGTGTTTGTCTGGGCCATCAGGCGATGGCGCAGGCCTTTGGCGCGACCGTGGTGCGGGCGGCGAAAGTGATGCATGGTAAAACGTCGCCGATTACGCATAACGGGCAGGGCGTTTTTCAGGGGCTCGCCAATCCATTAACGGTAACGCGCTACCATTCTCTGGTGGTCGCACCTGAGACGTTGCCTGAGTGCTTTGAGGTGACCGCCTGGAGTGAAACGCAGGAGATCATGGGTATTCGCCACCGGGAGTGGGATATGGAAGGGGTGCAGTTTCACCCGGAGAGTATTCTCAGCGAACAGGGGCATCAGCTGCTGGCTAATTTCCTCAACCGATGATTTGTGGTTGCTATTCAGTGATTTTTTATTCATATTTTGTGATTATAATTTCACTAGCATTTCTGCTTAACAGGGTGGTAATGACATGGCAACTGAACAAACTGCAATTACACGCGCGACATTCGATGAAGTGATTCTGCCGATTTATGCACCGGCTGAGTTTATCCCTGTAAAAGGGAAAGGGAGTCGAGTATGGGATCAACAGGGTAAAGAGTACGTTGATTTCGCGGGTGGTATTGCAGTTACCGCGTTAGGGCATTGCCATCCGGCGCTGGTTGAGGCGTTAAAAGCTCAGGGCGAAACCCTGTGGCATACCAGCAATGTTTTTACCAACGAACCGGCGTTGCGCTTAGGCCGTAAAATCATTGATGCAACCTTCGCCGAACGCGTACTGTTCATGAACTCCGGTACCGAAGCTAACGAAACCGCCTTTAAGCTGGCGCGCCACTATGCCTGCGTGCGCCATAGCCCGTTCAAAACCAAGATTATTGCCTTCCATAACGCGTTTCACGGTCGTTCGCTGTTTACCGTATCCGTCGGCGGGCAGCCGAAATACTCCGACGGCTTTGGACCCAAACCGGCGGATATCATCCATGTACCGTTTAACGATCTGCATGCGGTCAAAGCGGTGATGGACGATCATACCTGTGCGGTGGTGATCGAACCTATTCAGGGCGAGGGTGGCGTTACTGCGGCAACGCCGGCATTCCTGCAAGGTTTGCGTGAACTTTGTGATCAGCACCAGGCATTGTTGGTATTTGATGAAGTACAGAGCGGAATGGGGCGTACCGGCTCACTGTTTGCCTATATGCACTACGGCGTGACGCCGGATATCCTGACCAGCGCCAAGGCGCTCGGCGGCGGTTTCCCGGTGAGCGCGGTGCTGACCACCCAGGATATTGCCTCCGCGTTCCACGTGGGTTCACACGGCTCCACATACGGCGGTAACCCGCTGGCCTGCGCGGTTGCAGGAGCTGCGTTTGATATCATCAACACGCCGGAAGTGCTGGAAGGTATTCAGGCCAAACGCCAGGCGTTTGTTCAGCATTTGCAGAAAATTGACCAGCAGTTTGACATTTTCAGCGACATTCGCGGTATGGGACTGCTGATCGGCGCCGAACTGAAGCCGCAGTTTAAAGGCCGGGCGCGTGATTTCTTGTACGCCGCGGCGAATGAAGGCGTGATGGTACTGAATGCCGGGCCGGACGTGATGCGTTTTGCACCGTCGCTGGTGGTGGAGCAGGCTGATACTGATGAAGGGATGCAGCGCTTCGCGCAGGCCGTGGCGAAAGTGGTGGGTTGATGGATTGCCGGATGGCGCTACGCTTATCCGGCCTACGAATCACACCTTACCCCGTAGGCCGGATAAGGCGTTACGCCGCCATCCGGCAACTCTCTTAACCCTTCATATCCCGCAGTCGGCGGCTCAGCCAGATCCCATGGTGCGGTCGCTGACGCCATGCTACCGACGAAATGGTGTGCATGGTATTCAGATGCCCCAATATCCGCTGTAAATGCTGCTCAAGGGTGCTTAAAGGCCCATGGGACAACATCTCTGGCGCCTCAAGAATATTCACATCGCCGGAGCTTCCGGGGCCGTCATATTCCAGCCGCTGCTGACAGCGCTGGATCGCAATTTCACAGGACTCCAGATACCGCTGCGCCAAATCCGGCGTCAGCATCGTATGTTCCCTTGCCAGCGTAGTCATTGCGTTGATGTGTTCGACGATGAACTGGCTATGCGTAACCCACAGTTTCATGTCCGCCAGATAGTGTGAGTTGAACCCTGGTTCCTGCATCGCCTGGTTAAGTGAGTTGAACAGCGTGTTATGCGCCTGGTTGACCCGCATGCGTTGATACGCCAGCGGTGTAGCCTGGGGATCGTTGCTAAGGATCAGGCGAATGGCCTCCTGATCGGCTTCTAACGCATCGTGGGCGTTTTTACGCAGTAAACCGCTCTGCCACTGTGGCCACAACCAGAGCATCCCGCCAAAGGCGATCAGGCAGCCAGTGACCGTATCGATAAACCGCGGCACGATAAACTGTTCCCCGTTCAGCGTCAGCAGTTGCAGGGTATATACCGCGGTGACCGTAAAGCCGACGGTAGCCCAGCCGTAATTTTTGCGGATGGTCAGATAACTCACCAGGGTTATCAGCAGCATACCTGCCAGCGTGTAACCTTCCTGAATATGAAAGTGCAGCGTGACGCCGGCGATCACCAGGCCGACGAGCGTCCCTACTGAACGGTGTAAAATACGTACCCGGGTTGCCCCATAGCCATTTTGCGTGACGAACAGGATTGTCATCAAAATCCAGTAGGGTTTTGGCAGGTGTAAGGCGCTGCCCATCAGGCTGGCAATGCTCAACATGACGCTGATGCGTCCGGCATTACGCAGCGCCGGGGATTTCAACGACAGATAGCTTTTCAGGGCAGGGATCAACGGCAGCCGACGCTGCTTGTCAGCCATTAAATCCCGGGCATACAGTGGTCGCTGGGTGCGTAGCACACGGGCAATACGGCTGAAGTGCCAGTAGCAAAATTGACCCACCGGATTGTCCGGATGCTGGTTGGCGATTTTCTCCAGCGTGCCAATTTGTTTATCCATTGAAAAACGCGTCGGCAAACGGTGATACAAAATATCATCGGCCAGTACGCGAAGGCGTTCGGCGACGGTGTGCGCATTCCAGCGAATCACTTGTTCGGCGTGGCTACGTTCGACCAGCTTTTGCACCTCTTCCGGCTGGTGGAGGCTAACGGAAATATGTTCCTGTAAATCGAGCGCCTCCTGAAAGGCACGTAGCAGGCGCTTATAATCGTTGTTGCGATGCGCCGACAGCATATGCATTTGCTGATAGCACTGGGTAATTAAATCCACCGCTTTTTGCTGGCGCACCAGCAGGGGAGGAAGCGCTTTTTCGGGATCGGCATGCTGGGTCAGCATGCTGTACTTAGCCTCACAGTAATCGGCTAATTCGCGGTACAACAAACTGAGCGATTCACGCAGCGGCTGCTCGCGCCACATCCAGAACCAGAACCAGTTGAACAGGCCGTACCACAATGTGCCCAGCGCGTAGATTAGCAGCGGCTCCCAGACGGGCATGTTACCTGCCAGACTGAGTGTGAAAATTGCCGCGATAAGCGAGGCAGGTAGTAGTCGCGCATGCAGAGGGCCTAATTCTGCGGTTACACCAAGAATCAGCGTCAGGCCGGTGAGGATCAGCGGCAGCGGTATATCTTTTGCCAGCAGTAACTGCATGATCAGACTGCATCCGGCAAACAAAGACGCGCCAATCACTAAGCGTTTGAAAAAGCGCTTATGCGGGGTATCAAGACCGGCAATATTGCAGCAGGCAGGGACGAGGGAGAATAAGAGCCCCAGATGAAGCTGACCAATGATAAGGCCGACAGCCACAGGTAAACATAGCACCAGCGTCTGTCGTAGTGCGTAGTTGATCTCGGGGTGATAAATCAGTCTTCGCCACATCGGAGCAAACAAAAATGGCGCATTACTACGTAACACGCCATGTCGATGGGATTAACGCGTGCCGTAGACGACGATGGTCTTACCATGCGCGGAGATCAGATTCTGATCTTCCAGCATTTTCAGGATACGACCAACGGTTTCACGGGAACAGCCAACGATCTGGCCAATTTCCTGGCGGGTAATTTTAATCTGCATGCCGTCCGGGTGAGTCATTGCGTCAGGCTGTTTCGCCAGATTCAGCAGAGTCTGGGCGATACGACCAGTTACGTCGAGGAAGGCAAGGTTGCCTACTTTTTCAGACGTTACCTGCAGACGACGAGCCATCTGAGAAGACAGACGCATCAGAATATCTGGGTTGACCTGGATTAATTGACGAAATTTTTTGTAGGAAATTTCAGCGACTTCACATGCGGTTTTGGCACGTACCCAGGCGCTACGTTCCTGGCCTTCTTCGAAGAGGCCTAATTCACCAATAAAATCGCCCTGATTCAGATAAGAGAGGATCATTTCTTTCCCTTCTTCATCTTTGATCAGCACTGCCACTGAGCCTTTAACGATGTAATACAACGTTTCCGCTTTTTCACCCTGGTGAATCAGCGTGCTCTTCGATGGGTACTTATGAATATGGCAATGAGACAAGAACCATTCGAGAGTCGGGTCTGTTTGCGGTTTGCCAAGCACCATGCGCGGTTATCCTCTGTTATAAGCTGTCTCCAGAGCCAAAAAACAACCTGTCTCTGGGTTTGCAAAAATGTGCTTCCCGCTACCTGGGAAGGGGGCTGTCAATACGTGCGACGGCCTGTAATGTGATGTCCTCTGCATACATGCAGTACGTCAATGTATTACTGTAGCATCCTGACTGTTTTAGCATAGCTTTCGCCGTGTGTCTCCTGGTGTCTCGCTTCAGCATGACGCAGGTCGCCTTCCATTGCGAGAATTGTTATGTACGCGTAATCTGTCAGGAAAATTGAAACATTGGAGTTACGAAATATGCAAGCGCGTGTAAAGTGGGTTGAGGGGTTAACCTTCCTCGGTGAGTCCGCCTCAGGCCACCAAATTTTGATGGACGGTAACTCTGGTGATAAAGCGCCGAGCCCGATGGAAATGGTCTTAATGGCTGCGGGCGGTTGCAGCGCAATTGATGTGGTGTCGATCCTGCAAAAGGGGCGTCAGGATGTGACCAACTGCGAAGTGAAGCTGACCTCCGAGCGTCGTGATGAAGCGCCGCGCCTGTTCACCCATATCAACCTGCATTTCATTGTAACGGGTAACGACCTGAAAGATGCGTCTGTTTCTCGCGCAGTTGACCTCTCGGCGGAGAAGTATTGTTCCGTAGCGCTGATGCTGGAAAAGGCGGTGAACATTACCCATTCTTATGAAGTCGTTGCCGCGTAATTGCTGATGCCGGATTGCGGCGTTGCCTTATCCGGCCTACAGGATGATGTTGAGTCGTAGGCCGGATAAGCGAAGCGCCATCCGGCGCTTTCCACATCTCACTCTATCTTTTTACCTTCCATCAGTCGCTGGACCAGCGGTAGCATAATCAATTCCATCGCCAGACCCATCTTGCCGCCCGGCACGACCAACGTATTGATATGCGAAATGAATGAGCCCTGCAGCATGGCCAGTAGCCAGGGATAATCGATGCCTTCCAGATTACGAAAATGAATCACGACAAAGCTTTCATCCAGTGACGGAATGCTCCTGGCGGCAAAGGGATTAGAGGTATCGACGGTCGGTACGCGTTGGAAGTTAATATGCGTGCGGGAAAACTGTGGGGTGATGTAATTGATGTAATCGTCCATTGAGCGCACCACCGAGTCCATTACCGCTTCACGTGAATGCCCGCGTTCGCTGGTATCGCGGGTCAGCTTCTGGATCCACTCCAGGTTTACGATCGGCACCACGCCAACCAGCAGATCGACATGCCGGGCCACGTTTTGCTGTGGGGTGACAACGCCACCGTGCAGTCCCTCATAGAACAGGACATCCGTCGGTTCAGGCAGCGGCTGCCAGGGCGTAAATGTCCCCGGAACCTGATTCCACGGTACGGCCTCATCGTAGGTGTGCAGATATTTACGCGACTGACCTTTGCCTGTCTGGCCGTATTCAATGAAGGTTTGCTCCAGCAGACCGAAGTCGTTAGCTTCGGGGCCGAAATAGCTGATATGCCGCCCGGCATCGCGTGCTTTGCGAATCGCCATGTCCATTTCCGGACGGGTATAGCGGTGAAAACTGTCACCTTCCACCTCGGCGGCGCGCAGGTTTAACTGCGCGAAAATTTTACGAAACGCGAGGCTGGTGGTGGTGGTCCCCGCGCCGCTGGATCCTGTTACCGCAATCACCGGATGTTTGGCAGACATAACAACTCCATGAAATGGTTGTAATTATAGTAAAGTCGGCCGGCGGCTACGGGTTACTCGTGAATCTGCTTCCTCGGCATAATGTTGACCGTTTCATGCAGTTCGGACCACACCAGCACGGCCTCACCTGATTGTAGTTGGCGTTTGACGTCGGCGACTTTTTGTTCGAGCGAGCGTTCATGTTCACCATAATCGGTGCCTTCGCGCAAGACAAAGCTTTCAATCAGATTGTCCAGCGCGTCCGGGGAGATGTCTTGCCAGGGGATGATCATGATGACGCCTCCAGATACGTTGTCAGCCAGTCCGGGATTCTGGATTCCAGCCACATCTCCGGATGGCGTATCGTACCGCCAATGAATCCGACATGGCCGCCGTGTTCGGTGAGTTGATATTCCACCTGTGAGGGCAGATTTTCCGGTTCAGGGATCACATGACTATCCATAAACGGATCGTCCTTGGCATGAATAATCAGCGTGGGTTTGGCTATCTGATTAAGCAGCGGCATGGCGCTACACTGACGGTAATAGTCTATCGCATCGGCGAAACCGTGAATTTTGGCGGTGATCAGATCGTCAAAATCGCGAATGCGACGCAGAGATTTCAACTGGGCCAGACTCACCGGCAGCGAGCCAGGATAAGCCTCAAGCTTACGCGAGGCATTGGCTTTCAACAGGTTAAGCAGGTAGCGCTGATAGACCTTGGAGAATCCTTTGTCCATATGGTAACTACAGGCTTCCAGCACGAAAGGCGCGGAGACGATAACCGCGGCATCAATGGGGATCGTGTTCCCTTCTTTTGCCAGCAGACAAGCCAGCATGTTTCCACCGAGTGAATAACCTACCGCGGCGGTCGGTGCGCGACCGAACTCACGCTCCAGCCAGTGTAAAAACCAGGTGCCATCTTCTGTTTCACCGGAGTGATAAATACGGTTCAGACGATTGGGCTCACCACTGCAACCGCGAAAATGCATCACCACGCCCAGCCAGCCGCGCTTTTGTGCTGCTTCAATCAGGCCGTGGGCGTACGGGCTGTTCAGGCTGCCTTCCAGACCGTGAAAAACCACCAGGCGCGGCTTGTGTTTCGCCTGTTGCGGATCTTCGCTCCATGCCAGATCGACAAAGTCACCGTCAGGCAATTCCAGACGCTGCCAGTGGGCATCGAACTTCACCTTGCGGCGAATTAAACGCGGCAGCATCGTCTGTAAATGACGGTTACTGATACCGCGCATCGGGCGGAATTCTCGCGAATCGTCGGTAGGTGGGGTCATTTCTGTGGACGTGATTTCAACCATAACACCAGAGCAATTAATAATCGGAAAGAATAACTATACCGTGCGCAGCGCGTGCGGGTTAGCCAATATGTGATTTTGTGCTTACTCGGCCAGCATCTGCTCAAGCTGTTCCTGCGCATCCAGCCAGGCCATCTCACACTCTTCCAGCCCGGACTTCGCGCTTGCCTGTTGTTGCAGACATGCCGTGAGCTCAGCTTTACGGCTTTGGTCGTACAGTTCGCTGTCGCCGAGTTTCTCTTCTGCCTGTGCCAGCTGTGCGTGCAGTTTCTCCATCTCTTTTTCCAGACGAGTAATCTCTTTACGCAGCGGTTGCGTCAGGGTGCGCAGCTCCGCTTCGCGACGCTTCTGGTCTTTGCGCGCCTGGGCGCTGTTAACGCTCTCTTTCGCCGGTTCGTCGCCCTGGCTTTCCTGTTTTTGCACATCGCTCAGCCACTGCTGATAATCCTCCAGATCGCCGTCAAACGGCTCGACTTTCTTGTCGTGTACCAGATAGAGGTCGTCGGTGGTGGAGCGAATCAGGTGACGGTCGTGCGAAACCACGACCAGCGCGCCTTCAAAATCGATCAGCGCTTCGGTCAGCGCCTGACGCATATCTAAATCCAGGTGGTTGGTCGGTTCATCGAGCAGCAGTAGGTTCGGGCGCTGCCAGACGATCAACGCCAGCACCAGACGCGCTTTTTCGCCACCGGAGAAGCGACGGGTTTCTTCGCTGACTTTATCGCCCTGGAAGCCGAATCCGCCGAGGTAGTCTCGCAGTTTCTGCTCAAGCTCCTGCGGCGCCATGCGCGCCAGGTGCTGGATAGGCGATTCATCGGCGCGTAAAAACTCCAGCTGGTGCTGAGCGAAGTAGCCCAGCTTGATGCCTTTCGCCAGGCCAATCTCGCCGCTGATGGGGGCCAGTTCGCCGGCCAGCAGCTTAATCAGCGTTGATTTACCCGCACCGTTGCGGCCTAACAGGCCGATGCGAGAACCCGGCACCAGATTCAGTTTGATAGAGTCGAGGATTGTGCGATCACCGTAGCCAGCACTCACTTTTTCCATTTTCAGCAGCGGATTAGGCAGGCTTTCAGGTTCACGGAAGCTGAAATGGAAAGGGTTATCGACATGGGCTGGAGCGATAAGCTCCATACGCTCCAGCATTTTGATACGGCTCTGCGCCTGCTTTGCTTTGGTGGCTTTAGCACGGAAACGATCGATATAGCTTTGCAGATGCGCCACACGCTCCTGCTGGCTTTCGTACATGGCCTGTTGCTGCGCGAGGCGGGTCGCACGCTGGATTTCAAACGCGCTGTAGTTGCCGGTGTACTCGAACATGGTTTGTTGTTCGATATGGATAATTTTATCCACCACCGGATCGAGGAAGTCGCGGTCGTGGGAGATCAAAATCAGCGTGCCCTGATAGCTTTTCAGCCATCTTTCCAGCCAGATCACCGCGTCGAGATCGAGGTGGTTGGTCGGTTCATCGAGCAGCAGCAGGTCTGAACGGCAAATCAGCGCCTGTGCCAGGTTGAGACGCATACGCCAGCCACCGGAGAAGTCGCTGACCGGGCGCTCGAGCTGCTCGTTAGAGAAACCGAGGCCATGCAGCAGACTGGCGGCGCGTGAACGTACGGTCCAGGCGTCAATGGCATCCAGTTTTCCATGGACGGTGGCAATGGCGTGTCCATCGTTACGTTCATTGGCATCGTTTAACTGGGCTTCCAGTTGGCGATATTCGCGGTCGCCATCAATCACGTATTCCAGCGCAGGCTGTGGTAACGCAGGCGTTTCCTGATTCACCCATGCGAGCTGCCAGTTTCCCGGGAACGTAAATCCGCCGGCGTCAGCGCTGATTTCATTTTTCAGCAATGCCAGCAGGGTAGATTTACCGCAGCCATTTTTACCCACCAGGCCAACCTTCTGCCCGGGATTAATGGTGGCCGTGGCATTGTCCAGCAAGACGCGCACGCCGCGACGAATTTGTAACGATGAGAAAACAATCATAAGGCGCCGTATGTTCAGACTATGTTAATTTATCATTATGATAATGTAATGTGTGGGCCGTTTGCCGCACCGAGGCGCAATGGTAGCCCAAAACGCCGAAAATAGACAAAAGACAAAACCGGGAGGGGGATGATGTCCCAGCCAGCGAAAGTGTTGCTGCTGTATGCCCATCCGGAATCTCAGGACTCGGTCGCGAACCGGGTTCTGCTTAAACCGGCCATACAGCTCAGTAATGTTACCGTGCACGACCTATACGCGCACTATCCCGATTTTTTTATCGATATTTCTCACGAGCAGGAACTGCTGCGTGAGCATGATGTGATTGTTTTTCAACATCCGCTCTATACCTATAGCTGCCCGGCCCTGCTAAAGGAGTGGCTTGACCGCGTACTGAGCCGCGGGTTTGCCAGTGGCCCCGGAGGGAATCAACTGGCGGGAAAGTACTGGCGGAGTGTGATCACTACCGGCGAACCGGAAAGCGCCTACCGCTATGACGCGCTAAACCGCTATCCGATGAGTGATGTGCTGCGCCCTTTCGAGCTAACGGCAGGAATGTGCCGGATGCACTGGATGAGCCCCATCATCGTTTACTGGGCCAGACGGCAAACGAAGCAGGAGCTGGACAGCCATGCGAAAGCGTATGGTGACTGGCTGGCGAATCCGATCCCTGTGGGAGGCCGCTGATGGAAGGTTCTGATTTATTGACTGCGGGAGTGCTGTTCCTTTTCGCGGCGGTGGCTGCGGTGCCGTTGGCATCGCGGCTGGGTATTGGACCGGTGTTGGGTTATTTGCTGGCGGGGATCGCTATTGGCCCATGGGGACTTGGATTCATCAGCGATGTGGATGAAATTCTGCACTTCTCCGAGCTGGGCGTGGTCTTCCTGATGTTCATCATCGGGCTGGAACTTAACCCGGCCAAACTATGGCAATTGCGGCGTTCAATTTTTGGTGTCGGTGCCGCGCAGGTGTTACTTAGCGCGCTTGTCCTGGCAGGGTTATTGATGCTCACTGACTTTTCCTGGCAGGCGGCAGTGGTTGGCGGCATTGGTCTGGCGATGTCATCGACCGCAATGGCGTTACAGCTGATGCGGGAAAAAGGGATGAACCGCAGCGAATCCGGACAACTGGGCTTTTCGGTGCTGTTGTTCCAGGATCTGGCGGTGATCCCGGCGTTGGCGCTGGTTCCGCTGTTAGCAGGATCAGCCGATGAACATTTTGACTGGATCAAAGTGGGCATGAAAGTGTTGGCTTTTGCTGGCATGTTGATTGGCGGACGCTATCTGCTGCGTCCTGTATTTCGCTTTATTGCGGGGTCCGGCGTGCGGGAAGTGTTCACCGCTGCGACGCTGCTGTTGGTGCTGGGTTCTGCTTTATTTATGGATGCGCTGGGGCTGTCGATGGCGCTGGGAACGTTTATCGCTGGCGTGCTGCTGGCGGAAAGCGAATACCGACATGAACTGGAAACGGCGATTGATCCCTTTAAAGGGCTTTTGCTCGGGTTATTTTTCATCTCTGTGGGGATGTCACTTAACCTTGGCGTGCTTTATACCCATATTTTGTGGGTAGTGGCGAGCGTGATAGTACTGGTCATCGTGAAGACGCTGGTGCTCTATGTGTTGGCGCGGCTGAACGGCATGAGAAGCTCGGAGCGGATGCAATTTGCGGGGGTGCTAAGCCAGGGTGGAGAATTTGCCTTCGTGCTTTTTTCAACAGCATCTTCCCAGCGGCTGTTTCAGGGCGATCAAATGGCACTTTTGCTGGTAACCGTCACGCTGTCGATGATGACCACGCCACTGCTGATGAAGCTGATTGATAAATGGCTCTCCCGCCAGTTTAACGGCCCGGATGAAGAAGATGAAAAACCCTGGGTGGAAGACGATAAGCCGCAGGTGATTGTGGTGGGGTTTGGGCGCTTTGGCCAGGTCATCGGTCGCCTGTTAATGGCCAATAAGATGCGTATTACCGTTCTGGAACGGGATATTAGTGCGGTGAATCTGATGCGTAAATATGGCTATAAAGTCTATTACGGCGATGCCACACAGGTGGAGCTTTTACGTTCCGCTGGCGCAGAGGCGGCGCAGTCTATTGTGATCACCTGCAATGAACCTGAAGACACGATGAAGCTGGTGGAATTGTGCCAACAACATTTTCCGCATTTGCATATTCTTGCGCGAGCGCGCGGACGTGTAGAGGCGCATGAGTTATTACAGGCAGGTGTCACGCAGTTTTCCCGTGAAACTTTCTCGAGCGCACTGGAACTGGGGCGCAAAGCGCTGGTGTCGTTGGGGATGCATCCGCATCAGGCGCAGCGTGCCCAGTTGCATTTTCGTCGACTCGATATGCACATGCTACGGGAATTGATCCCAATGCACACCGATACGGTGCAAATCTCTCGTGCCAGAGAGGCCCGACGCGAGCTGGAGGAGATTTTCCAGCGGGAGATGCAGAAAGAACGGCGCCAACTGGATGGCTGGGATGAATTTGAGTAGAGGATAACCATGGCAATTCGTAAACGTTTTATTGCAGGTGCAAAATGTCCGTCCTGCCAGGCGCAGGATTCGCTGGCGATGTGGCGTGAAAATAATATCGATATTGTTGAGTGTGTTAAGTGCGGTCATCAGATGCGCGAGGCCGATAAACAGGCCCGCGAGCACGTTCGCAAAGAAGAGCAAGTGATCGGGATTTTTCATCCGGACTAGCGATATGCCGCAGCTTTTTTTAAGCTAGAGGGTACACGGGTGCAGAATTCCGCTACAATCTGCGCCACTATTCTTTCCATGCTCAGGAGATATCATGAAAGTAGCAAAGGACCTGGTGGTCAGCCTGGCCTATCAGGTACGTACAGAAGACGGTGTGTTGGTTGATGAGTCTCCGGTGAGTGCACCGCTGGACTACCTGCATGGTCACGGTTCCCTGATTTCTGGCCTGGAAACAGCGCTGGACGGTCATGAAGTTGGCGATAAATTCGACGTTGCTGTAGGCGCAAACGACGCTTACGGTCAGTATGATGAAAATCTGGTGCAGCGCGTTCCTAAAGACGTCTTCATGGGCGTTGACGAACTGCAGGTTGGCATGCGTTTCCTGGCTGAAACTGACCAGGGGCCGGTACCGGTAGAAATTACCGAAGTGGAAGACGACCACGTTGTGGTTGACGGTAACCACATGCTGGCTGGCCAGAATCTGAAATTCAACGTCGAAGTTGTCGCGATCCGCGAAGCGACCGAAGAAGAACTGGCTCATGGCCACGTTCACGGCGCGCACGGCCACGACCACGATCATGACCACGGTCATGACGGTTGCTGCGGTGGTCACGGTCACGACCATGGTCACGAGCACGGCGGCGAAGGCTGCTGCGGCGGTGGTGGTAAAGGTAACGGCGGCGGCTGCGGTTGCCACTAATACCCTTCGTCTTTCAACCCACAGCGGTGTTGGCTGCGCTTTCGAATCCTGGTCACATAGTTATCTATGCTCCCAGGACTTCCTCAAGCTTGCCGCCTTGCTGTGATTTGAAATCCTTTGGGTATATGTGAGTAAATCCGATAAGCGTTAGCGCTTTCGGACACAAAAAAAAGCGGGGATATCCCCGCTTTTTTTACGTCTCAATAATGTGGCGGAGGGGTCTCTTCAGACTGCGATGCGATGTGGGACGGTTGCGTTGCTTTGAGCTTTTCTGTCAGCAGACGCAGATGGTCGCGCAGTTTGGCCATTTCCAGTTCATGCGCGGTCACGGTTACGTTCAGCTCTTCAATGGTTATCTCCTGAAACGCCAGGCGACTCTCCAGTTCAGCCAGGCGAGTTTCCATCGTTGTATCCTGCATGATTCACCTCTTCTGTTTTTCTCCGGCAGATCGCGGACTGCGGCGAATTCTACTTAACTTTGCCTGTTTGCACAGCACACAATCTTCGGTCACGAAACTAATTTAAACAAAAAGAGTCTGAAAAGTGGTGATAATAGGGCGTGCCTGTATGTTGATTTGTTCTGCAACGCTTTATAGTACATTTTTATGTTAGTTAACCCTGGGGTGAGATGCCCCGGCCCTGGAGAGATGGATGAAATCACTGTTTAAAGTAACGCTGCTGGCGACCACAATGGCCGTTGCACTGCATGCCCCGATCACTTTCGCTGCTGATGCTGCGAAACCAGCCGCTACTGCTGACAGCAAAGCAGCATTCAAGAATGACGACCAAAAAGCCGCTTACGCGCTGGGCGCGTCCCTGGGTCGTTATATGGAAAACTCCCTGAAAGAACAGGAAAAACTGGGCATCAAACTGGATAAAGATCAGCTGATCGCGGGTGTTCAGGATGCGTTTGCAGATAAGAGCAAACTGTCTGACCAGGAAATCGAACAAACTCTGCAGGCATTTGAAGCGCGCGTGAAGAGCTCCGCTCAGGCAAAAATGGAAAAAGACGCGGCTGACAACGAAGCCAAAGGTAAAGTATACCGCGAGAAATTTGCTAAAGAGAAAGGCGTTAAAACCTCTGCCACTGGCCTGGTCTACAAAGTAGAGAAAGAAGGTACCGGTGCCGCTCCGAAAGACAGCGATACTGTAGTCGTAAACTACAAAGGTACGCTGATCGATGGTAAAGAGTTTGATAACTCTTACACCCGTGGTGAGCCGCTCTCTTTCCGTCTTGACGGTGTTATTCCAGGCTGGACTGAAGGCCTGAAAAACATCAAGAAAGGCGGCAAAATCCAGTTGGTTATCCCACCGGATCTGGCATACGGTAAAACTGGCGTTCCGGGCATCCCGGCAAACTCTACGCTGGTCTTTGATGTTGAGCTGTTAGATATCAAACCGGCACCAAAAGCCGATGCGCAGCCAGAAGCTGCACCGGCTGATAAAGCTGCAGACAGCAGCAAAAAGTAAGAGAACAAAAACCGCCGCCCACAGG
>NZ_SZWR01000020.1:0-1085 GCF_005280875.1 Citrobacter sp. wls827
TGGAGCTGAAATCAGTCGAAGATACCAGCTGGCTGCAACTGTTTATTAAAAACACAGCACTGTGCAAACACGAAAGTGGACGTATACGGTGTGACGCCTGCCCGGTGCCGGAAGGTTAATTGATGGGGTTATCCGTAAGGAGAAGCTCTTGATCGAAGCCCCGGTAAACGGCGGCCGTAACTATAACGGTCCTAAGGTAGCGAAATTCCTTGTCGGGTAAGTTCCGACCTGCACGAATGGCGTAATGATGGCCAGGCTGTCTCCACCCGAGACTCAGTGAAATTGAACTCGCTGTGAAGATGCAGTGTACCCGCGGCAAGACGGAAAGACCCCGTGAACCTTTACTATAGCTTGACACTGAACACTGGTCCTTGATGTGTAGGATAGGTGGGAGGCTTTGAAGTGTGGACGCCAGTCTGCATGGAGCCAACCTTGAAATACCACCCTTTAATGGCTGGTGTTCTAACGTGGACCCGTGATCCGGGTTGCGGACAGTGTCTGGTGGGTAGTTTGACTGGGGCGGTCTCCTCCTAAAGAGTAACGGAGGAGCACGAAGGTTAGCTAATCCTGGTCGGACATCAGGAGGTTAGTGCAAAGGCATAAGCTAGCTTGACTGCGAGAGTGACGGCTCGAGCAGGTGCGAAAGCAGGTCTTAGTGATCCGGTGGTTCTGAATGGAAGGGCCATCGCTCAACGGATAAAAGGTACTCCGGGGATAACAGGCTGATACCGCCCAAGAGTTCATATCGACGGCGGTGTTTGGCACCTCGATGTCGGCTCATCACATCCTGGGGCTGAAGTAGGTCCCAAGGGTATGGCTGTTCGCCATTTAAAGTGGTACGCGAGCTGGGTTTAGAACGTCGTGAGACAGTTCGGTCCCTATCTGCCGTGGGCGCTGGAGAATTGAGGGGGGCTGCTCCTAGTACGAGAGGACCGGAGTGGACGCATCACTGGTGTTCGGGTTGTCATGCCAATGGCATTGCCCGGTAGCTAAATGCGGAAGAGATAAGTGCTGAAAGCATCTAAGCACGAAACTTGCCCCGAGATGAGTTCTCCCTGAGACTATAAGTCTCCTGAAGGAACGTT
>NZ_SZWR01000019.1:0-46606 GCF_005280875.1 Citrobacter sp. wls827
TGCTGACCAGCTCCGCCAGAACAGGGAGAATCTCCTCCACTGTCACGCTTTTGCCGTCCTGCGGTACAGGCAGGGCGGACACCGCCTCGCTGACCATAGCGCCGATATCTGGCAATTCAGGAGCCTCAGGAACCGGAAGAGATACCACTGCATCGGCCAGCAGCGTGGTAAAGTCAGGTGCCGGAGTATCCTTCAGTGCCATGACCTCCAGTGAGAGCTGTTTAAGCTGCTCTTCCGTTGTTCGCTGATAGTCACTGAGGCTTTTTATGAAAGACTCGCGAAGTTCGCCAAGCGCAAGAGAAAATTCCTCTCCAAGAGCCCTGATAAGGGAAAGTTCACGTTCATTCATTTGGTTAACAATCCTCTCAGCATGGCTTTTGCCGCTGTCAGTTCAGTTTCAGACATAGATTTCCCTTCCGCATCGTCAGGCGTGGTATGGCTGCCGGTACCGGATTTGGCAAACGGATCATCAGAAGCGTCACGCCGCGCCAGTGCCTCAAGACTGAAGTTCTGCTGCTGAAGATACAGCGCATCGCCTCCGGGTAAGGGAGGAAGGTTTTCACTCCGTCGCGCCTCATTTGGCGTCAGGATGGTATTTTTCACACCCTCGCCGAGTGATTTGATACGGCGTTCGCTGTCCATACGCAGCAGCGCATTCACATCAAATTCAGTACCTGAATCCCCCTCAAGCCCGAAAGCCTCATCCAGAAGTAGTTCTATCGACTCAATGAGCGACTGAAGGCACTGCGAGTAATACTGCTGGTCCTGCGCTTCGATATTGTCATGAGTGGGTAATTCACCAATGCCAACCTTATAGGCCGGGACATGAAAGACAGAACAGATGATCTGCGCCGTCATGCTTAACTGCTCAACAGTCTGCGCATCAACGGCTGATACCGTTGTCGGGTTATACTTCGCGCCATTGCTCAGAATGGCGGTCTTACCTGAATTCTCACCGGAATAACCGGAATCCCAGTTATCCTTAATTTTTCTGGCGTTCTCTTCAGTCAGGGTACCAGGCACTTCAATCACACCGCTCGGCTTGCCACCGTTGCGGAAAAAATAGGCCGAGTTCTCCTGAATGTGATGCCCCTGCATCGCCGCCAGACCAGCAGCATAAATGGGAGACAAACCGATGAGCGGATGGAAAAGGCAGTTGAAGCGATCGTGTATCACCTCGCGCGCCGGGACGGTAACTTCCGATTCAATTCCGGTCATATTGTCAGGGTTTATCTGGTAGAAGACAGAACCATCATCCGCCACCAGCGGGGTAACCTTGTTCCAGTCCAGCAGCCTGAGTTCGGTAATTTTCCCTGCGTTATTACGTATTTTTAACGCCACCGTATTTCCGTGGCATAACTTCGAGCTCATCCAGTGCTCAAAGAACTGGATCCGGTTCTGAAAGGCATTTGGCCTTTTGTACAGTGCCGGAATATCCCCTGTTTTTACTTCCTGCATGACCCCTTTTGTGTCACGGCGCATCAGCCGTGGCGTCATCTTGGCGATATCACTCGCAATCAGTGATATGCAGGCGAACACAGCATAATAAGAAAGAACGGTGTCCTGATTAATTTCAAGGTTACGCTGCCATGCCCCGGCGAATGGTTCATGCATAAAGCCGAATAATGGCGACCAGCCTCCGCGGCTGACAGGCTGCTGTAGGGCTTTTTCTTTTCCCTGTTTTCTCCGGAAAGGATTCCACATTAGCCGTTCTCCGCTTTTCGCTTGTTCTTTTTGCCACCAGTACGCGCGCCGGTGAAATATTCAGCCTTGCCAAGCAGCACCAGCACCCTTGCGCACCGATCGTCTACGGATTTTACGTCTCCCGGAACCGAATCATGGGTACGTTGCAGATATCTGATTTTTGCCATGCATTACGGCGGGGTTTCCCCCGCCCTCCTTCCGCCGTTTAGCTGCCCTGGTTGGAGCTGTAGTTCACTCCAGAAATAACCGCCACCGCTGCCGTGCGACGGCGCTTCCAGTTGATCCAGCGCTCAGCACGGATAGCCACGCTGTTGGTCTGGAACATGGAAACCAGCTCAGTTCCGGTTGGGGTGATGCTGTCGCCGGTTGGTTCGCTTTCCATTTCCAGAGAGGCTTCACGCGACATGTCCACCGCCACGCCGCCATCATCAGCCAGATAGATATCCGGTGCGTTAAGCAGCGTCAGGTTGGTGCCCGCGAACTGGGAAACGATAGCTGGAAGTCCCTGGAAGGTGCCGCCAAGCAGGGTCATTTCCGGATACATTTTCTGACCGAGAGCGTTTTTCTTCATGGACAGTGCCAGTGCGTTAGTACTGGACATGATCCATACGCCGCCCGTCGGTTGCAGGTTATTCGAAACGAACTGGGCGAAGGCCGCTTCAGCATCAGCATCCGGGTCACCGGTAGACGGAACGGCCACAATACCGTTGGTTACTGAGGCCGGAGAGACGTTAGCAACTTCAGCTTTCGCCGGGTTGATAAAGTCTGTATCCAGACGGGCAATGACCGCTTCAGCCAGGGCGTTACGCACCAGCGCATCGGCTGCCGGGTTGGAGAAGCGGATCAGTTCATCGGTCAGTACCGCGATAGCCGCCACCTTGGCAAAACTGAACGTGATCGACTCAAAGTCGAATTTGGTCAGCGGTTTGGCCTTGCCCTGCCCCACCCAGTTCGCTGAGCCGCCGGAAGTCTGCGCCGGGATACGGATGTTGAACGGAACCTGACGCAGGGCCGGGATACCACCCTGCCCGAAACGCCCGATAATGGTTTGCGGGCGGAGGAATTCAACAAAATCCAGCGCATATTCCTGATATTCAACCAGCGCACCAGCCCACTGAGGGTCGGTGGTAGTACCGGCGCCCACGGCAGCTTTCAGTACATGATGCAGTTTGGCGTCGTCAGGATACTGTTTGCGGGCGATCTCCAGCGCTTCGGAACGACTGCCGTTAGCGGCGGCCAGCGCCTTCGCAAAGCGGGCAAAGGCAATACCTTTTTCCAGCTTCTGTTCGACGCGGATGATGCCTGGCGCACCAGCCTTAACGGTAGTGACTTCGCCGTTAGCGGCTTTTGCTACCGGTTTAGCGGTCGATGCCATATTGCTTTCCATATCGCGCAGGCGTTTCAGATGCTCATCAACCGCCTTAATTTCGGTAG
Source organism: Citrobacter sp. wls827 (assembly GCF_005280875.1). Lineage (NCBI taxonomy): Bacteria > Pseudomonadati > Pseudomonadota > Gammaproteobacteria > Enterobacterales > Enterobacteriaceae > Citrobacter > Citrobacter sp. wls827. The sequence continues at coordinate 3,139 of NZ_SZWR01000019.1, forward strand.
ACGTGTCGTCGTAGCTTTCAGTTTCTTCTGCGTCAAGCGTACGGCCTTCATCAGCAGCTTTACTCATGATGTCGCTCAGTGAGGCTGCCAGCGCTGCACGCTTCGCTTCGAAGCTCTTGATTTGTTCTGCGATATTCATCGAATTCGTTCCTTTTTTGGTATTGGTTGCTGTAGCGCCAGCGGAAATGGATGATTTAACGACGGTTTTCTTATTGCCGGACGCGGCAAGAAACTTGCGATCAATTGATTTAACAGACTGAATGGAGCAATCACCGTTAGCAGGAACAGTTACAGCAGAAAGCTCATACCACTCCCACGAAATAAACCGGATGCCGCCATCGTCAATAAAGCTGTATTCAATGGGCTTAAATCCGATAGAAAGCCCACGGACAAGACCCGTTTTGATAGATGCCCACGCTTCATCAAGCCTGGCGACCAGTTGCGATGGCATATCCGCATCTGGTTTTACCAGCTTTGCTTTAATCTCGATGCCAGTGTCGGTGACATTTGCTTCTGTAACCTGGCCTATTGGCTCGTCATGCCAGTGTTGCCACAGCAGAGGTAACGGAAGAGTAAATTTCACACCGGCAGGGTCTACAATATCGCCATAGCGATCAGGTTCAGGGGTACTGGCGATGCCGGTAATCTCCCGAGAGTCCTCATTGACCGCCTTTACCTGCATCAGGCTATAGGCGCGATTATTCATTTGCTGTCCTCCAGAAACGAAAAAACCCGCCTGTGCGGGTCATTAACTGACGTGTTTGTTATACGAAAAATACCTGGTAATCTTTTTTGGTAGGTTCAGGGTTAAGGGCCATAAGGGAAACAGCGTTGAACAGCGCCATCAGGGGATCAATCTTGCCCTTGCCACTGGCCTGCTTGGTGATCAGAATGGCGTTGCCTTTCGGCTCAACTCTGGCATTACCGACACACCACGCCATCATCGGCTGACCACCATGTATCAATACGCCCTCGGCAAGCTTTCTCTCGGTGGTTTTAATCGCGCCGCCAAGTCGCCAGCCCTGGCTGACACCGACTACCGCATCAGCGGGAATTCCCGCCTCAATAAGTGCATCGAGTATCTGTCCGACCCCGGAAGGGTCAATGCCGATCTTGTCGAGCAACTCCGCTGCATGGATTCGGCTGACGTATTCGGCCACCTCTTCCGTATCCTGTCCGACGCACTTCACGATGGTCAGGTCACCGGCTCTCACGAAGTCGTGAAATCGGGACTCCTCACTTTTACGCCGGCGAACCGCTATCTCATGTGCCCATGCATGACACCAGCAGAGCCATTCTCGTGTTGCAGCGTCACGCCCGACCGCAGAAACACCCAGCAGATCATCAAGGCCGCCGCCGTCTATCCCAACGGTGATCACCTCTGATCGCCGTAGTAAGTCTTCAAAGCTGACACGCTGTGCCTGTTGCTCCCAGAAATCGACGCCCGCCCAGCGATCGGTGCGCAGGTTTAGCCCAATTTCAATATTGAGGTGCTTGGCCAGAAACTGCTGCAATGTGCCATCGGTTTTTGCCTGGTTTTTGCGAAGCTGGTCTGCTATCCATTCAGCACTGACCGAGAGCCCGATATTCGGATTAGTAATGTAGAAATTATCCGGATCGAGATAGGCCTTTCTTTCAACCATGCTTTGTGGGAACTCATAGAGAATTCCCAGCGTTTTGGGATCGTTGATTTTTCCGTCGCGTACAGAGCGCCAGTAATCAAGGCGTTCTTTGAATACGCCAGCAGGCGGCTCATCGCTTTGAGTGGTGAGGTAGATAACCCACCCTTCATTACGGGATACTTGTCCGCCCGTCGCCTCCATAAACATCGCTTCGGCATTGGCGCGTTTGCCAAAAAGCCAGAGTTCGTCGACAAGAATCCGGCCGGACTTTTTACCGGACACCGTATCAGTATCAGCGGCCACGACTTTCAGTGTGTTACGCGTCACCCGGTGCGTGATAGTGCGGATATGATCCTGTATCTGGAACATGTCGGTGAGTTCATCATCAGCGCGTATCATCCCGGCAGCAGGCTTAAAGCTGTTGTCGGCAACCTCTTTAGTCGGTGCCAGAATCAGGTGTTCTTCATCCTCTCGCCAGCACAGGATAAGTGCGGTCAGCATAATGCCCGCCGCGATTGTCGATTTGGTGTTCTTCTTCGATATCAGCAGCCCATATTCGCGAATCAGCTGGTTTCCTGTCTCAGCGTCATAACCACCGAAGATGACCTTGACGAAATCGAACACCCATTCTTCAGAACATTCTCCGAATGTGGGCTTGCCCGGCAGGTCAGAAACCCGCAGCTCCCGGAAGATACGCAGCGCCTGCGCCGCTTGATCAGGAAAAATGGGCGGCGGAATGATGGATTCACCGGCGACCAGGCGCGCTTCCCAGTCCGTACAGGCTGTAGACCACTGCGCCATACATCACCCCTTATTATTATTCACAACCAGTTTTGGCGGAGCCATTGAACCGAACTTACTGGCACCAGCGGCCGCTTTTGCCGCAGCATGGCGCGCATCTTTTTTCCCTGTTTCCCCCTTTTTGGGATGGATATAGGGAAGCATGGCCTTCGCCGCATCCTTTCTGACGTCAATTTCTTCGGTTGAATCGTTCATTACCGCCATAAGAAATTCGAGCGGATCATCAAAAGTCCCGGCAACAGGTGGGGCCTCTGGCGGTGTTACCGGAGCCCTGTTTTTTTCAGGGTTGTCTACCGCTGGGATGTAAACATTTTGACGGTACGTCGGTACGTCGTCTGTTTCGATGACTTCCTTTTTTTTACGTCCAATAAACGCGATGACCTCCGGGTCTTTTGCAAGCTGCGACCCCTTGGACCGTGCGGATTTCTCAGAATATCCCGCCTTTATTGCCGCATCCTTTTGAGACATACCGGACATCAGCGCGACGGCGAATTTTCGCTTTTGCGCTGTTAACATGTTTATACCCTCCAGAGGTGAATTTTTTCTGTGCGTGAGAGGGGGCGCGGTGTCCGGGGCGAAGGGGGTAAGCTCTCAACCCTCCCCCCCATCCCCTTACCTGTTCCTGGGTGGCGGTAAGACTTCGCCGGTCTCACCTTCAGGTTTCACTGGCTGGTATCCTCCACCTGGGAGCCTGCTATCAGTTTTCTTCGGCGTTCCATATCGGTTCCGCATCTCCCTGCAATGCATCCATGTAGGCTGCGCGCCTTGGCTCAGCTCAATCAGAAGAAGTGCCAGACCGACAATGAAGATCAATACCAACCACCCCATATTCGCCTCATATAATAGTTATTGAATCGTTGTCATTAGTGGCCACAGCATGCTTCATTGCTTCCTCATCAGGCTGTCCCGTCGAGGCTTCACGAGCTGACTTACCCGAGTGGCAATCGATGCAAAGCGTCCACAGATTGGACTCATCGTTATCACCGCCAAACTGTAACGCCACACGGTGATCCAGTTCGCTGTCATGCAGGCCAACGATGCGACTGCACATACAGCAGTGACCACCATCACGGACATAAATTCGGCGCTTCAGACCCACCCTGGCGCTACCACTAATGCGCCGGCTCTCACCATAGGCAGGCTTAATTCGTCGGGTGTCGATGGCTTTTAATCGTGGCTGTAATGTCTTTAGCCTGGACATGTAACCTCCATGCCTGGTGGATTATATGTATGGGAAGGATCAACATCTCAATACAGGAAACACAGCCAGTCGCCATGCGCGGCGGCGCTCTGTTCTGGGTATTAAGTCAGGGTGGCGCTCTACCGGTTCGCCGTCTGCGTGATCAACCAGCGAATAGCACGGGTAGATCACCTCGCCGCCATATGCATCACCAACGGCATAATCAGCAGGCTTACTGTTGTCCCACCGCTCCAGTACACGCTTAATATGATGCTGTGGAACGCTATAGCAGACGCCGTGAATCAGTCGCGGCAACGTGATGTAATTGGTACGCGTCTTGTCGGCCGCTATCAACCGTTCTGCTACCTGCATCTGGTACTGAGGTGGGCGGCCAGTTCCCAGATAAAAGCTCACCAGTGAATCGGGGAAGCGATCTAACCATCCAGTAATCAGAGCCACAAGGTCCGGTACGGGTAGCGCGTCATCCTCAATGATTACCACCCTACAATCCTGCTTTGAAGCCCATTCAAGCGCCCGCCGATGATTCCATGCTGCCCCATGATTGCATGGGTCGATCATCGCATGGGCTGCAGGTCCTATGTGGTATGCCAGCGCTCTCGCCTGTTGCTCTCTGGAATGATGCGCAACCACCACAAACTTCACTTGTGTTTCCACCATGCACCTTCCTTACCGACGCCCTCGGTTTTGAATACAGTGTGAACCAGAGGGCCGGTGATCAGCCTGTCAGCGAATGACTGCGCGACAATGCCGAACGCCAGCATGTCACCCACCGCGGCGCCAGCATGCTCTTTCTTCCAGAAACGATAACTCTCGATCCGGTAGTAAAGACGGATGATGCCGTGAGCGAACGCCATTACATCGGCACGAGTACCACCCAGCAGGCCCGCGTTAATCATCACATCGTTGCGATACGCCTCAATGAACTCCTGATAAATACGCTCCGGATGATTCTGTTTAGCCCAGGCGTCGGCGTAGGTCTTCGGTTCTGAACCGACATAAACCCTTCCTGGCTGCATTTCACCCCACGGCTCGCGTAGCATCTCGACATCGGTGCCATCGGTACACCAGACGAACCGGTATTCTGGATGATCGCGCAGGTGCTGCCAGATGTGCAGCCAGCGCCGAAAATAGACGTTCATTGCGACATCAGGAACTGTCACTAGTAGAGCGCCACCGGGAGCGGAGGTTAGCTGGTCGGCCAGCACTATGGCATCAGCACCCCGGATTGATTTAGCCCAGGTGGTCAGCGCCGTCGGGTCAGGCTGCATTCTGCTACCGCGCTGCGGGTCAGGCTGGCTGGTAAGTAATGTTGTTATTACCACGTCGCGCTGCTGCCGGTATTCAACGTAACCGGTAAATCCAGTATCGCGCCGTTCGTTGTGGATCTTAACGTTACGTTCCACCAGCGCCTGACGGTCTGGCCTCGGTACCGAACGCTCTACGGCCTCGTGCTCATCGAGAGAATGAATCAGCTTTTCTGAACCGACGACGTCAGCGTAAGCCCACGTCGTCAGGCCAGCGTTATGAATTCGCAGGGCGAGGTCACTGTGTTCGTACATGCCACGACCATAAATCGGATCGAATCCGCCCACCTTCTCAATGGCGCTGCGGTGGTAATAGAGCATCACGCCGCGCTGCCCGGTGTACGCCACATGCTGATCGTCACGGTAAAGCACCGAAAGGTCGTTCAGCTTATTGCGTCCAGCCAGATCCAGAAACTGGTAAGCCAGGTGCGGCTCAGGTGATTCGATGTAGGGAAGATGCCAGTTATCAGCGATGGGCCAAGCATCATCATCCCATAAAAAAAAATGCTCGCACCTGGCATCCATTAGGGCTGACAGACTGGCGTTCTTCGAAGCAACAATGCCGAGTGATGTTTCGTGGCGAAGCAACTGCACTCCGTCAGGCACTGCCGCTGCAGGTTTTGAACCATCATCGATAACAACCACCAACGCGCCGGCTGGCAGGTGCTTCAGGTGCTGTTCGAGTGCACGTTTTAAAACTTCGGAGCGCTGATGTGTCGAAATGGCAATACCGATCCGCGATGAAATTGCGCAGGCGGGTGCATACGAGACACCATTAATAGTGACCTGCATTTGATTTTCCTTTTAGGCGTGAGTCTGTCGCACGGCAAAGCCGCCAAAAGTTAACGGATTACCCAAGCTCACTACTGAAATACACTCTTTGATGTGCGCGTGCGATGCGCAATAAAAAGCCCCGCTTATAGCGAGGCTCAAAGTTATGCACATGACACTAGCAATCAAATTGGGATGGGTTTAAATCGTTGGATGGCGTCTTCCACGTCAGGCATCAAAGGCTCACGCCCATGGTGACCAACCAGATACATCTCGCCATTGTCTGAGATGTACTCATTAATAATGAAGACAACTTCACCAAGAGGAAAGGTTTTGTCTGGGGTGTAACGGATTTCACGACGACCATCTTCAATTTCATATACCTCGCCATTACGTCCTTCACCAAATAGCATTACATCCTGCATAAATATCCCCACATGTAGAAAATCTATCCAGACATTATCACAGGCACTCAGTGAATGCCTGCGGTGCGGATTAACACAGCCTTGTTCAAACTAAGTGAAACCATTTCCATATCTCCAGTAATGAATCTTTTATAGAGTCGCAATCTTTACGACTAACTAATGGAAAGGCCTATTGGGCCCTACAACAGGATGGCTGCAACTCGTGGTCATCTCCGATAGCTAATTTCAAGGATATAAAAAATGATTGATCCAACTTTAATTGCTTTACTTATTGCTCTAGCCCCCTTTGCCTCCCCAGTAATTGACTTGCTTATGGAGTGGGCCAGACTGGAGCTAAAAGAGCGATATACCCGTAAAAAACTCAAGTAATAGTTACCCCAAGCACCTTAAGTTTTTTTCTCTTCTGGTCAATCCTACTATCAAGCACAGCCACTGCATGTGGGCACATGGCATCAAGAAAGGCTTTATCCTGATAGGTGGACTGGATTGTCACACCAAGCCAGGCACCACTTTCCAGCATGCCTTTCTGCCGCTGTAGCTCTCTCATCTCGTTATTTAGGTAATACGCTTCACCTAGGTTCTCTACGTTCATTGTGCCGCCTTATAGTTATTTGACTGTCTCACCGAGTCGTAAATGCGTTCACACGTCATCCCGGCGGCATAGCGTTCGTCAGCGATTGCAGCATATCGTTTAGCTTCTGCTGCAATATCTCCGAGCATGTTGGCGAGCATTCCGGCGCTGACGTCGGTTGTTTTGCTTCTGACGGTAGCGGCAAGATCTGCGGTGTGCTTTGCAGCGTCCAGGCGGGCGGCAAGCTTTGTTGCTTCGGTGCGCAGCTGGCTAACAGTAGCAGACAGACCAGCAGCAGTGGCAGCTGATTTAGCGGCTTGTGCTTGTGCATCTTTTACAGCCTCATCACGGGCAATAATGCGCCCTTGTTCAATCATGCGGGCTGCGGTATGCGCGTTCGCTGTTTGCGATGATTCCGCGCTGTCACGTTCCGCCCACTTTTTTTCCCACCCGCGACTGCTCCATACACTGCCGGCGATGAATGCGACGACCACCAGCAGCGAAATAACAATGAACTGATAGCGTAGACTCACTGGTCTATCCCCCAGCACGCCAGCGCGCTTTCCTGGTCCCGTCTTTCTACCTGCCCATAGCAGCCATTTTTCTGGCCTTTGGTCAGGCGACAATCTCGACCACCATCTTTAATCCACCAGCGGATCGCTTCACAGGCGCCTTCACGGTCGCCAGTATTTATTCGCTTATAAAACGTAGACGGGAAACATTTTCCGGGGCCGATGTTATATGGGCAGAAAGAAGCGATACCCGCTTTCTGCGGTTCGGTCAGTGGTACTTTGATATTTCGCTCAACCCACGCCAGCGCCTTGTCGCGTTCAATGGCGTTTACCAGGGCGCATTTCTCAGCTGACAGCTTCATGCCCTGAACTACCGGCCTGCCATCAACCATTGTGGCACCACGACAAATCGTCCAGAGTCCGCCGCCGTCGCGATACGCCTGCTCGCTATTCCCCTCTTTCTCATCCAGAAACTGATCGAGAATAACGGGCGCGGAAGCCCCGGCAAGAATCAAACTAACGACCGCTGCGCTCAGTTTATTCTTCAGCTTTGGTGACATTGCCATTAAGCCGGTCCTCCCTTTCCTTTTGCCTGTAGTACCAGTTCACTGCACAGGTAATAACGGTGCATGCGATACCGACAATAATTGCCCAGTCGCTCAGGCTTAACCCTGCAATTCTGTCGGCCAACATCCAGGACACCTCTTTTGCTGTTTTAGCGGTTTCGGCATATGCCTTCGCTGATACACCGCAGCCGGCAAGCGTGGTTCCTGATCCATATGAAAGTCTGCTGTAAATGGTGCTCATTCTGGTCATAGCCCTACCTCCGACTTTTCGGATGGCATTGTGTGTGATTAAAGGGTCAGGCTTCACGGGCTGGATGTATCAACAAAGCGCGTTGCGGATGACTTCAGTGAGCCTGAAAAGAGGTGAAGCGACGAAAATCATTTTAAGCAGAGTGATATTCATCTAATAATTGCACGTTCAAACAGAGTAACCTGTTAAATTCGCTAGAAATTGAGGAAAGATAATGATCGTCAATCAGTTAAAAACTCTACATAAGAACATGCTCACACAGGGTATTACACGAACTCAGTTTCAATATATGCATAATCATTTAACATTTGATGTACTGTTCATTGCAGAGGAAAATTTCGAGTTGCTATTTGGTGCTGTTGGGCATAACTGTAGCTTTTTTGTCAAAGTTCAAAAAGGCTATGATCTGGTACCAATAATTAGACCAGAGTCAGCCTTTTTATGCCTGATAAAATTACTTAAGCTGACGTCGGATCCTACCAATCGTTTTAGTGCTAAAGCATTTTTCCAAGACTTCGCTTTGAAGATCCCTGAAACAGTCAAAGCACGAAATAGCACACTACCATCTTCCCTTACCCCAGAGATTGATGAGGCAGACAAAGTCGTATTTCTTGGATGGCGTAATAATGGAGAGAGTGGCGGCCACGTAACAGAACCTAATCTACGAAAGACTCTCAATGCTTTCGGAAAGGACATCCATGAGTTCTGTAAGATAAGAAACATCAGTAGTCGATGGTCGCCAAAAAAAGACAAATAAAACATCATTGCAAGAAGTCGCGCCCATCCAAAAATGGGGAGCTTTTCAGTCACTCAGGGCCATCCCATCATCACAGACCGAAAAGCTTTAACTGGAGCGGGCAGCAGGAATCGAACCTGCTCATCAGCTTGGAAGGGTGAGGTAATAGCCATTATACGATGCCCGCATGGTTCGCCACCGAGGGCTCGAACCTCGCACCGTCAACTTAGATGGTTGATGCTCTATCCCGATGAGCTAGTGACGGCTGGTGGACCTTGCTGGACTTGAACCAGCGACCCGGCGATGTAGGACACGACAAAATACGCCAGCCGGCGCGCTGCACTCAGGTCCGCGGCGGTTGCAATGTAAAATACAGCTCCGGCAAATGCGCCAAACACCACGCCGTAATCGGTTCCGGACAGAAATCCATAGACACTGGCACCCGTCAGGACACCACCAGCCAGCCCAGTACCGGAAATCGGATCGGACATTTAGCCCCCTCTTAATTGCTGTGAGTCCTCTCAGGAATGAGGGGAAATAGGCTCAGCTTCACGGGCTGGATTTATCAACAAAGCACGTAGCGGATGATTCCCGTGAGCCTGAAATGAAAAAGGCCACCATGCGGCAGCCTCAAAGTAAGTAGGATTGTTTACATAGGTGGGGTGAGAGGACCTTCTAACACCTCTGCTTCACCGTTATGGCATATGTCATCGTCTCTGGTCAGATGCCAGACACCTGTGATTGTTTTACCCGTTTCCAGATCATCAACAATGTCGTTCGTGTAATACGCCACCTGAACAACACCGATATGCTGAATCCAGTAATACCCTTCCTTCATACATTCCTCCGCGATACTAAGCAGGTAGTATAGAGCGGAGCAGATTATGCAGCGTTGCAAGAAACCACAACTCATTGTTTGCTATCCACGGGGCTAGTTCTGGTCATAGCCTCTTCAGATGGCATTATCAGGTGCGATGTAATAACTCTACTGATGAGCCTCTTTATAGTGCGATTGCACTTCCGGAGTGCATCTAACGTCACAAGCCCATCATAACAAATTGATTTTATTCACCTCTAGAATGGTTCATTTATTGCATAAGGAACATAACAAAATGGAACCAGAGGGATGAAAGATGACAAATACATTTTTTTACCACGTACAATACTGGGGTTATCTTGCAGTTCTAGTATTACTGTATCAGGTAATATTCAATTGAATGAAACTCATGAGCCTAAAATGAAACAGGCTCGTTCGGATGAGCGAGTCTGAGATTAGAAATTTAGCATTATAAGAAATGAGTGTGGTGCCGGGTGCCTCCCGGTGAGACTGCCCCGGACAGCATGCCTCGCGTGCATATTGCGTCAAAGGGATATTGACTTTACCGGACGCCCCGCCGCACAGGGGGATTCACCACTAAAATAACATACCTTCGGCTCATCCCTGCGTCAAAACAATCGACATAACATTCATGTAATTACCCATGAAGAATATCTGCGGGTGTACAATAAGGAACCGATTAAAAAGAACAACAAGGAGGTAAAATGCGCCATCAGATAGTTATGTCATCTAAAATAAAATCCATAGGTTATTATCCTTCAGAAAAAAATTCTGGAGATTGCATTTACTAATTCTGGAACTTATCAGTACATTGGAGTTTCAGCCAAAATTTACAATACCTTTTTAGAGGCTAAATCCAAGGGGCGTTTCTTTGATGGTGTTATCAAAGATAAATACCTTTGCAGAAAAATTGGGTAAGTCAGGGTAAATATACCGTATTAGGTGTTGTTTTAATTTTCGACACCTGGCTCCAGAGATGATAAAGCCCGCGAAATGGCATGCTTTTATCTTTTCTAAGGTTAGACCGACGATGTGACAGGGGTACTTTGCCGTAGCAAGTTCGCGAATACCCCTGTCGTATCGCCGGAAAGCAAAAACCCCGCGCTGGCGGGGTTCTCGTTATATTCAAATTGTTCGCTTTTCGTCGCTGCCATCGTGGCGCAGCTCTGCCAAGCATGAATGGATTATCTGATTTTCTGGCCCGTTTTCAACACCATTACCAAAAAATAGCACTAATAGCTAAAATTGATTTCAGTTAGTCTATTCAGATAACAGTTTGCGCGCTTCCAGAAAGACCTTTGCTCTAAATATTTCCAGACACCAACGCACGCGCTTTCTCGCCTCCCCATCAGTTAACCATGGCGCAATCACCTGCAGTTCCCGGGTTATGTCTGAGATTTTTTTTCGGGTGGTGTAATACTGAAGACCAACAACATAAACCGGATCATTTATATCCAGCGCCCGCAGCACGCATTGCTCAACAAAATCGACATCATCATTATGCAGGGCTTCATCAATTACGCTGGCAGGTGACTGGGGCCAGAGAATGCTATGTGCCCTGTTCATTGCCTGCTGTCCACGGAAACCCTCTTCACGAGCCTGATTCAATGCTGTGGTGAAGCGCTCCAGTGCCTTTTCTGACCAGTTCCGTCCCTTAAGCACATTCCAGCACGCATGGCCTCGCGGCATACGGGGGGCAGTTTTTCCTCCCACACCCTCACCCCATGTAGTGAGCAGGGATTTAATCCATCCGGACTGGATCCCCGTCAGGAGAATGCATTTACCCAGCCAGCTTTTACGCGGCGCAGCTGCTGCTTTTTCAAATGCTGACTGCTGTAGTCTGCGTTGGCGTGGCGTCATGCTTTTAGCTCCTCAATAATTATTCTCCCGGTTTCTCCCCATAATTTTGATACCCGTGCATCCCATATATGAGCATCATTTTCGTAAATGGCGTCCATCAGGGCTTTCATCATATTGTCAAAATCAGGTTTAGCCTGGTGTGGTTTACCGTTGAACTCAGCCCGTTTCTTTTTGCTCCAGCTCGCTGGCATCGGAAGGATGAAGGTGACATGCGAGCCACTCTCCGGCAGCTCAACACCCAGCAGACGAACTTCATCACAGAAAGCACGGTAACGCAGAACCTCTGGGCGTTTTTTCCATTTATCAGCGCGGGTCATTCTGGGCTTACCAACAGGCGTGATTTTATAATCAGGCATGAGTCGATTCCCCCAGTTCGTAGAGAACCTGCACGAGCAATTCGGTTTCAGTACCGAATTTATTTTCCCAGGACTGCCGCCCGGCATGAATGGCCACTCCATGACCGCCGGTACGATGATGGGTATGACAGAGAGGAATTACGTGAAAATTATCTGCACGAACAGACATCCCGGTACCGGAGCTACAATGATGGATTTCAGCGGGAGTGTCTCCAAGTCCTTCATTGCGGCAGACAATACAATTCAAATCGGCAACGCGGGATAAGTGGAGTTTTTCAGCTTTATTCTTTGATCTGCTCATGCTGCACCGCCAGCACGAACAAAGACACCGCTCACGAAAGAACGGTGTGATTGGGGTAATTCAGTTTTATGCGCCATCGCGTTTTCCCGGTTGGCGCAGTGTTACTCAGCAGGCTGTTCAGACCCGTGTTTGAGTATAACCCAACTTATCCTGCATCTGAAACAGGAAGACCAGCTTTCTTTCTGGCCTCTTCCAGTGCCCGCAAAGACGTAACAAATTCATCTTTACGTAAAGCGAATCCCCTCACCACACTCCCCTTCGCGAAATAAATCAGAACCGGGCCAGTGTGCTCCGGCAACCCTGGGATTAAATCATCCGGAATTTGCATGAGATGCCCCTTGTAAAGATTCCCACACCTGAATCAACCTGAATTACCTGGCAATAATCATGCGAGGCGATGCGGAAACTCGATTTAAAAAATGGCAGCAGGAGCTACCAGCTAAGGGGGTGTTAGTTAACAAACCACTCGTCTGCACTTTCCCAGGTATCCTGGAGGATTGATTCAATTTTCTTTTTATCGTCCCTGTCACCGCCAAAAACACTTAACCCATCCGATCCGGCACAGCGGATTGTAAGCCTGCAATTGTCATAGTGATTATTCAGGCGCTTAAGCAATTCTTTCTCCAATGCTGGTACCGCGCCTTTAGGAAGTTCTTTCATGCGATCAATGGTTAATTCAACTTTCATAATGGCCTCCATTGCACATACTGTGTTTTTATACAGTATACCTATGCACGAAAATGATCAACGGTTTAAGAGCACAAATTGTTAACTTTCAGTCAGTAGTAAAAAAAGAAAACCCGCCGTAGCGGTTTGAATTAGCACTGTTTTATTCTTTCTGCGGCACAATCCCGTAAGATTCGCCCTCACTAACGCCTCATCAATGATCAACTGTGTGACCATGAGGTAAAGTGTTAACCAACTTTCATTCGCCTTTTTCAATCAGCAAAGGGCTGGTTAGTGCCATAAGCGGAAGGTGACAGTTTAAGCTTTTGTTAACGGCTCAAAGTCGGGCATTAGCCTCTGGCAGGATAGAAAAGACCTGAAGTGTCATTTCACCCGGTAGGGATTTCGACATTGCAGACACCGTCAAGCGGTCATAATCTCAAACTAGATTGCAGCACCCTGCCTGTCAGGCAATTTCGACGTTGAGGACAAGATATCAATCAGGGCACCTGTATTAGCCGTGAGATCTCCCTTGCGCCATATCAGTTCCGTTGTTATTTGACTGTTTTCTGAATCAAAGGGATGGACTGTGATGAGTTCCTGTGTCGGAAACGTATCGAGGATTGGTGTTGGTATCACTCCCGCCCCCATTCCAGAACTGACTCCCCCCAGAATGGCATGGTAGGAGGACATTTCTGCCAGCCGGTAAGGTCTGATCCCAGCCTCTCTGAACCAGGTTGTTAGCCGGTCGCGATAGGAGCAACCGTCACTGAATACCAGCAACGTTGTGTGAGCTAAATCGGCAGCAGAACGTATCTGCGGGAAATTTGCTGCGGCGATAATAACCAGTTCTTCCTTGTAAACAACCATGCGTTCCAGTCTGTCATTAGCCGGCGCGTCGGCAATGAAGGCTGCATCAAGTTCGTGGCTAAGCACTGCATCGAGCAGTGTGCGGCTTATCCCGGTAACCAGCTCCACCTTTACTGATTGATGTTGCTGGTAAAGGCGCGCCAGCGGCTCAGGCAACCTTGTTGCGGCCATACTGTCGAGCGCACCCAGTCGGAACCGACCGCCAGGCACCGGCTTTACCATCTGCTGTTCTGCTAAGGTAACCAGCTCGATAATCTTCAATGCATTGTTATAAAGCACCTGGCCTTCATTTGTCGGAAGAAACCTACGACCAGACCTTACAAACAATGTGGTTCCGAGCTGGCTCTCCAGGTTCTGAACGCGAGTGGTTATTGCGGAGGGGACTCGGCAGAGCAAATTTGCTGCTGCAGTAATAGTACCTGTTTCTACCAGTGCAATGATGGTTCGGAAGTCAGCTATATCCATACTTTCACCATAATTGAAAATTGGATTCTATTTTATTCAATTGAAATGAATCTACATGTTTTTTAATTTATTTACTCCATTTAAACAGCTACCAGCCTCCCAGCTAGTCTCAAGCGCTTGTTGATCATCGCAAAATGGTCACGTTTGATTAATACGGGAGCTATTGAGGGTAAAATGAAGAAACTTGGATTAATCGGCGGCACCGGACCAGAATCAACATTGCTCTACTATCGCAAATTTGTTTATGAAGCTAACAAAAGAATTGGCGATACATTCTTCCCGTCTCTAACTATTGAAAGTATCAACGTATATGACGTCCTGACCATGTGTGGACGGAAAGATTATGAAGCGCTGACGAAGTATCTGGCCAAGGCTGTCGGGAATCTGGTGGCAGCCGGGGCTGAAGTCGTCGCCTTGACCGGTAACACACCACACATCGTCTTTAATGAACTCCAGTCGTGTACAACAGTTCCTCTTGTCAGCATTATCGAGTCCACTTGTGCAGAAGTTCAGACTCAGGGTCTGAAAAAAGTAGGTCTCGTGGGAACACGATTTACAATGGAGGCTGACTTCTTCAAACGGCCTTTCACTGAAGCAGGCATCCAGGTGGTCGTCCCGCATGCTGACGAGGTTGATTACATCGCAGAAAAAATCCACGATGAACTCGAAAGAGGCATTATTAAGTCACAGACGCGAGACACGTTTACCGCGATCATTGAGCGGATGTATCAGGATGAAGGCATTGAGGCCATCATTCTGGGATGCACAGAGCTTCCCCTTTTGTTCGCGGGTACAGAGTTACCTGTTAAAGCACTGGACACGGTTGATATTCATATTGAGGCGTTGTTTAAAGCTCTTCAGTAGTGTTTTACATCAATTTTCGGAAAGAACCGGGGGCGAACTGCCCCCTTTGTTTAACACGCTACGATTTAAGTAATGCCTTCATAAAAATTCGAACTTCCGCTGTCCGCTCACAGCGGACCTGACAACCAGTAGATTGGTCCGTTCTGTGCCAGGAGCGGACGTTGATAGTGTGAAGAGAGAATTTCCGCTATGCACTTATTTCTGAAATCTGGCTGCTGCTTTTAAAGTAGCTTGCAGTCTCTTTTCAATTAATGGTGCAGCCTGTTCTTTTACTTTTTTTAACTGCTCTTCAGAAGCTGTGCGGGGGGAGCCACATGTGAAGGGAGGCGCGGGGTCATATTCCATATGCAGCTGAATATTCTGAGCGATATCACTTCCATACATTTCTGACACGACGTTGAGAGCAAAATCTATACCTGAAGTCACGCCTGCGCCGGTTATACGGTTGCGGTCACGAACTACGCGTTCATTTATCGGTTCCGCACCTAATAATGCGAGCTGCTCTAGAGATGCCCAGTGTGTTGTTGCTTTATAACCCTCCAGAAGCCCTGCCGCGCCCAGAACAAGCGACCCAGTACAGACCGAAGTCACCAACTTTGCTTGTTTACTTTGAGTGCGGATAAATGAGAGGACTTCTTCGTCATCCATCAGATTTATTTGACCAGGCCCACCAGGCACACAAATTACATCCAGTTCGGGGCATGTTTCGAATGTGGTTGTGGGCTGTATAGCCATACCACGCTCAGAAACAACCAGATCCAAGCTTTTCCAGATGAGATGAACTTTTGTGTTTGGCGCTCTTACGAATACTTCATAAGGGCCGGTAAGGTCAAGCTGAGTTAGAGACGGAAAAAGGAGCAGCCCAATTGATGTGCATTCAGAATCAGTCATAAAGAAAACCTTCTTATTTGGAGGAATATAATGACTATTCTCTCATGAAAGGCAACTGCATTGTTTGATGGATAGACGTGCGTTTTTTCAACTAACCCACTTCCCCGCTGATTAACACGCAGCAAGTTAGCTATGTCAATGGCGATCTAATTGTGAACATCCGCTCTTCGCTCACAGCGGACCTGACAACCAGTAGATTGCTCCGTTCTGTGCCAGAAGCGGACCTTATGGATGCTGTCATATGAAATACGCTTGTAACCTGACTCCAGACTCACTGATTGTCTCAACGCCAGACAATGTGTGATTGTCCCTACCAAAAGAAGTGGGAGAACATACTACCTGCTAATGTTTGCACACAGAATGCCGTTTTATTTTGCAATGCCCCAATTTCAGGTGGCAAGGATCCGTTTCGGAATGCAAAAGGAAAAATTAATGCACATTAAAATGGGTAATTCTCAAAATCCAATTACGACCTATACCTCCGCCTCATCAACGACGGGGCAAAAAACTGAATCATCGACAACCGCTAAATCGACATCGTTAACTTCCGCCACGCAGACCACCTTTTCAAGCCTGGCGAGCCTGCTCAGCGATGCGGCAACCCGGGCAGAAATACGTGATGCATCCAGCAGTCGCAGCCAGTTGCAAAGCATGGCTGAGTCGCTGTTAACGGTGATTGATGGCCCGGTTTATACCCAGAATAAGGCGAAACACGATCAGGAAATCCCTGATACGCAAAGCACTGAACTTCTGCAACTGGCGAGCAAAGCGACAGATTTTCTCAACGGCAAAACCACCAATCCGTTTGCAGGCATGCAGCGCGAACAGCTCGCGCTGATTGCCTATGATGATGGCAGTGCATTTACCGTCAATGAGCGACGCGCGGCCTTACAAGAGATCGGCAGTCAGGAAGATAAATGGACGCAACAATTTATCAGTAGTGCGCAAAAAGAGATCAGCGCTTCCGGCAGCTACAAAAAATCTTATAGTGCGCTGCTGAGTCACTATCGTGAGCTGCCGGCTATTGAACAAGCGCAATACTCTGAAGGTCTGGAACAACAACTGGTAAGCAAGGTGGCTAAATCCACAAGTGACAGTACCGGCGAAAATACGGTCTTTACCGACGCCTTGCTGACGTTGCAAAAACAGCAAATTTCCTCCATGCGGATGCAAATCTCCTCCCTGAGCCTGTTTTCGCTGGCTGCGAATAAACGTTAATCACCACGGCCAGGACGGCGCGCTGAAGGACCGTGTCAGTTTGTCCAGAGCCAGCGCAGGTTTATTGCCGTTATACTATCTGTTAAAGCTAAGTTCAGATGTCCGCATTGTGCCAGAAGCGGACGTTAATGCTCTGAATGAATACCGGAGCTGCTCAGCTCAGTATCAGGATGTGATAAAGGAGCCAGTATCATTTTGGCAACCGATATGGCGGATGAAATAGTCAGTTCCAGTATTCGTATTTCGCTGTTATGACGGCTTTATATTTGTCCACATCCTGTTTACCCGTCTGATCGACTGGGACAATCATGATGTTCATATTGGCGCGTGTGCATTCTCCATGCGAGTTCCACTCCTCGCACGTGGACAGGTTTTTTTCGATGGTGAAATAGGTCTGGGTCTTGCTCAGGGTCAGCTCACGGCCCTCGTTATCATAGGTATACTCTTCTATGGTTGAGGGGGACTGGGTTTTGATCAGGCGATGATTGTCATCATAGCTGTATACAATCGTATTGTTATCTATCGGCAAACTTCCTTTGCTTACCATCCTTGCCAGCAACCCTGATGAATTGAAAACGTAATCTATTTTGCTCACTGTGGTTTTGTCTTTATCTTCTGCTTTTGTGGCCGCGATAGTCGAGCGTGTAACTGCGTGGCTGATTAATCCTTTATTGTTAAGCAGGTACATTCCCTCCAGAGTCTGCTGGTATAGCTGTGTGGTCTTCTTACTGTTGTTATCGACTATGACCCCGTTTGCATCCATCTGGATGCGCCAGCCAAAGTCCGTTCTGTTCAGCTGAATTTCATTGGTAGACGTGAATACTGCTTTCGGGCCTCTTGAGGTTTTGACCTCTTTTACACTGCCGCCAATTAGCTCACCGCACTGACTGAAGTTGCCTTGAACCGATGCACGAAGATACCCATCAGGACTATCAATAGTCATTTCAACCGATTTGGGGATTTCTGTTCTTGTCTGCTGGCTCATGAGAATGAAGTTGTTCAGTTTGTTTTTAGCGATGGCTTCCGCTGTGCATTGTGCTGCATAAGTCTGGAACGTGCAGAGGGATAAGAGAGTAATAAACAGATTTTTATTATTGAAAAGCATTATTTGTTGTCCTCAGGAACCGATCAATTATCTGAATGAACCATTTAGCTTGCCAGGAAAGAGGGCCTTTTCTATGGACAGGTCGAAATCGAGGATCGCCTCATCTGTATGTAGCAGCACAGGAAACTGTGCCTTTAGGCTCAACAATCGGCACGTCGTCCCAACACGGATGAAACAATGCACGATTCCAGTCCGGCCTGAGACGACCACGTTTTTTAAAGCGCTCACTATTACATGCAAGCTTGTTGCGCGTGTGATTCGACTCACTTGTCAATCAATGGCTTCACTGTAATCTGGCGACATGCTTTGTACAAGAACGTCTGCTCCTCGCTCATAGCAGACGTTCAACTCAGTAAGCTTGCCCGCATCTTGCCCACGCGTAAATCAAGAGCCTCACACTTTATCAAGTCTATGAATCCGCCGTTTTGCGAACAGAAAAATAATGCGCTGGCGTACTGCCCATGGTTTTTCTGAACATGGTGATAAATGCGTTAACCGACTCATACCCCAGGTTTGCTGCCACATTTTGTACTGACACCCCACTTGCCAGCTCCCGCAGGGCAATAATCAAGTGCAGTTGCTGACGCCAGCGACCGAAGGTCAGACCGGTTTCACGCAGCATTAAGCGCGCTAACGAGCGTTCGCTGAGTGCCAGTCGCTTTGCCCAGACTTTGAATGTGCTCCGGTCGTCTGGATTGCTGACTAACGCATCGGCCATAGCACGAATTTTAGGGTTCGCAGAGACCGGCAGGCTCAATTTCTGCTGTGGCATGGTCACGAGTTCATCAAGTGTCACTCTGGTTAGCCTGCCAACATGACTCTGTGGTGCGTAATCAACGCCTTCATTCGTTAAACGATCAACTAACTCTTTAATCAGCGGTGAAATGGCCAGCGTGCAGCATTTTTCCGGCAATGCGGCAGTGCCTGGTTCAATAAACAGATAGTTAAGGTGCGCATTCCAGGTCGCTTTGGCGCTATGAGGAACGCCGCCGGGGATCCACACCGCGCAATCGGGTGGCACAATCCAGATATCGTTTTCCGCACGACAAATTACCGCCCCATACAGAGCAATAATCAACTGCCCTTTACGGTGCGAATGAACCGGAACTTCGGCTGCGTAATCGACGAAATCGATATGACGAGCGACTGCCGGGCTCGACGTGCTGTCGGGATCAAACAAGGTATTGGCAAGTCGGGATGTCATGTTATTGGCAACATTTAGGTATTTTTTGACAGAATAGAGTATTTAGTGACGTGTGCAAACCGGGAATAATTCTCGGCATGAATACAATCATCCCCCAACACGTCCCTTTTTGGCACGCGATACGCCGCTGGTCAGGCAGCATAATCACTCCCATGCTACTGAGTGACGCCCATGCCCTGCTCTATTCCCTCAGGAGTTTTGCCGCTGCGATGCTCGCCTATTATATCGCCCTATCGATTGGCCTGGAACGGCCCTCCTGGGCCATCATCACCGTCTATATTGTTTCGCAAACCTCTGTGGGCGCTTCGCTGAGCCGGTGTCTCTATCGCCTGGTCGGCACCGTGGCGGGCGCAGGGGCAACGGTATTGATCGTGCCTACGTTTGTGAATATGCCGATTGTATGCAGCGTGATGCTGACAGGCTGGATAGCCTTCTGCCTCTGGTTATCCCTGCTTGACCGTACTCCCCGCGCCTATGCCTTTGTACTGGCCGGTTACACCGCAAGCCTGATTGGCTTTCCCGCCGTATCCGACCCAGGCTCGGTGTTTAACATTGCTATCATCCGGGTGCAGGAGATAACGATCGGTATCGTCTGCGCCGCGCTGATCCACCGGTACATTCTGCCAAGTCGGATATCAGGCCTGTTTAACAGCAAATTGACGCAGACGCTACACGCGGCACGACAGCATGCTGCCGATACTCTGGCGGGCAAGTCTGATAAGGTTTCAGCCCCCTTGCAACTCGCGCTTGCACTGCAATTCCTGCAGGGCATCAGCCACCACATCCCGTATGATTTTGCCCTTTCAGTTCCGGCCCGACAGGCCAGAAAAGCACTCCATGACAGGCTGGCGCGATTAGCCATCGTGAACGGCGAATTACGCGATCGCTTGCAGGTGATCGCGGATATGCCCGTCGATATACAGACGCTGCTGAATGATGTTCAGGCCTGGCTCACCTGCGACAATGTCGGGAAACACAAAAGCACTGCTGAAGCCCTACAAAAACGTAGCACCCGGTTACTACAGAAGCGTGCGGTGCAATCACTGACCTTTGAGGACGCGCTGGGGGTGAACTTCTTAGGCTACATAGCGGAGTTGATTAGTCTTATTCACCAGTGTGAGCGCCTTTCGCAGGCTATATTTCACGCGGAACCCGAGACCATACGGGCGGAAGATAGCGCGGCGAAAGGATATATTTTTCATCGCGATCCCCTGAGTGCAATCCGGACGGCACTGGGCGCGTTTGCCATCATCCTGAGCGGCTGTCTGATATGGATCGACTCAGCATGGTCAGATGGCGGTACAGCGGTTTCCATTCTTGGGGTTTGTTGCACGCTGTTTGGAAGTTTCGACACGCCTGCACCCCATATTGTGAAATACATTATCGGCTCCTTCTGGGGCGTATTGATAAGTCTCATCTATAGTTTTGCCCTGCTTCCCCAGGTCAGCGATTTTCCCGTACTGGTTGCCGTGCTTGCTCCGGTCTACCTGCTTGCCGGGTCACTCCAGGCACGGCCGCCCACCACGTTTATGGCGATGGGAATAACGTTGACGCTACCTGTATTGTGCGAGTTGGGTGCGCATTACAGCGGCAACTTCGCCGATGCGGCTAACACCGCCATCGCGCTATTTTTCGCGACCGGTTTTGCGGTCTTTAGCATGAGCCTGCTGCAAACCGTGCAAGCCGACGCGGCGATAAACCGCCTGCTGAAACTTTGTAAGCGTGATATCCGCCGGAGCGTGAACGGCGTATTTAAAGGAGATGAAACGCACTGGACCAATCTGATGATTGATCGAGCTGCCTTGCTGCTGCCACGCATACCGCGTAGCAGGCCATCATCCGCTCGGGCACTTGTTCACCTGATGCACTTTCTGCGCATTGGCCTCGGTGTGATGCATCTTCGCCGCTGCGACATGCCCTCAGGCTGTGGCATCAACGCCATCCTTTATGACCTTACTCGCTCTACGGAGACTGAAGCCTTGCGCGAGCGCATTGCGGAGATAACCGTTCAATACTTGCCCGCCACTGATAAACCATCGCGCCAGTTAGTCGACAAACTGGTTGATTTGCACTGCGCGTTACGAACGCAGGACGAGGAATCCACAAATGATAAATGACATCAATATCGGGGGTGTTTTTTTCCCCGGTCTGCTGATGACTGTGCTCATCGCGCTGATCTGTACGCTATCACTCTTATTAATTTTCTCTTTCAGCAGGCTTTACCGACGTTTGCCCTTTCGCCCGTTGATTGATTTTTCGACTTTTATCATTAGTTGTTTCCTGCTTTTGCAGGGCCTGACCACTCTGGAGTTATTTGCATGAAATCTTTACTCTCTTTAATGGGTCGCTATGCACTGACGTTAAGTGCCGTTGCGGTGGCGATACTCGTGGCATTTATTTTCTGGAAACAGTATGCGCAAACACCCTGGACACGCGACGGGCGGGTGCGTGCGGATGTGGTGCAGATTGCACCGGATGTTTCCGGGCCGGTGAGTCGCGTGGCGGTCCGCGATAACCAGTGGGTTAACCGTGGCGATATTCTCTATGCCATCGATCCCCACTGGCTGAAGCTGGCCGTGCTGAGTTCACAGGCTGACGTTGAGGCAAAACGTCATGAGATGCTCATGCGGCAGGATGCGGCAAGGCGACGGGCGCTGATCAAAGGGGTGATATCCAGTGAGGACATCCAGCAAACAGGCAGTGCGGCAAGCATCGCGGCGGCCAATTATCAGGGCGCACTGACCGCGCTGGAACTGGCGCAGCTTAATTTAGCGCATGCCACCGTGAGATCACCGGTGGACGGCTATGTCACACATCTCCGTCTTCGGCCCGGTGACTATGCCACCGCGGGAGAGACAAAAGTCGCCATTGTCGATGCGCACAGTTTCTGGGTGGTGGGCTATTTTGAAGAGACTAAACTGCGTCATATCCGCGTCGGGAAAACCGCGCAGATTTCACTGATGGGTTTTGATTCGCTGCTCATAGGCCATGTGGAGAGTATCGGGCGGGGAATTGGTGACAGCAACGATGAGACCGGCGGACTTGGGCTGCCGGATGTCAATCCCACCTTTAGCTGGGTTCGGCTGGCTCAACGCGTACCGGTGCGCATCCAGTTAGATACCATGCCTGCAGGCATTGAGTTAGTGGCAGGATTATCCGCGAGTGTATCCATTATGCCTTAACAGGTATTAACAGCTCTGACTATCATAGGGTTGGGGTAACGGTGTATGTGTAAATATCCCAGTAACACCGGTCATTCCATGACTTCTGCGGACCTATAATGTTGATTTATTAATGAGCCAGGGAGCAACACGATGGGTAGTAGCCCCATATTTCTATTAAAGAGGTGAAGCTTGACCGTTTTGGTGAAATCGAGGGTGTCCTGTTTGCGAAGGTCCCCATGGTGCCAGAAACGGCCTCTTCAGATCTCTCATATCTGGGGAATCCGTATCAGACTTGAGCTGGAAGGAAAAGTACGCGATTTAGCTCTGTTTAACATGGCTCTGGACAGTAAACTTCGAGGCTGTGATCTGGTTAAGCTAAAAGTTTCTGATGTGGCCTATGGGCACTCTGTTTCGGACAGAGCGACAGTGCTGCAGCAAAAAACGGGAAGCCCCGTTCAGTTTGAACTGACTAAGGGAACCAGAGAGGCTGTAGCAGCGTGGATCAAAATGGCTCATCTACGTAGTAGCGACTATCTGTTCCAGTCCCGCGTCGGTTCCTCACGACATATCTCAACCAGGCAATATAACCGTATCTTTCATGGATGGATTGATAAGCTGGGTCTCGACGAGACTCTGTACAGTACGCATTCTATGCGAAGAACCAAGCCATATCTGATCTATAAAAAAACGAAGAATCTTCGAGTGATCCAGCTACTCTTGGGTCACAAAAAACTCGAAAGTACAGTCCGTTATCTCGGTATTGAAGTGGATGATGCCCTGGAGATATCTGAGTCTATTGAAGTCTAATTTGTGAGGGCTGCAACAGCAGCCCTGTGCCAAGAGCAGACATTGGTGGTATGCAGGCTCATAGGGGAATAAAATACTTATAATATTGTTCAAGGTGGTGCTATTCTTGGCAACTCAAGCCGATATAATACAGATAAGGTGTGCCCTTTTAGGGTTCCATATTAATTAACAGAAAATTAATCAGGGAGGTAAGCTTGAGCGAATCCACTATAATCCTTGCTAAAGAATCAATTTCAGATGGAAGTGAAGTAAACAAAATAAATGAAATAAGACCCCTTGGTAATGAGGAAGTTGAAGTCTATGATACACAAAAAAATATACTTATGGAGTTTGTAAATGACTTTGCTTTAGTAGAATATGTAAGATTGAACTATGAGTCACTAATGGAACTTCTGAATGAAACGATTATAAAAGTAGCCAAAGATCCTTCTTTTATTGGTTCTTATCCCTTCAAAACCTTCCCATTCCTTTTGAATACACGAATACTGAACTATATGATGTCAGTTAAAACTTTACTTGACCATATGGAAACCAGTATTAACAGGCGCTATGGAGAGGATTCAACGGAATTTGTCGAGTTTAAAGCGCTGACGGCAAATGAGTTTGATAGCAAGTTTTCATATAGATTCATGTATAAGCTCAGAAATTTTGTTCAGCATTGTGGAATGCCACCACTTTCGTACACGATATCAAAATCACTTGATGAGACCAGTTGTACTTTAAATGTAGAGTTAATTGTATATTTTATGAGAGATGAATTAATTCGGGGGTTTTCTAAGTGGGGGGCTCTGGTAAAGGCAGACCTGACACAGATGGATGAATCTTTCCCAATACTGCCGATTTTTAATGAGCATATCAATTCTATTTTCAAAGTGTATATTCTATTCAATGAAAAATATCACATAACAAAAGCCTTAAAAGCAAAAGAGTATATAATCAACTTCATTGGAGAGAGGTCGGATTATATTGATGATGAATACATTATCGCAAAACTAAAAAAAACCGAAACAGGTTTGAGTATAAACAAAAAAACCATTCCTACATCAGCGCTTGAGAAAATATCCGATTTTTATAGAATAAAAGAAGATTTATTTTAGCAATGGACATTACTTAGAAAAACCAACACATTTTTTCAGAAAAACCAGCGGATATCACTGGTTGCGTTAACATTGTTCTCGAACTAAGTGTAGCTGTATCCGCTGCCTGAGACTGGGCATCGGCAGGTCACCAGCCCGTTTTCCATTATAGATAGCGTGACCTGCTTCCCCGCTGATTAATACACCTAAATGCCAGTCATGTTGTTGAGGCTGCCAATGTCCGCAATGAGCGAGGTGCGGGCATTGTTGACATGGTAATCGCCGCGGATAATCTCAACCGCCTATGTGGTTACGTTCCATCGCTCTTAAAACCTTCTCTGCCGAATCAAATATATCCATTCTCTGCATATCATGCGGGTATTTGGTATATTCATAACTTTCTATGGCGAGATCCCATGTACTTTTCTTAAATTCACACTGATATAACTGCACTGTCTTTTTCAAAATCAATGCTTCTAATGTACTGTTATTTCTAATTATTTCATCAACCCTCTTGTTGTTTATCCCAATATAGATACCTGTTATTGATTTTAGATCAATTATTTTATCAATTAAAACCGTGCCTTGTTTTTGTAATGCGTCTGTCTTTTTTATTATTCTGATTTCTTCTTCATATTTCCAATGCAGTGATTTAGTAAGCAATAATTTACTAATTATATCAGTGTTATAGATATTTTCTTGACTGATTTTTAGTTTGCTTTTCATCCGATTCTCTAAATAAGCAATTTCACCTTTCGGAGCTGTAATCAGGCATTTTTCTTCATCATCAAATCCTGCTTTCTCAGTGTCGATTGCTACAACAAAGCCCTGATGCTTATCAGCATAATGTGACCACATCAATACGTTGAGTGGATTTTTAGAAAGGCATAAACAGGCAAGATTTTGATTGATCTCATACCTCATAGTTACTGATTCAATTGATTCATCATCAAGTGCATATCCATAACTTTCGAACGGATCATTAAACTCACTGTGAGGGGTGAATTTTATAGAAATGTAGCCATCTTTGAAGAATCGATCTAATGATGCATTGTCTATGTATTTGTACAAAATCATAAAATACTCAGAATTATTTATAGGTGTTATCAGTGTACAGCCTTTCGACAGGGTAGGGGTAAGTATCCCGCTTAACCAGCAAGTGCATACCCTGGATCGCCTAATAGCATAACTTTCAGGGTATGAAAGTCTATACCTCGCTCAAAGTTGCCCCTCAGCTCCACGCCAGGCGAGGAGTAAACGCATCCGTGTAAGTGCACAATTTTCATGTGTCACTAAAGCAGCGTGTTCCCATCAACATTCAGTCAGCTTTATACGACTGCCACTCGCGCCAGACATTCTCAGGATCAATATCGCGGTAGCCACGCTCTCTGATTATATCCTCGGCTGCTTCGGCCGGCAGGCGGATGGCTGTAGCGTCATCGCGGATGGACTCAACCTCATCGCGCGTCAATTCCCGTCCCATGTCCTGTTCTTTATCAATCAGGACTATGATCAACGCAGGGATAAAAACAATCTTCATACTGATAAGCCTCTGAAATATTCGCATGCCACTGTATCACTGACAGTTTTGATATAGTTTGACCTGTTCCCAGTTGATTGATTCACGACATTGTGAGCGAGATCTATGGCGACTCATGTACGAACGTCTGCTGATCGCTCATAGCGGACCAAAATCAAATTCTAAAACGACGTTGCCAAGTGGGAGTCCATAGTGAATGACGGGACGCTCCGGGCAGCGCCATAATAAATCAGCGCCCGCTAGAGGTAGACGTTGTTTCATGGTGCTATGAGCGCTCCTGCCAGACAACCCAAGCAACCGCCGATTCCCATGAAATATATCCGTTGTTGCCATGTTTCGCCCTGCGAAGATCAACTGTATCACCAAACCTTTCAATGATGAATTTTTCAAATTCTATGCGTTCTTCGTCGTCGTTTTTTGAATCCATGTTCTCCCCAGCAGCATCCTACTAATCGCTCTTAATGCATAAAAATAACATATCCGTTAGAGAGTGAAAAACCCGCAATAGCGGGTTTAATTTTGATGGTGAGTGCCATTTTTAGGCAACTATTTCTGACAAACCTTCTTAGACTTGCTGATAGAGCCATCATTACAAACAAACTTTTCACCCGAGCAATGCGATATTCCGCCTTTCTTACCTGAGCATGGCTTGTTTGCTGCCGTTGCTGTCAGTGAGAAAAGTGACACCAATAAAACAACAAGAACTTTCTTCATATCCCTATCCCCATCAGTAAAAGATAGGAGATCGTAGCAGGGATTGATGAAGCAAAAAAGAAAACTCGCCGTAGCAGTTTGAATTAGCAATGTTTTATTAAGCCGCTATTTGTTTCTGCTGACAAAGCTCCGGCAAATTAGCACGCACCAGAGCTTCAGCAAAGAGCGGCGAAACCACTATACCGCAACAGGCTACCGACTAGTCTTTCGCATACTTCACACTACGGAAGTCCTAGTCAATACTATACTGCTCCGATAAACGCTGGAGCAGTACATATAGTTATCAAGCAAAAAAATAAGTTGCACTTTTACTGCCATGCAAAAATGTCATTAAAAAGTGATATTAATTTTACCCCAAAAGGTTCTGCCGGATTCATTAACTGATGTGTTTGCTGAATAACCGAAACTACTGTTTCCAGCAAGATTCAGGTGTTCGCTGTACGTTTTGTCAAACAAGTTATCAACGCCGGCGCTAATTTTAACGTACTTATTAACTTTGTATGCAGCATTCGCCGAAAACACAGCAAAACCAGGACTACTATTAAAATCTTTACCAACGACGTTTCCTTCGTTAATAGCAACACGGTTCTGACTGCTAACAAGACGCAAAAGGCCAGCACTGCTCCAGTCGCCCTGCTCCCAGGTCAGCCCCAGACGGACTTCAAGCGGTGGCGTCTGTGGTAAAGGCTGATGGCTGGATGTATTTTCGCCCCAGGAATAAGCAAGGCTGGCATCCGTTTTCCATGAGTCTGACCATTTATACGCAATACCTGCCTCTCCCCCCATAATGGTTGCATTGACGTTATCAACCTGGCTGATAGATGCATTATCAGGATCATAGCGGAACAGAATAAAATCATTTACACGACCAATATAAGCGGATATCCAAGTGTTTATACGTTCACCGTTGTACTGAGCGCCTATATCAATCTGAGTTGTTTTTTCCGTTTTGAGTTTATCGAAGGCATCACCAGAACCTCCAGGCCCATAAGTCGGCGAAAAAAGCTCCCAGTAGTCGGGGAAACGCTCCGTGTAGCCTATACCTGCATAAAACATAACCGGTATGTCAGCCATATTATGTTCGAAGCGAAGAAAACCGGCCGGTAATGTATCAGTCCGTTTTGCTGAACCCACATCAGTGTAATTATCAACCAGAACGCGATCGAGACGTGCGCCCCCCTTCACCTTGTTCTGCTCTGTTACACTCCAGGTCAGTTCGCTGAAAAGACCGTAATCGTGGAAACGGGCGTCTTTATTCCAGCGATCATCAATTTTATTACGGTGTGTACTAAGTTGTGTATCTGCACCACTGCGAAGCTCAAAATCTGAGAAAAGGAAGGTTCCCATCATTCTTCCACCAACAGTGCGACGGTCAACCTCCATCGCCATTGGCATACTCATATTCATCGAAGAGTCTGAGTCCATTGCTGAGTCCATTGAGGAACCCATAGCATCTCCCATCTCATCACCTGACATCCCCCCCGACATACTACTGCCTGGAGAGCGCAGGGAATAGTTATCCATAATATGATCTGCATAGTTGTAATATACATTCGCCTCAAACTTATCGAATACCTCGCCAATACCGGATTTTTCAAAGCGCATTCCTAAGCTTTCCCTCTTAAACTGCGAACCATCCATACCGCGACCAGCATAGCGTGCTTCACCATCGCCTTTACCTGCAGTAAGCTCGAGAAGTGTGTCTTTGTCTGGTGTCCAGCCTATAGCCATATCGCCATTCCACTTATCCCATCTGGAGGGCACGCGGTCTCCATTTCCATCCTTGTAGTCATCCGAACGTGACTTATTGCCAATGAGGCGAAGATATCCCTCCTCACCGCCCAGACTGACATCAGCATTTTCATCCCAGCGATTGTTTGACGCAGCAAGAAGACTGGCAGTACCCTGCCCCCCCGCCTTTTCAAAGCGTGGTTGTTCACGATCAAAACGGATAGTTCCCGCCGAGTTTCCAGGCCCCCAGAGCACCGTTTGTGGGCCTTTTATCAGAGTTAATACATCAAAGCTTTCAGGAGAAATATAGGAGCTTGGTGCATCCATGCGTGCCGGACAAGCACCAAGCATTTCACCATTATCAGTCAGAATTCTCAGACGAGAGCCAAACATGCCACGAAACACAGGATCACCGTTGGTTCCACCGTTACGTATCTGTGAGAACCCAGGAATAGTTTTCAGATAATCCGAGCCGTCGCTTGCCGGAACTGGCTGACGGGGTATTTTGGGCGAGGTAACAATTTCGAGCGGAGTGGAAACTGGCGCAGTTACAATCATCACAGAATCATTCTCAATCTGAGAATGGTCGTGCTTTTCTTCTGCAAAAGTAGCGTCTGACATCAACGCCAGCAGGACAAGAGAAGCAAGTGGCGTACGTACAAAATAATGGGGTTTCATAAAGTACCTTACTGTTTTTCAGGCGTAACAAAATCTGCCCTTAAAAAATGAGCATGACGTTACTGACTTACTGTTTTGTTGTTTAAAACGAAGACTGAAATACAGCAGGCGGGGCACGAGCACGCTGTGGTGCCCAGGGTTGAAAGAGCGTGACGCAGTTAAGCGGAATTAATGAGAAGCGAAGGACAAAAAGCAGGAGTAACCACAACAAAACTACAAGCGCAAACTGGATAAACGGCAGTTGTACAAGTAGCTGACAATAACCACAGGCAATCTCTTCCATCGGAGACATTGCCTTACCAGACATCATCTGCTGATCCATCAGCGAAGACGGTTCACAGACCGCAGACATCGCCATGTCATGGTGTATCCCTGACATGGTCCCTGGCATAGCATGCGTGATGTGCTGACAACCTGTCCGGTGGGCTATCGTTCTGGAGATGGCCGGTGCAACGAACAGCATGGCGACAGCAATCAGCGCCAGCCATGCGGCTATGTGATTAGTTCGTATGCGCCCTTGCAAAATGTTTCCAGCTATTAATTTATCTGCCGAAAGTGTATCTGATTTAATCTTTGAGTGTCACAAAAAACTGAATAGGAACGATAAGTATTCTTATTATCTGGATGGTGTAGGATTATGTGCTATTGGAGTGGAAGAACAAGAATCACTTTCGAAATATTTGCAATTACATAGCGAATATTGCTGCCATCACGTTGTATTGAAGCTTAATAGCTTAAACATATGCTGACTTCCGCTGGCCTGACGGTTTCAGGAACATCAGCCAGCGGGAGGTTTTCCATCTCGATAACTCTGTTGGTGGCCTATTGCAGTAGCTGACCCATCACTTGTGCTCCTGCTGTTGATCCGCTTTGATGTGCAGCCGTGGTTCTCCGTCTTTCGGCTCCGGCCAATGGCGCGCCATATTCACCGCCAACTTTTCTTCCATCGCCAGGGTAATCTGCTTGTCACTGATACCAGCATGACGTTGCGCATCCCATAAAAGGAATTGCATGTCAGCCCATTCGCTAAGGTCGCCTGGTTCAGCAGCTGCCTCGAGCGCTTCTTTAGAAAGGTGCTTCAGAGGACCAACTGGACCGACATCGCCGAAAGTAGCCTGTGACCATACTGCATGCTCACGGCGTATTTGTTCGCGTTCCTGTACTGGCTGCGCGTGGCGATATAACTTAATTACGCGCCGAGGGTCAGAATTTGGTGAGATGGGGTTAGCTTTAAACAAGTAGCCGCAACCGTCCTTTTCAACGTCACGCAGCTCTTCTTCGTCAGTCCACCCCACTGGCTCGCTATCAGCCTTGCGGCGTTCCTGTAGCTCGTCTATCTCATCCAGCAAATTTAAAACGATGAGCACCCCATACTGTTTTATCAACTTTGCAATCTCACCCGCCGCCGCGTCCATATCCTGCTCGGCTGATGGGCTGTCCTGATTTTCTTCATACCAGGCGCGTGTGGATTGATAGTTTTCTACAGCCTCGTTTAGCGACTTGCGCCATTCAGGTAGTTTGTTAGTTGTCATGGGTTAGTCCGTCCAGTAAGTAAGTTCTTCTGCCAGGCGGTCATCTGCCTCGGTCTGATTAGGGATATCAGCATCGGTTTCTATGCTGGCTCCGGCAAAATCACGAGCGCAGGCTTTGCGGTGTTTACTATTGCCCATGCCCCATTCTGGATTTTTAAGCTCTTTGTTCCATGCCCGCAGCATGAGTTTCATTGGTGACTTTGCCATCTCATTCCCCCTTCAGACCAATGCCAGCGGCGCGGATTGCATTTGCGCATTCATTTCTCATGCTGGATGCACCAGCAGCAAATCCCTCGTACCACTCAGCAGTAGAGCCAAGTACTGGAAGATTAGGTAATCTTACACCTAACGCCGCCAGCTCCCTGCACTTGCTCTCGGCGTTAGCGAGCTGTACTGTCAGTTCTTCGTAGGTTGGTTTCACGCTGATTTCT
Source organism: Citrobacter sp. wls827 (assembly GCF_005280875.1). Taxonomy (NCBI): domain Bacteria; kingdom Pseudomonadati; phylum Pseudomonadota; class Gammaproteobacteria; order Enterobacterales; family Enterobacteriaceae; genus Citrobacter; species Citrobacter sp. wls827. The sequence continues at coordinate 34,209 of NZ_SZWR01000019.1, forward strand.
CCTGATTAGCTTTCTCGACCAGTTCAATCCACTGTGGCGCCAGCTTTTTTTCTGCCTGCACGCGGCTACCGGCTGGACCATCCAAATTCACGCGGTAATGGTCATACGGACATTTCAATCCACCCCATACCCATCCCATATGGTTAGGCTTTAGCGCGTATTCGGGCATATTTCCGCAGGTCGGACAGCGCGGTAACTCAGACTGTTTCATTGCGCCAGCTCCTGCATCAGCGCGCCGTGTTTGCGAATGCTGCGAACGGCTTCACGAAGTTTTTCCAGGTTAGCCAGCTTCGCTTTTGTGCGCCGAATTTCACTTGAGATACCGCGTACCGTTGGGATCAGCAGATCATCAGGACGGCTGACGAAAGCGGGGATTTCCTCAACAATTTCAGTGACAGATTTTTCTGGTACCAGTGGTGTTGATGCTTCCGGTTCCCGTGGTGCAGAGCTTTTGTTTTTCACTGACGCAGTGGCCGGCACCGAATAAACAAACTTGCTGCCTACTTTTTCGCGGATGATCCGCCCTTTTGTTATGTGGTGAGTCAGGATTGGCGCCACACGTTTTGACTCAATACCTGCCAGTGTTGCCAGCTCAAGGGACGTCTGTGGTCCATGTTCCGCCAGTAATGCGATGACGTCGCTGACTGATACACTTGCCGGCGCTTTGCTGACAGAACTGATCGCGTTAGGCTGTGATTTAACTTCCCCTGTGGCAACTTTCCAGTACCCGTTAGCCTGAACAACCTCGTGACGTTCTTCGTGTTCACGCAGCATCCCGATCACCGCCGCCGGCTCAATTTTCATGCGCGCCGCAATTTCACGGGCAGTCGCTTTTTCCATCGCTTTCAGTACGTCTAAAATGGTTTCCATAAAATTCTCCAGGTTAAATTAAGCCAGCCGCTTTACGGCGTTTGTATTCTTCAAGCAGCTGCTGCGCGGGTGTCGGTCCTGCCGGATGGCGCGGCGCCGCAATCTGTTTTCTTACCGGAGGGATCGCCTTGCCATCCTCCAGGTGTTTTTCCCACTTCGCCAGTTGGTCCGCTGCCAGTCTCTCCAGCTCGGGTTGGGTCATTTGTCGCTCAACACCAGTTCGGCGAAGTTCAGTGCAAATCTGGTACAGGACCGGATTACATTTGCGGCCAATGAAATATTCCTCAGTGCTGGCGTAACGGTAAGATTCGTTGCGCCAGTTCCTGTATTCCGCCATAACGTCCGAAACCTTCAGTCCAAGCTTCCCGCCGTCACAGTCAGCCACCAGCGTCACGAACTCAGCCAGGTCAGGTGGCCATGAATTACCCGCCGCACAGCGAGCAACCATCGCGTTACAGACGCTCGTCATCCGGTCGCTGGTCAAATTCCCAATCTGTGCAATCCATAGGTCCGACGGAGCCGATCCGTTTTTGGTTTCCCACCGGCTGGAGTAAATTTCCAGCATGAGAACCCAGAACTTCCACGCTTTCTCCTCGAGCGCGGAGTTGTGCAGCGCGTGCTGCGCGTGCTCGCTGTACAGCTGCGTTTGCTGTGGAGTTTGGATCCAGTCCTGCATGTGAGTTACCTCGCGGTTTAGTGGGTTTGGCCTGTTGCAGGTGGCGCGCAAATTTCTGCTCCCACTGCGACTGGTAAAAAACTTTGTTCTCTGGCTGCCAGTAGGCAATGAAACTGTTCAGCTCGGCTCTGAGGTTCAGTCCATCCGGGATCGTTATGCCCCAGAATCCAACACGCTGGCGAAAGTCAGCCGACGGTTCCCAGTCAATGGTCATTGGGACCTTCCCAAATGACTCTCCGGCGGGAAAATTCATACCAGGCTGTCCAGGGTATTCAGGAACCGGGTTGTTATTAACTGGTTCGACCTCTCCCCCTCGCGTGTTATGTGTGGGGTTTAAGTCTTTAGATTCCTCTGAGGGATTCCGTATCCCGTTTTTGGGATCGTTTGACGGAAAAAACGGGATCGTTTCACCGCTTTCAATGCACCCGTTTTTGGGGTCGTTTGGTTTAACCTTCCCGTTTTTGGGTTTCTTTAAAGTATCCCGTTTTTGGTAATGTTCCCGTTTTTGGGTTCGTTCTGCGTCTTCGATGCTTTCCTCAACGCCCACCAGCTTGTAAACGGGGATTTGCTTTGTGCGTCCGCGGCGCTCTCCGGTATCCTGGATAAAACCGTTTTCCACCAAATGCTGCAGGCTGGCCTGGACGGTTTTTTTATCCAGTTCTGTAGCCTCGGCCAGCGCCGCAATTGATGGGTATGTCGTAAAGTCTGCGCCGCACATGTCCGCCATCCAGGTCAGAACTGACTTGGCAGACGATCGACCCGTTTTAGCTTTCTTAGCCCAGCGCATGGCATCAAGACTCATTGCTGCACCTTCTTAAATTTCAAATCAAACTCTCTGCGGCTGGTCTCGCAGATGTCCTGATAGCCTTCGTATCGGTACATAACCCGAAGATGAGAAACTCTCATTACCGTCACCATGCGTCCGCGTTCGTTGCGGTATTTCATCCCCGGAATCAGTTCAGCGCTGCGATCGACTGTCTCCGCCGGTACTTTGTGCTTCATCGCATTTTTCATGCGGTCTACTAATTCCTGGGCAAGCATGGGAGCCTCCTGTTACGCCGCGCGCGGACCAATATGGTTAAACTGGATGCTGACGCCGGGGATGAGATCGGCCAGTGCCTGAATTGCTTCTGCCGTTTCTTTGCGGATTACCTGCATTGGCTTACCAGTCAGCACTGCACTGGTCGCCTCGATGCACTCGCGGTTAGCAATGGCCACCAGGTTATGTAAGTCATGCTGACCAGCCAGCTCTGCATCCATCGCAGCTTTGATTGCTGGCGCCAGCGCAGCTGCCTGGCCACGATAGTTCGGCGTGTCATTTCGAAATGCCCGCTGGATGATCTGCGTGTTGTTGTGCAGGCGGCGCGCATACTCTGACGGGTCCACGATATCTGCCAGGCTATCCAGCAAATCACCGTAGTGATGCGAGGTAATCAGTGGGACAATCTTTTTCCAGCCCCCTTTCCTGCCATCCTTCATCGCCCACTCTTCCAGCTCGATGGCCAGCAATTTAATCTCGTTGATTTTCATCAATCAGATTCCTTCTTGGTCGTGCAGGTATTCTGTTTACCAAGGCGTTTGGCCTGGCGGTAACGGTCATAAACGTCTTTGTCGTAGATGAGTGCGCCATTTGAGGCATCAGCGAGACGCTGAGCACAGCGCTCGGGAACAAGTTCTTTCCACTGGCTGACAGCGGAAGGGTCGATACCAGCAATAGCCGCAATACGGGAGCGGGTTCCAAAGTGTTTAATTGCTGCGGACTTCAACATTCTTATCTCCAATCCTGAGTTTTCTCAATGATAGTCACGCAAGGAAACTCAGGTCAAGAAATATTAAGATAACTAAATATGAGTGAGATGACGTTAGGCCAAAGAATTCGACAGAGACGCAAGCAGATCGGCTTGAGCCAAAACAAGCTGAGTAAAGCTGCAGGGGTTTCTGATTCCTCAATTTCGCTGTGGGAAAGTGACACTACTGCCCCGCGTGGCGAGAACCTGCACAAGCTAGCAGAAATTCTGCAATGCTCGCCTACATGGATCTTATTCGGTGATGAGGATAAATCTCCTGAACCACCTCTGCCGCCAGGAACTCAATCACAGATGACTGAAGAAGAGCTTGAGTTGTTACAACTTTACCGCTCTCTTCCTGAATCGGAGCAGCAGGCTCAGATTCAAAGCCTTCGGGCGCGCGTGGATAATTTCAATCGGTTATTTAACGAGCTGCTCGAAGCAAGGAAACGCACCAACCAATCGTAGTTCAAGCTGCACTTTGATTTAAAAAATAATTTCTCTTCATTTTCATAATGTTGAGATTCTTTTCGCTTCTTTTCATGAGTTTTCTCAATATTTTTATTGACCAATCACAATGAGAAAACTAAATTAACGTCATCAAGTAACCACACGCAGTGATTACTCAGAATCAAAATGTTCCGCTTACCCTGGCGATACAGGGCCAAAAACAAAAAAAGCGCCCTACTGGACGCTTCGCTCTTTAATAATCTGGACATTCTGATCATAGGTAGCTGAGTTAACCAATATTCAGGCGGTACATGGCTCTCCAGTAACTCTTTGAACAAACTGACAAAGAACAATTTTTCCTTCTTCAATTGAATCAAAAAGTTCTGAATGATAAACGCCATCAGTTCGCTTACGAAAAAGATACTCAAATTCTGGTTTGACGCTTCTAGATGTCAGGCGTTTCAAAGTATCCATATCGCAGCGGAATTTGAATTGCTTGCCAGACCTTTGAAGCATGTGCACACCCGTGGATGTATTACCTTTATTTCGAATAAGTGAAACCATGGTCGATGTGCCTTTGCAATTGAATTGGCTGATGATTGACCATCTGATCAATCTACCTCGGATGTCCAGATTATCGCATTCCTGACAGTTGGGGAATAGCAGGATCCACCGCGCCTGATGTGGTTAAAAGCAGGCCAAAGCAATAACAAGTAGACCCTTGTTCTAGCGGCCCGGTGTTTTCCCGTGTATTTCCGGTCACCGCCAGCTTTTTCAGGGAACAACATGCAAGCGCACTCCTTCACTTACCAGTTATGGGTGACAGGTGTGAAACAGGCGGAGTGCGCTTGCAGATGTGATTAATTGCTGTGTGTGCCGCGTGGTCTTTGCCCATCTCCCACGATGGGCACCTTTTTTACCGGAGGGTTTATGAAAAATTCACAGCCAGTTATACCGGACGGGGATCCTGATGTGGAAAGCTCAGTAAGTAATTTTATTTATCAGTTAAGCGTTCCTGCGTTTCGCGACCGCCTTACAGCTGAACTTGAGGCACTGTACGAACAACAGAAGGCAGCTCTCGATCACACGGAATCTTTACTCAGGATGGTGCGTGCCAATGGTTAAATTTACCAGCGAAGATATTGCCCAGCGTACAGCTGAAGCTGAATATAAAAAAGCTGTGGCTGATATAACCGGCGTTCAAAAATATAAAGATGAGGCGGTGCTGGATATGTGTTTCATCAAAGTAATGACCAAAATAGTTAACGACCAGAGGGTTAATATTAGCGAGTTTTTACGCTGAACTTTTATTTACCCCCTTCAATAACTTCAAACAATTAAGAGAGTTTTTATTTATGCCTTAACTGGCAGGGCTAACTATATCCATCAATGATGGCCCTGTCATAGCCAGCTATGCAGGGAGGGTAAGTGACACTTGAGTGCTGTCCGTATTGTAAAAAATGGAGTTCTGATGATTCCATGTATAAATCAACAAAAAGAATTCATAAGAGAGTAGTGACTGCTTATTTCTGTAGCCTTGAGCATGCTATCTCCTACAAACAAATTCATGAACCACGGCGCTGTAATTTAAGCAGAAGCAATGCACGCCATTCACATAAACATTATTGAGGTTATTATGACAACTGGATTAAAAAAATTTGGCGGTAGATTCGAACCGAAAAAAAGTGCGCTTGAAAAAGACAGTACGCTTCCGGTTTATGTTTCTTTTAAACAAGCGAAAAATAAAACAATTGCAAAGACATTACTGCATGCGGATTTTATACAGTTCGCGCCAGATTATGCCGATGATTATTTTGCACCCAAGGTATGGGAAACAGAGGAAGGAATGTTCTGCACTGTTGAGGGACAGTTCTATACTGACCTCTTTACCGATGACATTATCTGGAACGCTGAAAAAGGTGAACCAGAGCGTGTAATGGTTGAGCCAGAGCTTACAGGCGAAAATGAGCAACTTAATGTTGCCGAGCCAGAAGAAAAAATGAAACCGGTGAAAGAACTGGATGTGCTGGCCCGCGCATACTGCCTCGCGGTGTTTGGCGCCATTGATGAAATCACGCCTTCTCAGTATGGCCAGTTAATCGACATGCTGAATGATGATGAATTTAGCCCTTTACGCGAACAGGCAGAGGGTCTTGCCAAAGAACCCCGCATTCTTGCCATGCTTCCTGAAAAACAGACCGAATGCCTGGCCTGGGTGCGTCAGAGGGCGCGCGACAATGCTAAATGGCCAGACTATAAAAACCTGTTTACCCAATGGGCTGAGACCCCGCCCGATAAACGCGAGCCAGTAAAACTTAAAACTGACGAACCTGAAACCAGTGAAGACACACACACCGAATCAGGCTGTACGCTCGGCGGCGGTAACCCAACCGATCGCGTTCTACCTCATACGCTGGCAACCCTGCGCCGCGAGGTCTGCATAGGTATTCTGGGTATTGCTATGGATTTCGACATCTACGAACTGCCGCATGCCGTTCATGAGCGTGCCAAAAAAATGGAAGAAACCGCAACCGATGAGCGCTTTACTGCATGGTGGAAACAGTTACGTCGCACGCCCGGTATTCTGGATTTTTCCCGCGCAGCAATTATTGCCCTAATTAAATCCTCTCCGGAGGATATCTACCGCGATCCGGTAAAACTGCGCGAATACATCAATAAAAACCTGACTGAGTCAAATCACGCCAATCCGGGTCCACTGATTGTTGATATCGCATGCGGCCGTACATCCGCCCCACTGCCACAAAAAAATAATGAGGTGGTCCTCAATGATCAAACCGAACAGACATTACAGAACGGAACTGAAATACCGGCAGTCTGCCCGTCTCGCGCTGCGGAGCTCAACAGGGAACTGGATGCAGCATTTGCCAATAGCGCCTCAAATGAGGGCGAAAAAACGGAAGTGACCGAACAGGAAGACGGTCGCCCACTTCTGGATGATCATGAAATTGAGATTGCCCACGCACTGAACGACCTGCTTTCGGGACGTACTGACGTTATGGGTAAGGAAGAAGCGGAAGGCGTTGTGGCATGCACCGGTCATATTATCGCTGACGTTCTTCCTCTGCTGATCATCGATATCGCCACCACTGAATTTTGTCTGTCCCCTAATTTCAACGATGACGAAATTCACGATGTCGCAACGACAATTCTTGATGGCTGGTCTGATGATGCTGCCTTGCGTCAGAAAATCGCCCTCGATGCGATCGTGGAATGTCGCCGACCAGAGCCACCAAAACCGATAGTGATAGCTCCAGCAGTTGTCACAGCCAAACCGAAGAAAGAACCAGAATTGCCTGCTTCCTCACCGGGTAGCGACGTCACCAATGGTGAACTGTCTACCACCCTGACCTACCGCCAGCAGCTGACGCTAGCGGCTCTGCAGGGGATGTGCGCTAACCCGGCATATCGAGGTGATTTTGATGAATTGCCACACATGGCAGCTGCGCTGGCCGCTGGGGTTATAAGTGCGGAGGCGGAGCAGTGACAGAGAATTTAACCGGCGATGAAGCGCTGATCCGCTCGCAGCACATCTGTGATGATGGGTGTGACTGGACGGCATGGCATGTATGGAAAATGAGAGAACGCAGACAGATCAGTGAGCATGTTTTTAGTCTGCCACCAGCGCGTCGGCTCGTTATGCCACCAAGCATCAAGCCGAAGAAAAAACGGCGCCAAAAACGTAAGACAAAACCAACTACTGATTTTTGATTATCAATATTCGCCAACCGCAGCATGTACTGTTGTGGCTGGCGGCATCGGAGTTATGTATGTCGCAACTCATTTTCAGCGAAGAGTGGATGGTTGAAGCGCGACTAACAGAAAAGACCGGCTTGTCTGAAAGACAAATTAAAAGTTATCGGTTGAATTTGTGGATCGAAGGCGTGCATTTCAAACATCTGACAGCTCTCGGGGAAACTGACAATTCTAAAGGTCTGCTTTGGTACAACTATCCAAAGATTAACCAATTAGTACAGGAAGCATGATGGACTTTCCAACCGGCGTCGAGCTGCATAATGGAAAAATACGGATCACATTTACCTATCGCGGCAAACGTTGCCGCGAAGTCCTTCGCGGTTGGACGGTGAACAGCAGCAACATCAAAAAAGCTGGAAATTTTCGCGCACTCATCACAAGCGAAATACAGCTCGGTAAGTTCGACTATGCGGAACGCTTCCCGGAATCCAAAGCGCTTAAGAAGTTCATCACAACCAAAAAAATCACCACGTTTAAAGAGTTGAGTGATTTTTTTACAGACACCAAAGCCTTAGAGGTATCTGGTGCAACGCTGCTATCGCTTACTTCGGTCGTAAATACGTTACAGCGTGTAATCGGAGAAAATACCCGTCTGGTAGATATTGAGCATGCCGATATTTTGCATTACCGAAAGGAGTTATTGACCGGTACAATTATTAACCCGGCAATGCCGAATCTGGCCCGGCAAGGCCGCGCGCCCTCAACAGTCAATAAACAGATGGCAGTTTTATCAGAAATGCTTAAGCTCGCAAACCGAAGCCAGTTTATATTGCATGCTCCTTATGAAGGAGTGTCGCGACTCAAGTTATCTAAAAATGATCCCGACCCACTTTTACTTCATGAGTACCAGGCACTGATAGCCGCCCTTCCCCGTAGCCAGGCATTAATCATCATTGTTGCCGTACATACGGGGATGAGGCCGGGCGAGATATGCGCCCTGGCATGGGAAGATATTGATTTGGTAAAAGGTGAAATCCACGTATCCAGAAGTTTGACGAATAAGCGAGTATTTGTACCTCCTAAGACAGATGCCGGAATAAGGACAATAACGTTGCTTAGGCCTGCTCTGGATGCACTGAAGGAACAATACGAAATCACCGGCGCTAATCCGAAGCAAGAAATTCGATTTCACCATCGGGAGATCGGTAAAACTGAGCAGCAATCTCTTCGCTTCGTTTTTTCACCGACAGCATATTCGTCAAAGAAAGGCAGTTACTTTTCCAAGAACTCGATTGCCTATGGCTGGAAGCGAGGTACTAAACTTGCCAATATCCGCGAAAGGAATCCTTATCAGTCACGGCATACCTATGCCTGCTGGACGTTGATGGCCGGAGCGAACCCGTCATTCATAGCGAGTCAGATGGGGCATGAAGATGCGCGAATGGTGTACGAGGTTTACTCCAAGTGGATTGGCGACATGAACCAGGATCAGGTCAACATGCTGAACAATCAGATGCCAACAGCACTGCCCCCAGGACGCCCCCACGGGCGAGGGAGCATGAAAAAAGTTATTTAATTTCATAGCGCTGCTTTCAATCTACATAATCAGCGTTAAACTATTCGTACCATGAATTTAGGGAGAAACAATGATGCGCGTGCTGGTTGTTGAGGATAATGCATTATTACGCCACCACCTTAAGGTTCAGCTACAGGATTTAGGCCACCAGGTGGATGATGCAGAAGATGCAAAGGAAGCAGACTATTTTCTTAATGAACACTTGCCGGATATTGCGATCGTCGATTTAGGACTCCCCGATGAAGACGGACTGTCACTGATCCGCCGCTGGCGCAGTAATGACGTTTCATTGCCCATTCTGGTGTTAACCGCCCGTGAAGGCTGGCAGGACAAAGTGGAAGTGCTCAGTGCCGGTGCAGATGATTACGTCACAAAACCGTTTCACATTGAAGAAGTGGTTGCAAGAATGCAGGCATTGATGCGCCGCAATAGTGGTCTGGCCTCGCAGATAATCTCGCTTCCGCCATTTCAGGTGGACCTTTCTCGCCGCGAACTGTCCGTGAACGATGAAGTGATCAAACTCACGGCGTTCGAATACACCATTATGGAGACGCTGATCCGTAATAGCGGCAAAGTCGTTAGTAAAGATTCGCTTATGTTACAGCTCTACCCGGATGCTGAACTGCGTGAAAGTCACACCATTGATGTCTTAATGGGACGTCTGCGCAAGAAAATTCAGGCGCAATATCCGGACGATGTGATCACCACTGTACGTGGGCAAGGTTATCTTTTTGAACTGCGCTGATGAATAAATTACTGCGTCATTTTTTCCCGTTATCACTGCGGCTGCGCTTTTTGCTGGCAACCGCAGGCGTTGTACTGGTCCTCTCGCTGGCTTACGGCATGGTGGCTTTGGTTGGCTATAGCGTCAGCTTTGATAAAACAACATTTCGTCTGCTACGTGGCGAAAGTAATCTGTTCTATACCCTGGCGAAATGGGAAAACGGCAAAATTAATGTCGAGCTACCTGAAAATCTCGATATGCAAAGCCCTACAATGTCGCTGATTTATAATGAAAACGGTAAGCTGCTCTGGGCCCAACGCGACGTACCCTGGCTGGTACAACGTATTCAACCAGACTGGCTAAAGACAAATGGTTTTCATGAGATTGAAGCCAATGTCGACGCCACCAGCACATTGCTACGCGAGGATCATTCGGCGCAACAGAAGCTAAGAGAAGTCAGAGAAGATGACGATAATGCAGAAATGACCCACTCCGTGGCAGTGAACATCTACCCTGCCACCGCCAGAATGCCACAACTGACCATTGTGGTTGTTGATACCATTCCTATTGAGCTCAAACGCTCATATATGGTCTGGAGCTGGTTTATTTATGTGCTGGTTGCCAATTTACTGTTGGTTATCCCGTTGCTGTGGGTTGCAGCCTGGTGGAGCCTGCGACCTATCGAATCACTGGCGCGCGAAGTCCGTGAGCTTGAAGAGCATCATCGCGAGATGCTTAATCCTGCCACCACGCGTGAACTCACCAGTCTGGTGCGTAACCTCAACCGCTTATTAAAGAGCGAACGTGAGCGCTACGATAAATACCGTACCACGTTAACTGACCTCACCCACAGCCTGAAAACACCGTTGGCCGTATTGCAAAGCACGCTACGCTCGATGCGTAATGAGAAAATGAGCGTGAGCGATGCTGAACCCGTCATGCTGGAGCAAATTAGCCGTATTTCACAGCAAATTGGCTATTATCTGCATCGTGCCAGCATGCGCGGCAGTAGCGCCCTTCTCAGCCGGGAATTGCATCCGGTTGCACCGTTGCTGGATAAACTGACCTCTGCATTAAACAAGGTGTACCAGCGTAAAGGGGTTAACATTAATCTCGACATTTCGCCTGAGACAAGCTTTGTGGGTGAACAGAACGATTTCGTCGAAGTGCTGGGCAACGTCCTGGATAACGCCTGTAAATATTGCCTGGAATTTGTCGAGATCTCAGCGCAATTAACGGAAGATCATCTGCACATTGTGGTAGAAGATGACGGCCCCGGTATTCCACACAGTAAACGTGAAGTGGTGTTCGACCGTGGTCAGCGCGTGGATACCTTACGCCCCGGGCAAGGCGTGGGTTTGGCTGTCGCACGTGAGATCACCGAGCAATATGACGGGCAGATTATCGCTGGCGACAGTCTGCTGGGCGGAGCGCGCATGGAAGTTATTTTCGGCCGCCAACATCCGGGACAAAAAGACGAGTAATCTTTACATGTAATAAATATGTACTGACTTCACGCTTGAGGTTAAGTATCCGTTATAATCGGTTGCAGATACCAGCCTGCGGGATGCTCATTATGGAATACCAACTCACTCTTAACTGGCCCGATTTTCTTGAACGTCACTGGCAAAAACGCCCGGTGGTCTTAAAACGCGGCTTTAACAACTTTATTGATCCACTCTCCCCTGACGAACTGGCTGGGCTGGCAATGGAAAGCGAAGTCGACAGCCGGTTGGTCAGCCACCAGGATGGCAAATGGCAGGTTAGCCACGGTCCTTTCGAAAGCTATGACCATCTTGGTGAAAGCAACTGGTCACTGCTGGTCCAGGCCGTAAACCACTGGCATGAACCAACTGCCGCGCTGATGCGGCCATTCCGTGAATTGCCGGACTGGCGCATTGACGATTTGATGATCTCATTTTCTGTACCCGGCGGTGGTGTTGGCCCGCATCTGGATCAATATGATGTGTTCATCATCCAGGGAACCGGTCGCCGTCGCTGGCGTGTGGGTGAAAAACTGCAGTTGAAGCAGCATTGCCCGCACCCTGACCTGCTCCAGGTTGATCCGTTTGAAGCCATCATTGATGAAGAGCTGGAGCCAGGCGATATTCTGTATATTCCACCTGGATTCCCGCACGAAGGCTACGCGTTAGAAAACGCGATGAATTACTCGGTAGGTTTCCGCGCACCGAATACCCGGGAGCTGATCAGCGGATTTGCTGATTACGTTCTGCAACGCGAACTGGGTAGCACGTACTACAGCGATCCAAATCTACCGCCGCGCGACCATCCAGCAGACGTGCTGCCACAGGAAATGGACAAGCTGCGCGAAATGATGCTGGGGCTCATTAACCAGCCGGAGCATTTTAAACAGTGGTTTGGCGAGTTTATCTCTCAGTCGCGTCATGAACTGGACGTTGCGCCGCCTGAGCCGCCTTATCAGCCTGACGAAATCTATGATGCCCTGAAGCAAGGCGATGTCCTGGTTCGTCTGGGTGGATTGCGTGTACTGCGCATTGGCGATGACGTTTATGTAAATGGTGAGAAAATTGACTCCCCTCACCGTCCGGCGCTGGATGCGCTCGCCAGCCATATTGTTCT
>NZ_SZWR01000019.1:46656-59414 GCF_005280875.1 Citrobacter sp. wls827
CGGAAAACTTTGAGGATGCACTGGAAGATCCGTCTTTCCTCGCCATGCTTGCCGCACTGGTGAATAGCGGATACTGGTTCTTCGAAGGGTAACCTATTGAGAGTGCGCCGGATGGCGCTTCGCTTATCCGGCCTACGGGATACGATATTTGTAGGCCGGATAAGCGAAGCGCCATCCGGCATCTACCGGCAAAAGCGGCTACTGTTTCGCCGTCAATTCCGCAATTCGCACAATCACCTGCACGGCTTTTTCCATGCCTTCCAGTGTCACAAACTCATGCTTACCATGATAGTTATAGCCACCGGTGAACAGATTCGGGCAAGGTAATCCCATAAACGACAGTTGCGCGCCGTCGGTACCACCACGAATGGGTTTAAGATCCGGCTCAATGTCACAATCGCGCATTGCCTGCTGGGCGATATCCAGCACATGCGGATGCTCGATCACTTTTTCACGCATATTGTAGTAGCTGTCTTCAATCACCAGCTCGATATAGCAGTCCGGATGTAACCCTTTACCGACCTTTTTGGCAATATCCATGATTTTGCGTTTACGCGCTTCAAACTGCTTACGGTCAAAATCGCGGATAATGTAGTGCATATCAGCCCGATCAACCGTCCCTTTCATGCTTGCCAGATGGTAAAAACCTTCATAGCCTTCCGTCGCTTCCGGGCTTTCATCGGCGGGAACTTCGGCATGGATGCGAGCCGCCAGCGACAGCGCGTTCACCATCACCCCTTTTGCCGTACCCGGATGCACATTGTTACCGACGATCTTGATATTGACCGACGCGGCGTTGAAGTTTTCAAACTCCAGTTCGCCCACGCCGCCACCGTCGACGGTATAGGCCCACTGCGCATCAAATGCTGCAACGTCGAAATGCTTCGCGCCTTTACCGACCTCTTCATCTGGCGTAAAGGCCACGCGGATATCGCCATGCGGAATATCTTTTTGTATCAACACAGCCAGTGCGGTCATGATTTCGGCGATACCGGCTTTATCATCCGCACCCAGCAGCGTTTTGCCATCTGTGGTGATCAACGTCTGACCCAGAAGTTGATGCAGCACCGGGAACATCACCGGCGACAAAACCTCATCGCCAATACCGAGCGCAATATCGCCGCCGCGATAGTTTTCGACAATTTGCGGATTAACGTTTTTACCGCTGAAATCCGGTGAGGTATCCACATGGGAAATAAAACCGATCGCGGGAATATTGCGGGCAACGTTGCCATCAACGTCCCCTTGTCGCTCAAGGTAATATTGACCAGCCCCATCTCTTCGAGTTGCTGCTTAAGCAACTGCAATAACTTCCACTGTCCTTCAGTGCTGGGTACCTGCCGCACGCCCGATTTTGATTGGGTGTCCAGCGACACGTAGTGTAAAAAACGCTCAAGTAGTTTATCCATGCAGTCACCCTCACTTTTTGTGACAACATTATCAATAAGCAACAAAAGACAAATATTGCGTCAGGTCACTTTTATCCCCGCAAGTGAGAATATTTCTCCCTGACATCCCCTCTGACTATAGGGTTAAGTCAGTAATTCGCAACAAGGATTGGCGATTACAATGGTTTGCCGTAGAATAACCGCCCTCATTAAGAGTCATCAAGGTGGTTAACCACAAACCCCGCATCGGTCAGCCATCCGTTGCGTTTACATGGGACAGAGTAAAAAATTGAATAAACAACCGCGTTCGCTTTCTCCACTGGTGCAATTAGCGGGAATTCGCAAAAGTTTCGATGGCAAAGAGGTGATTTCCAGCCTGGATTTGACCATCAACAATGGCGAATTTCTCACGCTGCTCGGCCCCTCTGGCTGCGGTAAAACAACCGTTCTTCGCCTGATTGCCGGTCTGGAAACGGTTGATTCCGGTCATATTATGTTGGACAACCAGGACATCACTCACGTTCCTGCGGAAAACCGCTACGTGAACACCGTCTTCCAAAGCTATGCGTTATTCCCCCACATGACCGTGTATGAGAATGTGGCCTTTGGTTTACGCATGCAGAAAACCCCCGCAGCCGATATTCCTCCTCGCGTTACTGAAGCCCTGCGCATGGTGCAACTGGAAGAGTTCGCTCAGCGAAAACCGCATCAACTCTCCGGTGGCCAACAGCAGCGCGTGGCGATTGCCCGTGCGGTGGTCAATAAACCGCGTTTACTCCTGTTAGATGAATCTCTCTCTGCGCTGGACTACAAACTGCGCAAGCAGATGCAGAACGAACTGAAAGCGTTACAGCGTAAGCTGGGTATCACTTTCGTCTTTGTCACTCACGATCAGGAAGAAGCGCTGACTATGTCAGACCGTATCGTGGTGATGCGTGACGGCAAGATTGAGCAGGACGGTACGCCGCGCGAGATCTACGAAGAGCCGAAAAATTTGTTCGTTGCCGGATTTATCGGCGAGATCAATATGTTTAACGCCACGGTGATAGAACGTCTGGACGAGCAGCGCGTTCGTGCTAACGTTGAAGGCCGCGAGTGCAATATTTACGTCAACTTCGCGGTGGTTCCCGGACAGAAACTGCACGTTCTGTTACGCCCGGAAGATCTGCGCGTGGATGAAATCAACGACGATAATCATATCGAGGGTCTTATCGGCTACGTGCGTGAACGCAACTACAAAGGCATGACGCTGGAGTCGGTTGTGGAACTGGAAAATGGCAAGATGGTGATGGTCAGCGAATTCTTCAATGAAGACGATCCTGACTTTGACCACTCGCTCGACCAGAAAATGGCGATTAACTGGGTAGAAAGCTGGGAGGTCGTACTGGCTGATGAAGAACACAAGTAAATTCCAGAGTGTGGTGATCGTCACCATTGTCGGTTGGCTTGTGTTGTTTGTCTTTCTGCCCAACCTGATGATCATCGGTACCAGTTTTTTGACCCGCGACGACGCCAATTTCGTCAAAATGGTCTTTACGCTGGAAAACTATACACGCCTGCTCGATCCGCTCTATTTTGAGGTGCTGGTTCATTCCCTCAATATGGCGCTGATTGCCACGCTCGCCTGCCTGGTACTCGGCTACCCGTTTGCCTGGTTTTTGGTGAAACTGCCGGAAAAAGTGCGCCCGCTGCTGCTGTTCCTGCTGATTGTTCCGTTCTGGACCAACTCACTTATCCGCATCTACGGACTCAAAATTTTCCTCAGTACCAAAGGCTATCTCAACGAGTTTCTGTTGTGGCTCGGCGTTATCGATACTCCTATTCGTATCATGTTTACACCCAGCGCGGTGATTATCGGTCTGGTGTACATCCTGCTGCCGTTTATGGTGATGCCGCTCTATTCCAGCATTGAAAAACTCGATAAACCGCTACTGGAAGCCGCGCGTGATTTGGGTGCCAGTAAACTTCAGACCTTCACCCGCATCATTATTCCGTTGACGATGCCGGGAATTATCGCCGGATGTCTGTTGGTTATGCTGCCAGCCATGGGGCTGTTTTACGTATCCGACTTAATGGGCGGGGCGAAAAACCTGCTGATTGGTAATGTGATTAAAGTGCAGTTCCTGAACATCCGCGACTGGCCGTTTGGTGCCGCCACCAGCATTACGCTGACCATTGTGATGGGGCTGATGCTGCTGATCTACTGGCGCGCCTCGCGCTTGCTGAACAAGAAGGTGGAACTCGAATGATCGGTCGGCTGCTCAGAGGTGGTTTCATGACCGCTATCTACGCGTATCTGTATATTCCAATCATCATTCTGATTGTGAACTCCTTTAACAGCTCGCGCTTCGGCATTAACTGGCAGGGTTTTACCACCAAATGGTACGGGCTGCTGATGAACAACGACAGTTTGCTGCAGGCGGCACAGCACTCACTGACGATGGCCGTGCTCTCCGCGACCTTTGCCACCCTGATCGGTTCACTGACTGCGGTCGCTTTATATCGCTACCGTTTTCGTGGCAAACCATTTGTCAGCGGCATGTTGTTTGTGGTGATGATGTCGCCGGATATCGTGATGGCAATTTCGCTGCTGGTGCTGTTTATGCTGATTGGCATTCAACTGGGCTTCTGGTCGCTGCTGTTTTCACATATCACGTTCTGCCTGCCTTTTGTGGTCGTAACGGTCTACTCACGTTTGAAAGGCTTTGACGTACGTATGCTTGAAGCAGCTAAAGACCTGGGTGCCAGTGAAGTGACCATTCTGCGCAAGATCATTCTGCCACTGGCCATGCCGGCGGTAGCTGCAGGTTGGTTGCTAAGTTTTACGCTGTCGATGGATGATGTCGTGGTTTCGTCCTTCGTCACCGGACCCGGCTATGAGATTTTGCCATTAAAAATCTACTCAATGGTTAAAGTCGGTGTATCACCAGAGGTGAATGCACTGGCAACCATTTTGTTGGTTCTGTCGCTGGTTATGGTGATCGCCAGCCAGCTTATTGCACGTGATAAAACCAAGGGCCGTTAAGGCCCTTAATTCAGGGGACGTTAAATGATGAAAAAATGGTCACGCCACCTGCTCGCGGCGGGTGCTCTGGCACTGGGCATGAGCGCCGCTCACGCGAATGACAACAACACGCTTTATTTCTACAACTGGACCGAATACGTTCCGCCAGGATTACTGGAACAGTTCACCAAAGAGACCGGCATTAAGGTAATCTATTCGACCTACGAGTCGAACGAAACCATGTACGCCAAGCTCAAAACCTATAAAGACGGTGCGTACGATCTGGTGGTGCCTTCCACCTATTACGTCGACAAAATGCGTAAAGAAGGCATGATCCAAAAGATCGATAAGTCGACGTTAACCAACTTCCACAACCTCGATCCGGAAATGCTCAATAAGCCGTTTGACCCGAACAACGACTACTCAATCCCGTATATCTGGGGTGCAACGGCCATTGGTATTAACAGTGATGCCATTGATCCCAAAACCGTGACCAGCTGGGCTGACCTGTGGAAACCGGAATACAAAGGCAGCCTGCTGTTAACGGATGATGCCCGCGAAGTGTTCCAGATGGCGCTGCGCAAGCTGGGATACTCCGGCAATACCACCGACCCGAAAGAGATTGAAGCTGCGTATAACGAGCTGAAGAAGCTAATGCCTAACGTTGCGGCGTTTAACTCTGACAACCCGGCCAATCCGTATATGGAAGGTGAAGTCAATCTGGGGATGGTGTGGAACGGCTCCGCATATGTTGCGCGTCAGGCAGGTACACCGCTGGAAGTCGTCTGGCCGAAAGAAGGTGGGATTTTCTGGATGGACAGCCTGTCTATTCCGGCAAATGCTAAAAACAAAGAAGGTGCGCTGAAGCTGATTAACTTCCTGCTACGCCCGGACGTGGCGAAAGAAGTGGCGGAAACTATTGGTTATCCAACGCCAAACCTGGCGGCACGCAAGCTGCTAAGTCCGGAAGTCGCGAATGATAAAACCCTGTACCCGGATGCAGAAACCATCAACAAAGGGGAATGGCAGAACGATGTTGGTTCCGCCAGCGCCATCTATGAAGAGTATTATCAGAAGCTGAAAGCAGGACGCTAATTGCCCTCCTCGTAGGCCGGATAAGACGCGCCAGCGTCGCATCCGGCGCATCATCACTGCCCGATGGCGCTGCGCTTATCGGGCCTACGCCATCCGTGCTCACAGACCTTTCAATAACTTCTCAACAAACTCGGGTACCACCTGGCTTGCCGGGCCGTAATACTTCTCTTCGAACTCGCTACCCACCTGGCTTGGTTCGAGATTTAACTCCACCGTATGCGCCCCATGCAGACGCGCTTCGTGGACAAAACCCGCAGCCGGATAAACATGCCCTGACGTGCCAATGGCAATGAAAACATCTGCCATCGCCAGCGCCATATAAATTTCATCCATCCCCAGCGGCATTTCGCCAAACCAGACAACGTGCGGTCGCAGGGGCGCAGGGAACTGGCAGCAATGGCATTTGTCTTCTGGCGTGACGTCCCCTGTCCAGTCTAAAATCTGCCCGCTTTGCGAACAGCGAACCTTAAGAAGCTCGCCGTGCATGTGGATAACGTTCTGACTTCCCGCACGTTCGTGCAGATTATCGATATTTTGCGTTACCAGTAGAAAGCGATCACCCAGCTCGGCTTCGAGTTTTGCCAACGCAATATGCGCCGCATTTGGCTGAATTTCGGGCTGTTGCAACTGGTGACGACGGGCGTTATAAAACGACTGAACCAGTCCAGGATTACGGCTAAATCCTTCCGGCGTTGCCACATCCTCAACCCGATGTTCTTCCCAAAGACCATCCGCAGCACGGAAGGTACGAATCCCTGATTCAGCGGAAATTCCCGCGCCAGTCAGGACTAACACCCTTGGTTTTTCCACCAGTTCAGGCACCACTCTGTCTCTGAAAAAGATCCGTTGACGCAGGCGATCGCGCAAATGGCGTTTATTTTTACGAAAACGGCTTAATCGATGACCCCGACGCGACAGCATAACAACCTCTTTGTATTAATCGGTAAGATGTAGGAAAGCGGCTCCGCGCATCCCACCCGCATCACCGTGTCGTGCCTGCTCAATACGCGGCACACGGGCAACGGGCAGCAAATGACGTGGCAGCCTGCCCGCCAGTTGCGTCGTAATAGCGGTAAAGTTCGACAAGCCACCGCCAATCACCACTAAATCTGGATCGACGATAGTCAGGATATTCCCCAGGCAAACGGCCAGCAAATCCAGATAACGCTCTACATGCGCATGCGCGTGCTCATCGCCTTGCTCCCAGAGGGTGATAATTTCACGGGCATCCAGAGGTTGATGGTAGTAATGCTGGTACAACCACGCAAATCCGCCACCGGAAAGATAACTTTCGATGCACCCCAGTTGACCACATCCGCAACGACGCAGCGGGAAATCAAATCCCATCAACGTCAACGCATCAACAGGCAAACGGATATGACCGAACTCGCCGGTAATATAGCTACGTCCAGTGATAGACTTTCCGTTAAGCACCAGGCCACCACCGACACCGGTGCCGAGGATTAAGCCCATCACTAACGGATACTGGGTGAACTCATCGTCCCAGGCTTCGGAGAGTGCAAAACAGTTGGCGTCATTATCCAGACGCACATCACGATCCAGTCGTGCGCTGAGATCGGCCCGCAGCGGTTTGCCACTGGCAGCAGGAACGTTGGCTGCATACAGCGTACCGTCCTCCGTTTCCGGCATACCAGGAATGCCGATGCCAACCGAACCTTTAATGCCAAACCGCTGGTCTGCTTCCTGCACCAAATTGCACACCGCATCAAGGAAAGCGTCATAACTGTCACGCGGCGTAGGGACGCGCGTTTCCCATTGCAAACGACGTTGATTATCGAATACGCCTAACGCAATTTTAGTCCCACCGATGTCAAATCCGTAATACATCACCGCTCCTTGATGCAGCATGAATGCTTTAGTGTATATATTGTTATTGGCCGCTAAGTACTCTCGCAGGATCAATATTGCTGGCGCGACGCGCCGGATACCAACTCGCCAAAAGACTCAGCACTAATGCTGTCACCAGCACGTAAATCACATCCAGCCAGTGTAATTCCGATGGCAGGAAGTCAATGAAATAGATATCGCCGGAGAGGAACTGATGGCCGATAAGCGCCTCAATACCATTGATGATCGGTGTGAGCTGTAGAGAAACAACAACACCAATAACCACACCTATCAGGCTACCGAACAGACCCGCCAGCAGTCCATACCAGACGAAGATGGCGCGGATCAGTCCGTCTTTCGCCCCCAGCGTTCTTAATACCGCAATATCGCCGCTTTTGTCTTTTACCGCCATCACTAACGTGGAAACGATATTAAAGCAGGCTACGCCAATCACCAGCACCATCGCCAGATACATAATGGCGCGGATCATCTGGATATCGCGATACATATAGCCATAAGTACCGATCCAGCTCTTAATATAAACATAGTTATTGGTCACTTCGCCCGCATCTCGCACCAACTTATTGGCGTTAAAGACATCGTTGACCTTCAGGGCAATCCCGGAAACGCTGGAACCCATATCCAGGTACTGCTGCGCGTCTTCCATTGGGATCATGGCGAAGCTGTGATCGAGCTGACCGCTCAGTTGCAGAATACCGGTAACGTGCAAACGCACGCGTTTAGGCTGCTGTAACTTATGATCCGCGCTGGCGTTAGGGATCATAATCGACACCCAGTCGCCCTGCTTCACCTTCAGCGCATCGGCAATACCCTTACCAATGATGATTTGTTGTTCACCGGCTTTAAAATTATCCCAGGCGTGGTTTTGCACGAAGGATGGCAGTGCGCTTAAACGCTGTTCCTGTTTCGGGTCAACGCCCTTCACCTGCACCGCGCGCAAGTTCGCCCCGCTCTCTACCAGTCCGGTGAAATTGATATAAGGCGCAGCAGCGACAATGCCAGGCACTTTCTGAACTTTGTCGAGTGCTTCCTGCCAGTTGTTCCACGGCTGATTTACCGCCTCTATCTCACCATGTGGCACAACCGCCAGAATACGGTTGTTCAACTCTCGCTCAAATCCGTTCATGGCGCTTAGACCGACGATCAACACCGCCACACCCAACGCAATACCGACGGTAGAAATCACGGAAATCAGCGACACCATGCCACCGCGTCGCCGACCGCGGCTAAAGCGCAGACCAATCAATAATGATAAAGGCGATGCCATTACTCAGCCCCCATCAGGCTCAGTTCAGCCGTCAGGCGACCATCGCGCATTTCAAGCTGGCGGCTCATGCGCTTCGCCAGTTGCAGATCGTGCGTCACCACCAGAAATGCCGTGCCCTGAGAGCGGTTCAGCTCACCCAGCAGTTCGAAAATGCTGTCCGCGTTTCGCGCATCAAGGTTACCCGTTGGCTCGTCTGCCAGTACCAGGCGCGGGTTATTCACCAGCGCACGGGCAATCGCCACACGTTGACGCTCGCCGCCTGAAAGTTCGGACGGACGGTGGCTGGCACGGTGATCCAGCCCAACCGCTTTCAGCATGTCACGTGCGCGCTCGGTAATTTCAGCCGGCTTCCTCTTGCCAATCAGTAGCGGCATCGCCACGTTTTCCAGCGCGGTAAAGTCTGGCAACAAATGGTGGAACTGGTAAATAAATCCTAGCTTCTGATTACGCAGTTCCGCTTTCGCCGCTGACGAGAGTTTGCTCATCGGCTGACCGCTAAAAATGACGTCGCCGGAAGTCGGTGTATCCAGCCCGCCGAGCAGATGAAGCAGTGTACTTTTGCCGGAGCCTGAGCTGCCGACAATCGCCATCATCTCACCCTCGCCGACGCTAAAACTGACATCGTGCAGAACATCAGTCTGCACCGTGCCTTCCTGATAGCGTTTGCACAGGTTGTCGCATTGCAACAGGATCTTATTCATAACGTAAAGCCTCAGCGGGTTGAGTGGCGGCAGCGCGCCAGGAAGGATAAAGCGTAGACAGCAGCGCGATGGCCATCGCCACCAGCGCAATGACGATCACCTGCAGCGGCTCAATAGCAACCGGCAACGCGGCACCGTCCAGCAGCACGCCGATAATCGGCATCAGGTTGTTCAGTTGGCTGGCAAGCAATGCGCCCAGCACCGCGCCCAGCAGCGCGCCGATAATTCCGGCACTGGCCCCCTGAACCATAAACACCATCATGATTTGCCGCGGCGTTAGCCCCTGCGTTTGTAGAATCGCCACTTCCCCTTGCTTCTCCATTACCATCAGACCCAACGAGGTAATAATATTAAAAGCCGCAACTGCCACGATCAGGCTAAGCAGCAGCCCCATCATGTTTTTCTCCATGCGCACGGCCTGGAACAGTTCCCCTTTGCGCTCGCGCCAGTCCTGCCATTTGGTGCCCTGCGGCAGCGTTTGCTGGCTCAGCGTGTCAACTTTTAACGGTTCGTTCAGCCACAGACGCCAGCCGGTAATATTGCCCACCGGATAGCGCATCAGGCGGGAAGCATCCTGAATGTTGGTCAGCATCTGGTAGCCGTCTACTTCGCTGTTGGCGGCGAAGGTGCCAATCACCGTAAACAGACGCTGGCTCGGCAAACGCCCCATCGGCGTAAACTGGCTGGCCGAAGGCACCATCACGCGAATTTGATCGCCGCGATTGACGCCCAACTGCCCGGCAAGCTGCTCACCGAGGATGACATTATACTTACCCGGCTGCAGATCTGTTTGCTTCACATTGACCAGATACGGCGTGAGAGGATCTTTTTGCGCCGGGTCGATGCCCAGCATCACGCCGACCGCCACGCTACGCGCACTTTGCAGCACCACATCCCCCGTAGTTATCGGTGCGACGCGGTTGACGCCGTTCAACACCACCGCTTTTTCCGGCAGTTGCTGCGGGTTCAGAGAACCCTGTTCAGACGAGAGAACGGCCTGAGGCATCAGGCCAAGGATATTGTTTTGCAGCTCGCGCTCGAAACCGTTCATCACCGACAACACCGTGACCAGCGCCATTACCCCGAGGGTAATGCCAATGGTGGAGAGCCAGGAAACGAAGCGACCGAAGCGATCTGCTGCACGCCCACGCATATAACGCAGGCCAATGAATAGAGCGACAGGTTGGTACATGAAATCCGTCTGGTTGCTGTTAGCAAAGTCACGAGTATATAAGCGAAAGCGGAATGGGTAAATGACTGAACCGTAAGTGTTCGTCAGCACTTGTCCTAAAAGTATAAATAAATCAATCCGCTAAAGTTGTCCCTCTTTTCTTAAGTCCAGATCCCTGATCTTTATCTTAAAAAAACAAAATGCAGACAGTTACGCATTACAGCCCACCGCGAGTTGCGCAGGATGGCAGGCTATAGCAATCAATATGGATACGCCGTCTCGATGATTAAAAAAGAACTATGGATTAACCAGATCAAAGGGTTATGTATTTGTCTGGTGGTAATTTATCACTCGGTAATCACGTTTTACCCGCACCTCACTACGTTTCAGCATCCGCTTTCAGAGATACTGAGCAAATGCTGGATTTACCTGAACTTGTACCTGGCGCCGTTTCGCATGCCGGTGTTTTTCTTTATTTCGGGGTATCTGATCCGTCGCTATATCGATAGCGTCACGTGGACCACCTGCCTGGATAAACGAATCTGGAGCATCGCCTGGGTGTTGGTGCTTTGGGGGATGGTACAATGGCTGGCGTTAGTCGCGCTCAATAACTGGCTGGCCCCGCAGCGCGATCTGAACCATACCGCCAACGCCGCCTATGCCGATTCGATCAGTGATTTTACCCACGGGATGCTCACCGCCAGCACCAGCTTGTGGTATCTGTACGCACTGATTGTTTATTTTGTTTTGTGTAAGCTTTTCAGCCGCTGGGCGGCGCCATTGTTGGCGTTATTTGTCGTGTTGAGCGTGGCGATCAATTATGTCCCGACGCCGTGGTGGGGAATGAACAGCGTCATTCGTAACCTGCCATACTACAGCCTCGGCGCGTGGTTTGGTGCAACGCTGATGGCATGGATCAAAGAGGTTCCCCTGCGCCGCCATTCTGTGCTTTTTCTGGTTAGTACAATCGTCGCCGCCGTTGCATGGCTGGCAAATGTTTCACTATTACTTTCTCTTCTTTCCATTGTGCTGATCATGAAGCTGTTTTATCAATTTGAGCTGCGCTTTGGTATGCGTGAGTCCGGCCCGTTAAGCGTGATTGGCGCCAATACCATCGCCATCTACACCACCCACCGTATTCTGGTTGAGCTGTTCAGCTTAACGCTAATCCCCAAAATCAATCATGCCGCCTGGCCTGCATATGCAGAGCTGGCCCTGCTGCTGGTGTATCCGTTCGCCTGCCTGCTGCTGTGCACCTTGTTTGGCCTGTTAGTGCGTAAAATTTCACAAAAAACAGTGGCCGACCTGCTCTTTTCCCCGCCTTCCTTATCGGTCGTTTCGCGCTAACCCTAACGCGCTTTTTGCCCCCATCAGGGGGCGAATCAATTTGCTTATGAGAAACGATCACGGATAATAAAGAAACATTGCTTATCAGACGTATATCCAAACGAGATCCTGACAACCGAATGCCTGAACAACATCGTTACACGCTTCCAGCAAAAGCTGGCGATCAGCGCCAGTTGGGTGAACTTACCGGTGCCGCCTGCGCGACGCTGGTCGCCGAAATCGCTGAACATCACGCGGGGCCAGTGGTGCTGATCGCGCCGGACATGCAAAATGCACTGCGTTTGCATGATGAAATTCGTCAGTTTACCGACCAGATGGTGATGAATCTGGCTGACTGGGAAACACTGCCCTATGACAGTTTTTCCCCACATCAGGAAATTATCTCCTCGCGACTCTCCACGTTGTATCAACTGCCTGCGATGCAACGCGGTGTGCTGATCGTACCGGTCAACACATTGATGCAGCGCGTCTGCCCGCACAGCTATCTACACGGTCATGCACTGGTGATGAAAAAGGGTCAGCGCCTGTCGCGTGATGCCCTGCGTGAGCAGCTGGACAGCGCCGGTTATCGCCATGTTGATCAGGTCATGGAACACGGCGAATACGCCACGCGCGGCGCGTTGTTGGATCTGTTCCCGATGGGCAGCGAGCTGCCTTATCGCCTTGATTTCTTTGATGACGAAATCGACAGCCTGCGCCTGTTTGATACTGACACCCAGCGCACGCTGGAAGAAGTCGACGCCATTAATTTGCTTCCCGCACACGAATTCCCGACTGACAAAACGGCCATCGAGCTGTTCCGCAGTCAGTGGCGCGACACCTTTGAGGTGAAACGCGACGCCGAACATATTTATCAGCAGGTCAGCAAAGGCACGTTACCTGCGGGTATTGAATACTGGCAGCCGCTGTTTTTCAG
>NZ_SZWR01000019.1:59481-62149 GCF_005280875.1 Citrobacter sp. wls827
CTACTTCCCTGCCAATACGTTATTGGTCAATACCGGTGATATCGAGACCAGCGCAGAACGCTTCCAGGCCGATACCCTGTCACGCTTTGAAAATCGCGGTGTTGATCCGATGCGCCCGCTTCTGCCGCCGGAATCGCTGTGGCTGCGGGTTGATGAGCTGTTTTCTGAACTTAAACGCTGGCCGCGCGTTCAACTGAAAACCGAGAGTCTGGCGAACAAAGCTGCGAATACTAACCTCGGGTTCCAGAAGCTGCCGGATATCGCCGTGCAGGCGCAGCAAAAATCACCGTTAGATGCGTTACGTAAATTCCTTGAGAGCTTTACCGGTCCGGTAATTTTCTCAGTGGAAAGTGAAGGTCGCCGTGAAGCACTCGGCGAACTTCTGGCTCGCATCAAAGTTGCGCCGAAGCGGATATTGCGTCTTGATGAAGCCGCAGACAATGGTCGTTATTTGATGATTGGTGCAGCCGAGCATGGCTTCATCGATAGCAAACGCAATCTGGCGCTGATTTGTGAAAGCGATCTGCTGGGTGAACGCGTGGCGCGCCGCCGCCAGGATTCGCGTCGCACCATCAACCCGGATACATTAATTCGTAACCTTGCAGAGCTGCATCCAGGTCAGCCGGTGGTGCATCTGGAGCACGGCGTGGGTCGCTATGCCGGGATGACCACGCTGGAAGCGGGCGGTATCACCGGTGAATATCTGATGCTCACCTATGCCAACGACGCCAAACTGTACGTGCCGGTGTCGTCACTGCATTTGATAAGCCGCTATGCCGGAGGCGCGGAAGAGAATGCCCCGCTGCATAAACTTGGCGGAGATGCCTGGTCGCGCGCCCGGCAGAAAGCCGCCGAGAAGGTACGTGACGTCGCGGCGGAGTTGCTGGATATTTACGCCCAGCGTGCGGCAAAAGAAGGTTTTGCCTTTAAACACGACCGCGAGCAGTATCAGCTGTTTTGTGACAGCTTCCCATTTGAAACCACACCCGATCAGGCGCAGGCCATCAACGCGGTACTCAGCGATATGTGTCAGCCGCTGGCCATGGACCGCCTGGTGTGTGGCGATGTCGGCTTCGGTAAAACCGAAGTGGCGATGCGCGCCGCCTTCCTCGCCGTAGAGAATCACAAGCAGGTTGCCGTGCTGGTGCCGACCACCCTGCTCGCCCAGCAGCACTTCGACAACTTCCGCGATCGTTTTGCCAACTGGCCCGTGCGCATTGAGATGCTGTCCCGTTTTCGCAGCGCCAAAGAGCAAGCGCAGATCCTGGAGCAGGTTGCCGAAGGTAAAATCGATATTCTCATCGGCACGCACAAACTGCTGCAAAGCGATGTGAAACTCAAAGATTTGGGTCTGCTGATTGTCGATGAAGAGCACCGCTTCGGTGTCCGTCACAAAGAGCGTATTAAAGCAATGCGCGCCGATGTCGATATTCTGACGCTGACCGCAACCCCGATCCCGCGTACGCTCAATATGGCGATGAGCGGCATGCGCGATCTGTCAATTATCGCCACACCGCCAGCGCGTCGTCTGGCGGTCAAAACCTTCGTACGCGAATACGATAGCCTGGTGGTACGTGAAGCTATCCTGCGTGAAGTGCTGCGCGGCGGGCAGGTCTACTATCTGTTCAACGATGTTGAAAACATCCAGAAAACCGCTGACAGGCTGGCAGAGCTGGTACCGGAAGCGCGAATCGGGATTGGACACGGACAAATGCGCGAACGCGAGCTGGAACGCGTGATGAACGATTTCCACCATCAGCGCTTCAACGTGCTGGTGTGTACCACCATCATCGAAACCGGGATCGACATTCCAACCGCTAACACCATTATTATCGAGCGCGCTGACCATTTCGGGTTGGCACAATTGCACCAGCTACGCGGCCGCGTGGGACGTTCACACCATCAGGCCTATGCCTGGCTGTTGACGCCGCATCCAAAAGCGATGACCACCGATGCACAAAAACGCCTTGAGGCAATTGCATCACTGGAAGATTTGGGTGCAGGTTTTGCGCTAGCCACTCACGACCTCGAAATTCGCGGCGCGGGGGAACTGCTGGGCGAAGATCAGAGCGGTTCGATGGAAACCATCGGCTTCTCACTATACATGGAACTGCTGGAGAACGCGGTTGACGCGCTAAAAGAGGGACGCGAACCGTCACTCGAAGATCTCACCAACCAGCAAACTGAAGTCGAGTTGCGGATGCCGTCACTATTGCCAGATGACTACATCCCCGATGTGAATACGCGACTGTCGTTCTACAAGCGCATTGCCAGTGCGAAAGGCGAAAACGAGCTGGAAGAAATTAAGGTCGAGCTGATAGACCGTTTTGGTTTGTTGCCTGACCCGGCCCGTACGTTGCTGGATATTGCCCGTTTGCGCCAGCAAGCGCAAAAACTGGGTATCAGAAAGCTAGAAGGCAATGAAAAAGGCGGGACGATTGAGTTTGCCGAGAAGAACCACGTCAACCCGGTGTGGCTGATTGGCTTACTGCAAAAGCAACCGCAACACTTCCGTCTGGATGGCCCAACCAGGCTGAAGTTCATGCAAGATTTAGCTGAGCGTAAAACCCGTATCGACTGGGTACGTCAGTTTATGCGTCAACTGGAAGAAAACGCCATAGCATAGCGTTCCGGCCGGGTGAGCACGGTGCTTGCCCGGCCGATGAAT
>NZ_SZWR01000019.1:62203-79693 GCF_005280875.1 Citrobacter sp. wls827
TCTTTGCACTTCCCTGCACTTCCCGACACAGCAAACCGCCATAATTCCTGTTTACTTTTACATAATAAAAACCACGTAAAAACAATGGATTTAGGTGATGTTAAACAATAAACGACTCTCTCGCTGGCTAACGCTTTTTACGCTCGCGGCGACCGTCGCATTAGCGCTCCCGGCTCAAGCGAATACCTGGCCGCTCCCGCCGCCAGGCAGCAAACTGGTGGGCGAAAATGCCACTCACGTTGTCGAAAACAACGGCGGATCGCTGGAAGCCATTGCGAAAAAATACAACGTCGGCTTTTTAGCGCTGCTGCAGGCTAACCCCGGCGTCGATCCATACGTACCTCGCCCGGGCAGTGTTTTAACCATCCCATTGCAAACTCTGCTACCGGATGCCCCACGCGAAGGGATTGTCATTAACCTCGCCGAACTGCGTCTTTACTATTACCAGCCAGGGACAAAATCGGTGACCGTGTATCCCATTGGCATTGGCCAGTTAGGCGGCGACACCCTGACGCCAACAATGGTCACCACCATCTCTGATAAGCGTGCTAACCCGACCTGGACACCAACAGCGAATATCCGCGCACGGTATAAAGCCAATGGTATCGACCTCCCTGCCGTAGTACCTGCCGGGCCGGATAACCCGATGGGCCATCATGCAATCCGCTTAGCGGCTTACGGCGGTGTGTATTTGCTGCATGGAACCAACGCGGATTTTGGCATCGGTATGCGTGTTAGTTCCGGGTGTATTCGCCTGCGTGACGGTGATATTGAAACCTTATTCCGTCAGGTTACGCCGGGAACCAAAGTGAACATCATCAACACGCCGATTAAAGCCTCCGTTGAACCTAACGGTATGCGCCTGGTTGAAGTACACCAACCGCTGTCAGAAAAGATTAATGACGACCCGCAGTTACTGCCAATCGTGTTGAATTCATCAATGCAGGACTTTAAAAATGCGGCACAAACAGACGCAGCAGTGATGGAGCATGCAATGGAGCTACGTTCAGGCATGCCTGTAGACGTGACGCGCCATCACGATGCTCCTGCACAAACGCTGTAAATTCAGGCCATAAAAAAACCCCGCCGGTTTGTTCCCGCGGGGTTTTTTATTGAATTCGCAGTGGCATTGCGAGGGCTTACAACTTATTTATAGATAACTGCAGTCCCGTGAAGGGTGTTAGGACCGGTAACAGAAGTAATACGGAATGACTTCGCCCCCATTTCATCTGCTTTCTGTGCCAGTTGATCTTCCAGAGAACCTAAATTAGTCCCGGCGTTGGCGGAGATAATACCGACTTTCTGTTGGCCTGCAGGTGTAGCCTGAACTTCAACAGCGGCAAAGCTTGCAAATGAAAGTGAGCTCAGGACAGCAGCGACAAAAAGAGTTTTTACGTTTTTCATGATAGTGACCTTTAGCAGATGAATGTGTGCCGTAAGCGATTAACTTAACGATCGATAGATAAATCATAGATGTGATCCAGGTCACACGTCAACATTTTTTTATAACGATTGTTATTTAAAGTACAAAGGTCTTATTTTTCATATCAATAGCATTGAATTATTTTTATCTTGAATGCACTGGAGTGTCTGCGCGATTATTTTTATAATGGTTATTCAATAAACCCAACAAGGTACAACGGCACCATGACAACTGAAACGACAGGTTGTGCAAAAAAAAGCCGTGGCCGACCAAAAGTGTTCGACAGGGAAGCCGCGCTTGATAAGGCCATGACACTCTTCTGGCAGCACGGATATGAAGCGACATCGCTCGCCGATCTCGTAGAAGCAACCGGGGCAAAAGCGCCTACGCTGTATGCAGAATTTACCAATAAGGAAGGACTGTTTCGTGCCGTGCTGGACCGCTATATCAGTCGCTTCGCGGCAAAACACGAAGCCCAACTGTTTTGTGAAGAAAAAAGCCTCGAATCTGCACTTGAGGACTATTTCACCGCCATAGCGACCTGCTTCACCAGTAAAGACACGCCTGCGGGATGTTTCATGATTAACACATCCGCTACGCTGGCCGCCTCCTCCCGGGACATTGCGCACACGGTTAAATCCCGTCACGCCATGCAGGAACAGACGCTGGCTCAGTTTCTGCATCAACGACAGGAAAAGGGTGAAATACCGGCACACTGCGATGTACAAAAGTTGGCTGAATATCTGAACTGTATTTTGCAGGGTATGTCGATCAGCGCCCGCGAAGGAGCCTCGTTCGAAAAACTGATGCAGATCGCGCACACCACATTACGATTGTGGCCTGAACTGATTAAAGATTAACCATTCCCACACTACCCACGTCTTAATGTCATCACCGGGAGCTTACGCTGCTCCTGGTGGAAACGGCACATCTTAACCCCTACATTCTTTATTGTTTTCATTGGGTTAATGCATTTATTTTGTAAAATACATTGATAATGTCAATCATTATCAGCAATATTCGCATTTGTTTTAATACCCGTTTCATAATGTAACGATCGGTTTCCATGCCGTAAAAATAAAAACAGGCCAACAAATTTTATAAGGAATACAAATGAATAAGCATCTCTGGGTGCTCAATCCTCTGTTACTGTCTTTAACCCTACCGGCAATGGCGGCAGAAGAAGAAGATCTCATCGTCAGCGCCAACCGGAGCCAACGCACCGTGGCAGAAATGGCGCAAACGACATGGGTTATCGAAGGCAGAGAGATTGAACAGCAGGTTCAGGGGGGGAAAGAGTTTAAAGATGTTCTGGCTCAGTTGATCCCCGGAATCGACGTCAGCAGCCAGGGACGGACCAACTACGGGATGAACATGCGTGGTCGCGCCATCGTTGTGCTTATTGACGGTGTTCGTCTCAACTCTTCCCGCACCGACAGCCGCCAGCTCGACTCCATTGATCCGTTTAATATTGCACACATTGAAGTTATCTCTGGGGCAACATCACTGTATGGCGGCGGAAGTACCGGTGGTTTGATCAACATCGTCACCAAAAAAGGTCAGCCTGAGCGTGAAGTTGAACTCGAGCTGGGCAGCAAAAGCGGTTTCAACAACAGTAACGATCATGACGAGCGTGTTGCCGCCGCAGTGAGCGGAGGAACCGACCGCGCATCCGGACGCATGTCTGTCGCTTATCAACGGTTTGGGGGGTGGTATGATGCCAACCACGACGCCTTAATGCTCGATAATACCCAAACCGGTCTGCAGCATTCCGATCGCCTGGATCTGATGGGTACCGGGACGATTGAGCTTGATGACAACCGCCAGCTGCAGCTGGTTACGCAGTACTACAAAAGCCAGGGAGATGACGACTACGGACTGGATCTCGGCAAGAACATGGCTGCCGTGACGGGAACCGGCAACGCTCATACCAGCAGCGGTCTCAATTCCGACCGTATCCCCGGCACGGAACGGCATCTGATCAGTCTGCAATATTCCGATGCCAATTTCTTCGGCCAGAATCTGGTCAGCCAGATCTATTACCGTGACGAATCACTTAAATTCTATCCCTTCCCTACGCTGAGCAAAGGTAAGGTCACCAGTTTCTCCGCATCACAGCAGGATACTGACCAGTTTGGTGCCAAAATCACCCTCAACAGCCAGCTGATGGAAAACTGGGAACTGACATGGGGTATCGACGCCGATCACGAAACATTCGATTCCAATCAAGAATTCTTCGATCTGGCTTATTCCCTCCCCTCTGGCGGTATGGATAACCGAACGGCCTACACCACCGGGCGCTATCCCGGTTACAGCATCACCAACTTCGCGCCTTTCCTGCAAAACAGCTACGACATTAATGACATCTTTACGCTCAGCGGCGGTATCCGCTACCAGTGGACTGAAAACCGTGTTGATGATTTTGTCGGCTATACGCAACAACAAGGCATCGCAACGGGTCTGGCGAACTCTGCTGATAGTATCCCGGGTGGCAAAGCAGACTATGATAACTTCCTGTTTAACGCGGGCATCCTCGCACACCTGACCGATCGCCAGCAGACCTGGTTCAACTTCTCTCAAGGTGTGGAACTTCCCGACCCCGGAAAATACTACGGCAACGGTACCTACTCGCTGGTTGGCGATCATTATCAGCTCCAGCGCAGTGTTAACGTAGCGGATTCACGTCTGGAAGGCATTAAAGTTAACTCTTACGAACTGGGGTGGCGCTACACCGGCGATAACCTGCGTACACAGCTCGCCGCTTACTATTCCACGTCTGATAAATCGATCGTCGTTAACCGCAACGATATGACCATTAACGTACAACCCGACGATCGCCGGATTTATGGCCTTGAAGGCGCGGTGGATTATTTCATTGCTGATACAGACTGGAGTCTGGGAAGTAACTTCAACATCATTAAATCGGAAGTGAAGCAAAACGGTAAATGGCAAAAATGGGATGTCACTCTGGCTTCGCCATCTAAAGCAACCGCATGGGTTGGCTGGGCGCCGGAACCGTGGTCGCTGCGAGTACAGAGCCAGCAGACATTTGACCTGAGCGACGCCAGTGGCAACAAGCTGGATGGGTACAATACGATGGACTTTATCGGCAGCTATCAGCTCCCGCTGGGTAAACTGACCTTTAGCGTTGAGAATCTGCTGAATGAAGAGTACACCACCCTCTGGGGACAGCGTGCACCGTTACTCTACAGCCCGACTTATGGCAGTCCATCCTTGTATGAATACAAAGGTCGGGGTCGCACCTTTGGTTTGAACTATGCCTTAACCTTCTGATAAAAAAAGCCCCCCAGCCTGAGCGATGGGGGGCTAATATTCATGATAACGCTATTTTACGCCTTGTTATTCAGAACCAACTGGCCGTTGTTATCCAGCGGAATTTGCGTACCGGGATCTTTATCCATGCGGATTTTGCCCTGCTGATCGCCAATTTTATACGTTACGTCGTAGCCCAGCATTTTTTCTGATTTGTCATACACTGTTTTACAACGTTGTTGTGTGGTTGTGTACGTATCGTTTTCCTGCATTGACCCCTGAATCTGGTTACCTGCATAACCGCCACCTAGCGCACCAGCAACGGTCGCAATGTCTTTGCCGCGGCCACCACCAAACTGATGACCAATTACGCCCCCGGCAACCGCACCCAGCACGGAACCGGCAATACGGTTTTCATCCTGTACAGGTTTACGGTGAGTAACCGTTACGTTACGACATTCCTGGCGCGGTGTTTTTACCGTTTCTTTAATCGGTGTTGCAGAGACGACTTGTGCAAACTGTGGGCCACGCTCAAAAACGTTTAGACTGGCCACCGCTGCCACACCCAGCGCAGCAGCTACGCCAATCCCTATACCCGCCAACATTGATTTATTCACGGGACTTCCTCCTTTTTTGCTATTAGCAACAACTTTGCAACAGAAGGTAAATAATGCCAATCAGATTACGGATGAAAATCGCGGAGAAAGGGGGTAAAGCAGCATGATTCAGAGAACTCTGAAAGAAAGTGCCGGATGAAGCATTCCATCCGGCATTATAAGCCAGTATTAGTGCAGTTTAAGACGCGGACGAATCACCCGGTTAATGCTGCCAACCAACATCATCAGGCCGGTTTTGAAGTAACCATGCAGCGCAATCTGGTGCATACGGTACAGTGAAATGTAGACAAAGCGTGCAATACGCCCTTCCACCATCATTGAGCCACGCGTCAGGTTGCCCATCAGACTGCCCACGGTAGAGAAGTTGGAGAGAGAAACCAGAGAACCGTGATCTTTATACTGATACGCTTTTAGCGGTTTACCGTTCATCTGCGCCAGAATGTTGTTCATCGCGCAGGATGCCATCTGGTGCGCAGCCTGGGCACGCGGCGGCACAAAACCCCCTTCCGGACGCGCGCAGGAAGCACAGTCACCAATCGCATAGATGTCCGGATCACGCGACGTCTGCAGGGTTGGTTCAACCACCAGCTGGTTGATACGGTTGGTTTCCAGACCACCAATCTCTTTCATAAAGTCTGGCGCTTTGATACCTGCTGCCCACACCATCAGATCAGCTTTGATGTACTCGCCATCTTTGGTATGCAACCCACCTTCGTCAGCGCTGGTGACCATCGTCTGAGTCAGTACACGTACGCCCAGCTTGGTTAACTCGTTATGCGCGGCGCTGGAAATACGCGGCGGCAACGCTGGCAAAATACGTTCACCGGCTTCCACCAGTGTGACGTTCAGCGCTTCATTGGTCAGCCCTTTATAACCATAGCTGTGCAACTGTTTTACCGCATTGTGCAGCTCAGCGGAGAGTTCTACCCCCGTTGCACCACCGCCGACGATAGCGATATTCACTTTGCCGTTCGCGCCCAGGTTTGCAGAATATTTCAGGAACAGATTCAGCATTTCCTGGTGGAAGCGACGCGCCTGGTGCGGGTTATCGAGGAAAATACAGTTCTCTTTGACGCCCGGCGTGTTGAAATCGTTGGACGTACTGCCCAGTGCCATCACCAGCGTGTCATATGGCACTTTACGCTCAGGGACCAGCAGATCGCCTTTCTCGTCTCGCAGCTCAGCAATCGTGATGGTTTTCGCTTCACGATCGATATCCATCACCGAACCCAACTGGAACTGGAACCCATGGTTACGGGCATGCGCCAGATAGCTCAGCGCATCAACACCTTCATCCAGCGATCCTGTTGCCACTTCGTGCAGCAACGGTTTCCACAGGTGGCTGTGGTTTCTGTCTACCAGCGTGATTTTTGCCTTTTTCTTACGACCCAGTTTTTTACCCAACTGCGTCGCCATTTCCAGTCCGCCAGCACCGCCGCCGACAATCACGATCCTTTTCAATGGTGTAGTCAACGTGACCCCCTCAAATTTATTAACCAATTGTTAATTAAAAGTTATGCATATAGCCTTTAATTAACAACAAGTTACGATATTGAAAATGTTCCTCGAGACTGAGAATAACACGAACGGTGCATTGGTCATACCAAAATTGATGTGCATCAAGTTTTGATGCTGAAAAGATAGACAACCCAGACTTTTAGGACAAAAAAACCAGCCCGAAGGCTGGTTTTTTAAACGCTCAGTAAAGATTAACCTAACGTCTTGAACGCTTTGATTCGCTGCAAATGCGGGGAGATGTTTTTGAATTTATGGGTTTGTTCTTCATCCCATACAATTTCATAGTAATGATGCAGCTCCTCCGATGAACGCTGGCTGTTCAAGGCTTCATCATGGCGTGACAGAATAACCAGGCAGCGATCGCGATTTTTCTCGCGGAAGTTGGTCACACATTTTGTGGCGATATCAGCATACTCTTCCGGCCTGTCGATTTTCCCTTCCATATTCTCATACGGGAACAGGTTAGGGTTAAACACCACCTGACGAATATCACACAGGAAACCAATTCGTTCTGCCCAATATCCCCCGAGCCCGACGCCACAAATCAGCGGTCGGTCGTCGACATTAAGCTGCAGCATTTTGTCCACTTCTTTCAGTAGATGCTGCATATCATGTTTAGGATGCCGCGTACTGTAGCTAATCAGCCTGACATCCGGGTCAATAAATTGCAGTTGCAATACTTTCTCGTGGTTGCCCGGACTGTTAGAGTCAAAACCGTGTAAATAGATAATCATCGCATCCTCGCCAAACGTGCGTTAATGACCTGCTTTCTCTTCCTGCCAGCGCTCATGAAGCTGGTTGAGCTGGGCGCTTACCGTCTTCCAGCGTGCCGAGTCCATCAGTTCCTGACGTGAAAATGAACCTTTATGATACAAACGTGTAACACGTTCTGCATTGATCGGCGACAGATTATCTAACACACTGACCGCTCCCTTACGATTATTGCAGACCAGGATCATATCGCAACCTGCATCCAGCGATGCCTGCCCGCGCTCTGCGTAGCTCCCCATAATCGCCGCACCTTCCATCGACAAATCGTCGGAGAAAATCACGCCGTCAAAACCCAGCTCCTGACGCAGTACCGTTTTTAACCAGTGTGGCGAGCCGCTCGCCGGGCGCGGGTCCACATCACTGTAGATGACGTGCGCAGGCATAATGGCATCCAGTTTGTTTTCAGTGATTAACGTCTGGAATACCGACATATCTTTCGCGCGGATCTCGGCTTCCGAACGCGGATCGGTTGGCGTTTCTTTATGCGAATCCGCCGTCACTGCACCATGTCCGGGGAAGTGTTTACCGGTCGTTTTCATTCCGGCCGCATGCATGCCATCAATAAAGCGGGTTGCCACCGCTAACGCTTTTTGCGGATCGGCATGGTAAGAGCGCTCGCCGATTGCTGCGCTGATATGCCCCACATCCAGAACGGGCGCGAAGCTAATATCAATATCCATCGCGATCATTTCACTGGCCATCAGCCATCCAGCTTCCTGAGCCAGTTTGCCCCCCTCTTCCAGCCCATGCAGTGCAGCAAAAGATTGCGCCGCGGGCAGACGGGTAAAACCTTCACGAAAGCGCTGGACGCGCCCCCCTTCCTGATCCACTGCCACCACCAGATGATTACGCGATGCCGCGCGGATCTGGCGCACTAATTCACGCAACTGTTCCGGGTCATGATAATTTCGGGTAAAGAGGATCAACCCACCTACCAGCGGATGCGCCAGAATCTCACGCTCTTCAGCGTCCAGCTCATACCCTTCGACATCCAACATTACTGGGCCCACACTGCTCTCCTTATCCTTTCATTGTTAGCTGCCGCCAGGTTTCATCGGCCAGCCTGATAAATTGTCGATCGCCGGTTTGTTGCCAGCGATACTCAAACCACCCCGCCTTCAGCATCATTATCCAGATTTGCCATCGCCTGACCTGTCGCCAGAGCGCATCTTGCTCAATATGCGCTCGTTGGGCGTAGGCGCTAACCAGCCGTTGGTGCTGGGACTCATCGCTGACCCATACCGCCGCCAGTTCCAGCGCGATATCACTGTCGCCGGCATATTCCCAGTCAATCAGCCGCAGCCCTGAGTCTGTACGTACGATGTTGTCGCCGTGGACATCCATATGCAGCGGCCCCAGGCGCAAAGGTCGAGGCTCACCGCTTTTTCTTAGCCGCTTCAGGGCGCGCAACCAGCATGGCGTACGACGTGCTGGATCGCTACACTGCCAGTACTGCTCGAGTAGCGGCAGCAGGCTGATTCGCCAGCCGAATCGGGGCTGCTGGTGCAGATGATACAATAAGCCAGCGAGTTCGTCGGCGTCCGGTAATCTGGATTCTACCTTACCGTGAAAAAAGTCGACGACCATCCATCCGCGCGTATAAAAGCGAGGACGCGGCGCAAGACTTTCTGGCAAATGCTTTAACGCATGATAGTGGCGTAAGAAATGCGATTCTGGCGCGTAAGGATCGTGATGACAGCGCAACACTAAACGGTGGACTTGATGTTCGATGATGCAGCTCCCGCCGCTTAGGCCGCTCTGGCTGGCTACGACGGGATGATACTGAGGGAAATAGCGCGACAGAACTTCATCGCGCGTCAGTTTGTTATTGTTGCTGAACGGCACCTTTACCTGACCAGATTATCTCGCCAGTTTGTACCAGCATTAATTGCATTTGCAGCGCAGGTGAATTGACGTTACCGGAAGCGCTGGAATAGAGCACATACTGCGCGCCAACGTTACGGGCAATACCAATCGCTTTGCTGCGTGTTCCCAGGCTGTCGTTAGGCGACAGACCTAACTGCTGCTTGGCTACTGCCAACTGCTGCGCAGAAACCAGGGTAAATTTACCATTATTCGCCAGCGCATTTCGCAAAGTCTCGGTGGCTTCACCCGCGTTTAACGAGCCGTTGGTACGGTTATTTACGCTATCAACCAGCAGTACGCCCCCAGCTTTCACACCCTCAGCTTGCAGCATTTTGCCGACCATCGGCTGCATTGCCCCGTTCCAGTCATAATGACGCTGACGTGGGGTTGGCTGCGCCGTTTGGTCCTCGTGTTCAATCGGACCCGGCTGCTGCGGTATGGTCGGCACCGTTGGTACAACCGGAACTGGCTGTTGCGGCTGCACGGGTTGTTCCGGTACTGGCTTCACTTCCTCTACCGGCGCGGGCTCACGTTGAGCCACACAACCAGAGAGAAACATCGCCAGCGCGGCAATCAATGCGTAGCGATTCATTTTGATCTTCAAGATTCACCCCTTACAAATAAAGATAAAGCCTAACCTTGTGCGCCCCCAGATAATTGGCGCTGCCGTACAGCGTTACCGACGAACGAGCCGGGATAGTCATGCTGCGTGGCGCTTCCAGAGGGTGCATCTCCAGCCCTCTGGCGTCATACCAGTAAAACCGATAATGAACGGTAACGGGTTCTTGTCTTTCGTTATAGAGTCGTGAGGATGCTGAGGCCTGAATATCAGACGTTGTTAATTCAGGCGGCTCTGCGGTGATACCCGCCGCCAGTACTGTTGATTCCATCACCAGAGACTGTTCATCACTGACCGGAATTTCCGGGTGTGAACGGCAGCCAGCCAGCAACAGCAGACCCAACGTAAGCGCAATGCATCCTCTGGTCATTTTTAAAGACCTTTATGCGCGAGCATTGGACCAAGCGCACGTCCACCCAGCAGATGCATATGAATGTGATACACCTCCTGACCGCCGTGACGGTTGGTATTCATAATCAAACGGTATCCATCTTCGGCAATGCCTTCCTGCTCAGCGATTTTCGCCGCCACTGTGATCATTCGTCCCAGCGCCTGCTCATGCTCTGCCGTCACATCGTTGACGGTTGGGATTAAAACGTTCGGGATGATCAGAATATGCGTTGGTGCCTGAGGTGAAATATCACGAAACGCAGTGACCAGTTCATCCTGGTATACGATGTCCGACGGAATTTCACGACGAATAATTTTGCTGAATATAGTTTCTTCTGCCACGACGTTTTCCTTTTTCATTAAGAGCCCATGCGTTGTGCCATGCTACGCCGGGTGACTCTGCGAGTATAGAGTATGAGCGAGTTACTCACGCTCTTTCAACTTTAACCCTCGATTTTTTAAGCAAAAAGCCCTGCCAGCGCTGTTCTTATAACCATTTCCCGGCGCTATCGCTCAGACATAGTACTGAAACAATATTTCATTTATGCGTAGCATTTGTTTACACATTGAATATGAATGCGTATATTTCGCATTTGCATTCTCATGCAAGAAAAATAATTAACAGCCAAAGGGTTCATTACGCAGTCACGTGATTCGAACTTAATATTAATAATTATCAAGGACTTTCCGATGTCTTTCACAACACACTACAGGGACGAACAGCATCGTTCTGCCATTGTCCCATCCCTCCTGGCAGCCTGTATTACGGCTGCGTTATTGCCTTGTACCAGCCTCGCCGCCTCCGCAGAAGAGACCGTGATCGTTGATGGTTCAGCCTCCGCCACATCCAGTGATGAGCAGGATTACAGCGTTAAATCGACATCCGCAGGCACAAAAATGCAGATGACACAGCGAGATATCCCGCAATCTGTCAGCATCGTCAGCCAACAGCGTATGGAAGATCAGCAACTCCAGACACTGGGCGATGTGATGGATAACACCCTGGGGATCAGTAAAAGCCAGGCGGACTCTGATCGCAGCAGCTATTTCTCTCGCGGATTCCAGATCGATAACTACATGGTCGATGGGATCCCGACCTATTTTGAATCCCGCTGGAACCTCGGCGATGCCCTTTCTGACACGGCCTTGTTTGAACGTATAGAGGTGGTTCGTGGTGCAAACGGGTTAATGACCGGCACGGGGAATCCTTCGGCATCAATTAACATGATCCGTAAACATGCAACCAGCCGCGAGTTCACGGGGAATGTCTCCGCGGAATACGGCAGTTGGAATAAGCAACGCTATGTGACGGATTTGCAAAGCCCATTGACGGCAGACGGCAACGTGCGTGCCCGCATCGTGGCGGGTTATCAAAATAACGATTCCTGGCTTGACCGTTACAACAATGAAAAAATGTTTTTCTCGGGGATTGTCGATGCCGATCTGGGCGACACCACCAGCCTGTCAGCAGGTTACGAATACCAGCGTATTGATATCAACAGTCCAACCTGGGGCGGCTTGCCGCGCTGGAATACCGATGGCAGCAAAAACAGCTACGACCGCTCGCGCAGCACCGCGCCGGACTGGACTTACAATGACAAAGACATCAACAAAGTCTTCGTGTCACTCAAACAGCGTTTCGCGGATACCTGGCAAACAACCCTGAATGCCACACATTCCGAGGTCAAGTTCGACAGCAAGATGATGTACGTCGACGCTTACGTTAATAAAGCTGACGGCACACTGATCGGTCCCTATGGCAACTATGGACCGGGCTATGATTACGTGGGTGGAACAGGCTGGAACAGCGGCAAGCGTAAAGTCGATGCCGTCGATCTCTTTGCCGATGGTGGCTACGACCTGTTTGGTCGTCAGCATAACCTGATGCTGGGCGGCAGTTACAGCAAGCAAAATAACCGTTATGAGAGCTCGTGGGCGAACGTATTCCCCAACGAAATAGGTAGCTTCTATACCTACGACGGTAACTTCCCGGAAACCAACTGGAATCCGCAATCGCTGGCCCAGGACGATACCACGCACATGAAATCGCTGTACGCCGCGACACGCATTTCTCTGGCCGACCCATTGCATTTGATCGTCGGCGCGCGCTATACCAACTGGCGTATCGACACCTTGACCTACAGCATGGAACAAAACCACACCACGCCCTATGCGGGTCTGGTTTATGACATCGATGATAACTGGTCCACTTACGCCAGCTATACCTCTATCTTCCAGCCGCAGAACAAACGCGACAGTTCCGGTAAATATCTCTCCCCTATTACCGGCAACAACTACGAGGTTGGTCTGAAATCAGACTGGATGAACAGCCGTTTAACCACCACCCTCGCCGTATTCCGCATTGAGCAGGATAACGTGGCGCAATCAACCGGCGTACCAATCGCCGGTAGCAATGGCGACACTGCCTATACAGCGATGGATGGAACGGTCAGCAAAGGCGTTGAATTCGAAGTGAACGGTGCGATCACGGATAACTGGCAGATGACTTTCGGCGCAACGCGGTACGTTGCGGATGACAACGACGGCAATGCCGTCAATCCGAACCTGCCGCGTACTACGGTAAAACTGTTCACCCGTTATAATCTGCCTGCCCTGCCGGCACTGACCGTGGGGGGCGGAGTTAACTGGCAGAATCGAGTGTATAGCGATACCGTGACGCCATACGGCACGTTCCGTGCAGAACAGGGAAGCTACGCGTTGGTGGATTTATTCACTCGCTACCAGGTAACGAAGAATTTCGCCCTCCAGGGCAATATCAATAACCTGTTCGATAAAACCTACGATACCAATGTCGAAGGCTCTATCGTCTATGGTGAGCCGCGTAACGTCAGCCTCACTGCCAGCTACCAGTTCTGATAATACCCAGTCTGTAAAGTATCCACCTGCATGTCGGGTGGATTTACTGAAAAGCTAAAAAGCAAAAAGCAAAAAGCCCGCTCAAGTTTCCTTAAGCGGGCTTCTTAAATATGGCTCCTCTGACTGGACTCGAACCAGTGACATACGGATTAACAGTCCGCCGTTCTACCGACTGAACTACAGAGGAATCGTTGTGGAGGCTTATCTTAGCGGCGAAAAAACTTTTGTCAAACCCCAATTCCTACATTGAGGATCAATTGGTGCTTCTCTCGACAGTTTGTTGCATTTACAGACATTTTAAATGGAAAAAACTTTGCAGCTTTTTTGATTCTCCCTCATCATTTGAAATGAGGTTTCAACTTTCTTCATTAAGGTCCACTTTGAACGTCTCCGCAGCCTTACGCCAGGTCGCATCCCGCACGCCCTGGTATGCCAAACGCAAGCGTTATAAAGTTCTCTTTTGGCGCGAAATTACCCCGCTTGCTGTCCCCATTTTTCTGGAAAACACCTGTGTACTCTTGATGGGAGTACTGAGCACCTTCCTGGTGAGCTGGTTGGGTAAAGAAGCTATGGCAGGCGTCGGACTCGCCGACAGCTTCAACATGGTCATCATGGCATTTTTCGCCGCCATCGACCTTGGCACGACGGTGGTGGTTGCTTTTAGTCTCGGAAAGCGCGATCGCCGACGCGCCAGAGCCGCAGCCAGACAATCACTGGTTATTATGACGATATTTGCTGTCGTACTGGCGGCGGTGATTCACTATTTCGGTGAGCAGATTATTGATGTCGTTGCAGGAGAAGCCACCCCTGATGTAAAAGCACTGGCACTTACCTATCTGGAATTAACAGTGCTCAGCTACCCTGCGGCGGCAATTGCGTTAATTGGCAGCGGCGCACTGCGCGGTGCCGGAAATACCAAAATACCGTTATTGATTAACGGTGGTATGAATATCCTGAACATTATTATCAGTAGCATCCTGATCTACGGCATTTTTTCCTGGCAAGGGCTGGGATTCGTCGGCGCAGGTCTGGGGTTGACGATTTCACGTTACATTGGTGCCATCGCCATTATATGGGTGCTGATGATTGGATTTAACCCAGCGCTGCGCATTCCCCTGAAGAGCTATTTTAAACCGCTGAATCTTGCCATCATCTGGGAAGTCATGGGGATTGGTATTCCTGCCAGTATAGAGTCAGTCCTGTTTAACGGTGGCAAGTTACTTACGCAGATGTTTGTTTCGGGTATGGGTACCAGCGTAATTGCCGGTAACTTCATTGCCTTTTCGATAGCGGCACTGATCAACCTGCCGGGAAACGCTTTAGGTTCCGCGTCTACTATCATTACCGGCAGACGTCTGGGAAATGGACAGATTGCTCAGGCGGAAATCCAGTTGCGGCATGTATTCTGGCTCTCCACAATCGGATTAACCGCCATCGCCTGGCTAACCGCCCCGTTTGCTGGCGTGATGGCTTCGTTTTACACCCACGATCAGGATGTAAAAGAGGTCATTGTCATCCTGATTTGGCTGAACGCGGCATTTATGCCGATATGGGCAGCATCATGGGTTCTTCCTGCTGGATTTAAAGGTGCACGTGACGCCCGTTTCGCTATGTGGGTCTCCATGTTGGGGATGTGGGGCTGTCGTGTTGTCGCCGGCTACACCCTCGGGATCGTATTAGGATGGGGTGTCGTTGGCGTCTGGATGGGGATGTTCTTCGACTGGGCAGTACGGGCCGCGTTATTTTACTGGCGAATGGTCACAGGCCGTTGGCTGTGGAAATAC
The DNA here is from genome assembly GCF_005280875.1 of Citrobacter sp. wls827. NCBI lineage: Bacteria > Pseudomonadati > Pseudomonadota > Gammaproteobacteria > Enterobacterales > Enterobacteriaceae > Citrobacter > Citrobacter sp. wls827. Next base: position 77,342 of record NZ_SZWR01000019.1, read on the forward strand.
CCACGTTCTGAACGTGAAAAGTGTATAAAACAACCGTCTACGTCTGAATAAACGACGAAATGAAGAATATTTCAGCAAACGATCACGAATATCCATTCAGGCTTTGACAACGCAGACAGGCATCGCTAATATTCGCCCCGTTCACACGATTCCTCTGTAGTTCAGTCGGTAGAACGGCGGACTGTTAATCCGTATGTCACTGGTTCGAGTCCAGTCAGAGGAGCCAAATTCTTGTTTTCAGGCGTACTTAGAAGTACCTATATGATTAGGTTTCAATAAGTTAGCGTGAAAATATTTCCCGATGCGTATCTGGTTTTCCCTCCGCATCCGGCGAAATTGGTGGTCTGATTTGGGGTCATTTCAGTTCGATAATGGAGTGACCACCATATGTCCCTGTCCGACGCGAAAATCCGCAGTACCAAATCTTCTGATAAACCCTTTAAACTGACTGATTCACACGGTCTGTATCTGCTTGTCAATCCAGGCGGCTCCCGTCTCTGGTATCTCAAGTACCGCTTCAACCGAAAAGAATCCCGTATTGCGTTGGGTGCCTACCCGCTGGTTTCACTTTCCGACGCCCGTCAACAGCGAGACGGCATCCGTAAGCTTCTGGCACAGAACATCAACCCCGCACAGCAGCGCATGAATGAAAAAGCCGCCGCGTCACCGGAAAAATGCTTTGAAATTGTCGCGCTGAACTGGCACAAAACCAACAAAAAGTGGTCGGCTGATTATGCCGCGCGTATTCTCGCCAGCATGCAAAATCATATCTTTCCGGCGATTGGTCATATGCCCGTCACCATACTAAAAACGCAGCATTTCACCGCATTACTGCGGGTTATCGAGGATAAAGGCTTTCTGGAAGTCGCGTCCCGTACCCGGCAGCAGCTTTGCAACATCATGCGTTACGCCGTTCAGCAGGGACTCACCGAAAACAATCCGGCGCAGCATCTGGAAGGCGTCACCGCGCCGCCGGTAAAAAATTACTATCCCGCCCTGCCGCCGGAGCGGTTGCCCGAATTGTTTGAGCGTATCGGTGAATATCAGCAGGGACGGGAGTTAACAAGGCTGGCGGTGGTGCTGACCCTGCATCTGTTTATCCGCTCCAGTGAACTGCGCTTTGCCCGCTGGAGCGAGATTGATTTCAGACATAAAATCTGGACCATTCCCGCCACACGGGAAACGATTGAGAAAGTGCGTTTCTCCGGTCGTGGCGCAAAAATGCGCACTCCGCATATCGTACCGCTTTCCCGGCAGGCCATTGCCATTCTGAAACAGATACAGGAAATCTCTGGCCATCTGGAACTGGTGTTCCCCGGCGACCATAATCCGTACAAGCCGATGAGCGAAAACACCATCAACCGGGCGTTGCGTCTGATGGGCTATGATACAAAAACCGATGTCTGCGGACATGGATTCCGGGCAATGGCCTGTAGCGCATTAGTGGAGTCGGAACTGTGGTCTCAGGATGCTGTGGAGCGACAGATGAGCCATCAGGAGCGCAACAGCGTGCGGGCGGCGTATATCCACCGCGCTGAACACCTCGATGCCCGTAAAGCCATGATGCAGTGGTGGTCGGACTATCTGGACGTCAGCCGTGAGGAGTACGTTGCACCCTATATTTATGCGCGACGGCATAAAGCGGCCTGAGTCTACGGCAATGTAATTTATTGAAAATGAAAACGCAGATCCTGGTTGAACCAGATCTGCGTTTCTGCATTAAAAGGTTTTATCTTCAATATTCCGGTGATTAATCGGAAAGCATACAAAATTATTTGGGGCCAAATAACTATGGGTCAAAAACTATCAATTCCAATAAATCAATAGGTAAACACCCGAAATTATTCACGCGTGAATAATTTTGTACGAAAATCTATTAATATGACCAAATCAATAGGTGAACACCTGAAATTATTCCAGTAGAATATTTTCAGGTACTTTCCTTTCAATGTCAGGAGGTTGAAAGGTAAAACCTTGCAGCCATTATTTTTCCGGTAAAACGATGCCTGAATATATCCTGACGCGTCCTTATTTGTACCAGATAATAACCGTCAGTAAACTGCACCAGAGCAGAAAATTCGATTATATATTCTCTCATAATAAGAACTCAATGGAACTGCACCAGATATTACCGGACAACACCAGACTGCACCAGTTTATTGTTTTCAGCCTTTTTTGCCCTTTCGGCCTTTTCCGGTCAGGCGCAGTTACCCTTAAATGCCCCTTACCCTTTTGGCCTTTAGCCTTTTACTGGCGCAACCATAACGGCTCTCATCGGAAATACCTTTCATCACTCTGCTATTGATAGAAAAGCGTACAAAAAATTTTGCCCTCAAAATTTTTTGTACGAAA
>NZ_SZWR01000019.1:79735-81002 GCF_005280875.1 Citrobacter sp. wls827
GATGAATGGTGCAATTTTATAAGGTAATGGCTATCAGTCAGCCTCTTCCCGCCGCCCGTAAACCTGCGCCACATATCGCCCGCGTCCGTCGCCGTGTCCCAAATCCATCGCCGTCAGCGCCAGTGCTTCTTTCTCGCTGAACTCCTGCGCCCAGGCGTAGCGCAACGAATGCGGGGAATATGCGCCCGTTAACCCGATATATGATGCCTGACTGTGCCAGTATTTCATCGCGCTTTTCAGATCCGGCCTGTCGATCAGCCTGCCATACCGATTTTCTGCCACCGCTAACGCAAGATCCAGCGTTTTTTTTACTGCGCCAGTATCCAGGATCATCGTTTCGCGCGGACGCCCGCCTTTGGTGCCGAACACCACGGTCAGCCGGGATTCACCAAGATCCAGCGTCTGTTGCCACGTTTTCAGTGACTGAGCGCTTTGTACCGCCTCCTGCGAGCGCAGCCCCATCAGCCTTGCCAGCTCCAGCGCTGCCGCCAGCCCCGGATCTTTCAGGCGGGCGTTTTCCTGCACCGTCTGATATTTATTATCGGTGATCGCACGGCGTGTACCGTTACGCGATGCGCCGCCGATCCCCACGGCCCGGTTGCTGATCCGGTCGCCATCGGCCAGCTTTGCGCGTCCGGCCTGTCGCAGCACCACGCGTATCATCGACATTTCGTTTTGCAGGGTACGTTTATCGATCCCTTGTGCCAGCCGGTGACGAACGTAGTCCTCAATATGCCGCGCTTTCAGATGTTTAACATAACGGATTTGCACATTCTGTTCGATCAGACGTTCACAGAAGCGCTTTGCCTGCGCCATGCGGTCGCTGACCGTTTTATGTGCGCCACCCGCCTGTTTCGCCAGGTGCCGCATTTCCCGCTCCAGCATTGCCATTCATTCCCCCTTTCATGAATGCCACAAACTGATTACCAAAAAACAGAACTGATACAACTTCCCCGGCGCGTAGGCCGGTAGCCCCTGATTTTTTAGTCGGGGCCGCAAACGGTATCTGAGCGCCGGGGCGACGGCTGTTGAGGTGTGGTGGGGCGTCGGTTGTGCCCTCTGAGCAGCCGCCCGCTTGCGCGGGTTATCCCCCGGATCGTCCAGATCCCCCTCTGATACCGGTTCATGTTCTCCTTGTGGTTAAAAAATGGTCTGAAAAGGCGTGTCAGAATCCCGCTGTGGGCTGGAACAGTTGATTTATCTGGTGCAGATCTAAAGGGCCGCGTGCGTCACTTTCCCGCTCTGCGCGGTTAAAGTGACGCACTGG
>NZ_SZWR01000019.1:81053-100097 GCF_005280875.1 Citrobacter sp. wls827
CAGTGTTTTTAAAATCACAGGCTGGTGCAGTTTTACGGTCACGCGGCAGCAAAGCCTGTCGGCAATGCAGGCAGCAGCCCGTTATACAGAGGGGGCTGACGCTCCGGTTCAGGGAGCGTCAGTGTTTACAGTACAAATCCGTAGTGAGAGCCATCCGGCAGTTCAATATCAAGGCGTAGCTTGCCGCCGGTCGCCTCAACGTAACGTTTCAGCGTGGACAGTTTCAGGTCGCGCCCCGGTTTTTCCATACCGGCAACAGTAGGTTGTCTGATGCCCAGCACCTGCGCCATTTCGACCTGCGTTTTCTGTACTTCCTCGCGCAGTTCGGCAAGGTGGATGTTGAGCAGGATGTCCGTCGCCATCGCCTGAGCTTCGGCCACGACTTCAGGTTTTTCATCCGCAATAAGCTGTTCCAGCGTTCTGCCCATCGCGTTACTCCTTCTCTTTTATTGTGTTCAGCCAGTTCGTGAATTCCCGATCTGCAACCGGGAGCATCTCATCGTAAAAACGTTTTTCATTGCCGACCTTATTTCCGGCACAAAGTACAATGCCGGTACGGGTCGGATCAAAAGCGAAAAATGCCCGTATCGGATCACCCCGACTTTGAATACGCAACTCTTTCATGTTGCTAAAGCGGGAGCCTCTGAGCGTATCGGCATAAGGTCTGGACAAACCCGGCCCCTTTTCACGCAGGACCAACAGCGCTGCAAGCACGCTGGCCCGATCGGTATCATTAAGCGAGGAAAACCAGTGATCAAACATATCCGTTGTTTTAATCGTCCACACGGGACCTCCTGAATAATATAGGTTAAAAACTATATAGGTGTAAAGCTATAAAGATAATTATGAAACGATGGAATGAGGGATTCATGCGTCGTTGCTGCAAAGCTGAAGACGCATTCGGGTATTTCAGTGAATGGCATGCATAGCATTCACCGTTTTACGATCTGTACCGAAAAACCAGTTCAGATATTGACGCAATGTGAAGAGTGACCTTAACTGCAACGCAGTCCGACATTTTCAAAGGTATTGTCGGTAAAGGGACGACCAGCCTGAAATCAGGCCGCTTCTTGCAGGTCGTGAAGCGTATAAGGGCGCCCCGGAGGGCTATTTGTTGCAGAGAGAAAATAATGCGAATGTGACGAGTGCCGAAAGAGGAAACTGTTTTTGCCTGAAAAACATTTCCCGCTGATTTGGTTAAATGCTGAGTTGCCGCACGTTACTGGCATTCTCCCGATCTCTCATCTGCAAGGGCAGGAAAAAGATCGGGAGAGCCGTTTGTCTTATCGGTATTCTGGTTTACGGTAGCGTGAAGGCCAGATTTTTTCAGGCACAACATCTAACGCTTCAGCAATCAATCTTTCGCCTTTAGGCCAGCGGCGGGTAAGCGCATTTGCCAGCGTGGAGGATGCCAGCCCTGCCTGACGCGAAAGCGCTGACAGCGAAGTGCCACGTTTTTTCAGTCCGGCGATAATGTCGGCGGGATGCCAGTCAGACTGCATCATGCTTTAATCTCCACACCATCAATAAACTTCACGCCACCGGCGGTACGCAGCCAGCGCGGGGCTTTCATTTCCGCAGCGAAGTAGTTAATCAGGTCGTACAGCAGCCAGCTAAGGTACTTCTCTGTTTCAGAGGCAAATCCCAGCCCCGACAGAGTTTGCGTGATAGCAAGGCAGTAACGACAAAGCTCCGTACATTCAGGATCGAAACGCGGAGAACTGGCAGGCAGCGTGTCAACGGTCAGGCTTTCAACCAGATGGGGAGGAACAGGTTCTAACAGTGTGGGTTGCAGCAGCGTCAGACAGGTGTTGATTCTGCCGCAGAGCGCCATTTTCAACGCGGGATCGTTGCTTTCAATCAGGGTTTCGGCAAAGGTTTCGCAGTGACTGGCGAGTATGGTGAAATCCGTAGTGGCATTAAAGGGAACAGCAAGTGACGGGTGTGTCTGAGTGGGGATCGTAGCCATAAAGGCATCCTCCTGTAACGGGTTAAAAACCCACCACCAGAGGTTCCAATCTCATGGTGGTGGACTGAACGGGGTTGGAACTACCGGCGTTACAGGCAACCGGCGCACCTTTCGGTGCCCCCGCCCAGCCCACCATTGAGGTATAGCCGAGCGCACGACATAAAAAAAGACGCGGGCGCGTCGTATGTCGCCTGTAACATTTCTCGGGGTTCCAATCCCGGCGCCTGATTTTGCAGGTGCGGGGTAAGGATACTGCGATTGGTGATGGACGGCAAGAGCTCGCATTTGAAATACCATTGTCGCAATGACGGTTTTACCCGGGTACTGTACTTTTATCTCTTTGTTTTACCAATCGCCTGTCCGTAAAATAAACGCCAACACGGAATTCATGCTATGAAGGTGAAACTTGTCTGATACGAATATGAGCGGTCCCTCAAACGGTGGTGGCGCGGCAACCAGCAGCGGTATTATCTTTCAACAACAATTAGGCGCGTTTTTCGCCGCTCAGATCCTGAGTAATGACCCGTTGGATCCTTCATTAGTACTGGGTGATGCAGCACCTGTTCGGCTTCGTTTCGAAACTGAAGCGCCAGTTGACGATATTCTTGTGGCAACTTCTGTGGGCGGATTTCTTGCAATTCAGGCAAAAACAACGGTCCCACTTTCAGATAAAGAAAAGAGTCCTTTTTACCGGACAATTGAACAGTTCGTCCAACACTGGCTAACCTGTCGGGATGGTGATGGTTCTCTGGACTGGAACCGCCCTCTGTCGCCGGAGAAAGATCGGCTGATTTTAGCCGTAAGTATCAAAGCATCAGCGACTGTTCGGACCGATCTTTCCGCCGCGTTACGCCACCTTTCCCAACAAGGCCGCGGAGCTATGAACAGGAAACAGAAATCAGCGTCTGATATTTTCGAACGCTGTGTGTTGACCGCGTGGGGTCGGATTACCACGGAGCCCCAGCCATCAGGTCTGTTAGCCGAACTTGCCCGTCTGATTGTCGTTCACGTTGTTGATGTTGAAAATATCGCATCAACACTTCAGATGCGACTTAGCCGCAGTCTTGCCAGAGAAACTGACTCAGCAGCAGCCCTGAGTATTCTTGTCACCACCTGTGGGGAGATAATGTCCCGACGTGGTGGCTGTGATGCATTATTATTACGTAACCTGCTGGCAGGAAAAGGGATTAAACTGGCCGCACCGCCACAATATCAGGCGGATATTCATCAACTTATCCGCCACTCTCAGCACGTTGCCAATGTCTTGCAGCAGTATGAAACCATCGATAATTCCTCCGGCCAGCCGATTACCTTGCGCAGGGAATGCCAGGATGCGGTTGAGCAGGCTGTGCAGTCCGGCTCGCTATTAATTATTGGTGAACCCGGAGCCGGTAAAAGCGGCGTACTGAATGCACTGGCTCGTAGCCTGCGCAATCGTGGGGACGATGTTCTTGAACTGGCGGTTGATCACTATTCGGTTGAGTCACTCGAAGGACTGAGCCGTGAACTCCGGCTGGATCATTGTCTGACTGAAGTGCTTGAAGCATGGGATGGTACGTCTCACGGCTGGCTGATTATTGATGCACTGGATGCGACCCGTGGGGGTAAAGGTGAGGCCGTTTTTCGTCCCCTGATTGAACAGGTACTGAATCAAAAGGGGCGATGGCGCGTTATTGCCTCCATTCGCAGTTTCGATTTGCGTATGGGGGTGAAGCTTCGCGATCTGTTTAAGGGTCATCCCCCAGTGGCAGAACGTGCCGATACGCAGTTTTCTTCGGTTTGCCATATTGTTATTCCACGCTGGTCAGATAACGAATTCAGCCAGTTACTGGAACAATCTTCAGCGCTGACCGCAGCACTTAATCAGGCTTCTGACAGGCTTCGCGATTTAGCAAAAGTACCGTTTAACACACGATTGCTGGCCGACCTGGTTTCGCAATATGCTGATATTAATCTGAGTCGTATTTCATCCCAGAGCGAATTATTAAAACTCTACTGGCAGTATCGCGTTGAGAAACATGGGCTGAATGCTCGGCAGTGTCTTAAGGCTCTGGTTGATCATATGATTGCCACACGTTCACTCAGGGCTCCATCTCTGTTGACAGGCGCAGATGCTGATATGATTGATACACTCTCTCGTGAAGGCGTTGTCGTCAGGGAGGCTAGCGATCGCTGGGTACAGTTTCGTCATCATCTGCTCTTTGACTATGCTGCGGCAAAAATATCATTCGATCCTGACGCACTCATTGCGGGAACCTTGCGTTTCCCTAAACAGCAGGCTCAGGGATTGTTGCTTTCTCCCGCACTGGGTTTTGTGCTCCAGGAAATCTGGGATTATAACGAAGATCATCACGGTTTCTGGCAAGCGGTAAGTCATCTGGTTAATGATAGCGATGGCGATCCCATTATCCGTAGTTCGACAGGCCGAATTGCGGCTGAATATCCTGTTGCACAAAACGACCTGCTCTGCCTCGCTAAACGTGTGGCAATGGACGATCAGAACGTTATTTCCACACTCAGTCATCTCTGCGGCGCGCTGGCAATTCGATTTGAAGATGAAAAAGAAGTGGCTCTGCTTCCGTGGGTATATCTGGTCTCTGCTTTAACGCCTGACATCAATAAAGTCGCAGAGACATTGCGATTTTTGCTGCATCCGCTTACTAAGCAGGTGACTGATCCTGATCTACGCAATATTCTGGGTACAGCCTGCCGCGCCGTGCTTTCTTATGGCCTTAAGCAGAGTGAGCCGGGCTATTTTGTCAGAAGTGCTATACCTTTCGTTGCAGATACGATCAATACCAATGTTGATGCGTCTTGCCGTTTACTGGAGCAAATTATTTCCGTCAAACGTCTCCAGCATTTTGGTTCAGAGGAAATTCCCGTACTCTGTTACAACATCAAGAAAATCGCAGATTATGCTCCTGAGTTTGTTACCAGCGTATTCAAGTTTGTCTATCGCTACGATGTCACCGAAGAACGGCAAACTACGCTTGGGAACAGCCGAATTCTACCTTTGAGATCAAATGCCCGGCAGGACTATGAATCGGCTCGTTATTCACTCGGTGAGTTTTTCTCCCATTTTCTCGAACAACATCCCGAGCAGGCTGTTGATGCTGCCGTTAACGCTTTAAATGGATATGTTGCCCGGCACCATCCTGTCGATTCCCCAGTGATGCATTTATCCATTTCCGGGAATGATATCTTTCTTAAAGCCGATCACAGCCACATCTGGGCGTACAATCCTACAGGCGAACACGCGCATGACGGAGAAGTACTGGTTAAGAAACTATTTCAGCATTTGAAAAGCGCGACTGAACCAGACGTGTTAGTTCTCGCAGAACTTATTCGTCAAAAAGCCTCACTGGCAATCTTCTGGGCCAGGCTCTTTCTGGCGGCAAATGAACGTAATGATAGCCTGGTTGATTTTCTCTGGCCCATTGCCGCGCAGGAAGCGTTTATCCGGAACGAAGATACTCGTAAAGATGCTATCGATTTGGTCAGCAAAGGAATTGCCCGGCGTCCACTGGAGGAACGGCAAATGCTGGAGAATGCAGCATTCCGGTATAATTTCTCTGGCCATATTTACCCGGAAGAAGCAAAGAAACGACTGTTATATCGCCTTTTCAACGCGATTGGCTCAGATAATCTTTCTACTGAAGCCGCCCGGGACTTTCTGAAAAACACGCAGGGAGATGATGAAATATCAGGCAATAAAAGGCTTTTCGATATTTCTCCGGTAAACATTAGTACGGGTATACCTTATGATTTTATCGAAGATCTGGATCAAAATGAGCCAGCCAATGCCATGCTTATCAGTGCTGTCAAAACAGCGAAAACTGCACTGGGGTTAACGACAAATAATACACTCTCCTCTGAATTATCGCTGGAAGATGTTTTTGGCATTCTCGAGCCGCTTCGTGAACAACTCAATGCTGTAAATATTCATATCTATGTGCGCACAACCGCAGAGGATGTTATTGTTCGGACCTGCGCTGCGGCTGTTGAACAGAAATTATTACCGCCTGTAAATGACCATCGGGCAGATGAGCTGACCCCTCATTTTTTGGACTTATTGCATATGACTTCTCGCGCAGTATCGCCAACTGTCAACGAAGATACCGAGGATAATTTTGCCAACAGCGTTAGCTGGGGCTCTCCTGCACCGAGAATTGATGCTGCACAAGTTTTTCTGGATGTTATTCCATTACGTCCCGATCTGTACGATCGACTGAAACCAGATATTGAAAGGATACTGATTGATCCTCATCCTGCCGTTCGCCTTCAGGCATCAACACGCCTGTTACGATTGTGGGATATTGATCAGGAGAGTGTATGGCATTATCTGAATGAACGCGTGGAGCAGGAAATCAATACCGGCATAATAGAGCATATGGTTGGGTATGGAATAAGACATCTGCTATATACCGACCCGACGCGTTCTTTCTGTCTTATCCAGAAACTGCTGGGACGTTTTAGTAACGATCCTGAACGTCAGCACCGTATTCGCAAGATAGTTAGCATCGATCTGGCAATTCTCTGGGGAGTCCATGAAATCAGGGAAGCATATGATATTCTTCAATACTGGATTGTCGAACCCACTATTTATAGCCATGAACTTAAACAAATTTTATTTACATTAAGGGATGGATTCGTTCTTGGCTTTGCCGAACAGAGTACACCGAAGGACATTGGAATCAGACGACGGGCGTTAGATATAGCCTATAGCATTATTGATGCTGCCGGAAAAAAACTGGAAGAATATTCACCCCACACTGATCTGACAGAGATTGAACTGGAAGACGTAAGACGCTGTTTTGCAATTATAGACGGAGCATGTCTGCAACTTCGCTTTGTTTGTGAAGGGAAACATAATCCTGAGAAACCATTAGAAAAAGAAGAAGTTAAGAGATTTCTAAACGAAACTGAACTGCACATGCGGCGCATTGGTGATTGCAGCACGCCACACACTATTTACTACCTTCTGGAACTGCTGGAGACGCTGGTTCCTGTCGATCCTGCAAAATGTTTTGATCTGATGGCCCATGCATTACGTCACGGAACAAGGTTTGGTTTCCAGAACGAACATATGGGAATGGAACAGTTGGTAAAAATGATGGGGGTGTTTCTTGCCGACTATAAAATCATTTTTGAAGAAGAGCACCGACGCACCAGTCTGATAGAAAGTCTGGATATTTTTATGGATGCAGGCTGGCCATCTGCCAGGCGTTTGCTTTATAGGTTGCCGGAGTTGATTCAGTGAACGAACAGGTTCGATATTATCCGGTTTAAAAATATTCAGGCCATAACACATGGCCTGATCAAGAATAACCCACGTTAAAAGCTGATAGAATTAGTTATGCAGCATTAAACGCGATATCTTTTCCAGAAGAGATGTCTGACTGACTTCATTATAACGGGTGGTATCGTAAGTTAAAGTTCGCAACAGTAGTTCAGTTGCTGGTTGCGCCATCACATCAGCCTCTTTACCGTCAAATGTTGTCGCCACCAAATTATAAACTAAGGTTGCCCTGTCCATAATCTGGTTGGGTTGGTTACTTTTGGTACAAAAAAGTAATGCTTCATTACCTCGTTTTTCAATAAAGAGTTGTTGATACTGGCTGACAGCATGACTTTTAGGTTTTGGAGTTAAGTAGTAAGGCAAACATGTTTTATCCGCTGCACCAAATTTATTAATTTTATCCTGATTCTCTTCTGCTACCTGAAGAGAACAACGCTCCGCAGAACCTAATAATCTCGGAATACGAACGGTATTGTATCGTTTAATCACAACCTCATTTCTTGTATCAACAAGATAGAAATTATCATCACGCAATTTATCAATACAGTTGACATTCATCCCTGGAACATTATTACGGAAATCGACCTCATCGGTATACATTTTCGGCTCTGCGATGTTCATTACGCCATGGCTGAATACGACGGGCGTAGCAACGCCATAAAAATCATTCCCTCTTCTGTTTCCGGAAGAGGAACACCGAATTGAGACAAGAATATATTCACCATCGTTAATGCTAAAACCGGTAAGTTTCTTTCTCACCAGCACTGCTTCTTTTAGCCAAAGTTCACTGCGGATCATTTCCAGCTTAGCGACAGGTACTGGATTAAGCACTTTTTTAACCGACTGGGTAACAGGATCTTTTTTATTCTGCTCTATAGATTCAATATTACATCCCTGAAAGACTCGCTGATGATTATTCTCAAAATCAAGGATGAAATCCACTTTTAGCCTTGAATAATAATCCAATAGCTCTTTTTTACCCGCTTTTGCTTCATTCAATGCCTGCCAGGTAGAGTTTAAGAAGGTATCATCACCAAGAGAAATGCTGGACCCGTTTATTTTTTTAGACTGATTCAGCACCAGATAGTTAACATTTTTATCCAGTTCAATAAGTTCTCGAGGTGGCATTATAACTACTGCACCTAATTCTTTTTTCAGATAGTGAATAAATAGCTGATGCGCCTCTGTATTTTCTCCACTATTAATATTATCTATAATAACTAACGGACGCTGAAGTATTTTACTATTGGTCGTTAAAAAGTTTAACTGGCAGTGGGTTGCGTAAAAAACACGTGGCGAGAAAGTGATATTAGCCTGAGACAGGATATCACCGAGCACGCGCTGAACCAGATTCTCTGCGTGATTTTTGCAGCCAGAATAATCCTTACTGGCAAAACGCATATAGGGCATTTTCCGGTATTTTCTACCATCTACTTTCTCAAGCAACTGCAATGATTTTTTACCCTTAATCAGAATCCGACCATAATCGCTGAGTACACCAAGCTCTTCCGCTTTAGCTCTGAAGCAGATCCCTTTCAGAGTAAAGGTGAGGTCACCATAATCCGGGCTGTAAAAGAGGTCACTTTGCAATGCATCGACGTAATAGTTTCCTCTCTTGTCTGGTTCTTCTTTTTGTACGACAGCACCCAGAAAAACTTCGCTATTATAGGCCCCATAACTCACCTCAAAATACTTCCCGGCATTCTCTAAAAAATGTAGTTTCAGACGCAACCCGAGCACAGTTTGAGCAATTTTATATTGATCAAAGCCCTTTATTTTTAGTTCATTAACCCATTGATGATACGGACGGGCATCTGGTGACAGAAACATCACAAGATAGCTGTTTGCTTTTCTTAACGTTTGATACTGAAACTCCCTGTTATTTTTCACTCCCAGCTTTAAGGATAATGTATTTTGAATTTCCCTGTGCAACTCAATAAAAAAATCATCCCATTTCATGGTGTATTCTTTTACCTTGTTGATACAGATTGCATCAATTCCCCAACCATTTGCCGAGGATAATTGCAGAAGTTTTTCCAACATTACATCAGCAGCATCATGAATATCAAAGAGCTGTGTTCGTGCTTTAGGTGCATAATCTGAAGGCTGAAGGTCCCATTCGGCAGCCATCACAACATCCGTTTCATTATGCTGTAGACTATCAGTTACATCAGTCATAATTCACTCCTAGAAGATTAAGTAAGTATTCATTTATTCTTAATTCTGATTTTATTTTTGCATCATAAGGATTTTTGCCATTATCTTTTTCATAAGATGAAATACTTTTAAAAAGGTTATAATAACAGATCCCCTTATGGTTAGAATGTTCGGCACGAATGTTGAGGCTGTTTAAAGCATATCGGGTATTAAGATAAACAACATCAACACCATCAAACTGTGTTTTTTCTGCAACGATTTTCTGCAACTCACTGACTTTCCCCAATGAGTTATTATGCATTTTTTTCGCTAATTGGCGGTTATTTCCTTGCATTCGCCAGTTTTTTACATCGATTGCAACAATCCGGTTCTTGTTAATGCAGTACACATCAAACAGCTCATAACAATGGCTATCCAGATAGTGTGACAGCTCTTGTGGTAGGATGGGCGTAATATTCATTTCCTGGAGCACAAGGTGTAATTGCCATTCACCAATGTTGCCAATCAAAAGTGGCATCAATGAAGGGATGGGAATGTATTGTTGTAAAGGCGTGGCCTCTAATCCCAGAATCTTCGCAAAAATACGCTGTTCAGTCCCGGATGACTCTTCAGCCATGGCTTCATGATATTGGGGTAAACAATATTCCGGTTTGTATGGATTTGCCCCAGCTGAAATATCTGTTAATCCATAACCATCTAAGGTTTTAGCTAGTATCACATTTTCCCAATCGGCAGTGCGCTCCAGATAAAAATGGCTTACACAGTCGCTAAGGTAAGCATTTTTCTTAATAATCGCGTTGCGTTTAAGACGCTTCATATATGACTGAGGATCGGTAAAACAGTCCCGGTGACGTAATGCTTCATTTAACTCAATTGCATTTCGATCACCTTGTCTTGCCAGTGGCAGAATTTTATTTTTCAGTTCAGCTTCAAAGTCACTATACATATCTATTGCTTTAACAACTTTATTTTCAAATTCGCTACGCTGACTATCGAAAGAAAAGCTGGCTTTTAATAAATCCTCTTTTGCGCGTTTGAACCATAGGTGGTTATGCAGACTCAGGGAAGCAAGTAACGGTTGTGCATTTGGATGACGATCCAAATCCCGAAAAACACACAATGCATTATGATGAACACCAGAAGGTAAACGAATAATCCCATCCATTTGGGCATCACGCCGTTCTGTGCGGCCAATAGTTTGCATTGCAATTTTATGAAGCTCGACGGTATGTTCAGTATCCAGCAATTGGGCAGCATCAGAATCAACTAGATCCGTATCGAAATCACCAACCTGACGAGGCACGCTTCCATGAGCATAATGCTTAAGTAAGGTAATATAATTTTCCAGCGTGTTTCGCGATGGAGTTGCATTAATCTGACTCCAGTAGCTACCGCAGACCATTGCTAATTCATCAAAGTCGATTTGCTCTGAATCTGCTCCTGTAGGTTCTGACGGTACCGGATAAGTGACATAATAATTAAGCCCTGTGCCAGCCCCCTGGAAGTGGGAAACCATGCATATTGCTAAGTTTTGGTGATCAATTTGCAGATAGTCTCTTACCGGATCTTCCCGGTTGAGTTTTGAATCAAACATGACGACACGTAATCTATGCCGCTCAGCAAAAGGAGTGATTTCAAATACACGAGGTAAATCGTTCCCCCGACGTGTTTCATTGTCAAGAATAGCGACCCCACGATAGGGATTTGCACTTAACTTATTGGCACGAAGAAAATTCCCGATAATCGCAAAAAAACGGCTACTGATCCCAATACATAGAATGTGCCGACCAGTATAGGCCGCAAGTAACATACTCTGTAACTGGCGATGAAACTCTCGTTTATGATAGCGATTAAACTGAACGGCTGTAGAGTATGGTTCGAGCATTTTGAGCCAGAAACGATATGCATTCCTGAACTCAGGCTCCTCGTTTTGTGGTAAAAACTCCAGTACCTGATCGTCAAATACCTCCAGCGCTACAGGACGATGAAGGTTTCTGTTGTCGCGGATCGCCGACAGGGGCGAAGCAGAATCAACATCCCGCTGCCTGATGCGATAGTTCAAGTCACGGGCGTATTTATCCAGAAACGGGCGGCTGTACTGCCCATTATACGTTGCAGGAAATCCTGCTGTAGCAGACAGTAAAATAATAGTATTACGTGTATTATAAAGCACACGTAATAATGCTATTTCGGGTAACTCCTTAATTAACTCCATCCGAAATTTGAGTAATACCCATCCCCTCAGTTGTTCAGCCTCAATTCTTACCTGTTCACGTGGCGAAAGGGAAAACAATGTCTTGGGTTGAAAATAGGTAAAAAAGTCATCTATCAACTGTTCTTTCTGAGGTTCACTGGAAGACAAATGATCTATATCTCCTTTAATACTTTGGGCTTTACGAATGAAAACAGACAATGGGTTATTCTGATTTGCCATCTCCTGCTGTGCAAGCAAATCGCAGACATGTTTGGGTGTTTCCAACCGGGCAGAGGCTAATAATAGAGCAGTCAGTGTCTGATACAGTTCATATAGGGTAAATTCATCTGGAACTTTTTTGTCATCTTCAGAAACATAGACTTCAGTGTATGAATGACGCCCGTGACTACGTAAATGAATACGACGAAGATCTGACTCACGGTAAAATCGCTGAATCTGATAACTGAAAATATTACCAATTAACGCGATAACCTGCTCAGCATTACGGCTATCGACGACGATATCAAGCAAACTATTTCTAAAGAGTCTGGTCAGCTTCTTAAGATCGAAATCTGGTCGTAAATCACATTGTAATAAGGCTTTGTTGATCTCATCGACATAATTTTTCAGAGGGGTATACCCTGGCGCTCTTTCATCGGAAGAACATTCATCCACATATTCCAGTACACGATGTAAAATTGCCAGTAACGAAGGAAGCTGCTGATCGTCGTTCATTAATGTCTGGCAAACATTCTGCTGGAAGATACGGTAGGCTTCGTGCTCTTCGTCCAGAACTAATGTAAAACGAATATCACGTTGTGCGAAAGGTGAGTCTTCGTCGGTTATCCAATATTGCTCTTTTAAGCTCTCAATTCGCTGTGGATTAGTCTGGTTAGCAATCTCGCCTAACGGATTCACTTTGAGGCTTTTTTTCTGACCCAGAACGTGGTCCAGTTGTTGTGAACTCCGGTGATAGCCGCCTTCTTTATCACGTTTCAGTAACAGCACACTTCCATCGAACTTTTTCGTCGTGGCCAGCAAGATACATCGGCGATACAGTGCAATCTGAAACGGGAAAAGATGTTTAACCATTTCCGTCGCCAGTGCATATCGAGGGTTAGCCGCTTCCCCATCAAGTAAAGCCGCCAGATCCTGATTCAGGGCATTAAGCATCGCCACAGTCGCTTCCTGTAATCGACCGGCTAAATGAAAACTATTGAGACGTAACTCATCCTCCAGACGTTTTTGTTCAAACGTTGCCCCCACTTTAATCTCTGTTTCCAGACGTACTTCCAGACTATTACGCGCATCAACTTCCGCTTTCAGACGTTGAAAAATAAGCTGAATGTCACCAGACATCAATTTGTTGGCTTGCTTGATCCAGCGGCGATAACGTTCCCGGTTTGTAGGTGTTTTCCCTTCAGGAGATTTCACCCATGAAGTAAAACCAAGATCTGCGATATCCCCTTGCGAAAGATAAGGTAACAATTCAATCTTCTTATCTCGGGCGCGAGCGATAAGTTGTTCCGGGATGTCAATTTGTGATTTCAGCGGTGTGATAAACACCAGATTGCGATGGCTATTGCCTGGGTTGATTGCTGGATTTACGCTTTCGATGTATTGAGCGAAAACGTTATAGCTTTTGCCACTCGCCGTACCATCCTGGGACTGAATCAGTAGTGGTGTATCTGCTTCGGTAAAGGAGTAAAACGTACCGGCCTGTTTTCTTGCTGCGGTAATGGCTTCTCTGACACTTTGTGGTAATGGAAGATGTCGAATGTTGTGATTTTGTTCGGATTGCATGTCTTCAATTCCTTCTGGCACAACTGCATTTTGAAAATCGGGTATGGACGTATTAACGCACCAAACACAGCGTTAGAGGGCTATGTGAAATACTCGCTGAGACGGCTTGTATTCGAGGGGTTGTACGGGCACTTATTATGCTACGCCCAATCGCAACCGTTATGGTAGTTAAGTGCGTATTTTACCTGACATTATGCAAACGTCAGAAACTTAATCCCATATTTTTATATGGTTAAACATTCATGTCTGCGGTCGTCGGTTGGGATACGTTTTTGATGTAACCAGTGAGATCGAAAAGCTGTAATCGTACAATATGGTAACGGAAGCCTGGGTATATTCTCTGGCTTCCGCTGTTTTGTCAGGAGAGGGGAAATGCAATAACCTATGTTTGCAACAAAGCAGTCACCAGATCCTGAGTCAGTAAAGTTGATTGAAGCATCAGTAACGCTTCGCCTCCTGGAGTGAATTGACCATGTAGCATAGCCGCCTCTCCCGCAGCGATGGCAACTCGCCCAGATATACATTCTTCATTGAGTTGCCGGAGCAGCATTTGAACTGGCGTACCTTCTGCTATCTGTTCAAATTCTTGCAAAGCGGCTATCAGTGCTTTTTCATCTTCCTGACGTACAGATTGCTCCACCCCGGGACGACTCTCTGTTCCAAGATCGAAATGACGTAATCCATCAAGCTCGCTGATGAGTGCCAATACGGGCTGCGCGGCCTGAGTCAGCATATCGTTCAGTCGGGGGAATTTTAATTCATCTAGCCAGTCATCAACGGCATACGGAGAAGCAAAGAGATTAATTATCGCACTGACAGTAAGGCGCGATACTAAAATTCCTGCAATACGGGGAATAATCCATAGACGACGATGGTTGCCAATTGCATTCTGAATATACGCTCCATTTTCCTCAAGCCATATCAGCCAGTCTTCGGGATACTCAAGATCAACAATCGCCAGAAATTCTGATGTTGGCCACGGTAAAGGCTCCTCCCAGTCAGGGCGAGCATGAAGTTCTATTGCAATTTTTTCGCTTTCCAGTCTGGTTTCTACTTCCACTAGGCAATCGGATACTAATTTATTAAATTGACGCCTCACCACTCTGACAGCACTACTCAATGCTCCTCCACGGGTAGCCAGTTTGGCTTCTGCTACCCATAGTTGTGTTGGTTTCTTTCCCTGAGTCCCTGCTTCTGCTGACAGCAAACGTAGCGACATGATGAGTTCTTGCAATCGGGTAAAGGATTTTTCTGGATATCCGCCGATCAAATCCCATGGGTAATTCTTTGACTTTTCTATGTCTTTTAACAAATCTTTCAGCCACGAAATGTATGCTCCACACCCTTCAGGAAGAGAGATAAATCGCCGTATAAGATCCGCAGAACAACAAAATAATATATTCTGAACAGGCGTGGCATGCAGCTCTGTAGCCATACCGATTAGATTACCTCCGTTTGGCGGAGTGAGTTCACGGGTAGCTTCATGCACGGCACCATATCGCCCCAGAATTTTAGATGACGGCGTTTTGCCACGTAAGGCGCCGTCCAGAATTTTTTCAACGAGTGGAACGAGTTCATTTAACAGTACAAGAGCACGCCGTAAGTAGTCCGTATAGTTTTCTGTCCCTACCAGCCTGGCTGCCGTCGCAATCCAACGTTTATTCCATTCGGGTAATGCAGATGGAGGCAAGTTATCTCTGGGAATTCGCTTAGTCGCAAGGGGATAATCTGGCGTTCCTGAAAGAAAACCTCCCGCTGCAACAGCATCAACAGCGACAACTGCGGCCGTAGGATCTATTCCAAGCAGGAGTGTGCAAAGCTGTACAGCGTCTTCATGAACGTCTGTCTGAACGGAATGGGCAACATGGAAGATTGAGCTACGTAACAATCGACCTTCCGGTGCACTTTCAATAACAACAGGACCAGCCCATGGGACCTCAAGTGGAACACGTGCAATTAATTGCTCTGGATTATTGTTCCTAGCCCATACCATTGCAATCTCAGTATCGACAAGCCGGGCGGCACCCAGTAGATCGGCGATTGACATGAGATCCAGCTTATCAAAACAGGGCCTTACATCAGCAATCATCTGCCGAATATTAACTGGGGTCGCTAATCCTAATAGAGCACCAAGAAGTTCGCGAAGGTTTGATACCGTCGCAACAGAAACGATCTGCTTAATAGCTGTTGATGAAAGCTGAGAGAGTAAAGCCAGACGGGGGTCAGAAGCAGAGCGTGTTTGCAATACCCGCATTGAATCTTTAATACGTTCAGGGAAAATATCCGAGGAAAGGTCTGCATTAGCTACAGCAAACATAACAATACCTGTGATAAGCGTCGATTCTGCCCCCATCGCTTTCACCTCCGGGATCCAATCCCGCAGCGTCATCTCAATATGTGCTTGCCCCAATCCTGAAAGCACAGTAGCTAACACAGCGGGATTGTGCTCACGCTCGATTCGGGTCGTAATCGCCTTAATCAAAGCAGCTTTCGCTTCTGGATAATGGATGATGATATAAGCCACAAACATATCCAGATTCATGTTGTGAACAGCAAGTACAGCTTCTGCGATGGTATGCAACAGTGTTGGTGGCGGATACTTATGGCAGAAACTGGAAATAGCCGCAGAGCGTAGCTGATGCAGCCCTCCCAACTGCCCATTTCGGGATTTGGAAATGAGATGTTCATCAATGAGCCGCCGCAGCGCTCGGGAAAGATCGCTCTGAGAGAGGTCTAAAACTTCAGATAACCGGTCAATATCAACCATCGCCCCCGCAGCACCAGCCAGTGCGGTAATACGAAGAATAGCCAGCTCGGCATCCCTTGCCTCACGAAGGCGACAATCTATCTGTTCTCCAAGAACTATTTCCAGCCGTTCACCACGGGTGAGGATATGCGTGTACTCGAGCAAAAGCCCATTACTTTGCGCCCATGGCTCTCGCCAGCCAGCCCATGTGGTTTGTCCCTGATGAGAAAGCTGTTGCCAAATACGTTCTGCGACAACGTCTTCCACGGTTGGGCGGATCTCTCCGGCGAAAGACCGGGTAGTTAGCATAAAAATGTCTTCTTCTCTGATTGAACCGAGTAGAAGAATGCCGCTTCCGGCTCTTGCCTCACGCAGCAAGCTATCCCAAAGGCCCACTTTTCCTTTACCCACATCATCAAAAATAAAACCAACGGGCGCTGTAGATGACGCTCTTAATGAACGGGCAAAACGGATAAGCAAATGGGAGTCAAAGCTGTCACCTCGCGTAATTTCAAACCAGCGTACTGTATGTCGGCTGACGCGGGCTGTTTCCCACATGAGAGCTGATTTACCGGTACCCGACTGCCCAACGATGAGAGCAGCTCTTTGGGTAGCCAGCATAGTCAAAACCGCACTGCGCGCTTCAGGTCTTTCCACTACAAGGCCCGCAGCAAGATGGGCCGGTCGGGTATCAACTCCCTGATAAAATACAGGCTCGTCTACCGTAGTCAGAAAATCAATAGCATCGCAGTATCCTTCACGCAGAGCCATCTCCATGCCCGCTACATCAAGGATAGGCTCCATTCGACGAATAACCGCTTCGACATCGGATATAGCCAATCCTTCGTATATTCCATTCTTAACCATCCCATTCGCATCAGCCAAACCACCAATGTGGTTTAACAATTCACCGTAGTAAACTTGTGCAGCCACTGGTGCACAAGAAAGTGTATGACTGATAGTTTCGATTGCTTTTTCCGCAGGTCCAGCAGCTATCCAGATATGAGTACGAGGTGCAAGTAATTTCCAGCGAGAGTCTCCCCGCAGAACTTCAGCTAAGCCGGTATGTTCAGTGAGAATATAATCTGTTTTTGGCCCCTGTATAACAGGGCGCTCAAGGATCAGATTCAAATCTTTGCCAGGATCCGGAGATACTTCGTACCGGCTCCAAAGCGCTCGCACAAAACCAACAACCTCACTAATCGGGAATAATCCCATGTGATCACGACGAGACTTAACTTGTACTAGAGCAGAGCCCCTGGAGCCCTGTAACTCGTAATCATCTCGCCCCTCAGGGATCACGGAGCCATAGTGAAGTTCTTGATTCCAACAGCGGAGTGACAACCATACTCCGACTGCATCCTGATAGCGAAATCCCCGTCCAGCATGCGATCCTGCCCCCGATGAACCCGACCCTTTGCGTTCCATGATATTTCACCTGCCCGGATAGACCATGTTGTTAAAAGAATATGCTCACGCGTGAGATATGTCGTTACAGCACCCTTTTTCAGTAAGAAGTTGAGTCGCCGTCGAACAAGGCATTAATTAGTATCCCTCGAATGCCTATGGCTTCCGCCACCTGAACCAGAAGACAAAAAATACCAATTAGGCATCATTAGCTTTTAAAATCTCTCCGCACAATCGCAACTTAGGCGGCTTTGCCGGTGTAATAACCCCAATCCTGACTGGCAAAGAACCCTCTTTTTGGCATTGTTTCTTGATCAGCTGCCAGTTTTCGGTTTCAAACTCCATGTGAGTAATCAGGGAATCAAAGGCTCCATCGGCAACTTCTATTTTTAGCTGTTTATCTTCTCCACTGTCAGAGAAATTAGATTCAGCCTCCTTCGATACCTCGTTTCCCAGTCCATCGATACTATTTTTTAACTCGTCAAAGCAACTTGCAGCAGCACGTGGCGTCTGGAAAAACAAACCACTAATGAAAATCGCTTCCATCACTTCATGGAAGGAAAAGGAGGTATCCCCATAAACAAAACGACTTCGACCGGTACTATTCACACCAGAGACACTTTCTTTTAGCAGCTCATCCTTCTGTAAGGTCATCAACGTTTGCTTGTTGTAGAGGATCACTGGCAGATTTTTAATTTCGTGGATATTTTCGCTAAGGCTCCAGCGTTCTTTATCTCCTTTGATAAAACCGGAAGCATCACAGCTACTTTCAATATCAAATTCTTCAGTAGGGATCCGCTCACGGTTAAACCAGGCTGTAAAATCCTCACCGTCTCCCATATCCTGATGCTGATATGCGCGGTAAACAGAGCTACGGCGATCAATGCCAATCCATTCAAGATCCCATGTGGTAGGTTTAGATGGTTTTCTTACTTCGTCAATATAGGCTCCAACATCCCGATCCAAGTAAGCGGTTAGCAATTCCTTCCACGGCTCAATCGCAAAAAAGATATTCGCCAGCGTTGTTCCTTCTTCAATCATCACGGTATGACGAAAGAACCTGAGAAGAAAAAATGGATCGGTATCTGAAATGGCTTTCTGTATTGAGAGTAACGGAAGGGCCGTCGTTTCATCATAGTCAGAACGAAAGCGTAGTATTGAGTCCGAGCAGAAAATTAGTTTACCTTCCATCATTTATCTGGCTCCTGATGTTATGTAGTAATCCTTGGCGATCTACCGCACAGCTTTTTTGCGCTTTATCTGGTTTGAAGAAAAGCATAGATGAGGTGGTGTACAAGCCATAGTACTCGACTTGTGTACAGAAAGAAAAAACCAGAAAAAATAGGTGGTCATTCTGGTGGTCTTGACAACCCCAATTTTTAGGTTTAGCTTACCAATCAGCCAGTTAATGGCGAAGGCGATCCCAGTCAGAGGAGCCATATTTAAGAAGCCCGCTTAAGGAAACTTAA